>NZ_JALHKQ010000002.1:0-1031980 GCF_022832475.1 Bacillus sp. B19-2
AAGCCACCTTTTATAATTGAACCATGCGGTTCAATCAAGCATCCGGTATTAGCCCCGGTTTCCCGGAGTTATCCCAGTCTTACAGGCAGGTTACCCACGTGTTACTCACCCGTCCGCCGCTGACCTAAGGGAGCAAGCTCCCGTCGGTCCGCTCGACTTGCATGTATTAGGCACGCCGCCAGCGTTCGTCCTGAGCCAGGATCAAACTCTCCATGAAGTTTGATAATGACTACGCACATTCGCATGTGCGATTTATTTAATGAATTAACAGGTACGTTTTGTCTTGTTTAGTTTTCAAAGAACTTCGTTGCCGCTCTCAAAGCGACCACTTAAATATAACATTTATGAGACAAGCGGTCAATACTTTTTTTGAAAAAGTTTTTGTTGTTACTTTTATAAGCGACCAAAAGAAATTATAGCACATGATCTTTCTGATGAAAAGATAATATTTGAATTTGAATAGAAAAACATGCAGCCCTTTGGCTGCATGTTTTTATGATTCGTCTGCTTCCTGTTCCTGTTCTTCTGCATCGTTCTCTTCATCTTTTTCAACTAAAGCGACAGTCGCGACATGCTCTTGTTCACCTAAGCGGATAAGACGCACACCCTGAGTGACGCGGCCGGTCGTGGAAATATCTTTAATATCCATCCGAATGATCACGCCGCTGGCAGTGATGATCATTAAATCTTCTTCTCCTGTTGTTGCTTTCACTGTCACAAGAGATCCGTTATTTTCGGTGATTTTGCAGGTTTTCAGCCCTTTTCCTCCACGGCTTTGAACCCTGTATTCTGAAGCCGGCGTCAGTTTTCCGTAGCCTTTTTCAGTTACGATTAGCACATGATAATCCTCTTCCAAAATCTCCATGCCGACGACAACATCGTCATCTGTCAGAGTGATGCCTTTAACGCCGGCTGCTGTTCTTCCCATTTGCCTTACATCTGTTTCAGGGAAACGGATCAGCAGACCGTTCTTCGTACCGATAATCATTTGTTTATTTCCGTCCGTCAGGCGGACGGCCATCAATTCATCCTCATCGCGGAGGCTTAAGGCGATCAATCCGTTATTGCGGATATTCGCGAATTGGGAAAGCGGCGTGCGTTTTGATATTCCGTGTTTTGTCGTGAAGAACAAATAAGACTCGTCATCAAATTCGCTTACCGGGATAATCGCGTTGATCCATTCTCCTTTTTCCACTTCAAGCAGGTTAATAATCGGAATTCCCTTTGCTGTCCGTCCGAATTCAGGGATCTCATATCCTTTCGCACGGTACACCTTCCCTTTATTTGAAAAGAAGAGAATGGTGTCATGGGTGGATGTTGAAATCAGGTGTTCAACGAAGTCGTCTTCGTTTGTCCCCATGCCCTGAATGCCTTTCCCGCCCCGTTTTTGGCTGCGGTAAGTGGAGGAAGGCAGACGTTTGATATATCCGTTATGGGTTAAAGTCACAACGATATTCTCGCGCGTGATGAGATCTTCGTCCTCAATCGTCTCAAGGCCTGATGTCACGATTTCTGTACGGCGCTCATCATTAAAGCGCTCTTTAACTTCCGTAAGCTCTTCCCGAATGATTTCAAGAACCTTTTCTTCGTCTGCTAAGATGGCTTTTAGCTCTGCAATCAACTCAACAAGGCCTTGATATTCCTCTTCGATTTTTTCGCGTTCCAGTCCTGTTAAACGCTGAAGACGCATGTCCAAAATCGCTTGAGCCTGTTTTTCGGTCAAAGAAAACTTCTCGATCAATCCGTTTTTTGCGATTTCAGCCGTTTGCGAATTTCTAATTAGGGAAATAACTTCATCAAGATGATCAAGCGCCACTCTCAAGCCCTCAAGAATATGGGCCCGCGCTTCCGCTTTGCGAAGCTCGAATGCCGTGCGCCTTCTGATCACGACTTTTTGATGGTCAAGATAATGCTCCAGACACTGCTTCAGGCTCAATACTTTCGGCTGTCCGTCAACAAGCGCCAAAAGATTAATGCCGAATGATGTTTGAAGAGCGGTCTGCTTGTACAAGTTATTTAACAGTACATTAGCGTTTGCGTCCCTTCTCAGTTCAATGACGATGCGCATTCCGTTTCGGTCTGATTCATCGCGGAGATCCGTAATGCCGTCGATTTTCTTATCGCGCACTAGATCCGCGATTTTTTCGATCAGCCTAGCTTTATTCACCTGGTACGGTATTTCCGTAATAATGATTACCGGTTTGCCGGAAGATGTTTCTTCGATTTGAGCTTTGGCTCGAAGCGTAATAGATCCCCGGCCTGTTTCATAGGCTTTCCGAATGCCGCTTCTCCCCAAGATCAGCCCTGCTGTTGGGAAATCAGGCCCAGGAATGATTTCCATCAATTCCGGCAGCGTGATTTCAGGGTTCTTGCTGACCGCCAAGACCCCGTCAATGACTTCACCGAGCTGATGCGGCGGAATGTTCGTAGCCATACCTACAGCAATACCGGCCGCTCCGTTGACAAGCAGGTTTGGAAATCTCGCGGGCATGACAACCGGCTCTTTTTCCGATCCGTCATAGTTGTCCTGGTAATCGATTGTGTCTTTATTGATGTCGCGCAGAATTTCCATTGATATTTTAGACATTCTCGCTTCTGTGTAACGCATGGCCGCAGCCGAGTCGCCGTCAACAGAACCGAAGTTTCCGTGGCCTTGAACGAGCATGTACCGATAGTTAAAATCCTGCGCCATTCTGACCATCGCTTCGTAAACAGCAGAATCACCATGCGGGTGGTACTTACCGATAACTTCGCCGACAATACGCGCGGATTTTTTATACGGCTTATCACTTGTCATCCCAAGGTCGTTCATCGCATACAATATTCTTCTGTGCACCGGCTTCAGACCGTCTCTTACGTCCGGAAGAGCGCGGGAAACAATAACACTCATTGCGTAATCTAAAAAAGATGTGCGCATTTCCTGACTGATATTGACTTCCTGAACTTGGGGCTTATGTTGTTCACTCATTAAAAAACCTCCCTGGAGAATCTACATGAGTTGTGTGGGAGTAGATTTGTATTTATACTCTTCAACGAATTAGGCTATTCTCCATTATATCAATAATCTTGATTTTATACACATCAAATGACTAGAGCGCCAAAGGCTCATTCTAGAAAAGACCTTATTTCAAATAAGCGAAAATAAGGTCTTACAATCATTAAATATCCAAATTCTTCACATATCGGGCATTCTCTTCGATAAAGTTGCGGCGCGGCTCAACCTTGTCGCCCATCAGCATTTCAAAGGTTTCATCCGCATCGATCGCATCTTTGAGCGTTACTTGAAGCAATGTCCGCGTTTCAGGATCCATCGTCGTTTCCCAAAGCTGTGTCGCGTTCATCTCGCCCAAACCTTTATAGCGCTGCAGGCCTGGCTTCGGATTTTGCGGAAGCTCTTTTAAAATTTCTTCGAGCTGCTGGTCATTGTACGCATACTCAACGCGTTTCCCCTGCTGTATTTTGTAAAGCGGCGGCTGAGCGATGTAGACATATCCTTGTTCGATGATCTGCCTCATGTAGCGGTAGAAAAAGGTCAGCAGCAATGTTCTGATGTGGGCACCGTCGACATCGGCATCCGTCATAATCACGACTTTGTGGTAGCGGGCTTTTTCAAGATTGAAATCTTCCCCGATTCCGGTGCCAAGTGCGGTGATCATAGAACGAACCTCATTGTTGGACAAAATTTTGTCCAGGCGTGCTTTTTCGACGTTCAAGATTTTCCCTCTCAAAGGCAAAATGGCTTGGAAATGACGATCGCGGCCCTGTTTTGCCGATCCGCCCGCAGAGTCACCCTCAACGATGTAAAGTTCGGAAATCGTCGGGTCTTTAGAAGAACAGTCAGCCAGTTTCCCCGGCAGATTTGACACTTCAAGGGCGCTTTTTCTGCGCGTCAATTCGCGCGCTTTCTTTGCAGCCATTCGTGCTCTGGCAGCCATAACCCCTTTTTCAACGATTTTTTTCGCTGAATCCGGGTTTTCAAGCAGAAACTTTTCGAGCGCTTCTGAAAATAGCGCATCTGTTATCGTACGCGCTTCTGAGTTGCCAAGCTTTGTTTTCGTCTGACCTTCAAATTGAGGATCCGGGTGTTTGATTGAAATGATCGCTGTCAACCCTTCCCGGACATCTTCCCCGCTTAAGTTTGGATCGCTTTCTTTGAAGACGCCGTTTCTTCTCGCGTAATCATTGATGACCCTCGTCAAACCTGTCTTAAAGCCGGCTTCATGCGTTCCGCCTTCATACGTATGAATGTTGTTAGCAAACGAATAAATGTTGCTGGTATAGCTGTCGTTGTATTGAAGCGCCACCTCGACGGTAATGCCGTCTTTGGATCCTTCAATGTAGACCGGCTCTTCATGAACAACTTCCCGCGAACGGTTCAAATGTTCAACATAGCTTTTAATACCGCCTTCATAGCAGTATTCATTCTTGCGTTCTTTTCCATCTCGTTTATCTTCGATCGTGATTTTGACGCCTTTTGTCAAGAAAGCGAGCTCCCGGACACGAGTGGCAAGCGTATCATAGTCGTATTCAGTCGTTTCCGTGAATATTTCCGGATCAGGCTTGAAGTGAGTGGTCGTTCCCGTCACTTCCGTCTCTCCGATGACTTTCAGATCAGCTTTCGGAACGCCCCGTTCAAATTCCTGATAATGGACTTTTCCATCTCTGTAAACCGTTACATCGAGCTCGGTTGAAAGGGCGTTAACAACAGAAGCACCAACGCCGTGCAGACCGCCTGAAACTTTATATCCGCTTCCGTCAAACTTTCCTCCGGCGTGCAAGACAGTCATGATGACTTCAACAGCGGGACGGCCCATCTTCTCGTGAATACCGACAGGAATCCCCCGTCCGTTGTCTTTTACAGTGATGCTGTTGTCTTTTTCAATTTCGACATTGATTTCAGTGCAGTAACCGGCCAATGCTTCATCGATGCTGTTATCGACAATTTCCCATACTAAATGGTGCAGACCTTTGCCGCTTGTCGACCCGATGTACATTCCGGGTCTTTTCCGAACGGCTTCCAATCCCTCTAGAACCTGTATCTGATTTTCATCGTAATTATTTTGCTGTTCCATTGCCACGCACATTCACCTACACTTTTCTTCAAACATAATAAATTTATAGTTAAGATTCTTTTATGAATCGATTTCCGGCTTGGATTGCGCCCGTTTTTTCAACGTGCTTGAGGCTAAAGGAGAAAAATAAATCGATTGTAATGTGACAACAATTGACTTCGGCGTGCTGTTAGAAGAGACAATCAGCTGTTTTTGCTTGTTTAAAAACTCTTCAACAATCGGCGATGTCTTTGCCTTGTAATCAAAAATAGCCACAATTTCACGCGTTGAGACGACAAAATCGTCACCTAAGTGGATATACAATCCCTCACCCCATTTTCTCAGTCCGATAGCGTGCCATTTTCAACTCGAAAGATTTCCGCTTCGTTTAAGGTTTTATGATCAATTCCATCAACGCTTGTCGTTGTTACGAAAGTTTGAACACGGCCTTGAATGGTGTGGAGCAAGTGAGACTGCCGATAGTCGTCCAGCTCTGATAAAACATCATCCAAAAGCAAAATCGGGTATTCTCCTATCTCTTCCTGAATCAAATCGATTTCAGCCAATTTAAGCGACAATGCAGTCGTTCGCTGCTGGCCCTGCGATCCGTAAGTCTGCACATCACGGCCATTGACGTAGAAGAGAACATCATCCCTGTGGGGACCTGACAGAGATACCCCCCGTTCTATTTCTTTATCTCTTAATTTAGAAAACGTTTCTTGATAACTATTGATCATTTTCGACAAATCGGGCGAATCTGATACGTGAAGAGACGTATGATACTTTAGCGTCAGCTCTTCCAGACCTCTTGAAATTCCGGAATGAATGGGCTGAGCCCATTTTTCAAGCTGATCGACAAACTGAAGCCGTTTCATCACAACCTTTGCTGCGAATTCCGTCAGCTGTTCCGTCAGCACGTCAAGCATCGTTTGATCGGTTTGCTTTCTCGTTTGAAGCTGTTTCAGGAAATGATTCCGTTGTGAAAGGATTTTTTGGTAAAGAGAAAGGTCATGAAGATAGACAGGTGATACTTGGCCGATTTCCATATCGAGAAACCTTCTTCTGACCTGAGGACTTCCTTTTACAAGGTTTAAATCCTCCGGCGCGAACATAATCGTGTTGACAGCCCCGACATACTGGCTCAGCTTCTGCTGTTCAATATGATTAACTTTACCTTTTTTTCCTTTTTTGGAAATCACGAGCTGAATGGGAACAGAACCGTTTTTTTTAATGACCCTGCCTTCTATTTTAGCATAGTCTTCATCCCATCGTATGAGTTCTTTATCATTTGACGTCCGATGGGATTTGGCCATCGCAAGCACATAGATCGCTTCCATCAAATTCGTTTTTCCTTGAGCGTTCTCTCCGATAATCACGTTCACTTTGTTCTCAAATTGAAGGTCAAGGCGCTCATAATTACGGTAAGACGACAATGTTAGATTTTGGATATACAATCAATACCACCTGCTTTTAGCCGACGACTTGAAATGAACCGAATCCTTCAATCGTCACCACATCTCCGACATACAGTTTTCGTCCGCGGCGGTTATCCGGCTCGTCATTGACGAGTACTTCATATTCCGATAAAAACCATTTTGCCATTCCTCCGGACTGAATGACATCCGCCAATTTCAAAAACTGGCCGAGGGTAATCATCTCTGTATCAATAGCCACCGTCTTTGTCATTATATCGACCTCTTTCAATATCACTAATATCTAATTGTACTAAAAAACAGGGAAAGAAGGAAAGGGGAAACTTGCGGTATGAACAACCAAGGCAGGGCGAGAGCGCTTTTCTCCCGAAAAAATAAGAGAAGCTGCCGGACCAGCCGGCAACTTTCTATTCCAACAAATTAATACGTCCGGACAGGAAGAATTAATTGGACGATCGAATCGTCATTCGGCGTACGGATCAGAAAAGGCCTCATAGCGCCCGTGAAACTCACGTGAATGTCCTCTCCTTCAAGAACTTTAAGGGCATCCAGCATATATTTCGGACTAAAGGATATCTTTAAGTCTTCCCCTTCAATCTGCTCGGCATTCACCGTCTCGACAACCTTTCCGATTTCCGGAGAGTTTGAAGAAATTTCGATCGACTCATTGGCAGCTGCGGAAAGTTTCACCACATTGTTTCGTCCTTCTCTCGCCAAGAGCGAAGCCCTGTCGATCGCCTGAAGAAACTCCTTTGTATTGACGATCAGGTTCGTTTTGCTTTCCTGAGGAATCAGGCGGTTTGTATCCGGATAGTTTCCGTCAAGCAGCCTGGAGAAAAACAGCACGTTTTTTGTTTTAAACAACACTTGTGTTTCGGTAATCACAATATCGACTAGCTCCTGGTGGTCATCAAGGATCTTGCTCAGCTCGGTTAAGCTTTTTCCTGGGATGACGACATTGTAAGAACTGTCTTCGTGAATGTCGAGCTTAGCTTTTCTTAGCGCCAGACGGTGACTATCCGTCGCAGTGCATATTAATTCACCGCCCGCGACATTCCAGTTTACACCTGTCAAGATCGGGCGTGTTTCTGAGGTGGACACTGCGAAAACGGTTTGGCGGATCAGGTTTTTCAGCAGATCGGTCGGAATTTGAAAAGCGTGATGCTCTTCAATTTGCGGCAAAAGCGGATATTCGCTCGCATCTAAACCGTTTAAGTTAAACTCTGCTTTGCCGGAGCGGATGATCGTTAAGTATTGATTTTGAACCTCGATTTCCACCGTTGACATCGGCAGCTTTTTGACAATTTCACTGAAAAAACGGGCTTGAAGCACAATGCTGCCGGGCTGTTCAATTGTCACGACCTCTAAATCGCCGTCTTCTTTCGGGATAAACGATTCAATCGAAATATCGGAATCGCTGCCCGTCAGAGAGACACCTTCATCAGAGGCCACAATTTTAATACCGGTTAAGATCGGAATCGTCGTTCTTGAAGAAACGGCTTTTAACACATCTTGGACACCTTCGACTAGGCGGTCTTTTTGAATTGTAAACT
Organism: Bacillus sp. B19-2; assembly: GCF_022832475.1. NCBI lineage: Bacteria > Bacillati > Bacillota > Bacilli > Caryophanales > Bacillaceae > Bacillus > Bacillus sp. B19-2. Next base: position 8,038 of record NZ_JALHKQ010000002.1, read on the forward strand.
TCATAATCATCCTCCTTGCAGGAATCTATTAATTATTATGTTTTATAAAAATAGCAGAAGTACTAGTAGGGGCTGTGGATTTGTGGATAAGTGTAAAAAACGAACGGAAATACAGCCTATCCACATGTGGACAGACTGTGTAAGACTATGTTCAAGTTATTCACACTTTCCCGCTCACCACTTATCTCAGCTGCTCTTTAATTTCTTTAATCTGCTGCTGGAGCTGTTCATCATCGCTCAGCAGTTTTGATATTTTCTCATGGGCATGGATGACCGTCGTGTGGTCGCGTCCGCCAAACTCTTCGCCGATCTTCGGAAGAGAAGAATCTGTCATTTCTCTTGATAGATACATAGCGATCTGCCTCGGAAAAGCTACCGATTTTGTCCGTTTCTTCGCCTTGAAATCTTCCAGCTTGATATTGAACTGCTGGCCGACGATTCTTTGGATGTCTTTGATCGTAATGACTTTCGGCTTTGAAGACGGAATGATATCTTTCAAAGCTTCGGCAGCCAGATCGGCGTTGATGTCTTTATTGATCAGGGAAGAATATGCGACAACCCTGATTAATGCTCCTTCCAGCTCCCTGATATTGCTGTCGATCTGATTGGCAATATAAAGCATGACTTCATTCGGGATATCAAGTCCTTCTGCTTTTGCTTTCTTTCTTAAAATCGCAATTCTTGTTTCCAGATCAGGAGGCGTGATGTCTGTGATCAATCCCCATTCAAAACGGGAGCGCAAACGGTCTTCAAGCGTTGGGATCTCTTTTGGAGGCCGGTCGCTGGAAATGACGATCTGCTTTGTTTCTTCATGCAGCGTATTAAACGTATGGAAAAATTCCTCTTGCGTTTGTTCTTTTCCGGCTAAAAATTGAATATCATCTATCAAAAGAACGTCAACATTTCGATAGCGATTGCGAAAATCGACAGCTTTATTGTCACGGATCGAGTTAATGAACTCATTTGTAAATTTCTCAGATGACAAATAAACCACTTTTGCAGATGGATTGTGATCGATGACATAGTGCCCGATCGCATGCATTAAGTGAGTCTTTCCAAGTCCGACTCCCCCATAAATAAACAGCGGATTGTAAGCTTTCGCCGGGGCTTCGGCCACTGCCAAAGACGCCGCATGGGCGAATCGGTTTCCTGAACCGATAACGAACGTATCGAATGTATATTTGGGATTCAGCATGTTTTGCGGAAAATCAGCCGGTTCTTCTTTCGACATTTTTTTTATTGGAGACTTAGGCATAAAATCTTCTTCATTTTGATTCTGAGGAATGACAAATTTAATGCTCAATTCTTCTCCTGTCAGATCGTAGATCGTATCGGCGATCAGGTGCAGGTATCTTGATTCAAGCCAGTCTCTGGCGAACTCGTTCGGTGCGGTGATGATCAGCGTATCGCCCTGCAATGAATGGGCCTTTGTCGATTTCATCCATGTTTCAAAGCTGGGTTTGCTCAATTTTTTTTCGATCTGCCCCAAAGCTTGATTCCAAAGATCCGATATGTTTTTCATAATGGCGGTTCGTCCCTCCTTTACCAGCAATATTTGCTTGTCCAACCTGTTATAGAACACAAAAAAAGAGCAAATGGATGAGTCCATTCGTTAATGAAATGTTGAAAACATATAATATAGTAGAAAAACGTCTTTTCGACATTCTTCACAAGATGTGGACAAATTACTGCACACCCTGTGAAAAAACTTTCCACAACTTATCCACAGTTTGTGGATAATGGATTGGCAGCCAATTTGTTATCAAGAGTTAAAACACAAATATAATATCAGAATAAGCGAGTGGTTGCAATGGTTGCGAGGAACTTATCCACACACTATACAAACTGTTGAAGAAATATTGTCCACAGCAGTTAGTTTTGTGAAAATGTTGTCGATAATGATTGTGGATAGAAAAAACGAGGCGAAAGATATCCACATTGGCTTTTTTTCGCTGCGCTCATTCCATTTTCCCGCTTCCAAAAAAATCTTTTAAGCTAAAATTGAGGAAAAATGAAATTAGGCTTTCGAAGAAAATTGATATGTGTTATCCTATTATGGTGCAAAAAAGAAATGTGTGAGCGAAGTTGACAATGAACTGCTCATCCCAATATAATAAATTAGACTGTCTTTAACAGCTATTCCTCGAGGGAGGTGTCATACATGAAAAGAACATTTCAACCAAATAACCGTAAGCGCAGCAAAGTTCATGGCTTTCGCAGCCGTATGAGTTCTAAAAATGGACGTCTTGTATTAGCACGTCGTCGCCGCAAAGGAAGAAAAGTATTATCAGCTTAGGCCACTGAATAATGTCAGTGGTCTTTTTTACATAGAGGAATGACCAGGCCCATTTGCCAGCTTGTTATCGGAGTGAAAGAAGATATGAAAAAGCGAAATCGATTAAAGAAAAATGAAGATTTTCAAAAAGTATTTAAAAAAGGCAAATCGATGGCAAACCGGCAATATGTTTTATACGTGCTTCACCAGCCTGAGGCGAAAGAGTTTCGGGTGGGACTGTCGGTCAGCAAGAAAATCGGAAACGCAGTCGTGCGCAACCGGGTAAAGCGGCTGATTCGCCAGGTCATCCAAGAAGAGCGGGATCTGTTAAAACAAGAAAATGACTACATTATCATCGCAAGAAAGCCTGCAGCTGAATTGTCATATGAAGAGACGAAAAAAAGTTTGCAGCACCTTTTCAGAAAGTCGTTTGTCTACCGGAAAAAACCGAATCAGCCATCATAGTCCGGGTTAAAAAGATGTTATGGCCCTCATTTTTAAGCGCTTCCTTTAGCTCCTGAAAAATGTCGTCGCCCATTCGGGGAGAAAGATGATAAAATACGAGAAAGTATGTCTTTTTAATGGTCATAACCGAATAACACCGGTTGAAGAATGAAGATTTAGGAGGAAATATTGTTGAAGAGGCGAATTTTATTATTGTTCAGTATGATCGGCGTTATCGTGCTGTTAGCTGGATGTACGGAAATCAACCAGCCGATCACTGCAGAAAGCGAAGGGTTTTGGAACACGTATATCGTATACCCGCTGTCACAGCTGATCACGTATGTAGCAAATTTAACGAATGAAAACTTCGGACTCGCGATTATCATCGTCACGATCTTAGTCAGACTTTTAATTTTGCCGCTGATGATCAAGCAGACGAAGAGTTCGAAAGCGATGCAGGCCCTCCAGCCTGAAATGCAAAAACTTCGCGAAAAATACAGTTCTAAAGATCAAAAAACGCAGCAGAAGCTTCAACAGGAAACGATGGCTCTCATGCAGAAGCACGGGGTTAACCCGCTTGCCGGATGTTTCCCGATCTTAATTCAAATGCCGATTTTAATCGGATTCTATCATGCCATTATGAGAACGCGGGAAATCGCAGAACACAGCTTTTTATGGTTTGACCTTGGGGAGCGTGATCCGTATTTCATTTTGCCGATTCTCGCCGGTGTGTTCACATTCATTCAGCAAAAGCTGATGATGGCGGGAACAGCGCAGCAAAATCCGCAGATGGCGATGATGCTTTGGCTGATGCCGATCATGATCGTTGTATTTGCGGTCAGTTTCCCGGCGGCTCTTTCCCTGTACTGGGTAGTCGGTAACTTATTCATGATTGCTCAAACCTTCTTTATCAAAGGGCCTGATTTAAAGGCAGAGAGGCAGGAAGCGGCAGCCGGAGGAAAAAAATCCGGAGGTAAGAAAAAGTGAAGGAACTGACTGCTACTGGACGTACCGTCGATGAAGCAGTGCAATCCGGGCTTGAACAGCTGGGCCTTCATGCAGATGATGTCGAAGTCGACGTAGTTGATGAAGGAAAAAAGGGATTATTCGGCATTTTCGGTCATCGGTCTGCAGTCGTGAACATTCGGGAAAAAATAGACCCGGTTAAAGAAGCGAAACAGTATTTGGAAAATGTAATTTCGAATATGGGAATACAAGCCCAGGTGACGGCAGAAGAGGAGTCAAAACGAGTGGTTTTTCAGTTGAAAGGCGATAAAACAGCCCTTTTAATTGGAAAAAGGGGACAAACTTTAAATGCCCTTGAAACGCTGACGCAGCTCGTGCTCAATCGTCATTCCGACAAATATATCCAAGCGGTGGTTGACGCCGAAGGATACCGCGCAAAGCGGAAGGAAACACTGGCTCAGCTTGCATTGAAGCTTGCTGACCAGGCGGCCAGGCAGAAAAAAGACATTCACCTGGAGCCGATGCCTTCCAGTGAGCGCAAGGTCATCCATGATACGCTTGCGGGCTACTCGCAGCATATCGAAACTTATTCTACCGGAGAAGACCATAACCGGCACCTTGTCATCTCATATAAAAAATAACATGAAAACCGAAGTTCCCAAAATTGGGGCTTCGGTTTTTTGCCGTTGCAAAATCGATAAATGCAGACCAAATTGGTTTAAGCTTTAGTTTCTTCGGTGTAAGCTGTTGATGAAAATGAAATTTAATTGTTATTCACATGTGGATAAGTTAAAGTAAGTAATGATGGCTTAGAACGGTTGTGGATAACGGTTCAAGTCACTTCCACTTCAATTGAAACTATGTTATCTTTAAATTTTGATTACAATAAAAGTTTTTCATCCATATACGATGTTTGGAAGATGATCCGGACAAATGGGGATAATAGATAGAGGAATGAAAAAGAGAGGTGAAAGCCATGGATACCATCGCTGCGATTTCAACGCCGATGGGAGAAGGGGCGATTGCGATCGTCCGGATGAGCGGCCCTGAGGCTCTTGCGATCGCCGATAAAGTATATAAAGGACCCCGCGGGAAAAGGCTGAGTTCCGTCGATTCACATACGATTAACTACGGTCATATCGTTGATCCCGAAACGGAAAAAGTCGTGGAAGAAGTCATGGTTTCAGTACTGAAAGCGCCGAAAACTTTTACGCGGGAAGATATTGTAGAAATCAACTGCCATGGCGGAATTGTAACCGTCAACCAGGTGCTTCAGCTCGTTTTGAGAGAGGGAGCGCGCCTTGCGGAACCGGGGGAATTTACGAAAAGAGCCTTTTTGAACGGAAGAATCGATCTTTCCCAGGCTGAGGCTGTCATGGATCTCATCAGGGCCAAAACAGACCGCGCTATGAATGTGGCCATGAATCAGATGGAAGGAAGGCTGTCTTCACTGATCAAACGGTTGCGAGCCGAGATTCTTGAAACATTGGCCCATGTTGAAGTGAATATAGACTATCCGGAATACGATGATGTCGAAGAAATGACCCATAAGATGCTGATTGAAAAGGCGACAAAGGTCAAAAAGGAAATCGAGGCGCTGCTGACGACTTCAGAGCAGGGTAAAATATTAAGAGAAGGCATCTCGACGGTTATCATCGGGCGGCCAAATGTCGGCAAGTCCTCGCTTTTAAACAGTCTCGTCCATGAGACAAAAGCGATTGTAACGGACATTCCGGGTACGACGCGGGATGTCATTGAAGAATATGTGAATGTCAGGGGCGTGCCGCTGCGGCTTGTCGATACAGCCGGGATCCGTGAGACCGAAGACATCGTCGAACGAATCGGCGTTGAACGTTCAAGACAGGTATTAAAAGAAGCCGATTTGATTTTGCTTGTCCTCAATTACAGCGAGCCCCTTTCGGAAGAAGACATCAAGCTCTTTGAAGCAACGAAGGGAATGGACATCATCGTCATCGTCAATAAGACCGATCTTGAGCAAAAGCTTGATCTTGATCGGGTTCGGGAATTGGCGGGAAATCAGCCTGTCGTCACGACATCCTTATTGAAAGAGGAAGGGATTGATGAGCTGGAGGAAGCCATTCAATCGCTGTTTTTCACAGGAACGATCGAGAGCGGCGACTTGACATATGTCAGCAATACAAGGCACATCTCACTGCTGCATGAGGCGAAGCGCGCCATTACTGACGCATTGGAGGGCATCGAAAACGATGTCCCGATCGATATGGTTCAAATTGATTTAACAAGATGCTGGGAAGTTCTCGGAGAGATCATTGGCGATGCTGTACACGAAAGCCTGATCGATCAGCTCTTCTCTCAATTTTGCTTAGGAAAATAAAGGAGGAACAAAGCATATGGGCTATGAAGCAGGCCAATATGACGTCGTTGTCGTCGGCGCCGGACACGCCGGTGTTGAAGCGGCGCTGGCGTCAGCCAGACAAGGCGCAAAAACGCTTGTCTTAACGATCAACCTTGATATGGTTGCTTTCATGCCATGTAACCCGTCTGTCGGCGGACCTGCAAAAGGAATCGTCGTCCGCGAAATCGATGCGCTCGGCGGGGAAATGGCTAAAAATATCGATAAAACTCATATTCAAATGAGGCTTTTAAATACAGGAAAAGGACCTGCCGTCCGGGCGCTGCGGGCTCAGGCTGATAAATTCCAATATCAGCATGAAATGAAAAAGACACTTGAAAATGAACCGAATTTGACCATGCTGCAAGGAATGGTCGAACGCCTTCTTATTGAAGACGGGGAATGCCGGGGCGTTGTAACCCAAACAGGGGCGGAGTACCGTTCTAAGACCGTTGTTCTGACGACGGGGACATTTTTGAGAGGAAAAATCATTCTTGGTGATCTGTCATACTCGAGCGGACCGAACAACCAGCAGCCGTCCATCAAGCTGTCAGAACATCTTGAAGAGCTCGGCTTTGATCTCGTCCGCTTTAAAACAGGAACGCCGCCGCGGGTCAACAGCCATTCAATTGACTACAGCAAAACGGAAATTCAGCCCGGCGATGAAGTGCCGCGGGCCTTTTCGTATGAGACGGTGGAATATATTACAGACCAGCTTCCATGCTGGCTCACATATACAAGTCCGGAAACGCACGAAATCATTGACAACAATCTGCATCGCTCACCGATGTATTCCGGTATGATTAAAGGAACGGGGCCAAGATATTGTCCTTCTATTGAAGACAAGGTCGTCCGCTTTAACGACAAGCCGAGACACCAGATCTTCCTTGAGCCTGAAGGGCGCAACACCCAGGAAGTATATGTCCAGGGATTGTCGACAAGTCTTCCGGAAGATGTGCAGCGAAAAATGCTTTCAACTATTCCCGGTCTTGAAAATGTGCAAATGATGCGGGCAGGATACGCGATTGAATATGATGCGATCGTACCGACACAGCTGTGGCCGACACTGGAAACGAAAAAAATTCCGGGACTCTTCACAGCCGGACAGATTAACGGAACATCAGGCTATGAAGAAGCGGCCGGACAGGGAATTATGGCCGGCATCAATGCGGGCCGGAAAGCGCTTGGCAAAGAAGAGGTCATTCTCAGCCGTTCTGACGCTTATATCGGCGTATTGATCGACGACCTTGTGACGAAAGGAACAAACGAACCGTACCGCCTGCTGACTTCGCGTGCGGAGTACAGGCTGCTTCTGCGTCACGACAATGCAGACTTGCGCCTGACCGAGATCGGCTATCAAATCGGCTTGATTTCTGAAGAACGATATCAAAAGTTCCAAGAGAAAAAAGCGGCCATTGAAGCAGAGAAAAAACGCCTTCATTCTGTTATTATCAAACCGACAAAGGAAAATCAGGAATATATCCGTTCATTGGGCGGCAGCGAGCTCAAAGACGGCATTCGCGCGACCGACCTGATGAAGCGGCCGGAAATGAATTATGAAACCGTTACTGCTCTTGCGCCGCCTGAACAAAAAGTCGCCGGCGACGTTGCTGAACAGGTTGAAATTCAAATTAAGTATGAAGGATATATTGAAAAGTCCTTGCAGCAGGTCGAAAAACTAAAGAAAATGGAAAACAAAAAGATTCCTGACAGAATCGACTATGACGCGATCAAAGGTATTGCAACGGAAGCGCGCCAAAAATTGAAAGAGGTCAGACCGCTGTCGGTCGCACAAGCCTCACGGATTTCCGGCGTCAATCCTGCTGATATTTCCATTCTGCTCGTCTACTTAGAGCAGGGACGGATTGCCAAGGTTGCGGAATAGAAAGGGTGACGGCATGAACATTGAGCAATTTACAGCCGGTTTGGAGGAGAAAGGCATCTCCCTTTCCTCCTTCCAGCTGGAGCAATTTGAGACCTATTACGAATGGCTTGTTGAGTGGAACGAAAAAATGAATTTAACCTCGATTACCGAGAGAAAAGAAGTGTATTTAAAGCATTTTTACGATTCCATCGCCGCTTCTTTTTATGTTGATTTCAAAAAGATGAACAGTCTCTGTGATGTTGGAGCGGGCGCCGGATTTCCAAGCCTTCCGATAAAAATCTGCTTTCCTCACCTTCACGTCACAATCGTTGACTCACTGAACAAACGGATTCACTTTTTGAATCAGCTGTCAGATGCTTTGAAGCTGGAAAACACAGCTTTTCACCATGACCGCGCGGAAACATTCGGAAGATCGAAAGACCACAGAGAAAGCTATGACGTCGTGACGGCCCGCGCTGTCGCCCGCCTTTCGGTTCTCAGCGAGCTCTGCCTTCCGCTTGTGAAAAAAGACGGTTTATTCGTAGCGTTAAAAGCAGCTTCGGCTGATGAAGAAATTGAAACGGGCAAAAAAGCCATCAAAATGCTTGGAGGCAAAATTGAAACCGTACATTCTTTTCAGCTGCCAATTGAAGAAAGCGACAGAAACATCATTGTCATCAAAAAACAATCGCAGACACCGAAGAAATTTCCAAGAAAGCCTGGAACACCTAATAAATCTCCTATTGAAGGTTAAATTATTCGTTTTCTTCAAATTTCGTGATGTCACAGAAGGAAAATTCATGAGAAAATAGAATTATAAAAATGGCAGTGTTTAAAGGTGGTGTAGGTACATGAAGCATTCATTCTCTCGTCTCTTCGGACTTGGCGACAAGGAAGAAGAAGCAGAGATTGCTGAACATGATACGAATAAAGAAGAAATTCAAGAGATTCCAGTAGGCGATATAATTCCTAACCGTTTTCAGCCGCGCACCATTTTCTCAGAAGAAAAAATTAAAGAATTAGCTGCAACCATTCATACACACGGCATTATCCAGCCGATTGTCGTCAGAAAAACAGAGCGGGAAGGCCAATATGAACTCATAGCCGGAGAGCGGCGCTGGCGGGCGGTTCAAACGCTCGATTGGGAGAAGGTTCCCGCTATTATTAAGGATTTTTCAGATACGGAGACCGCTTCCGTCGCTCTAATCGAAAACCTTCAGAGGGAAGAATTATCTTCGATTGAAGAAGCGCATGCTTATGCAAGGCTTTTAGAGCTTCACGATTTAACGCAGGAAGCCCTTGCACAAAGGCTTGGAAAGGGCCAGTCAACAATCGCCAATAAACTCAGACTGTTGAAGCTTCCGGAAGAGGTGCAGGAAGCGATCTTGAAAAAAGAAATTTCAGAGCGCCACGCAAGAGCGCTCATACCGTTGAAACAGCCCGACCTTCAAGTCAAGCTGTTACATGAAGTCATTGAAAAGAATTTAAATGTAAAGCAAACCGAAGACCGTGTCGTCAAAATGCTTGAGCAGGATAAACGCAAGCCGAAACCGAAGAGAAAAGCGTACAGCAGAGACGCAAGAATCGCGATGAATACGATTCGCCAGTCCTTATCAATGGTGGAAGACAGCGGCGTCAAACTGAATACGGAAGAAGAGGAATTTGAAGAATATATTCAGTTTACGATCCGGATACCGAAATAAAAGCTCCCTCTAGAGCTTTTATTTTTTTAGGCAAAATATCAATGGGGGAGCATCTATGGAATACTATCGACAATATCATTCTTTGCTTTTTTCAATTGCTTACCGTATGCTCGGGTCTTTGCAGGATGCAGAGGACATCGTCCAGGAATTGTTCGCAGACCTCCAGGAAAAAGATATCGGTCAAATTGACCATATTCAAGCCTATTTGACGAAATCTATCACAAACCGCTGCATAAATGAACTGCAGTCTGCCCGCAAGAAGCGGGAGGTGTATATCGGGGAATGGCTTCCTGAACCGCAGGTGGAGCTTTCAGCTCAAAGTCCGGCGGAATACGTTGAAGAAAAAGAAAATGTTTCCTATGCGTTTTTGGTAGTTATGAGCCGGTTAAATCCTGTGGAAAGAGCCGTTTTGTTGTTTAGGGAAGTATTCGGATATCACTATAAGGAAATCTCGTCCATAATTGAGAAGTCGGAAGCGAACTGCCGTAAAATTCACAGCCGGCTGAAACAGAAGCTAAATGGGGATATTTCGGTATTATCACAGCCGGTCGAAGAACAGCAACTGGCCCGGCTGTTTATCGAATCAGCGAAAACCGGTGACTTTGAGGAGTTTTCCAAAACATTGATTGAAGATGCCGTATTGTATACGGATGGCGGCGGAAAAGTACGCAGCGCGTTGAGACCGATCTATGGAAAGAGCCGCATTTATGCGTTTTTTACGGGAGTTGTTTCAAAGGGAAGCTTTTTCGGCCGCTTTATACCTGTCGATATCAACGGCCAAAAGGGCGTTTTGATCATAAAAAACAACCGCCCGGCTTACGCTGTTTGCTTTGCTTGGAACCCGGAAGGCGATTCCGTCAAAAATGTGTTTATCGTGTCAAATCCCGATAAACTGAAGCACATTAAAATATAACGTTTTCTGTCACAAACGTCGTTCCTCACTTGTTATATAAGTGAATCATTTAAAGGAGGAATAGACATGGAAACGAGATTTCTAATGGAAAAAGTAAACCCTGAGGGCTACAGAGGAATGCTGGAGCTTGAAAAAGCGCAGGCTTCCTCAAGCATTGATCCCGTCTTAAAGGAACTGATCAAAATCCGGGCTTCACAGCTGAACGGATGTGCTTTCTGCTTAAATATGCATACGAAAGATGCAAGGCAGAACGGTGAGACGGAACAGCGGATCTATGCGCTCAATGCGTGGCGGGAAGCGCCTTTTTTCACGGAAAAAGAGCGGGCGGTATTGGCGCTGACTGAAGCCGTTACGCGAATCGGCGAGCACGGGCTGCCGGATGAAGTATACAACGAAGTCAGGATCCATTTTACAGAAGCTGAAACAGCCGAACTGATCATGGCAGCCGTCACAATAAATGCCTGGAACAGAATTGCCATCGCCACCCGGAAAATGCCCGCAGCAGATTGATTGAAATCCCCCTAAGACAGGGGGATTTTTTATATTAATATAATAATAAAACTATCTTTCATTTCACTTGAACATCTCTTCTCCTTTTTCTGAGATAAAAAAATGGTTTCTTTATGTCGAAAAATAGAAAAAACGGATCTCTTTGAAAAAACAAAAATTCAAAAAAAGCAAACGGCCGATTCTTTTTTTGTTAAAATAGAGAAATGAGAGAAACTTGTTCAATGTGAAAGTAGGTGACATTGTGGGGAAAATTATTGCGATCACAAACCAAAAAGGTGGCGTTGGTAAAACGACAACCTCTGTTAACCTGGGAGCTTGTTTAGCTTACATCGGGAAAAGGGTTTTGTTAGTCGACATAGACCCGCAAGGAAACGCAACAAGCGGTATCGGCGTTGAAAAAGCTGATGTTGATCAATGTGTGTACGATATATTAGTAGATGATGCAGATGTGAAAGATGTCATCAAAACAACATCCGTAGAAAATTTGGATGTCATTCCTGCCACGATTCAGCTTGCGGGGGCGGAAATCGAACTCGTTCCGACCATTTCCCGTGAAGTCCGGCTGAAAAGGGCTTTGGAATCGGTTAAACAAAACTATGATTTTATGATTATTGACTGCCCGCCGTCATTAGGGCTGCTTACAATCAATGCGCTTACGGCTTCCGATTCCGTCGTGATTCCGGTCCAGTGCGAATATTATGCACTGGAAGGGCTGAGCCAGCTGCTCAACTCAGTCCGGCTCGTGCAAAAACATTTAAATACGGATCTGATGATAGACGGTGTATTGCTGACAATGCTTGATGCAAGAACGAATTTAGGCATACAGGTCATCGAAGAAGTGAAAAAGTACTTCCGCGATAAAGTATACCAAACGGTTATCCCCCGGAATGTCCGGCTCAGTGAAGCGCCGAGCCATGGAAAGCCGATCATTTTATATGATCCTCGTTCCAGAGGAGCGGAAGTCTATTTAGAATTAGCAAAGGAAGTGGCTGCGAATGCCTAAAGGTCTCGGAAAAGGGATTAATGCATTGTTTTCAAATGTTGATTTATCCGAAGAAACGGTTGAGGAAATCAAGCTGCAAGACTTGCGGCCCAACCCTTATCAGCCGAGAAAAACGTTTGATGACCAATCGTTAAAAGATTTGAAGGAGTCCATTTTGCAACACGGTGTTTTGCAGCCCATCATCGTCAGAAAGTCAATTAAAGGCTATGATATTGTAGCCGGAGAACGCCGTTACCGGGCTGCTGAAAAAGCCGGATTGGAAACCATTCCTGCGATTGTGCGCGAGCTGTCGGAATCCCTGATGATGGAGATTGCCCTATTGGAAAATCTTCAACGAGAAGACCTGTCTCCGCTTGAAGAAGCAAAAGCCTATGAATCTTTGCTCAAACATCTCGATATGACCCAGGAACAGCTGGCAAAAAGGCTTGGAAAAAGCAGGCCTCACATCGCCAACCACTTACGGCTGCTGACACTTCCTGAAGACGTTCAAAAGCTAATTGACAACGGTACGTTATCGATGGGCCATGGCCGAACATTGCTTGGATTGAAAAACAAGCAAAAGCTTGAGCCGCTTATTCAAAAGGTCGTGTCCGAACAGCTGAACGTCCGCCAGCTTGAAAAGTTAATTCAACAGTTGAATGCTGATGTTCCACGTGAAACAAAGAAGCCGAAACAAGTAAAAGATGCAGTGATCAAAGAACGAGAGTCGTATTTGCGAAACTATTTTGGAACACCGGTGACCATTAAAAAGCAAAAGAAAAAAGGCAGAATCGAAATCGAATTTTATTCAAATGAAGACTTGGAGCGTATTCTCGAATTGCTGGCCCAAGAAGACGCATAAGCTTAAAAACCATCTGATCATGTGCAGATGGTTTTTTTATGACATCCTTCCGGTCATTCTTTGAATTGGTGACACATGGCGCCGCTGCCACCCGGCTTTCTCCAGATGCGACAGCCCGTCAGCGAGCACATCCGCCATGCTCATGACAAGGTTGAGCCTTGTATTTTGCAGGACAAAATACTCCATAAAGCCGCTGACATTGACAATGCCGTTAATATGCACGTGGCCGACTTCAGGCAAGCTTTTCTGAACGCCTGCTCCCGGCTTCAAAGGTCCTTTGCCGATTTGAAAAGACCCCACGCTTTTGGTTCGTCCAAGACAGGCATCGATTGCAATCATAAATGGATTTTGATGCTGCTGATGAATATGATCAATCTTTTCATTTAAGTTTACGGCGTGAACCGGGTCGGCAAGCGTTCCATAGACATGAAAACGTGTCAGCTGTTTTGCGGAGAGTTTCATTCCTACGAGGGGACCGAGCGAATCTCCGGTGGAGCGGTCTGTACCGATGCAAACGATCACGATGGGCCGGTCTTCGGCTTCCTTTAAATAGACGGAAAGAACTTTCTCTATTTGTTTCACAGCTAGCGGATCCGAATGAGAAATATATTCATTTATTGGTTCTTGAGAAAAAATTCCGCCTTTTCGATTCATAGGCTTCACATCCTTGTCATCATGGTAACAGCAGTGCCTTGGTGTGTTTTTCGAGTATGAATGGTTGTTTACAGTATATCCAGCTGTCTCTTTTTTTATGCTTTGGATGAAACGATTTGGTCAGGCGGAAAAATTACTTTACTAAAAGAAGATATGATAATTTATTTTATTATATTGATATAATTAATTCGTTTGAATGAGAAAAGTCGAAAGGGGATTCATGAATTTTTATAGAGGACCGGCAATATAGTGTCATAAGCGGAGAAACAAGCTTAAAAACTATATTGCTGGGGTGAGCAAATCGTGTGGAGAGCCGGGATGAAGTGGATGCTTCTTATTTTAGGAAGCTTAATAGGTGCGGGATATGCGTCCGGCCAGGAAATATGGCAGTTTTTTGGTGATGAAAGCGGACTGGCTATCCTGTTGTTTACGATCATGTTCAGCCTGTCAACTTATATTGTGATGAAGATCAGCTACGAACAAAAATCAGAGCATTTTCTGCCTGTGCTCGAAACATTAATCGGTCCGCTGCTGGCTAAAGTATACGATGTGCTGATCATCCTGTACTTGTTTACGACGACGATTGTGATGATTGCAGGTGGCGGGGTAACGCTGCAAATTTTTCATATCCCGTTTTGGACTGGCGTCATCTTGTTTTGTTTATGCACAGGGTTGTTGTTTTTCTGGGGGCTTAATGGCATATTGTCCGTTAACAGCTACTTAATCCCGATTTTGGTGGCTGGGCTGCTGTATGCGCTGATTTCTTTTCAAACCGCTCATCATCAGCCGTGGCTGCTCAATTTGACTCATCAATACAACTGGCCTGCCGGCATCGCATTCACTTCGCTGAACATATTATCTGTTGTCGCTGTATTGTCTGCGGTCGGCAAAGAGATGAAGGGAGTCGGAGAAGCGAAGATTGCCAGCATATTAAGCGGCCTGGTGTTTGGCGCTATTTCATACATGTACAATGAGACCCTTGTTGAGCTTGCCGGTGAACTGGCCCATTATGAAATTCCTTTATTCGCGGTTTTGGAGGGCGCGCCTTTTCCGATTTTTATTTTTATGACGGCTGTTCTTTGCGTCGCGATCTACACAACGACGATCTCGAGCATTCTCGGGCTGTCCAGCCGTTTTCTGTCACTTGTAAACTGGCCGAGATGGGTAATCGTCCTCCTGCTTCTGTCGATCATGGTGCCTTTTACATCAATCGGCTTTTCAAATTTAATCGCTTTTTTATATCCAATTTATGGGCTGTTAAATTTGTATTTATTGGTAAATATTTTACTCTATCCGATTTTAAGTAAATGGAAATAAATATATTTATGGTTATGAAGAATTGCTCTTTCGCCGTGGTTTTTTGTACAATAAGATCACAACAAGGAAGCAAAGAGGTGAACGATGTTGGCCGATAAAGAATTTGGCCTGAATGACGTGGTCGAAATGAAAAAGCCGCATCCCTGCGGGACGAACCGCTGGAAGATCATTCGGATGGGAATGGATATCCGGATCAAGTGCGAGGGCTGTTCACACAGTGTCATGATCCCGCGTAAAGAGTTTCAAAGAAAGCTGAAAAAGATATTAGTTAAGCATGAGGAGTCCGAATCTTAATTTTTGCGGACCCCCTCATGCTTTTTTTTCGATCTCAACGAAAAAAAGAATTTTCACCTAGATTGTATGCTTGAAAAGCAAGTTTTGTCAGCTTGTCTTTTACTGTAATCATCCTTATAATTGTTGCAGGTTTAACATTTACGACTACACATGGATGTTCATTATAGAGGAGATGAAACAATGGCTTTAACAGCTGGGATTGTTGGTTTGCCTAACGTTGGGAAATCAACCTTATTTAATGCAATTACTCAGGCCGGGGCAGAATCGGCCAATTACCCGTTTTGTACGATTGATCCAAACGTCGGAATCGTAGAGGTTCCTGATGAGCGTCTGCAAAAGCTGACAGAGCTTGTCAATCCGAAGAAGACGGTCCCTACCGCATTTGAATTCACCGATATCGCCGGCATTGTAAAAGGAGCATCAAAAGGAGAAGGGCTTGGAAACAAGTTCCTGTCCCACATCCGCCAAGTGGATGCAATCTGCCATGTTGTCCGCTGTTTTGCCGACGACAATATCACGCACGTGTCCGGGAAAGTAGATCCGATTTCAGATATCGAGACGATCAACCTTGAGCTGATACTGGCTGACCTTGAAACCGTTGAGAAGCGGATCGGCCGGGTCGGAAAGATGGCCAAGCAAAAAGACAAAGAAGCCGTGTTTGAATTTGAGATTTTGACAAAGTTAAAAGAGGCCTTTGAACAGGAAAAGCCGGCCCGTTCTGTCGAGTTCTCAGAAGAGCAGCAAAAGGTGTTGAAGCAGCTTCATCTGCTGACGACAAAACCTGTCTTATATGTAGCGAATGTCAGCGAGGATGAAGTGGCTGATCCTTCAGGAAACGAGTACGTCCAGAAGGTCCGGGAATTTGCTGCTGCTGAAAACGCGGAAGTCATCGTCGTCTGCGCCAAAATTGAGTCCGAAATCGCAGAGCTTGAAGGCGAAGAGAAGGCAATGTTCCTTGAAGAACTCGGCATCGAAGAATCCGGTTTGGATCAGCTGATTAAAGCGTCCTACTCCCTCCTTGGACTCGCCACTTATTTTACAGCGGGAGAACAGGAAGTCAGAGCCTGGACATTTAAAAAGGGAATGAAAGCCCCTGAATGTGCGGGTATCATCCATACGGACTTTGAACGCGGATTTATCCGTGCGGAAACAGTCGCTTACGACGATCTGCTGGAGGCGGGAAGCATGGCCGCAGCAAAAGAGGCCGGAAAAGTCCGCCTTGAAGGGAAAGAATACATTGTGAAAGACGGCGATGTCATTCATTTCCGTTTCAATGTATAACACAGTTGAAATAGGACAAGAGCTTTGATATAATATAAAATTGTGAGTAATAGGATTATTGCTCCTTGCCCAATATAATGGGCCGCTTAGTCCAAAAGGAGGTGCAAATACAAATGAGAAAGTACGAAATCATGTACATCATCCGCCCAGACGTTGATGAAGAGTCTAAAAAGGCTGTTGTTGAGCGTTTTAACAACATTTTAACAACTAACGGTGCGGAGGTCACTGAAACAAAAGATTGGGGAAAACGCCGTCTTGCGTACGAAATCAACGATTTCCGCGACGGATTCTACCAAATCTTAAACGTTCAAGCTGGTGCTGAAGCAGTTCAAGAATTTGACCGTTTAGCTAAAATCAGTGATGACATCATTCGCCACATCGTGGTTAAAGAAGAAGAATAAACAGAATTGAATTATATACTCTAAAGCAAAAGGATGGTCTCTCAATATGCTTAACCGAGTTGTTTTAGTCGGCAGACTGACAAAGGACCCAGAGCTTCGTTATACTCCAAGCGGTGCAGCTGTTGCCACCTTTACGCTTGCTGTCAATCGTACGTTTACGAATCAGCAGGGTGAACGTGAAGCTGATTTCATCAACTGTGTTGTCTGGAGAAGACAAGCCGAAAACGTTGCGAATTTCCTTAAAAAAGGAAGTCTTGCGGGTGTAGATGGACGTTTGCAAACGCGCAGCTATGAAAATCAGCAAGGACAGCGTGTATACGTCACGGAAGTTCAAGCTGAAAGTGTTCAATTTCTGGAGCCTAAAGGCGGCGGTTCTGGTTCAGGCGGTTACAGCGGAGGCCAGGGAGGCCAACACTTTGGCGGCGGACAGAATGAACCGGCTCCATTCGGCGGCAGTCAAAACAATCAGAATCGCAATCAAGGCAACAGCTTCAATGACGATCCATTCGCAAACGATGGAAAGCCGATTGACATCTCTGATGACGACTTGCCATTTTAATGGATGACGGACGAATAAAAAAACAGAATAGAAAGGAGGGAAATAACGATGGCAGGAGGACGCAGAGGCGGTCGTGCGAAACGCCGTAAGGTGTGTTATTTCACTTCTAACGGCATTACGCACATCGACTACAAAGATGTAGATCTTCTTAGAAAATTTATCTCTGAGCGCGGTAAAATCTTACCACGCCGTGTAACAGGAACAAGCGCGAAATACCAACGTAAATTGACTGTTGCAATCAAACGCGCTCGTCAAATGGCTTTACTTCCATACGTAGCAGGCGAGTAAGCCGATAAAAGGAACAAGACCCAATACGGTCTTGTTCTTTTTTTATCATCAAAAGCCAGTCCGTTTTCTGCGGCATTCAGGTTTCTTGCTTGCCAATCTGAATCCGTTTGATGTCGCCGAGGACTGCAAGGTAGAACACGAGTCCAAGCAGTAATACAAATCCGGCTACTAAAAAGCTGAGCGTAAATGAACCGGTCACATCGACCAGATAACCTGTTAAAGAAACCGCGATAATCCCTCCGAATAAGTTATTTGCCAAATTGACCATTGAGCTGAGCAGAGAGATGGAACCAGCCGGTGCAATATCAGCTGATATCGACCAGCCGACAGGCGCAGTCGCAGATATTCCGGCTAAGCCGACGGAAATGCAGATGATCGCGATCGTGATGTTGTGCGTGAAGACAGCTCCCAAAAAGGCAAATCCAAGGCTCATGCCGATTGCGATAATGGTCTGGTACACTTTTGTATTCGAATGCCCCTTTTGAATTAAAAAATCGACGAGCCATCCGCCCACTACGATTCCGGAAACCGTCGATATCAGCCAGGGAACCGCTGTAAACAGCCCTGATGACATAATATCCATTCCGTATGTTTCTTTAAAGAAAGTCGGGAGCCAGGTTAAGAGCAGGTTGAATGTATAACCGTAACCCGTGAATCCGATCATCAGCCCCCATGCTTTGCGGTTTGCCAGCATTGCTTTTAAAGCAATGAGCGTCCGTTCCGTGATGTCTTCCTCTGATACGGCATTATGCTTTTGAATATAATGAAGCTCTTCTTTTGAGATTCGTTTGTGCCGATCGGGTTGTTCATAATACATCCAGAAAAATACGGTGAACAGTACATTGATGATTCCGATCGTTAAAAAAGCGGCTCGCCAGTCAAATGTCGTGACTAAAAAGGCAACGAGAGGTGCGCCGATGACATTTGCGAACTTGGCTGCCGAGTCAAACAGAGAATTGGCAAGACCGCGCTCATTTGGCGGAAACCATAATGCCGTGGCTTTGGAAGCGGCAGGAAATGCTGAAGCACTCGTCAGCCCGATTAAAAATCTGACAATATAAAGAAGCAATTTCCCCTGTAAAAAAGCCAATATAATGGTTAGAAAACTCCATACGGTCATTCCGATCCTTGTTACCCAGGCAACGCCGTACTTGTCCAAGAGACTCCCGACCGGAATCTGCATCAGCGTGTATGAGTAGGTATAGATGGAAAAGACGATGCCTAATTGGGTTGCCGTCAATTGAAAGGAATCCTGTATCGCAGGAGCCGCGACTGAAATGGCAACACGGTCAAAGTAATTTAAAATGATCATGCTGCTTAATAAAGAAGAAATATACCATCTTGTATGCCCCGGTCGTTTTTCCAGCTCTTGCGCCATATTGAAACCTCCTCTAATGATTAGATTGGACTCTTTTCAAAATTACATTCTTAATTTCTTCGTGTTCATTTCCACGGGATTGCGGGGAGTAAACGGCCGCGGAAAAAAAACCATATAGACATTTTGATACAAGTTTGCTAAAGTGAAACATGTTAAAAACAGATGGCTTCTATGAGAGTTAGAAGCAAATGATTACGAACGAGGTGTTGAATCTTTGAATGTTAAACAATTAAATAGCGAATGGTTTTCTAATGTACGGGGGGATATCCTTTCGGGTATCGTCGTAGCGCTTGCTCTCATTCCTGAAGCCATAGCGTTTTCCATCATTGCGGGTGTAGACCCGATGGTCGGTTTGTACGCATCTTTTTGTATTGCCGTTGTCATTTCCTTTACGGGCGGCCGTCCGGCGATGATATCAGCTGCGACTGGGGCGATGGCTCTTTTGATGGGATCTTTGGTCAGGGATCACGGGCTTGATTATTTATTTGCTGCTACGATTTTAACGGGAATCATCCAATTGATATTTGGGGTGCTGAAGATTGCGCGCTTTATGAAATTTATTCCGCGGTCGGTTATGGTAGGTTTCGTAAATGCGCTCGCCATTTTAATCTTTATGGCGCAGGTTCCTCATTTTGTTGGAGTTTCGAATATGACGTATGTTGTGGTCGGGATTACGTTGTTGATTATTTATGTTCTTCCCCGCTTTACAAAAGCCGTTCCATCTGCACTTGTTGCCATTATTGCGATGACTGTATTTGCTATTTTTGGCCATTTTGATCTCCGCACTGTCGGTGATTTGGGAGAAATGAAGCAATCATTGCCTGCTTTTATGATTCCCAATATTCCTTTCAATTTTGAGACGTTGGCCATTATTTTTCCAACAGCCTTTGCGCTTTCCATCGTCGGCTTGCTTGAGTCATTATTAACCTCTTCTATTGTTGATGATATGACAGATACGGAAAGCGATAAAAACAGGGAAAGCCGCGGACAGGGCATCGCCAACATTGTCGCCGGATTTTTCGGTGGCATGGCGGGATGCGCGATGATCGGCCAGTCTGTGATCAATGTGAAATCTGGAGGAAGAGGCCGCTTGTCCACTTTTGTTGCCGGCGTTTTCTTAATGTTTTTGATCTTGGTGCTGGGCGACTGGGTCGTACAGATTCCGATGGCGGCCTTGGCTGGTGTGATGATTATGGTATCGATCGGTACGTTTGACTGGTCTTCGTTCAGCATGTTGAGAAAGGTGCCGCTGACAGATTCCATTGTCATGCTTGTGACCGTTATTACCGTTGTGGCGACCCACGATTTATCAAAAGGGGTTTTTGCCGGCGTTATTTTGAGCGCGATCTTCTTTGTGGCGAAAATCTCCAAATTGAAAATTGAAGAAAAGTCAGAAGAACATGCGGTCAAGTACATCATTAAAGGGCAAGTTTTCTTTGCATCTGTTCAAGATTTCGTAAAGTCTTTTAAAACAGATGAGCAAACGAAAAAGGTCATTCTTGATTTTTCAGAGGCCCATATATGGGATGATTCCGCTGTGGCGGCTATCGATAAAGTCGTTTTGAAAATGAAAGATCAGGGAATAGACGTTGACTTGATTGGTTTAAATGAGTCCAGCTGGAAGCTGGTCGAAAAACTGGCAACTTATGATCAGCCTCATCGTTCAGTGTCAAATCACTAAGAAACGGGTGATGAAGGGTGTATAAAAATATATTGCTGGCTGCTGACGGCTCAAAGCATTCTGAAAGAGCGGCCGATCATGCGATTCATTTGGCTTCCATGTCAAAGCAGGCGGTCGTCGACGTTATTTATGTATTGGATTATGCGAAAGCAAAACACGAAGTTCTGCATAGCGAAAACCGTGCAGAACTCGAACGTGAACGGCGCAGCAGGCTGCTGTCGATAGAAAATAAATTCAAACAATCGGCCGTTCCCTATCAAATGACGATGCAGCACGGGGATCCGGGCCCGACGATCGTATCGTACGCCAACCATCATGAGGTGGATATCGTGATTATCGGAAGCAGGGGGCTGAACACTTTGCAGGAAATGGTGCTGGGAAGTGTCAGCCATAAAGTGGCGAAAAGAGTGAAGTGTCCGGTTTTAATTGTAAAATAGCCTAAAACAGAGCCAGTGAGGATCCTATCCTTGCTGGCTTTTTTTATCTCATCGATATCGCTTTTTGGGCGTGCATGGCGTCGCCTTTTAGCAGGTCAACGAGATTATAGGCGGGATATAAGCCTTTCTGGTACATAAAATAAAAAATTTGTTCATGCAATTTAATAGCCGCATTGATTTGTTTAACAAACACTCTTCTGAGCTCGGGCGTCGCCGTTTCCGTGATCGCAATCGCATAGTTTCGAACGGTCGTTTTCGCCAGTACCAACAGATCACCCGCATCAAAATACAGGTCGGCCCGTTCTTCCTCCCGATGAAATGCCGGAGCTTTTGGCAAAAAGGGAAGAAGCTCCCGTAAATTTTGCTCCAATGCCTTCGCTGAAACACTGTAAAGCTGTCTTAACTGAGGATCGCTGATTTTTTTCATGCTTTTCTTGATCTTGACCAATCCGACAGACTGGGCCGCGATCAGTTCATGCAACTCCATCGTTTCATGCCAAGCCAATGTTTTTGTTGTCATGCATATTCTCCTTTATTGCTTTTTCTCAGCATATGCCCATTGCCGTCTAAAGGTTAATAGAAGAATCAGAGGGACGTTTTAGACCGTTTTGGAAAGGGGAAATCAAATCATACGGGATTTTTGCATCTAAGTGACAACAATGAGAGGTGATCAATGTGTTGGATGTGTTGAAGGACTTTTTTCTATTCTTGAGCGGCGGGCTTCGCGTGACGCTTCTGATCGCAATTTTGATTATATTGTTGTTGATCAGAAAAGCGAGAAAGAAAAATAAAGAGAAGTCGGGGTTTCTCGACTGACAGTGTTTCACATGGAACATTTACTCGTTTTCTCAAGCCTTATGATCGTTTTACTTGCGATTTGACCTTATGTTAGAATAAAGAAACAATGAGAGAAGGCCGAGACCTGCTCATCTCATCGTCTTTATTTGAAAATGAAATTTTCGGCGTTAGAAAAGAGCAGTCGTCTATGCTGCTCTTTTTGATTCATGACATTTAAACATACGAGGTGAACAAGTGAAACAAACAAGAGCTTTAGTAGAAGGCGCTATCATGGTCAGTATTTTTGCCGTTTTGCTGATGATCAGCCTCTATATTCCTTTCGTCGGAACCATTCTTGTATTGACGCTGCCGCTGCCTGCCATGGTTCAAACAATCAGGTACGGTCTAAAGCCGGGGATTTCGGTAGGATTGGTCAGTTTACCCGTTTCGTTGATTGCCGGTTCCTTAGGCGGACTGATGTTTGCTATTCCGGTAAGTGCTGCGGGGGTGATCATGGGCTTTTTCTACAGAAGAAAAGAGCCAGCCCAAGCGATTGCTGCAGCAGCCGTTACATACATGATTTCGCTCGTGCTGCTGCTTTTCATCAGCATTCAGTTTCTTGGGTTAAACTTAATAGAGACGGCCAATCAAGCATATAATGAAACAATCAAAACCTTTGAATCAAGTATCAAACAGTTTGGAAATGATAAAGAAGCGGCTAAACAGATCGAATTGCTGAATGAACAATTCAAACAGGCGCAATATTTATATCCGACAGCCATTGTGATATTTTCCGGAATCACCGCGTTTTTGAATCACCTGCTCGCTAAGCCGGTGCTTCGGCGCATCATCCAAATACCGTCCTTGAAACCGTTCAGGGATATGAGGCTTCCGCAAAGCATGATTTGGATCTATTTATTGACGATTCTTCTGTCGCTTGCTCCCGTTGAAGAGGGCAGTATATATTACTCCATTCTGCTAAATGCGAGTCTCATCATGGGCTTTGTCTTGATCATTCAAGGGTTTTCATTTGTGTTTTACTTTTGCCATGCCAAGAAACTGCCAACTGTCCTGCCGGTTCTTTTTTTAATTATCGGGTTGTTTTCGCCCCTGATGTACCTTGTTCGCATCTTAGGTATAATTGACATAGGCTTTAACTTGAGAGAAAGAGTAAAAAAATCGTAGCCACGATGTTCTCCAATGGTGAGGAGTTGATTTGAGTGCCAAGTTTTTATGAAAAACCGTTATTTCGATACCCCATATATTCTTTAATCGTCGTCACAATCATTTCTGTCCTCATCAACATTTATTTTAATTGGGTGGCAGGAGCGGCCGGCGTTCTGATTCTGGGTGTCATATTGTACTTTTTGAGACGGGCGGACTCCCAAATCAGAAAAGAGCTGGACGATTATATATCGACGCTGTCTTACCGTCTGAAAAAAGTCGGGGAAGAGGCGCTGCTCGAAATGCCGATCGGGATCATGCTGTTTAACGATCAGTACTATATCGAGTGGGCCAATCCTTTTATGGCGTCATGCTTTAATGAAAATACGCTCGTCGGCCGGTCGCTTTATGATACTTGTGAATCTGTCGTCCCTTTGATTAAGCAGGAAGTGGACACAGAAACGATTACGCTGAATGAGCGGAAATTTAATGTGGTCATCAAACGGGAAGAAAAGCTGCTTTATTTCTTCGATGTCACAGAGCAGACGCAGATTGAGAGACAATACGAAAATGAAAGAACGGTCCTTGCCTACATCTTTCTCGATAATTACGACGATGTGACACAAGGGCTTGATGACCAGACAAGAAGCTCGATAAACAGTGAAGTGACATCGCTTTTGAACCAGTGGGCCCAAGAGTACGGCATTTTCTTAAAACGGGTTTCCTCTGAGCGGTTTATCGGAGTATTAAACGAACACATTTTAAGCGAGCTTGAAGCATCAAAGTTTTCGATCCTTGATGAAGTTCGGGAGAAGACATCCGTTCATACGATCTCCTTGACGTTAAGCATCGGAATCGGTGCATCTGTTGCATCATTGAAAGAGCTCGGCGACTTGGCGCAATCCAGCCTTGACCTGGCGCTGGGACGCGGAGGAGATCAGGTGGCAATCAAGCAGCCGAACGGGAAAGTGAAGTTTTACGGCGGCAAGACGAATCCGATGGAAAAACGGACGCGCGTCAGAGCCCGGGTCATTTCACACGCCCTCAAGGAAATTGTCTCTGAAAGCAGCAATGTGATTATCATGGGTCATAAGTTTCCCGATATGGATTCGATCGGATCAGCCATCGGGATTTTGAAGGTCGCTCAAGCAAACGGCAAAGACGGTTTTGTCGTGATCGACTCCAATCAGATCGGTTCAAGCGTTCAAAGACTGATCGGGGAAATTAAAAAATACGAAGAACTGTGGTCCAGGTTTATTACGCCGGAAGAGGCGCTTGAGATTGCGAAAGACGACACGCTGCTCGTGATCGTTGATACACATAAGCCTTCCTTTGTCATTGAAGAAAGGCTGGTCAATAAAATTGAAAATATCGTCGTTATCGATCATCATAGAAGAGGGGAAGAGTTTATTAAAGACCCGCTGCTCGTCTATATGGAGCCGTACGCTTCATCTACAGCGGAGCTTGTGACAGAGCTGCTCGAGTACCAGCCGAAGCGCTTAAAAATTAACATGATCGAAGCAACAGCCCTTTTGGCCGGGATTATTGTCGATACGAAGAGCTTCTCGCTGCGCACCGGTTCCCGTACGTTCGATGCGGCGTCATATTTGCGCGCAAAAGGCGCTGACACCGTATTGGTGCAAAAATTTTTAAAAGAAACAGCCGATCATTATATTAAAAGGGCGAAGTTGATTCAGCATACCGTTTTCTATCAAAACGGCATCGCCATCGCATCGCTGCCGGACGATGAGGCGGACGAGTATTTTGACCAGGTTATCATTGCGCAAGCCGCGGATTCTCTCCTGTCCATGAGCGATGTCGAAGCGTCATTTGCTGTGGCGAGAAGAGATGAGAATACAGTATGCATCAGTGCGAGGTCGCTCGGCGAAGTGAATGTTCAAATCATCATGGAAGCGCTCGAGGGCGGCGGTCATTTAACCAATGCCGCGACACAGCTGACCGATATCACGGTTGAGGAAACGCTCCGCCGACTGAAAGAAGCGATTGACGAGTATTTCGAAGGAGGCATTCAGAAATGAAGGTAATTTTCTTACAGGATGTTAAAGGCAAAGGGAAAAAAGGCGAAGTGAAAAATGTAGCAGATGGATACGCGCACAACTTTTTGATCAAAAAAGGGCTGGCTGTTGAAGCGACATCCTCCAATATCAGCGCGCTTGAAGGCCAGAAGAAAAAAGAGAAGAAAGAAGCCGCTGAAGAACTGAAACACGCGAAAGAGCTGAAAAAACAACTTGAGGACATCACGGTGGAACTTTCAGCCAAGTCCGGAGAAGGCGGCCGTCTATTCGGCTCCGTGACAAGCAAACAAATCGCGGATGCGCTGCAAAAAAGCCATCAGTTAAAGATCGACAAACGTAAAATCGAATTAAACGATGCGATTCGCTCATTGGGATATACAAATGTTCCCGTGAAACTCCATCCAGAAGTACAAGCAACACTGAAAGTTCACGTGAAAGAGCAATCATAAAATAACAAAGCCCCTTCATGCAGTGCAGAAGGGGCTTATTTTTTATTCTGTGCGTTTTCTCATTTCATTCGCCAAGAATTCAACGTCTGTACCGATGATCACCTGTACATCGTGCTGATTGAGCTTCACGAATCCTTTTGCTCCCATAGCTTTCATCGCGCTTTCATCCAGTTTGGAAGCATCGCGGACCTTGAGGCGGAGGCGGGTTACACAATTGTTCAGCGTCTCAATGTTTTCTTTTCCGCCAAGCGCTTCGATGTATTTGTCCGCAAGGGTATCGTATTTGGACGATCCTGTGTCAGGGCTGACAGGTGTGTTTTCCTGGTCATCGTCCTCCTCTCGGCCAGGCGTTTTCAAATTGAGCTTCGTAATCAGGAAATAAAAGATGACGAAATAAATAATGCCGTATACAAGACCGACCGGCAGCAATAGCAGCGGCTTTGTGGCGATTCCAAAGTTTAAAAGGTAGTCGATCGTCCCGGCTGAAAAGGTAAAGCCGTGGTGGATGCCGAGCATATTGGTTACGGTCATGGCGCTTGCGGTTAACAAGGCGTGAATACCGAAGAGCAGCGGCGACAGGAACATGAATGTGAACTCAATCGGCTCCGTGATACCGGTTAAAAATGATGTGAACGCCAATCCGATTAGCAATCCGGCCGTTGCTTTGCGGCGATGCTTTTTCGCGGCGGCGATCATTGCCAGACATGCCGCAGGGAGACCGAACATCATGATCGGGAAGAACCCTGTCATAAAGGCGCCGGCGCTTGGATCTCCGGCAAAGAACCGGTTCATGTCTCCCGTTTTGCCAGCAAATTCTCCAAAGACCATCCAAACCATATTGTTTAAAATGTGATGAAGGCCTAGCGGCAGGAGCAGCCTGTTTAAAAGACCGAATATGCCGACTCCCAATGCCCCCGCATGAATGATCCAGCCGCCAATGGCGTCAATGGCCTGCTGTGCGTAAATCCAGACGAAGCCGAAAATGCCTGCAAGAATGATGGAACAGAAGGCTGTCATAATCGGAACGCTGCGTTTTCCGCCGAAAAACCCGAGCCAGTCAGGCAGTTTTGCATCTTTAAAGCGGTTATACATGACGGCGGCGACGACACCTGAAATAATCCCGCCGAGAACGCCCATGTTCAGGTCCTTATTGATGGCTGCTAAGCCGCCTGTCAGGACAAAATAACCGATGGCTCCGGACAGTGCGGCGGCCCCGTGGCCATCCTTTGACAACCCGATTGCAACGCCTATCGCAAAGATGATCGGCAGTTGGTCAAGAATCGATTGTCCTGAAGCGGCGATAAACGGAATGTTTAACAGGTCTTCTCTTCCCAGCGCAAGCAGGAGGCCCGCAGCAGGAAGAACGGCAATCGGCAGCATGAGCGCGCGGCCGATATTTTGAAGAAATCCCAACATAGTTAAAACCCCTTTCGATGATATTGAATCGCTTTTTTCAAATGTCCATTTTCATGGGATAAACAGCGGCGGGCATCTTCAAGTGTTCCGTTTGTCAACACCATAAAGATCGCTGCCTTGATGTCATTGCCGCTTTCTTTTAAAGCTTGCTGGGCCTCATTCTGTGATAATCCGGTGGTATTCATCAGAATGGTGACAGCGCGCCCGGCCAATTTTTGATTGAGCAGTCTCATATTCACCATCTCGTTTTGATAGACGCGGCCAAGCCTCGCCATTGCAGCTGTTGACAGCATGTTCAAGATCATTTTTTGAGCGGTTCCTGCTTTCAGCCGCGTTGAACCGCGGATAATTTCCGGTCCTGTTTGCACCTCAATCGCGATATCGCTTAATTTGCCCGCTTCTGTATCGGCGTTGCAGCTGATCGAAACAGAAGCGGCTCCGAGCTGTTTGGCATAGGATAATGCGCCGAGGACATAAGGTGTCGAGCCGCTCGCTGTGACGCCGATTAAGACATCATCTTCCGAGAATGATTGCGCTTTCAGTTCGGCGACGATTTTTTCACGGTCATCTTCATTTTCTTCAAGAGGTCTCCACATCGCGTCATATCCGCCGGCGATAAGACCGGTCCAACGGCTTTCGTCAATAGAGAAGGTCGGCGGCAGTTCTGCGGCATCAAGAACTGCGATTCTGCCGCTTGTGCCGGCGCCAGCTGTAAACACTCTTCCGCCTTGCTTAAAGCGGCTGACAATCGTATCCGCCGCCTCGGCGATCAGGGGAAGGCAGGGCGTAATGGTGCGAGGAACTGTATAGTCTTCCTCATTCATCAAGGTGACGATATCTAAAGCATTCATTTCATCAAGTGCTTTGCTTTTGTCGTTCGTATCTTCTGTCTTCCTCATTGTTCTTTCCTCTTCATATCGATGACGAATTTATAGCGGTCGCCTCTGTAAATGGATTTGACCACTTCAAACGGTCTGCCGTCGTCCAAATAGCTCAAACGTTCGATGAGCAGGACGGGTGCGCCTTCCTCGATGTCGAGAGGCTCGCTCTCTGCCGGAGAGGCAATCGCCGGCTCGAGTGTTTGTGCGGCGCGGTCAATCGTAAGGGAGAGCTTATTTTCGACATAGTCGTACAAAGATGCGCTCATAATGTCTTCTGTCAGGCCGTTGATGAGGTCGGCGGGCAAATAGGAGATTTCATAAGCCATCGGGATGTCGTCTGCGAGACGGATCCGTTTGACTTCATAGACGGAAGCCCCTTCATGTATCTCCAGTTTGCGTGCTGTGCTCTGGTCACACGGAATGACGCCGAAGCCGAGCATTTTTGTGCCGGGTCTCATGCCTCTTGATTTCATGTCCTCGGAAAAGCTTGTCAATCCTTTGAGAGGCTGCTCAATTTTAGGCTCGGCAATAAATGTTCCTTTTCCCCGCTGCCGGACGAGAATGCCTTCATTAACGAGGTTGTTGACCGCCTGCCGGACAGTCATCCTGCTTACCTCATATTTTTCTGCGAACTCTCTTTCAGAAGGAATGAGGTCGCCGGGCTTCAAATCTTTTGTTTCGGCAAGCTTTTTAATCTCGGTCTCAATCTGATAGTAAATCGGAATGTGGGAATCTTTTTTGATCAAAAGGCCATACCCCTTTCTTTCACGATTGATAAAGCATCGCTGTCCGCTATGATGACGACGTTCTGGTGTGTTTTTAAGACAGAAGCGGGCGTGTCTTCATTTGGTTCTTCACTGAGCAGCTTCGCCAGGATGCCCGCTTTTTTCTCTCCTGAAACGAGCAGCAGGATCTGCTTGCTTTTCATGATCGTGGAAATGCCCATCGTTATGGCTTGCGACGGGACGGCGTCATAGGAATCAAAATAACGGGCATTGGCTTCTTTCGTTGATTGTGTCAGTTCGACTGTATGCGTTTTCGATGAAAACGGGGTGCCCGGTTCGTTAAACCCGATGTGGCCGTTCAAGCCGAGGCCGAGCACTTGGAGATCAATGCCTCCAAGCCGTTCGATCAGCGCTTCATAGCGGCTGCATTCGGCATCGAGGTCACAAGCCATCCCGTCCGGAAGATGGGTATGGCTGAGCGGAATGTCAATGTGATCGAAAAGCTGTTTTTTCATATAGAATGTATAGCTGTTTTCATGATCCGGGGAAACGCCGACATACTCGTCTAAGTTAACGGTATAGACGTGCTTGTAAGTCGTTTTGTTATGCGCATGGTCTTCCCTTAAAACCTGATATGTGCCGAGAGGCGTTCCTCCGGTTGCAAGGCCGAGAACAGGCGCAGATAAGCGGTTTACTTTCTCGATGATGAGTCGGGCGGCCGTTTGGCTCATGTCCTGATAATTTTTAGCTTCAATGATTTTCATGGTGAAACCTCCCTTTTGCTGAAAGCAATCACGCCTTTGCAAAGCGTCATCACAACTTCATTTTTTTCATTTAGGATGATCAAATCGGCATCTTTCCCGCTCCGTATGCTGCCTTTTCGGTCAAACACATGAAGCTGCTTGGCGGGATTGACCGCTGTCATGTAGACGATATCTTCGAGTGAACATCCTGTAAAATCGATCATGTTCAGAGCCGCCTGGTTCATCTTCAAGATGCTGCCGGCAAGCGTACCATCCTGTAAGACGGCTTTTTCGCCTTTCACGAACACCTCCTGTCCGCCTAATGTATAGGTTCCATTTTTCAAGCATTTTGCGCGCATCGCATCCGTAATTAAAATGATGCCTTCTTTCTGTTTTTGCTGAAATGCGAGCTTGACGACGGCAGGGTGAACATGAATGCCGTCGGCAATGACTTCGGCCTTCAGTTCATCATGCAAAAGGGCGCTTCCGGCCGTCCCCGGCTCGCGATGGTGCAGCCCCCGCATGCCGTTGAACAAATGGGTGACATGGGAAATGCCGGCCTTAATCCCGTCTGCCATTTCTTTGAGTCCGGCGTCGGAGTGGCCGGCGGAAGCCGTGACACCTGTTTCTTTCAAAAAGGAAATTAGTTCCAAAGACCCTTCCAGCTCTGGCGCAAGTGTGACTAATTTAATGTTATTCCCCGAGATGCGCTGCCATTCTTTAAATAACGAGAGATCCGGCGGGATAATATCATCCGGCGGCTGGGCGCCGCACCGCTTTTCTGAAATAAAAGGTCCTTCTAAGTGAACGCCTAATACTTCGGCAGTTCCGGGCCGGGCGCCGGCTTCCTTATAGCGGTGAACGTTTGCCAGCGCATGCTCGATCGTGGCTTTATCCTGTGTCATCGTCGTGGCCAGGAAGCTTGTCGTTCCTTCTTTCGGCAGGGCTTCGGCCATTGTTTGCAAAGCCTCGGCTGTTCCGTCCATGACATCTGCGCCGTTTGCTCCGTGAATATGAACATCAATCATGCCCGGCAGCACTTTGAAGTTCTCCGGAAATGTCAGCTGTTCTGCCGTTGCGGCGGAAGCGGGAATATCTGTCATTGGTCCGTAAGCCTCGATTTTTCCCCCGTTCGTCAGAAGAAATCCGTCTTCTATCGTTCCATTTTCACTGTAAATATGAAGATGTTTAAACATATAGCGTTGAGAAGGTATAGTTTTCACAGTCAAAAGTCCTTTCTTGAAAACGTTATCATCAGTATAGAACATTACAACTCTAGTTGTCTAGACCATTAAGAGAATTATTTTTGTCAAATCTGATCATACAGCATCACACTGCATTTAGCCGCTGTGTTGTCAGGTTATATTCCAAAAAAAAGCCGGCTTATCTGCCGGCTTCGTTATGCTGCTTTAGCATAAATATATTGATTTCTTCCTGCACCGAGTCCTGCACCGATCAAAGCGACCAGCGCGCCGATGAACAGTAAAATCGGTCCGTTCCATGAGTGCATGTGATCGTAAAGAAAACCGACAAAGCTTGGACCAATCGCTGCCAGCAAATATCCGGCTGATTGCGACATTCCTGATAATGCCGCGGCTTGATCGGCATTTTCGCTTCTCAGCCCGATTAAAGTCAAGGCTAAACTGATGCTGGACCCTTGTCCGATTCCGATTAAAATGACCCACAGCGTCAGCATCGCAGTATTGCCTCCGTACAATAGCCCTGACATCCCCGCCAAGTATAATATGCCGAGAGCCAGCACAATGCTTTTTTGGTTTCGGAACCGTCCGGCAAGAACCGGAGTCAAAAATGTCGACGGGAGGCTGGCAAACTGCATCAGCGACAGCATCCAGCCGGCAAGCGACATGCTCATCCCGTGCGAGCGGAGAATTTCGGGCAGCCAGGCGATCGTGCAGTAAAACAAGAACGACTGTATGCCCATAAAGAATGTGACCTGCCAGGCGATTTTCGAGCGCCAGACCGTTTGGCCGCCCGTCTTTAAGCTGACCGTGCGGTTTCCCGTATCATGATAGCGGAGCTGGGGAACCCAGATCAAAATCGCAACAAACGCGAGACCGGCCCAGACCATAAGCGATGCGCTCCATCCCCACGCTAAACCGTGCGACAGCGGAATGCTGATCCCTGAAGCGAGCGCCGCAAAAATCGACATGGCTGTCGTATAGTAACTTGTCATAATTCCCGCTTTGTCAGGAAATTTATGTTTGATCAGGCTGGGCAAGAGCACGTTGGAGATAGCGATGCCGATTCCGATCAATGCGGTCCCCGCAAATAGTGTGAAAGCTTCTCCGTAAGAGCGCAGCAAAATCCCGATCAATAAGATGACCAATCCGACCCAGAGGGTTCTCTCATTGCCCAGCTTCTGTCCGAGCTTAGGGGCGATTGGGGACAGGACGGCGAAAGATAACAGCGGCAGCGTCGTCAAGAAGCCGGCCATGCCGTTCGTCAAATCCATGTCCGAGCGGATCGAACTGATCAATGGCCCGACAGATGTAATAGCCGGTCTTAAATTAAAAGCGATAAATATGATTCCTGCAATCAATAAGATATTGTTCAAACGGGCGCGTCGAGCGTCAATGTAATGCATGCTGTATTCTCCTTTGCTTTCAGGTGGAAAAGTGACATGAAAAAGAAACCCGGAACATCATCCAAGGTTACTTTTTTGATCTTGCTTCTGAATTTCGGCAATTTTCGCAAGCAGGATATGCTGCGGCATATGCATGATTTGTTCAAGAGGAAGATTTAAGCTTTCCGAAAGTTTTTGCGCCGTTTCGGCAGATATTTGTAAAGGTTTCATAAAGTCCTCCATTTTATATTGTACCCCAGCGTACAGAGTACGCAACAGTGAATATTGACTCCGATATATATTGTAACATCATATGACAAGTGAGTTGGAAGAAAAAGAAAAAAGCGATATAAATAAAGAGGAGGTGATCGCCTTGAATTCGACATTATCTGCGCTGAAAAAGAAATTGTATGAACAGCAGATCAGAGCGAAAGGGCTTTACACATTTGAAGAGTACAAAGATATGCGCAATGTGCTGCAAACGCTGCGGATGAAATTTGCGGCATATGAAGAATGGGATTTGTATCAACTTGCGACCGATTTGATGGTCAGCATGCTTTTGAAAAACAATTGGAACAGCAGGCTGGATTAATAGTAGGATCTAAAAAAACACCTCGGCCGAGGTGTTTAATAAGACCGTTCGTCTTCTTTGTTGTCCTGCCGGTCATAGATGACAAGCTTCGCAGGACGATTCTCTTTCGCCATCTTTTCTCCTTTTTCCACGGCCTCTGTCCTTGTGTCATAAAGCTCAACAGGCGCCGTATCTTCCAGTTTCAAAAACCATCCTTCCGTCTCGGCATTCGGTGTCACCGTATAGACCTTTATGAAAAACAACCTCCCCAAACATGTTTACTGATTTGTTTTCCCGGATAGATCAGGGGAGCAAACATCCTCACTGCCGTTCTCCCTTTCTATGAAAATATTTCTACAAAAAGCGAGTCTACTTTTTTTCTGTAAAAATGGTAAAATAGACGTTGGATTATTTTTAAATGGGAGGACGGTGCTTAACATGACAGATCTTCTGAATGACAGGCTGCCGCCGCAAAATATCGAAGCCGAACAGGCCGTGTTAGGTGCTGTTTTTTTAGAACCATCAGCTTTAACATTGGCGTCAGAAGTCTTGATTCCAGATGATTTTTACAGAATGTCGCACCAAAAAATATATAACGCCATGCTTGTTCTTGGAGACCGCGGCGAGCCTGTAGACCTGGTGACGGTGACATCAGAGCTTGCGAACACGGACCTTTTGGAAGAGGTTGGCGGTATTTCTTATTTGACGGATATTGCAAATTCTGTGCCGACTGCGGCTAATATAGAGTATTATGCAAAAATCGTGGAAGAAAAATCGATTCTCCGCCGCTTGATCCGTACGGCAACGACGATTGCCCAGGACGGATATACAAGGGAAGATGAAGTCGAAGACCTCTTAAGCGAAGCAGAAAAAACGATTATGGAAGTAGCCCAGCGCAAAAACTCCGGGGCCTTTCAAAATATTAAAGATGTGCTCGTTCAAACTTACGATAATATTGAACAGCTCCACAACAGAAAAGGAGACATCACCGGGATCCCGACAGGTTTTACCGAGCTTGACCGAATGACGGCGGGCTTTCAAAGAAACGATTTGATCATCGTAGCTGCCCGTCCGTCAGTCGGTAAAACCGCTTTTGCCTTAAACATCGCCCAAAACGTGGCGACTAAAACCGATGAAAGCGTCGCGATCTTCAGCCTTGAGATGGGCGCCGAACAGCTGGTCATGCGGATGCTCTGTGCGGAAGGCAACATCAATGCTCAGAATCTCCGGACCGGAAACCTGACGGAAGAGGATTGGGGCAAGCTGACAATGGCGATGGGAAGCTTATCAAACAGCGGAATTTTCATCGATGATACACCGGGGATCCGCGTCAGCGAAATCCGTTCCAAGTGCAGACGGTTAAAGCAGGAGAACGGCCTCGGCATGATTTTGATCGACTACCTGCAGCTCATCCAAGGAAGCGGCAGATCCAGTGACAACCGTCAGCAGGAAGTGTCGGAAATATCCCGTGCGCTGAAAGCGCTGGCGAGGGAGCTTGAAGTTCCGGTCATCGCCCTTTCACAGCTTTCCCGGGGCGTCGAGCAGCGCCAGGACAAGCGTCCGATGATGTCGGACATCCGGGAATCGGGAAGTATCGAGCAGGACGCCGATATCGTTGCGTTCCTGTATCGCGATGATTACTATGACAAAGAATCTGAGAATAAAAACATCATTGAAATCATTATTGCAAAACAAAGGAACGGCCCGGTCGGGACCGTCTCACTCGCTTTTGTAAAAGAATATAATAAGTTCGTCAACCTGGAACGCCGGTTTGATGACGCAGGTGTTGCGCCCGGTGCTTAAATCCCTGAGACATGCTCTCAGGGATTT
This sequence comes from Bacillus sp. B19-2, assembly GCF_022832475.1. Classification (NCBI taxonomy): domain Bacteria; kingdom Bacillati; phylum Bacillota; class Bacilli; order Caryophanales; family Bacillaceae; genus Bacillus; species Bacillus sp. B19-2. The sequence continues at coordinate 42,397 of NZ_JALHKQ010000002.1, forward strand.
TTCTTTTTTCTTGCATTGCGGTTTTTACCGATTTCAAATAACCCCGTTGCTGTTAACCCGGCCAGTCCTCCGGACCATAAACGGAGCACGAGTTCAAGGTCTGTAAAAGGATATGCTGCGGCTCCGATCAGCAAACCTATCAAGAGTGAAACGAGCGGAATCAAGTTTTTCGGCACCTTGACCGTCTTCTTCACCAATTCGACCAGCGCCAAAATGATCGGCGATAAAACGGATGCAAAAATTAATACTGTCTCCATCGGCATCTCCCTCCTTACTTTATTGAATATTTGCGTTGCCGGTTTTTTATGTATCTTTGTCCAAGAAAAAACGTTTTTTTTAAGATTTAACTTACAGACTGTCTATTAAAAAGAAAATATATGAAATTCGCTTTATAATAACGAACGAAAATGTTCTGTTTTAAAATTAATGTTCGGATTTCCAATTGACTTTAGGGGATGACACTGATAAACTGAATGTGTTTGATATTGATATCGTTTGAAAAGGTTAACGGAGGTGCACGGATATGTCTTCAGTAGTTGTTGTAGGTACGCAGTGGGGTGACGAAGGAAAAGGCAAAATCACCGATTTCCTTTCCGAAAACGCAGAGGTAATCGCACGGTACCAAGGCGGAAATAACGCAGGACATACGATTAAATTCAACGGGGTAACGTACAAACTGCATTTGATTCCATCCGGTATTTTTTATAAGGATAAAACGTGTGTGATCGGCAACGGAATGGTTGTTGATCCGAAAGCATTGGTGACGGAGCTGGCTTATCTTCATGAGCGGAACGTCAGCACGGACAACTTGAGAATCTCCAACAGGGCCCATGTCATTCTGCCGTATCATTTAAAGCTTGATGCGGTCGAAGAAGAGCGGAAAGGGGCCAATAAAATCGGCACGACGAAAAAAGGAATCGGCCCGGCTTATATGGACAAAGCCGCTCGCGTCGGAATCCGCATCGCCGATCTGTTGGACAGGGAGGTCTTTGAAGAAAAGCTCGCCCGCAATTTGGAAGAAAAAAACCGTCTGCTGGAAAAAATGTACGATGCGGAAGGGTTTAAAATAGAAGACATTTTAGACGAATACTATGAGTACGGCCAGCAGATCAAACAATATGTCTGCGACACATCCGTCGTCTTAAACGACGCGCTTGATGACGGCCGCCGCGTTTTATTCGAAGGGGCGCAAGGGGTTATGCTTGATATCGACCAAGGGACATATCCGTTTGTTACGTCTTCAAACCCTGTCGCCGGCGGCGTGACGATCGGCTCAGGTGTGGGACCGACAAAAATCCAGCATGTCGTTGGTGTATCGAAAGCTTACACAACGCGTGTCGGAGACGGGCCGTTCCCGACAGAGCTGAACAATGAGATCGGAGACCAGATCCGTGAGGTCGGCCGCGAATACGGAACAACTACAGGGCGCCCGCGCCGCGTCGGCTGGTTTGACAGCGTGGTTGTCCGCCATGCCCGCCGCGTCAGTGGAATAACCGACCTTTCATTAAATTCAATTGACGTATTGACCGGTATTGAAACGTTGAAAATCTGTGTCGCTTACAAATACCGCGGCGAGATCCTCGAAGAGTTCCCGGCAAGCTTAAAAGCGCTCGCTGAATGTGAGCCTGTCTATGAAGAAATGCCGGGTTGGACAGAAGATATCACAGGAGCGAAAAGCTTGAGCGATCTGCCTGAAAATGCCCGCCATTATTTAGAGCGAGTTTCTCAGCTGACAGGCATTCCGCTTTCTATTTTCTCAGTCGGTCCTGACCGCTCTCAAACAAATGTGGTGAGAAGCGTTTATCGTCCGAACTAAATTCCAGAAGAGCCTCTGCAGTTCGCAGGGGCTTTGTTTTTCATGACAAGGAGGGCAAACGGGTGGAACGTGTCGATGTTGTATATTCATTCGCGGAAGAGAACGGAAACATCCTGATGGTGAAAAACAAGAAAAATCAATCGTGGACGCTGCCGGGCGGCAAGGTGGAAGCTGGAGAATCGCTGACAGAAGCCGCGGCGAGAGAAATGAAGGAAGAAACAGGCTACGGGATTCAGCCTCTTGATATATTAGCTGTAAATGAAGCGATAATCGGCGGCGAGCATGTATATTTCATCGTCTTTAGAGCCCGGATCACCGATCGTCCGGATGTCATCACGTTTGACGAGAACATTGTTGAAGCCAAGTGGATGTCGCTTCATGAAGCTGACCGGCTGCTGTCTGTATTTCATCCGAATGGAATCATGCACTGGCTGAACCGCGAAGGGGCGGAGTATCATCACGAAGGGAAAAAATAATAGAAAAAAATAAAAAAATATATTGCCACTTCTGTTCGTTCTATGATAATATAAATCTCGTTGTTGCGAAAACAACGAAACGAGCCATTAGCTCAGTTGGTAGAGCACGTCCGAATACGCTTCGGAGAATTCGCTTCAGCGTACACTCGAGAGACATCCCGAAAAAACTTCCTGAGATGTGGACGTCGTTATTTTAGATTGAAACTAAGGGTGTCATTTAATCTTGAGCCATTAGCTCAGTTGGTAGAGCATCTGACTTTTAATCAGAGGGTCGAAGGTTCGAGTCCTTCATGGCTCACCATTTCCCTGGCCCGTTGGTCAAGCGGTTAAGACACCGCCCTTTCACGGCGGTAACACGGGTTCGAATCCCGTACGGGTCATTGATTTACTTTAGCGTAATTGCTAAATCCCCGCTTGCTCCGGAGGAGACCACGATTCTTCTCCGAAGCAGGTACTGTAAACATGCAAGGTCCGGTAGTTCAGTTGGTTAGAATGCCTGCCTGTCACGCAGGAGGTCGCGGGTTCGAGTCCCGTCCGGACCGCCATTTTAAAAAAGTTACATACCCGGCTCGGTAGCTCAGTTGGTAGAGCAACGGACTGAAAATCCGTGTGTCGGCGGTTCGATTCCGTCCCGAGCCACTCTAAAAAGCGCGTCTGTTTTTAAGCAGATGCGTTTTCTTTTAGCTGAAATCAAGGAAATAAAATGCTGAAGGAATAAAAAGGAGAAAAAAAGGGAGGCCGGTAACCCGGCCGAAGAAGAAGACGTTACTATATAGACGGTCTTGAAGGGGAAGATGTTTCATTTTTCAGTAAAAAAAGTCACAAAAATTTAATTGTTGTGATAAAAGTGGAAAAATTGCAGGTGGATTTAATTTCCAAACGTTTTCCTTTGAACTATTTTTTTAACTTTTGCTTCATAAACGTTATAATGTATAAGAAATCTATTTTCTAGAAAGTGTTTTTTAATGACGACATGCAGTGTACTTGATATAAAACTTAGGCAGCCATCCGCTGGCTGTATTGTATCCAAACTCTGAACCAGGAGGAACGAATAATGGAAAAAAAGATACTAGTTGTAGATGATGAAAAGCCGATTGCTGATATTTTAGAGTTTAATCTGAAAAAAGAGGGCTATGAAGTCCATTGCGCATACGACGGCAATGAAGCGATTCAGATGGTTGAGGATCTCAACCCTGATATGATTCTGCTCGACATCATGCTTCCGAACAAAGATGGTGTGGAAGTGTGCCGTGAAGTCCGCAAAAAATATGATATGCCCATCATTATGCTGACAGCAAAGGATTCGGAAATCGATAAAGTCATCGGCCTTGAACTGGGCGCTGACGACTATGTGACAAAGCCGTTCAGCACCCGCGAACTGCTGGCGCGTGTCAAAGCGAACCTGAGAAGACAGAACACAGCGGCTCCTGCCGAAGAAGAATCGTCTTCAAACGAAATTCAAATCGGATCGCTCGTCATTTTTCCGGATGCCTATGTCGTTTCAAAACGCGACGAGACAATTGAACTGACGCATCGGGAATTCGAACTGCTGCATTACCTTGCCAAACATATCGGACAGGTCATGACGCGTGAGCATCTGCTGCAAACCGTGTGGGGATACGACTACTTTGGAGATGTCCGGACAGTTGACGTTACGGTCAGACGCCTTCGTGAAAAAATCGAGGATAATCCGAGTCACCCAAGCTGGATCGTCACAAGGCGCGGTGTCGGCTACTATTTGAGAAATCCGGAACAGGACTAATACCGAAATGAATAAAGTCAGTTTTTTCCGCTCGATTCATTTTAAGTTTACCTTAATATACGTTCTGCTGATTATCGTTGCCATGCAGATTATCGGCGTCTACTTTGTCAATGAGATGGAGAAGTCACTTCTTAAATCGTATAATGACTCTCTTGACCAGCGGGTGAACAACCTCTCGTATTATCTGGAACAGGAAATGACGAAGGATAGAAGCACGTCTTCCTCGACTACTTTGAAAGAAGACGCAGAGAGGATTCTAAATGATTTCAGCAAGGAAGGCGAAATTCTCGAAGTCAGTCTGATTGATAAAAGCTATGAAGTCATCGCGACCTCCAATCCTTATAACCGTGAGGTGGCGGGGAAAAAGACAACAGAGGGCATTATTAAAAGGACACTGCTTGTCGGTATTCCGTACGAAAATAAATTTTTCGACCCGGAGCGGGACAGCAAAGTACGGATTTCAGTCACGCCGATTAAAAAATCGAATCAAGAGACGATCGGGGCCATTTATGTCGTGGCATCGATGGATAATGTCTACAACCAAATCCGGACGATCAACACCATTTTAGCGTCTGGAACTTTTATTGCGCTTGGAATCACTGCATTCCTCGGGATTTTTGTCGCGCGAACGATTACACATCCGCTGTCAGATATGAGAAAGCAGGCCATTGAACTGGCGAAAGGAAATTTCTCAAGAAAAGTCAGGAAGTACGGAAACGATGAAATCGGCCAGCTGGCCACAACGTTTAATTATTTAACGAGAGAGTTGAAAGAAGCTCAGTCCATGACAGAAGGCGAACGAAAAAAACTATCTTCTGTTATTGCCTATATGACAGACGGGGTTATCGCGACAAACCGAAATGGCGCGATTATTTTGCTTAATACGCCGGCACTGGAGCTTTTAAATGTTTCACGTGAAACGGCTCTCGAAATGCCGATTACCTCACTGCTCGGCCTTGAAGACGAATACACGTTCGAAGATTTGGTTGAACAGCAGGATTCGCTCCTTCTTGAAATTGAACAGGAAGAACGGACGTCTGTGCTTCGCGTCAATTTCTCGGTCATCCAAAAAGAACATGGAAAAATTGACGGGTTGATTGCGGTTATTTACGATGTCACAGAACAAGAGCAGATCGATCAAGAACGGAGAGAGTTTGTGGCAAATGTCTCCCACGAACTCAGAACGCCGCTCACAACGATGCGCAGTTATTTAGAAGCGCTTGCGGAAGGCGCGTGGCAGGATCCAAACATTGCGCCGCGCTTCTTGAATGTGACACAGAATGAAACAGAGCGTATGATCAGGCTTGTCAACGACTTGCTGCAGCTTTCGAAGTTTGACAGCAAGGATTATCAATTCAATAAAGAATGGATTCATTTTATCCGTTTCTTCTCATTGATTATTGAGCGCTTTGAAATGACGAAAGAGCAGCATGTTGAATTTATCAGCAATCTGCCGGATAGAGAGTTGTATGTTGAAATCGACCCGGACAAGATTACGCAAGTGCTGGATAATATCATTTCAAACGCATTGAAATATTCCCCTGAAGGAGGCCACATCACGTTCTCTGTTGATGTAAATGAAGAAGAAGAGCTTCTTTATATCAGTGTCAAAGACGAAGGTGTCGGCATTCCGAGAAAAGACATGGAAAAGATCTTCGAGCGTTTCTATCGAGTAGATAAAGCCAGAACAAGAAGACTCGGCGGTACGGGGCTCGGTCTTGCGATCGCAAAAGAAATGGTACAAGCCCATGGCGGCGACATCTGGGCCGACAGTATCGAAGGAAAAGGAACAACGATCACATTTACCCTGCCGTATAAAGAAGAACAAGAGGATGATTGGGATGAAGCGTGAAACAATTAAAACGATAATACTGTCCCTTTTGGTTTTGATCAGTCTTCTTTTTACTTTTAATATTTGGGGATTTCAGGGGAATTACGAAAAAGTGGAAGATTCACAGGCTCAGGTCAGCGACAAACAGCCGATTACAAATCAGACAAAATTGTTAAATGAAGCCGTCAAACCGCAGCAAATGTTCATTCATGAGAATGGACAGCATTATTTGCTGAATGATACGACGCTCTATTTTCAGCTCTGGGATGACATGAGCCGATGGGAAGTCAAATCGTTAAAGGATATCTCAGACAAATTTGACAGGCAGCAGTTCAAAAACTGGCTGTACGCTAAAAATAAAGAATCCAAACTGGATCTCGTCTTTAGCGACAATATTCCAATCGATGTGCTGCAGCCGCTTTTCAAATGGTCCGCCAATTCTTATGAATACAACTCTTTTGACAGAATCGTTCTTCCTTTCAATGAAGGACGGGGCATGAAAAAAATCTACTTTGTATCCTTCAGCAAAGAGACGGTTGTTGAAGCGGTGATTGAATCTGCTAATTACCGCAACATCCTTGCAGACATTGAAAAAGAAAAATCGCAGATGCCTCTTTATGAGGATTTTGCAATCAATTCGCGCAGAGATGTTTTGCTTCCGGTTAATAGGCTGAAGCTGTCTGAAAAAGAGTATTTTACAGAAACGATCAGCCCGACGCGTTTTAAAAAAGCTTTATTTGATGATCCGCAAACCGTCCGGCAGGAAACCAACTTAAACCGACCGGTATATACGGATGGAACAAGCCTATTGGAGGTCTACTCGAACAACAGACAGATTAAGTTCCAGCACCGCAACTTGGAACCGAGTTCTGCGTATCAAAATGGAGAGCTGATCAATAAAAGCTTTAAATATTTAAATGACACGGGAAGCTGGACGGATGATTATCAATTTTTCGGCTTGAATGAAAATCAGCAGATCAACTTTAATCTGTTTATGGATCAGCTTCCGGTGGTTAACAGCCAAAACCAGCCTTTCGGAACGACATCGATTGAACTTCGCTGGGCAAACAACGACATATTGGATTATAAACACCCAACATATGTCTTGGGCGCAAACGCTAATCCGGTCAGCAAAAAGGATAAAGAAATCATGAGCGGAGAAGAATTGATTCAGTTCCTGCAAGACAATGAAGAGTATGACTTTGATAAGATTGAGCAAATTTTTCCTGCCTATGAAATGGTCTCAGTATCAGAGGAACAAGACCCTCTTGTAAAACTTGTACCGACATGGTGCATTAAAATAAACGGTACGATAAAGCCGGTATCAAAGAAGGATTCAGCGGTGAAGGAGGGCATTGAGAATGGAGTGGAATAGAACAAAAACAATCTTCATTATCGTCTTCCTCATCCTTGATATCTTTTTGGCCTTTCAATACTTTGATAAGCGCAGCAACAATCAGTTTCCGATTTTAGAAAAATCAACGCTGCAGGAAGATATGAAAGCAGACCATATTTCATACGGCAACTTGTCTAAAGAGACGTCAAAAGGCTCCTCAATCTCTGCACAAAAGCGAGTCTTTAAGCAGAGCGAGATTAAATCGTTAAAAGGGCAAAAGCCGAAGGCGTTAATGAATACTGCAAAAAATAACGCTTTGACGGAAATAGAAATGGAATTTGAAACACCCATTGCACTTCCGAAAACGGATATGAAGACAAAAGCAAGGGAAATCGTCAACGAAGAGATAATCGACGGCAACAAGTACAAGCTTTGGAAAGTCGATAAGTCCGGAAAACAGATCGTTTTCTTCCAAACCTATAATGGAAATTACATTTTTCAGGATCGGCAAAACGATGATAACAACGAGATGGGCGAGGTTGTTCTGTACCTGAATAATAAAAACGAAGTTGTTTCGTATAAGCAGTCGATGCTGCAGGATATAAAAGAAGTCAAAACGGAAAATCTGGTCTCTGCAGTCGGCGCGGTTGAAGCTTTGTACTATCCGGATTATTTGAAGAAGTACAGCAAAATTAAATCAGCCGAGCTTGGCTATTTCACGCAGTATCCGCTGGCAAGCGCGCAAATTTTCGTGCCCGTTTGGCGGATCGAAGTGGAGCGCAAAACGGACGATAAAACCATTCACGAAGAATTTATCGTGGATGCGAGGGATGGAGCGCTTCTTCAATCACAAGAGAAAAAGGAAAAATCATAATGGAGTGAGAAACCATGAGCCTGCAATTTAGCGTACTTGCGAGCGGGAGTACGGGTAATGCTTTATATTTGGAAACCGATGATCACGCTTTTTTAGTTGACGCAGGACTTAGCGGGAAGGCGATGGAAGGGCTGATGGCGCAAATTGATCGAAAGCTTGATCAGCTTGACGGCATTTTTGTTACGCATGAGCACAGTGATCATATTAAAGGACTTGGTGTGCTGGCAAGAAAATATGAGCTGCCCGTTTACGCCAATGAAAAAACGTGGAAGGCGATGGAAGGGCATATCGGCAAAATGGATAACGGCCAAAAATTCGTATTTCCAATAGAAACCGTCAAATCGTTCGGCTCCCTCGATGTCGAATCGTTTGGCGTATCCCACGACGCCGCAGAGCCGATGTTTTACGTTTTTCATTATAATGGCCGAAAGCTCGCTTTGATTACGGATACGGGCTATGTCAGCGACAGAATGAAAGGCATTATCCGCTCGGCAAACGCTTTTGTTTTTGAAAGCAATCATGATGTCGGCATGCTGCAAATGGGCCGCTATCCGTGGAATATCAAGCGCCGGATTTTAAGCGATGTCGGACACGTTTCCAATGAGGACGCGGCACTCGCAATGACCGATGTAATCGGTGATGAGACATCGAGAATTTATTTGGCTCATTTAAGCCAGGACAACAACATGAAAGAGCTGGCAAGAATGTCCGTCCAGCAAACGTTGGCTGCCAAAGGATTTGCGGCGGGAGAAACGTTTGACTTATATGATACCGATCCTAAGAAACCGACACCTCTTGTAGCGGTGTAAATTTTACTGATTGAATGATTAATCTGCGGGTAGATGATCCACACTATATACATATATCGTTCCTTGAAAGGATTTGAATATAGTGGAGTTTAATCATGATGAGGAAAAGTTCGTTCGGGAAAAGCCGGTGAGAAATTGGAGAAGCTTTTTGTTTTCAAGCCTGGTCGGCGCCGTTATCGGCGCTCTTTTAACAGTGTTTGCCTTGCCGTACCTCTCGCAGCAGGGATGGCTGCCGTACAATCTGCAAGTCATTGAAGCGCGCGGAGGTCAAGGAGCTCAACAGGGCGGTGCGGTCCGCAATGTATCCGTCAACGTGAACAATGAAGTCACACAAGTGGTCTCTAAGGTTTCTGATTCTGTTGTCGGCGTTATCAACATCCAAAAAACCGGTGTATGGGATGGAGACAGCGAAGCGGGAACAGGCTCGGGCGTTATTTATAAAAAGAACGGCAACACGTCCCACATTGTGACCAACCACCATGTCATTGAAGGGGCATCCCAAATCGAAGTCAGCCTGAATGACGGAACGCGGATTCCGGCAAAACTGATCGGCAGTGATAAACTGATGGATCTGGCCGTCCTGCAAGTCAGCAGCAATAAAATAAAAGCGGCTGCTGAATTCGGAAATTCTGATAAAGTGAAAACAGGCGAGCCTGTCATCGCGATTGGAAACCCGCTCGGCCTGCAGTTTTCAGGATCTGTTACACAAGGAATCATCTCAGGAACCGAACGCGCTGTTCCGGTCGATTCAAACGGAGACGGGCAGCCGGACTGGAATGCCGAAGTATTGCAGACGGATGCTGCCATTAACCCGGGCAACAGCGGAGGCGGGCTGTTTAATATTGATGGAAAAGTCATCGGTATTAATTCGATGAAAATCGCTGAGTCAGCCGTCGAAGGAATCGGCCTGAGCATTCCGGCCAACCTTGCCATTCCGGTTATCGAAGATTTGGAAACGTACGGAGAAGTAAGACGGCCGTATTTCGGAATTGAGATGAAATCACTTGGCGATATCGCAAGCTACCACTGGCAGGAAACGCTTAAACTGCCGAAAGACGTAACATCAGGCGTCGTTGTGATGGGCGTTCAGCCGGTGTCTCCTGCAGGCAGAGCCGGTTTGAAAGAGCTTGATGTCATCGTCGAATTCAACGGTGACCGCGTTTACGATATCGTTGATCTGCGTAAAAAGCTTTACACCAAAAACGTCGGCGATAAGGTGAAAATCAAATACCTGCGGGGCGGAAAAGAAAAAACAACAGAAGTAAAGCTGTCCCGATCCAAATTGGGAAGCTGATCAAGACAGTCTGGCCGGTACGGCCGGGCTGTTTTTTTATTATGCCAAGTCTGGGGAATGATCGTCAAAAGGAAAAAATGGGATAGTTAGAGAGGGAAATAAGACTTTCCGGGTGAATAACTGGATTTTTGGATGTGAATTCCAAGTTTTTGCTTCAATAAAAATGGCAGTTTCTTAAAAATGGACAAAGTATCATATTGCGTTGCAATTTCGCGTACGATATGATGATTGAAACATTTTGACAATGGCCGCGGAGTTTGAAAAATCAGGGCGGAAAGGGAGATAAGGATGAGTCAGCATGCACTTGTATTACAATCTGATTTTGGCCTTGATGACGGGGCGGTAAATGCGATGTACGGCGTGGCTTATTCGGTTGACCGTTCACTCCGGATTTTTGATTTGACGCACAACATTCCTGTTTTTCACATTTGGGTGGCTTCCTATCGGTTGCTGCAGTCCGTTTCTTATTGGCCTGCAGGCACTGTCTTCGTGTCGGTCGTCGATCCAGGGGTCGGCTCGGAACGCCGCAGCGTCGCAGTCAGAACCTCTTCCAATCAATATATCATCACACCGGACAACGGAACACTCACCCATATCAGCCGGAAAAATGGGATTGCCGAAGCGCGCTATCTTGATGAAGCGCAAAACAGGCTTCCGAGATCAGGCGAATCACATACATTCCATGGCCGTGATATTTACGCTTACACCGGTGCAAGACTGGCAGCCGGGATTGTCAGCTTCGACCGGATTGGTCCGGAAGTTTCAAAAGATTCCATTGTCAAACTTCCGGTCATGGAAGCTTATATCGAAAATGATGGGATAACCGGAACGATCGACATTTTAGATATCCGGTTTGGAAACCTTTGGACAAATATCAGCCGTAAACTTTTCAAGTCACTTGATGTTCAATACGGAGATCCTGTAGAAGTCGTCATCAAACACGAGGACACCAAAGTCTATCAGCAAACGATAGCATTTGGACGGTCGTTTGCCGATATGCCGGTCGGCAAGCCGGTTGTTTATATCAATTCATTAGACCGCTTGGGTATTGCCCTCAATCAAGGATCGTTTGCCAAAACACACCATATTGGCACCGGCATCAACTGGCAGATTTCTCTTCAAAAAAGTATACAGCGTTAAACAAAAGAGCCTGAATTCCATCAGGCTCTTTGTTTTTTGTTTCATTCTTATGACATAAAAACGGTTGTCACACATTTTTCAGCTAATCGAGAAGGCGGCAATCCTCTTTAAAAAATAGTACATTTGTCATACTGGTACCTAAGTCATATTGTCTAAAACAAGAGAAAAGAATATATTGAGGGGGTGTGCCGCTGCTATGAAAAAATTCATTCAATTCATTTGTTTGGAAAACGAGTGTCCGGAGGAATGATATGAACGACAATGTGCAGACTGCGTTGAAAACGCTGTCTAATGTAAAGAGCAGAAGTATCTTGTCCGTTTTTGTGCTATGTCTGATCACACTGGGGGTTTACATACCATACTGGTTTCTATCCAGGAAAAAAAGCTTCGATTTGCTGCCTTATCATGATATTCCCTACACCACGTTAAAAGCTATCATATTTTATCATTTATTTTCGATTCCAATTAGAATATCAGCAAAAATCGCTTTTCCTGACATGCATTACAGCCTTTATATGCTGCTCGACCGCGTGATTTTGATTCTGTCCGCAGGTGTTTTGATTTACTGCGCGCTGGTGGTGACCGCTTCATTAAACAAGCTCTCAGGAAAAGAACCTGCGAATGGATCCATTTTTGCGTTCCTTTTGAATGTCATTTACATTCAGCACAGAATCAATAAACTTTCCGAGCCGAAAAGCGAATGGCTGAGCAAAGCATCATGATCAATAAACAAGGAAGTGAAGCATTGGTGAAATCAAAAATTAAAATTGACTTAAACAAACCGAGAAAAAAACCGGCAATCCGTCTAATGCCAATGACAGAAGAAGGCTTTAAGACTTACCAGACCTATTCCATCCAGCATTACGCCATGGAGAAAGTAAAAGCGGGCACATGGACAGTGGCGGAAGCGATGGAGAAAGCAGAAGAGCAGTTTGCAGCCCTTTTGCCAAACGGCATTGAAACGGTCAACCATCATCTATGGTCAATTATGGACGACAGCGGGGATGCCGCAGGCTGGCTTTGGATCTACGCTGACCCGCACCATCCTCAAAAGGAAGCGTTTATTTACGATTTCGGGCTTTATGAAGCGTACCGCGGGCAGGGAATCGGCCAGCAGGCTTTAGCCGTCTTAGAAGAAGAGGCAAAGCAATTAGGAGTCAAAAAGCTGTCCTTGCATGTATTCGCCCATAATAAAAAGGCGAAGCGGCTTTATGAAAAAATGAATTTCGAGACGACGGATTTGCATATGAGCAAGAGGCTGTAAGATCAAAGCTGTGAAGCTTTGATCTTTTTTCATGGCCAATGTTCCACATGAAACACAGTATGTCATTATTCCTAGTTGAGAGACGCGGAACATAACGAAAAAAAGACAAAATGATCCGATTGAACCCCTTTATGTTACGCAATGACAGATTGCATATTACAAAGGTAAAAATATGACGAATAATGTCCTATTGATTGTCGAATTTCTGCAGGTGAATACGAAATAAGGATCAGGCAAAAGGATACAGTTTTTTTATTTCGGTCAAAAAAAAGAATCTATATACCTAAGGAAATCCCAATTTGACACTGCAATGGATTTTGATTTATTGCATTCAATATAGTACATTTTGATATGGAAAGTGGAAAAGTATAGATGACAAGGATAAAAAGACCTGGAAGAACAGTTTTAAGGAAAGAAGAGTGTTTCAGCATGAGTAAGGAATTAGAAAAATTTCCGAAAATAAAAGCCATATATGCGGTGTTATTAACAATCATAACGTCCGGCATATACATCCCGTATTGGTTTCTTTCAAGAAGAAAGAATTTAGAACGATGCCAAATTAAGCTTCCGTATGTCGCCATTAAAGTGACACTGCTGTTAAGCGTCTTTTCAATTTTGGAGCCTTTTTGGACTTTTTATTCAATCACATTTCAAAGTGAAGACCTACTGCCATACAGCAACAGCATTTTGCTTCTCCCGCTGCGCCCCGGACACAGCTTTCTCCCGCAGCTCTCATTTCTCCTTTTTTGGACGATAAATTTAGTTAGCGCATTTAAGGTTAGAAAAGCGTTTATGGGGTTGTCTAAAAAGCCGGTTAACGGGTTTTTGACTTTCATTCTTAACGTTTCATATTTGCAGCATGTCACGAATCAGCATTCTTTAATTGTTCAGGAGAAAAGAGAAGTAGTATAAAAACAAGATTAAAGCATCAGCGGGGTTAGCTGGTGTTTTTTATTTAGAGAGAACAGAGTTATCCAGAGGAATATAAAAGCTTGTGGATAACCTTATGAAGTCATGCTAAAACCTACTAACATGTGCATAAATAGGGTATATTGAATAAGGAGCTTTTTTATAAAAGAGCCCAATGATACAGATATTGGAGGGACTTTTATGAAGTCTTGCGAAGAGCATATTGAAACCGTCATTGACATGTATGTGGATGAAGAAGAATTGGCCCCTGAAATCAGAAAAATCGAACATACACACAGTTTATCCACAACCTGTGAATTGTGCGATAAGCCTGCAGTATATATAGTGGGGAACGAATGATCGGACACTAAATACACAACCATTATCCACAATTGTGGATAATGCATCTGAATAACTTGTTCTTAAAGTGGGGATGACCTGTGAATATATCAATCGTAGCAATCGGAAAACTAAAAGAAAAATATTTAAAACAAGGAATCGACGAATACATAAAACGGCTTTCGGCATACGCAAAAGTCGACATCATCGAACTTCCGGACGAAAAAGCCCCGGAAAACCTAAGCGACCAGGACATGAAAATCGTCAAAGACAAAGAAGGCGAACGAATTCTCTCAAAAATCAGCCCCGACGCCCACGTCATCGCCTTGGCAATCGAAGGAAAAATGAAAAGCTCAGAAGAATTAGCCGATAATATGGATAGACTCGCCACATATGGAAAGAGCAAGGTAACCTTCGTCATCGGCGGCTCACTCGGCTTGAGCGACGCCGTCCTGAAGCGCGCAGATGAGAAGCTGTCGTTTTCACGGATGACGTTCCCGCACCAGCTGATGCGGCTGATTTTGCTCGAGCAGGTTTATCGGGCGTTTCGGATTAACCGGGGGGAGCCTTATCATAAATAGAGGCAAAAAAGTTAAAGATTAAGGTAAAATTTTATTGTAGGAGGCGGTTACTATAAACAAGTTTTTCATACCCATTTCATGTGGATGAGTGTAAACGTTTGTGAATATTTACTTCTGAAGAGTCGAACTCTAACTATATTTTATCTATATAGGAACTTATCAATTTGTTTAAATAATATTGAAGCTATGTCAATTTGCTAGATATATGAACTTTTAAAGGACATGCAAATCTTGTCGAAAAGTTATATTAAGATAGGAGAGTGGTTTGAGGTCGTGAACCGAATTAGTGATATAACAAAGCGTGAAATTCTTGATTTTTTTCGGGACGGAATTGATATAGATGAAGTATTTGAAACGAAAAAAGTTACTTACCCTTATTTTGGACGAATGAATGAGCTTGATTTTCTCAAGAGATTATATGATTTGAAAAGTATGCCGAGTTTAGATTTTAGGTTTTCAAATGCCGAAGGTGAAATATGGCAACATACAGTAAACAACGATGATTACCCGCATTGTTGGATATTTGAGGACGAACGATTCCAATTAACAAATGGAAACGATGAAATATACTTAAGATTTATTTGTGAGGTATTTAATCCAGCAGTCAGGTTTGAGAAAGGATATTGGAAGGAGTTTCTTACTGAGATAAACAAATTGTTACAAAATGATGGGTACGAACTCTATCCTGCAAAAAAAATATCTAACCGTGACATCTATAGTTGGAAAGTTTATCAACCAGAAAATGAGATTTTCATTCCTTTCTCTCAGAGGAATGAAAAAGCGATAAAACAGAAAAAAATAGGCTTTACAATTAATCGAAAAGCAAGAAATCAGATTTATCAAATACTAGAAAGTTATAATTATAGCTATAGGAAAACAACTGAAACAGGATGGCAATACGATGTCTTGGTAAGTGAAGAGGTTTTTAATGATATAAGGAAATTTTACTCCCCTAAGTGCTTTAATAACCAAAAACAATATGTTGAAACTGATAGCCTAAAAGAATTTATATACTACACATCTCCTTATTGTGTGTTAGATGCGATAGAATTTTTAGAGAAATATTGTAAAAATAACTATGTAGCAAAAATTAATGCAATATTAAAATTGAATGATATTTCTTTGAAATTAAATAATGGAAAAATTGAAAGTATTTCAGACAGTCATTTAAAGAAAAATACATTGATTTCAATTGGCGAGACAGGACTCAAAGAACTGCTTCAAGAAGCAAATACATATTATGAAAAAGGGAATTTAAAAATTGCTGTTGAAAAACTCTGGGATGCGTTTGAAAGGTTAAAAACATATTATGCTCCAACATTAGATAAGAAGAAATCAGTAAATAGAATTATTGATGATATGAGCCGTAACAAGGAACCCTTTAAAAAAATGTTTGAAAAAGAATTTTACGAACTAACAACGATTGGAAATAACTTTAGAATTCGTCATCATGAAACTACAAAAATTGATATTGAGGATGATGAGCATTACGATTACTTTTATAAACGGTGCCTTTCATTAATCACGGTTGCAAGTCAATATTTATATAATGGAAGAATAATTTAAATATATATAAGAATCTTTTCGAATAGATCGTTCAATAGACGTGATATTAACCCGATTATTACCTGATAAACCAACTTTACACATTACCATTAGAAAGTATTTATCTTTTTTCAGTTAGACATTTCATCAGGTGGGAAGTTTATAAATGGGGGTGAATGTTTTTTGAATAGAATTGACACTGAGATTTCAGATATTGATAAAGTCATTTGCAGAAATATTGATAGGTTTGACTCCTATGATAGAGGATTATTGTCACAAAATATTTTATCACAGCTTAGAAATTTTGTTGAACATATTTCATTAAAAGCATACGCTAATGGCCAAGATATTGAAAATAGCTATCAAAACATTGAGAAAGCAAATGCCTATGTTAAATCCAGAGGCAATTTAAAGTTTCTAAGTAAATTTCATAAACTTTTACAGATAACTGTATCCCATTATACGCTTAGTGAGGAAAACTCAGAAAGACTAATGTTGAAGTATTATGAGTATTTGCTTAAAATAAAAACCCTCCTAAAGAGCGAGTATAATCTTGATGTCCTAAATAACATAGATAAATACCCTATTAATATGGATTCAAATCTTAAGGAGTATTATAATAAAATCTCGAAGAAAATAAATCAACCATATTTGACTGGAAAAAGAAATACATATAAAGATCGTTACTATATTCAAAGAATAAAGCCATTTTTCGTAGATTACAATGTGTATTATGAAGTGACATTTACTGTTGCAAATGACAAAGCAAGCAAGTTTGATAGAATTATTGCGTTCACAAAACTAGAGCTTTCGCATAACTATGCTGTAAAACTCTCAATAAAAAATGACACTGTTAGTATTTTGGGAAAAAAAATGCCGATCCTAATTATTGATGGATGGGAAGTATCAATCCGTCCTTGTGAACTAAATAATTTTGCGAATATATTTGGGCTTTATTCTAAAATACAAAGTGGAAATACTGAGTATCGCGAGTTAATGAGATATCTAACTGAAACCGGACTAAATTTAGATGAGGTCATTGATTTTTCAGAAAGTAATTATTTGAGTATTAAGAGCCAAATAACTCAAAAAGCAAGGGTATTACACTTTTTTGATATAATGGACAAATGTCGTGAATTGACAAAAAGTAATAGTCCAGGAAGTAATATTATTAGATATTTACTTTACAGACTAAATAATAAAGTTATAAAACGGCAATACGAGTCTGGGGGATGCGAAGCATTATCAAATCTAAATTTGGATTATGGGTGTATACCATTTGATCAAATGCCGTTTAATACATCGTTAAGAAATCATAATCCTAAATTTTTGGATTTACTCGACTGTATCGAAACAACTAATCGAGATCATGAGGTTTTTGCAAGACTTATTAAAAACAATACAGAAATAAAGGGGCAATTATATACTCCCAAAAACGATATTATAAGTTTTGAAGGTATTGAAGGTTTGATGAGGGCTTATAACAGTAAGCTATATTATAAACATCAACATCGAAGGTTAGAGAATTATAAAGAATATTTTTATATAAAAGGTTATGAAGAAGATACGCTAAGTATTATACAAAAACTAAAAGAATTAGCTTCATCAGGAATTGATAATTACTCAAACTCAGTTCATTTTTGGTTGCAGTCTTCCCCCTATGATATTGATTGCGATGAGAAGAAATCTGCTCTAAAACAAATGTTTGAGAATTCCAAAGTAGCTTTAATATACGGTTCTGCTGGAACCGGAAAATCCACTATGATAAATCATATTTCAAACTTTTTTAATGACAAGAAGAAGCTCTTTTTAGCAAATACTAATCCGGCAGTAGATAACTTAAAAAGAAGGGTTAATGCTGCTAATTGTACCTTTAAAACCATAGCGAAATTTAAAGCACAGAGGAATTGCGATATAGAATTTGATTTATTGGTTATTGACGAGTGCAGTACAGTTAGTAATTTAGATATGCTTAAAGTTATAACTAAAGCTTCTTTCAAATTATTAGTTTTAGTCGGAGACGTTTTTCAAATCGATTCAATAGTTTTTGGAAATTGGTTTGACGTTGCTCGTTCATTTGTTCCCGAAACATCAGTATTCGAGTTAACAAAACCTTATAGAAGCAGTAACCCCAAGCTGCTTACTTTGTGGAGTAAGGTTAGACGTATGGATGAGGACCTACTAGAACACATTACCAAAAATAATTATTCAATTAGTTTGAACGAGTCGATTTTTGAGCATTCTGAAGAGGATGAAATAATACTATGTTTAAATTATGATGGGCTTTATGGAATAAACAATATAAATAGATTTTTACAAAGCAGCAATGAAAAAAACGCGGTTCAATGGGGTATTCAAACTTATAAGGTCAACGATCCCGTTTTGTTTAATGAATCAGAAAGGTTTGCTCCCTTAATTTATAACAACTTAAAAGGGAAAATAGTTGGCATAGAAACGTTTAAAGATAAAATACAATTCGATATTGAACTAGATAAAGTGATAAATCAGTTGGATTTGGAGGGATATGATTTTCAGCTGATAGCTAATTCGGATAAAGGTAATTCAATTATTCGCTTTTTTGTCAACAAGTATAGAAGCACCGATGAAGATGATGATTTATCATCTGAGGCTGTAGTTCCTTTCCAGGTTGCCTATGCTGTTTCAATCCATAAAGCACAGGGGTTGGAATATAAATCTGTTAAAATCATTATTACAGATGAGATTGAAGAAATGATTACTCACAATATATTTTATACGGCAATAACTCGGGCGAAGGAGAAATTAAAAATATACTGGTCGCCAGATACGGAGAAGAAAGTTTTAAGTAAAGTGGAAATAAAAAACAGCAGAAGGGATGTTTCTCTATTATCATCAAGATATAGTTAGCTAGTCAGATACTTTGACTTTAAAGATTCTTTAAACTCCCATAAGGGATCTATGTTCTGAAACATTATTATGGACTTTATAATACATCCTAAAACAAGAGTGTGGACGTTAGATGATATTGTTTAATAAATGGTTATCCTGAAAGCTCTAAAACCAATTAAGCTTCAAAATGTACATCAGAGAATCAACTACTAATCATCCGACCACACTCAAACCCACCCCTCCCCCTCCGCAACCTTCGCCGCCTCCGTCCGGTTCTTCGCACCCAGCTTATTCATAATCTCAGAAATATAGTTTCGGACGGTACCGGCTGATAAGAACAGTTCAGAGGAGATTTCTTTCGTCGTCTTACCGAGAGCGGCGAGGCGCAGGATTTCCTGCTCGCGTTCGGTGAGCGGGTTTACCTTGCGGATGGCATCAAAGGTGAGTTCCGGGCTGAAGATTCGCTTGCCTTCCTTACATTTTCGGATGGCGTCTGCGAGGTCGTCGATTTCTCCGTCTTTGAGCAGGTAGCCGTGGACATTGCTTTTGACGGCGCGTTCGAAGTAGCCGGGGCGGGCGAATGTTGTTAATATGATAACCTTACTTTTTGAGCCCCGTTTCGTCAGCTCTTCAGCCACCTCTAAGCCGCTTTTGACGGGCATTTCGATATCCATGAGGCAGACGTCCGGTTCTAGCTTGAGAATGGCGGTGAGCGCTTCTTCGCCGTTTGTCGCCTGGCCGATTACTTTCATGTCTTCTTCAAGATCAAGCAAGGATCCCAGTGCGCTTAACAGCATTCTTTGGTCTTCGGCAATAAATAAACAAATCATTGGGGTGCTTCCTTTCGTTCAGCTTTCTTTACAATTGGAACGGCGATGCTTAAAACTGTGCCGTTATGGGTTGAAACGTCGAGTGCGCCGTCGATTAATGCAAGTCTTTCCTTCATTCCGCGCAAGCCGTTTCCAAATGGTGTTTGCTGATCCATTCCCATTCCGTCGTCCTTGATGGTGATGCTTAGTTTTTCATCTGTTTGAGAGATGGAAATGGTGCAATGGGTGGCACGGCTGTGTTTGACGATATTTGTGGCGGCTTCGCGTATACACATGCTGACGATGTTTTGTGTGACAGGAGAAATATTTGAAAAATCGGAACCTCCCATGTATTCGAATGTGATGTCTGCAGCCCGCAGGATTTGCTGGATGTGGATGAGCTCTTCTGCGATCGTTGCCGTTTTCATATCAGACACGAGTTCCCGGACTTGTTTTAAGGCTGCTCTTGATGTGGTTTCCATTTCTCTTGCTTCTTTTCGCGCCCGTTCCGGGTCGCTGGCGATGGTACGCTGGACAAGCTGGCTTTTTAATGTGAGAAGTGAAAGAGTATGGCCAAGTGTATCGTGCAGATCACGGGCAATTCGTACACGCTCCTCGCGCTTGACCAGTTCCTTAATTTGCTGATTTGCCTCATCAAGCTCTTGTTCCAGTTCCATGCGGCGGTTC
The DNA here is from genome assembly GCF_022832475.1 of Bacillus sp. B19-2. Taxonomy (NCBI): domain Bacteria; kingdom Bacillati; phylum Bacillota; class Bacilli; order Caryophanales; family Bacillaceae; genus Bacillus; species Bacillus sp. B19-2. The sequence continues at coordinate 62,737 of NZ_JALHKQ010000002.1, forward strand.
ATGGAGCGGATGCCGTATGGTGAAATGAGCATAATCACGAGAAAGGGCAGAAAATAAAAGAGCCGATTTAGCAGGGATGGATCCTTCAGCAGATGATAGATAAAAGGGGCGACCAATACAACAACCAGGCTGGTAAGGCCGCGCCGAAATATCTTTTTTTCCCGGTAATAACCGATAAAGTTCGCTGAAAAAAAGCCTAAAAAGACTAAATTGATATCATAAAATACAGTGTAGATCAAAATGATTGAAAGCTGGATGGCCAGCCAATAAGTAAATAATTTTTTGTGCGGCGAAATAAAAAAAAGCTGGCGATATGTCACCAAGAAAAGCAGCACGAGTCCAAAACCGATCAGCTGCTTGATCCCCGAGGTCTGATTCGTCAAATAAGAAATGGGCAGCAGTAAATAGATTAAAAAGATATAGGGAAAAAAGCCGTACCGTTTCGGAAACATGCTGAAGTTTTTTTTCATTCTTACTCACACCGCTTCTTGTTTTCTTCTTATATATTTAGATAGTAGCATAATAACGATTGAATAGGCGAATAGGAAGAGAATATTTTTCCAGTTTGGCATTTGACCTCGAGCAATTTCCCAGGCACCGCTGCCATAATGATAGGACGGCAGCCAATAGCCGATATTCTGCATCATTTTTGGCATAATTTCAAGCGGCATCCACATCCCTCCGCATACAGCGAGGCCCATATACAACACATTGCTGATTCCGGCTGCTGTATCCACTTTTTTCATCATCCCGATCAATGTCCCGATCGCAAGAAACGGGAGCGAGCCAAGCAGGGCCCACAATCCGCACAGGAACCATTCCAATGGGGATAAAGAAACGCCGTTAATCAAGGCGCCGGCTAAGAAGATTACTGTAATCGAAAGAATATGAATGACGCTTTGCCCCGCCATTTGAGCGATAAAATAAATGTGGTCGGGAAGAGGCGTTACGCGAATGAACGTCGACCAGCCTTGGGTGCGTTCTTGAACCATGCGGATGCCGAGCGTCATGATCGAAGAGCCCATGACGCTGAATGTTGTCATCGACATTAAATAATGCGCATTCCAAGCCCCAGGGTCCGGAGCATTCGTATTGACGACATTTGTAAAAATATAATAAAAAGCAATCGGCATAGCCAATGACCAAAAGACAAAATAGCGGTTTCGAAGCATTCTTTTGATTTCCATTCTGCACTGCATCTGAAATACATTCATTTTACATCGTCTCCTTTGCCTGTCAGCTGGCGAAACGCCTCTTCAAGGTTTCCGCGTTCAATGTGAATATCATAAGCGCCGATCTTTTCTGCGAAAATGAGTTCCAATATTTTGTCCGTATTGGCTGTGTCGATATAAACCCGGTTGTTTTTACGAAAAATCTGTTCGATTTCCGGGTGCTGATACAGCCTCTCGAGCGACTGTTCCGGATCGACTATAAATGAAACCGAATGCTTCGATATTCTTGATTTTATTTGGAGCGGCGTCCCGTCAGCTACTATGCAGCCGTCTTTAAACAGCAAGATTCGTTGCGCGGCATCATCTGCTTCCTGTAAGTAGTGTGTAGAAAAAATGATTGTTTTTCCTTGCTCTGCGAGCGTTTGAACCGTTTGCCAAAAGCGGTTTCTTGAAGTGATATCCATTCCGACCGTGGGTTCGTCAAAAATCATCAGTTCTGGATCGCCGGCAAGCGCCAAGGCAAAGCCGAGACGCCGCTTTTGCCCGCCTGACAATTTTTCCGCCTGTGTTTTTAAATCCTTGTCTGTCAAACCTGTCAGCGCTCTAAGCTTCTGAAAGGATAGAGGATTTGGATAGTAGCTCCTAACGAGTTCGATGATTTCACCTGCACGCAAACCAGGCATCACACTGACTTCCTGCAGCATCGTGCCGATTTTTTCGCGCACCCGTTTTTCATGCGGCATGGAACCGAATAATGTGATGTTGCCTGCCGTTGGTTTTAACAGCCCCAATATCATTGAAATCGTCGTCGTTTTCCCGGCCCCGTTTGGCCCGAGAATCGCTACAATTTCTCCTTTTTTAATTGAAAAATCTATCTGATCAACCGCCGTTTTTTGGCGGAATGTCTTTGTCACATTCGTCAAGCTCACAACATTGCTCATGGTTTACAGACCACCTCCTGATTTACTCATTTCATTGTATAAGCTGAGGGAGGCGGATTTTAGTAAGTGATGTCATGAAAATCGGGTGACAAATGTCATTTTTTTTAACAATGTGCAGAAAGAACCGAAGGGTGTAAAAGCAAATGAAGTGGGGGGATTACGGTAAGATAACAAAGCAGAGCGCCATCATCATCAACGCATCATGGAGATAGAGAGAGCGGTCTTCAATTGTGAAACAAGCTCTCTCTACTTAAAAGGAGAGTCTTAGCCATTATGATTAACCGGATACTTCCTTCCATTCTTCACAATCTTCTCTTCCACAATCTCTTTCACGTCCAGTCCAAGATCGTTACATAACATGAATGAGTAAATTAAAACATCTGCGATTTCTTCACGGATGTTTTCTTTATTTGCTTTGAGTGCTTCTTCACTGCTGATCCATTGGAAGTCTTCGAGCAGCTCTGCTGCTTCGATTGAGATTGAGATGGCGAGGTCTTTTGGGTTATGGTATTGTCTCCAGTTTCGTTCATCTCTGAATTCGTTGATTGCGTTGATTAGGCTTTGGATATCACTCATGATGATTTTCCCCTTTCTAACTCGAGTAGTCTTTTTCTTAATTTAGGGTCTGTCGCATAAATATAGAGACCGTGTATGCCCCGTTTCATCAGGACATTTATTGAATTTAAGATGATTTGTTCTTTGATTTGTTCATTCTTTTCTGGCGATAAATCTGTACGAGAAATGAATGCCCCTGTATCTTTGTATTTTGAAGTATCAATTACCAGTTCGTCGTTGTCTTCATCATAGCTTACGGAAGGGCCGAGAACGACGCCGACGTAATTTAAATCAAACCCTTGAACAGTATAAATGGAGCCGACTTCTTTAATAGAATTCGGATTTTCGGCCCATGTCACTTTATCCTGGGTGCTGTTCCAGGGCATGTTAATCCCTTCTTCATCAACGATGTAAGTCTTTTTATCTTTTTTATGTAAATAATCAAAGGTCGAGACAATTCGAGAGAGACCGTCTTTGTTGTTTTTACTTTCAATGGCTTTCTTAAACGCAGCAGCATCTTCGAATATTTTTAGCTCGAAGGAGGAGTCTTCAGTCGGCAAAGAAAGAATTTTCTTTTCAACAAAGCTGTCAATCCACTTCATCGTTTCTGGATTGGCGTTCATTCTCATTTGGTCTGTAAGTTTTACGGTTTTCGCATCATACTGATTGATGATTTCTTCGAGCAATCTGTCGTTCCAATAACTTTTAATCTTTAAGACTTGTTTTGGATCAAAGATCACAACAGTGATTTTACTTCGCTTAATGATCTCATCCAGCTGGTTTTGGTAGCGGAAATTGTTATAGGAATCTTCCTTTGTCAGAAGCAGGTGAGCTTCGTCGACTAATACGATATCCGCTGTTGCTCCCGTCTTTGTTTTCTCGTTAATAAAAGGTGTTGGCTTCATGAGACTCTTTTTCTTCAAATTCGGTAAGCTGTTGGCGATGCTTTTATAAGTCTTCAGCATTTCGCTGTGATTTACCAGCAAGTAATTATCTGTTTCTCTCAAATAAGGGTCTTCGCTCTTCGCCAAATCTTGAATTGTATTAAACAGAGAGCTTAACAGGACACTTTTCCCTGTGCCGGCGTCTCCTTCAATAACAATGACATGATTTCCTTCTTTTTGTATACGTTCTTTACAGAAATCAAGGATCTTATTTTTAATATCGAGCTGCTGAGGGGAGAGCTCTTTATAAGGAGATAACTTATAAATGTCTTTATTCCTAAGGTTTTCAAGAGAATCGCTCACAACTTTCTCTTTTCTCAGCTTCTCCCAAATAACTTGAAAGATATTTTCATTATAAAAGGGTTTCTGATAGTAATTGTGCATTTCCCTAGACCTTGTCTGGCTCACGTTTTGAAGCTGATAGCGGTTATCTGCGATAAAATAGTTAATTAAATTTGATTCAATATTGTATGTCGCAGACTGGTGAAATTTCTCATGCCCGATTAATATAAAACGATTCAATTTCTTTCGCTTTTCATCATCTATATGATTCTTCAAACGCCGTGCAGCTTGAACCGTTTGCCCAATATATGCAGTCGGTTTCTTTTTCTCATTATAAAGGATGTACACAATCGGATAGTTATTTAAATGCAGTGTTTTTACAACATTCACATGATCTGAAGTAAACTTTCTCTTTTCAAACACAAGTTCATTCATTGTTTTTAGCCTCTGAATCTCTTTTTTAAAATAATAGTAACATATTTATGGCAGCTTATTGATATAAGTCTGCAAATGTTTTCCGGTGGTGATAAGTTCAATGCCGGGTGAGAAGACAGCAGAGGCTTTGCAGACGCGTAGAATAGGTGGCTGCTTATATCGCTGCGTTTGAATGCGATCCCGTCAAGGTTCGTTGCGGTGACGAGGAGCAGCCCGAAAAAGCAGTTTTTTTGTTAAAATAAAACCAGTATTAAGCCTAGATAGGAGGCGCTGTATTGGATTCTAAAACGTTGAATAGGATCAGAACGGCATTCGATCAAGGAATGAAACATAATCGTGAGCTGCGGGAAAAAAAGGGATCAAAAGCTGTGGAAGAATGTTAGTGAGCCGTATCGATTGGAAAGCTTGCTCCATTCTCTCTCAAAAATTGAATTGGACGATATACGTAAGAGTCTTGAGTTAAAAGGAATAAGCAATTTGAAGAAAGCGGAGTTAATACAGGAACTGGTTGTCGCGATTCCCAGCCATTTCCGCGGAATTCTATCGACATTTGACCAGGAAAGGTATGGTCTTTTTAAAAAAATCGTCAGTCATTCAGGTAAGATTCAGGTGCCGAGGAATGTATCCATTTAACAAATTAAGGCATTGATGGATTGGGGGATCATCTTTCCGATTCGTTTAGAAGGGAAGCCGGGGTTAACCGTTCCTATAGAACTTGTGGAACAGTTCTTCGCTTTAGATGAACAGGAATTACACCAGATGATTGATCGAAATACCGAGTGGATTCGGCTTAGTCATGGTTTACTATATTATTATGGGATTGTGCATACGTCTGCTTTAGTTGACATGGCGAGTGAATTGTTGAGGCAGGAAATAGATTTCAAAGAATTTTCAGATGTATTGACCAGTGCGAGCGACTATTATCAAACAAATGGGTTATTCACTGTATGGTTTCGTAGATAAAAGGGTGTACAATGTGGAGAAGACTTTTGAAGAAATAGAAAAGCGCTCAAGCATTGGGTATTATCCTTTTACAAAACAGCAACTGTTAAAAGCGGGAAAACCAGGATACGTGCAAAAAACGAGAGAAATGAAAAGGTTAATTCAGTTTTTACAACAGTATTATCATTTGACTGCTGAGGATGGTGAGGAGATTGCAGAGCGGTTAAATTTCATGATCTTCAATAATGCCAGTTTGAACCAAGCTGTAGAATTTTTTCAGCATCAATTTGAATTTCCTGATTTTGAATTCATTGATGATCTCGCCTATCATCTGACAGAATTGTTTAATCACTCTAGAAGGTGGATGTTGAAAGGTCACACACCAAAGGAAATTTCTCAAGGGAGAAAACCAGTGATTGCCTTATCTTCAGCCCAAAATCCTCAACCAGCAACGAATGTGATCGACTTTAAAAGTCGAAAGGCGATCGGTCGCAATGATCCTTGTCCATGCGGAAGCGGGAAAAAATATAAGAAGTGTTGCTTGAATTCTTAAGTGTTTGCGGGGGGCGGCACCGTGCGAAATTAGGCTATTAGCAAGCAAGAAAACAGTGTGACGATCCAGTTCGTCACACTGTTTTTTGCTGTGAGAAGCATACACCCGGGAGTTGTATGGCAACCCCAGAACCGTGGATATTAATAAAATAGCTTCTTATGAAGCACATCCAGAGCACGTTCAATCTCATCTAAGTCTTCCTTAGAAGTATCTTTTAAACGTGTGAGGAAACGAGATTCAATGATGTTAAAGGCTGTGTTCATCATAGCTTCCCCGTCCCGAGAGAGCCGAACGTATTGTTTTCTTCGATCTTCGGGATCCTCGAATTTTTCTATTAGATTTTTTTCGCTCAATTTTTTAAGTTCCCGGCTCGTATTTGACATTGAAATATACTGACAGTCGCTGATTTGACTGGGGGTTACAGGCTGGCTGACAAAAATATATTCGAGGATGCTGTACTGAACGGGTGTAACTGTATCTGACTTCACACCTTTTGTTATTTCATGTGTGACACGATGTACGGAAGTGGAAAACGCCACAAATTTTTGAAAAAGGCTGTTAGTTTCCAAAATGATCACCTCTTCATCAAAGATAGCAAATTAGTTATCAAAAAACAATTATCATTTGACAACTAATTGTGATAAAGCATATAATTTACTTATCAAATGATAAGTAAAGGGGTTGACATAATGAATATGCTCATTGTTTACATTCATCCGAATCATCATAGTTTAAACTATGCGTTCTTGCAGAAAGTCATTGAAGGAAGTCATCAGAATCCCATGATTAATGAAATAAAGGTTTTAGATTTATATGAAGAGGGTTTCGATCCAATCCTTCATTTTAATAAGGAAAAACGAAGGCGTGATATGCACAGTGACCCGAACTTTGAAAAGTATAGGAAGCAATTGATGTGGGCGGATAAGATTGTCTTTGTTTATCCAATCTGGTGGGGAAGGCCTCCGGCAATGCTGATGGGCTATATCGATCAAATATTTTCTTCAGACTTTGCTTATAAGGATAAAGGAGGGCTTTTACCGGAAGGGCTTTTGAAAGGAAAGTCAGTCGTCTGTATTTCGACTATGAAAGGTCCTGAGAAGTACCCTTTGTTTCTGCTGAATAACAGTCACAAAGTGTTGATGAAAAGAGCGGTGTTTCACTTTGTAGGAATCAAGCAAGTGAAATTCTTTGAATTTGGCAATATGGAGAGTCCTAAAGGAAGGCAGAGTGAAAAGTTAGAAAAAATATATCAGTATTTTAGAAAGGTAAATAGATAACCATAAAAAAAATACTTCTCAGTATTGTAAACGCAAAATCTTTCTATGAATCTATCAATCAGCCGTTTCATCGCTATGCAGAAATCCATAGATTAGTCATATAACAAATTACGGCGGTGAGAAAGTATGGGTGTTGAGTTGACCGGACGTGTTGTCATCCCTGATGATCCCGCGTATTCAAAAGCACGAATCAATTATAATCTAAACTTGTCCAAGTACCCCGGAGCAATTGTGTTTTGTCAAAATGAAACGGATATCGTGAATGCATTACAATGGGCCAGAGAAAATGAAGTTCCTTTCCGGGTCAGGAGCGGCAGGCATAGCTATGAAAATTTTTCACTTCTCAATCGCGGGTTGGTGATTGATACGAGTGATATGGATGAAATATGTGTAAACGTCAGCGATCGGACAGCTTCGATTCAGGCTGGTTCCGATTTAGGACATGTATACAGCACATTGTGGCAACACAGTATGACCATCCCGGCCGGTACTGAGTTTAGTGTTGGGCTTTCTGGACTCACACTGGGCGGAGGGATCGGGATGTTATCGAGAATATTCGGGCTTACTTGCGATAATCTCCTGAGTCTCAGAATTGCGGTTCCAGAAGGGAGAAAAGGGGCTCGCATTGTTGAAGCGAGCAGGAAAAAGAACCGAGATTTGTTTTGGGCATGCTGCGGCGGTGGCGGCGGCAATTTTGGGATTGTGACCGAGTTTACGTTTCGCATTTATTTAATCTCCACGGTCTCTCTTTTTAGAGTTGAATGGGGTTGGGGGCAGCTTGAAGAGGCATTTGATGCTTGGCAGCACTGGGCGCCTTTTACAGATCACCGCTTAACAGCTGAAATCGAGTTATACGCAAAAAGTCAAAATCAAATCGTATCAGATGGACAATATTTAGGTCCGGCGGATGAATTAAAACAATTGCTGCGCCCGCTTCTTCAACATACCGATCCGAAAACAGTCAAAATCAAAACGGTTCCATATATTCAAGCGGTTGATTATTTTAATAATCCAGCAGGCAATGTTCCTTCGTTCATCAAACGCTCCGGTTCGTTTATATATGAAGTTCTGCCGCAAAAAGCGATTCAGGTGATGAAACATTTCCTTGAGAATGCTCCGAATGAAAATGCCACGATTTGGCAGCAGACATTAGGGGGCGCCGTTAAACAAATCAAACCGACGGAAACAGCCTATTATCATCGGAAGGCCATCATTGCTCAAGAATATAATGCGAAGTGGACAGATCGGGGCGAAGAAGAAAGGAATGTTCGCTGGGTGGAATCATTAAGAAATGCGTTGAAGCCCTATACCGAGGGTGATTATGTAAATTGGCCCGACCTTTTTATACGCAATTGGCCGGAAACGTATTATGGGCGAAATTTTCATAGGCTCAGAAAGGTGAAAACAGAAGTGGATCCTTTTTATGTTTTCCGTTTTGAGCAAAGCATCCCGCCATTGTAAATGTCTTCGTTGGTAAGAATGTTCAAAGGCTTAATCAAAAATGATTAAGCCTTTGAAGAAAGCTTTATGAAAATACCTGCTTTTTAATGATAAATTCCGCAATCAGCAGGTTGATGATCCAGCAAAGCCAAACGGCTATTGTGTAGGAATGTTCATATGAGACATTCATTAGGTTATGCGTAATCGCAACTATTATATAAATCGTCATATTCGCAAATGAAAGAAAGAAGCTTCTCATCATCCATTGGCTGTGCAGTATGACTTTTTTTCCTTTAATCGACAGATAAGCAAGGATAGTCGTTCCAATGTATTTAAAATCAGAAATCCGATTGTACTGGGCCATCCTCCGGTTGCAAAAAAAGAGACATAAACTTCAAGAACAGTGACATGGTTGACGTTACCTGCGAGATCAATCGCCGCTTCCTTATCTATGAACGAGCAGAAAACCAGACCTTGTTAGCAATTTGCTTTACGAAGTGGAAAACCGTAAAAAAGAGCCCAGAGAATGATCCCTGAACTCACATTTCCTCACTTCATATACCGATACTCCCGCAATCTCTCCAAAATAGCTATTTCCTTCAAGAGTTCCTCACCAACATTCGTTTCCTTTACTTTCTTCCGCTCAAGTTCTTTATCCACTAATCGTTTCACCGTTAAGACATCAGTTCCGGTGCTCAGCACTTCCGCCTTGGAATTAAAGTGTTTATGGGCGACGAGCTGCATGCCGTAGGAGTTGTATAACAGCGTGTAGCCGGCGATACCTGTTGTCGATTGGTAGGCTTTGGAGAAGCCGCCGTCGATGACGATCATTTTTCCGTTTGCTTTGATCGGATCTTCTCCTTCGATTTCTTTTACCGGTGTATGGCCGTTGATGATATGGCCATGATCCGGGTTGAGGCCGAATTCTTTCAGGATGTTTCGGCAGGTTGCCTCGTCTTCACGCAAATAGTAATACGGGTTTTTCTTCTCTTTATGTGTTTCCTTCTCTTTAATGAAATACCGCTCAAAGGTCGTCATTGCGCGTTTTCCAAAAAGGGAGGAGTACTCGCCTGTCCATAAATACCAGACCATATCCGTCGCCAGATCATCGGTTTCTTCCGGGTGGGCGAAGGCTTTCCGTAAGAACCGTTCAAATACATCGAGCAGCTCACGGCCCGCATAGGCTCTGTCCTCAATCATCATCTCTTCCATATTGCCGTTTTCGTCTACAGGAATACAGCCGTGAATCAATAGGTTGCCGTTATATTTTAAATAAAGGCTGCCTTTTTTCATCATAAAATTCATATGGCGGCCCAGCTTTTCGGAATGCTGGACAGAGAACAGCAGCTTGTCCATGACTTCCGCTTCTTCCTTTAATAGCTCATCTGGCTGTTCCGGATTAACCGTCGCAAAGCAGGTGTTTTCCAGTTGATATGTTTTTCCGTTCAGCGTGATTTCATTTCGGGCATAATCAATCTTTTCCAGTAACAGCCGTTCCTCCATATTAAAGTTCGGCCGTCTCTTGATAATCGGGCTTTCAAGCTTGAATTGGATCATCGCAATCGCTTGATGAATTTTTGTGATTTGCTTAATCTCATCTTCCGGTCTGTTTTCGTCTGCTTTCGGACGGAAAGATGGGTTATCATCGTAATATTTTTCGGCAAGGTTCAAGAGCGGTCTCAGATTGATGCCGTACACGTCTTCAATAATATCCAAGTTGTCATAGCGGGCACAGATGCGGATAATATTTGCCAGGCATACTTTAGAGCCTGAATAAGCGCCTATCCAAAGGACATCGTGATTTCCCCACTGAATATCGACTGAATGATAGTTGATCAGTTCCTCCATAATCCTGTCCGGCTGCGGTCCGCGGTCGTAAATATCGCCGACCACATGCAGATGGTCGACCACCAATCGCTGCGTGCTATATGCAAGACCGGTGATCAGCTTATCAGCTTGGCCAAGCGCAATGATCTGATCTACGATTTTGGAGTAATACTGTTCTTTGTTGGCAGCTTCTTCTGTTTTATACAGCAGCTCCTCCGTAATATAAGCAAACTGAGAGGGCAGTGCTTTGCGTAATTTGGAGCGGGTATACTTGGAAGAGCAATAAGATACGAGCTTAATCATTCGATTAATCGTTTCTTTATACCAATCGTTTAACGATGCTTTCGTATCGTAATTATGTTTTATTAACTTCAGTTTGTCTTCCGGATAATACACTAATGCTGCTAATTCATCAATTTCTCTATCATAAATGACACCGCTGAAAATATCGCGTATCTTCTCTTTTACTCTTCCTGAACCATTTCGCAGCACGTGCTGGAATGCCTGGTATTCCCCGTGCAAATCACTGACAAAATGCTCGGTGCCTTTCGGCAGGTTCAGTATCGCTTTCAAATTAATGATTTCCGTTACCACTTTTTCTTCACAATCGTATTTTTGTGCGAGTAAATCTAAATATTTGGTTTCCAAAATCGTCCATCCCCTTTTTAGAATAGGAGTTGCCCCCTATGTACGAGCATTTGCATGATAAGGTGATTTTAAAAGTATGACATTATTTTTAAATAATTGACCTTTATATGATAGTACCGCATAACTCCTTTTTGAGACAATCAAAACGAGGGAAAGAGGCGCTGAGAGAGCGGAGAGAAAGCTTCTTTAACATTAATCGGACACCGCATTTCAGAGTAACCCGGCTTTGGCTTGGTCACTTTCATGGAATTGATTTCTTTCTATCCCAGCATTGTCTCGTTTTCAGAAATGAGAGGAAAATATTGTCGCTAGTATATAGGTGAGTTTAAGAATACTAGCGTTAACTATAACTAGGACCATTGACAAATCACTCAACCTCTATTAAAATAAAAAGTTATCTGATAGTAATCATCTCTATCGGAAAACTCAATACATGCAAGCTATGATTGCTGTGGGTCGCACTACAGCAGGAGCAGCTTCTGGAGAGACCGCGGAATTCTGCGGCGCCGAAGGGTTCACAATCTCAGGCAAAAGGACAGAAGAGTACCGAATATGTATTTGTCGTGCTGATGATTGTCAGCGTCACAAATACATTTTGATATTCTTATGACCACGAGATTGGAGGACATCCAATCTCTTTTTTATGGGCTTTTTTACTGCTCGTCGTTCACTAAAGAGGTAAGGAGGAGTTTGATTTGGAACAGCGAGAATTAAAGAGGGACTTATCCAATCGGCACGTACAGCTTATCGCTATTGGCGGGACGATTGGCACCGGGTTGTTTTTAGGCTCCGGTAAGGCGATTCAATTGGCGGGTCCTTCTATCATCTTTGCGTATTTCATTGTAGGTATTGCGCTTTTTTTCGTGATGCGGGCGCTGGGAGAATTGCTGTTATCTAAAGCGGGTTATCAATCGTTAACCGATATTGCCGAGGAGTATCTGGGGCCGCGTGCGGCGTTTGTCACCGGGTGGACCTATTGGTTTTGCTGGATTATGACGGCTATGGCGGATGTGATTGCCGTCGGTGTCTATGTGAAATATTGGTTTGATGTTCCACAGTGGATCCCTGCACTTATCTGTTTACTCATTTTATTAGGGCTCAATCTGTTGACTGTCAAGCTTTTTGGAGAATTGGAATTTTGGTTCGCTTTAATAAAGGTGATCACGATTCTTGCGTTAATTGTCATCGGTGTTATTTTGCTGGTGATCGGGTTTAAGACGCATACAGGAACGGTTTCGGTTACCAACCTTTGGGAGCATGGCGGTTTGTTTCCAAACGGATTTTCAGGGTTTTTGCTTTCTTTCCAAATGGTGATCTTTGCATATGTCGGTGTGGAATTAGTAGGTGTATCGGCGGCGGAAACGTCGAACCCGAAAAAAAATATTCCATCGGCTATTAATAAAATTCCTTTACGTATTTTATTTTTCTACGTCGGCGCGCTTTTCGTCTTACTATGTATTAACCCTTGGATGGAACTGAATGCAGCGGAAAGTCCTTTTGTGAAAACCTTCAGCTTAGTTGGCATCCCGCTTGCCGCGGGAATCATTAATTTTGTTGTATTAACGTCAGCCGCTTCTGCTTGTAACAGCGGGATGTTTTCAACTAGCCGGATTCTGTACAATTTAAGTAAAACGAAACAGGGCCCGGCCAGTTTTGCAAAGCTGAATAAAAACCATGTGCCGAGTCACGCGTTATGGGTATCAACCATTGTCCTGTCAGCAGGAGCGCTATTAAGCAAACTGATACCGGAACAAGCCTTTGGCATCGTGACAACCATCAGCGCGATTTGTTTCATATGGGTGTGGGGTGTGATTCTTGTCTGCCATATCAGATACAGGAAAACCCGTCCGCACTTACACGCAGCATCAACATTCAAAGCGCCATTCGCGCCGTTTATCAACTACGTTGTCCTGGCGATGTTTGCGGTCATTCTCATAATTATGCTGTTTGCGGATGCGACTCGCCCGGCCTTGCTGCTGACTCCTCTATGGTTTATTGTATTGTTTATTTTATTTTGGATGAAAAAAAACAGGACAAAAAGAACATGATGAGTCAAATTAAATCTCTTGAAAAAGACGGTGTACTGCATGCAGTATGCCGTCTTTATTTTTAATCAAGCGTTCCCTTTTATAGGTTTATATTTAATGCAGACATGAGAACGAGAGGAATGGAGTCATGGAATACAATTCATACATGAATGGACAATCGCAATATCCCGCTTGGTCCTATCCGTACAATTTGATCATATGGAAAGCGTTTGTCGGCCATGATGTATATGGGTTATAACATAAAAAGGCGCCATACTGCCGTTTAAGCAGCATAGCGCCTTTGGTGTTAGTTCCGGATCAAATAATCAAACGCCCCTAAAGCAGCATTCGCTCCAGATCCCATTGAAATAATAATTTGGTTATATGGTCCGTCTGTGCAGTCGCCGGCAGCGAATAGGCCAGGGATGGTGGTTTCGCCGCGTTTATCGACTGCGATTTCGCCGATGCGGTTGCGTTCGACGGTTTCAGGGAGCCATTCCGTGTTCGGCACAAGACCGATTTGGACGAAGACGCCTTGGAGCTCGACGTGTTTTTCTGCTCCTGTTTCACGGTCAACGTAAGTGATGCCGTTTACGTTTTCATCACCCGTGATTTCTTTTGTTTGAGCGTTTTTCACGACAGTCACGTTAGGGAGGCTGTAGAGACGTTTTTGCAGCACTTCGTCAGCTTTCAGCTCCGGTGCGAATTCAAGAACAGTCACGTGGTTGACGATGCCTGCAAGGTCAATCGCTGCTTCGATACCGGAGTTTCCGCCGCCGATGACGGCGACGTCTTTGCCTTCAAACAACGGTCCGTCACAGTGCGGGCAGTATGCGACACCTTTGTTTTTGAACTCTTGTTCGCCAGGTACGCCGATATTGCGCCAGCGTGCACCAGTTGAAAGAATGACGGTTTTGCTTTTCAGAACAGCGCCGTTTTCGAGTTCAAGATGGAAAAGATCTTTTTTCTCGAGACCTTTTGCGCGTTGCAGGTTCATGACGTCGATATCATAATCTTTGACGTGTTCTTCAAGGCTTGCCGCAAGCTTAGGTCCTTCGGTGCGCTTCACGCTGATGAAGTTCTCGATGCTCATCGTGTCAAGGACTTGGCCGCCGAAGCGTTCGGCAACAATTCCCGTGCGGATGCCTTTGCGCGCCGCATAAATTGCTGCGCTTGCACCGGCGGGTCCGCCTCCGACAACGAGTACATCGAACGGATCTTTATCGGAAAGCTCAGACGCATCTGTGCCGCTGCCCATCTTCACAAGAATTTCTTCAAGTGTCATTCGGCCGCTGCCAAAGGATTCGCCGTTCAAGTATACGGTCGGCACAGCCATAATGTTTTTGCTTTCGACTTCCGACTTGTATGCCGCACCGTCGATCATCGTGTGCGTGATGTTCGGGTTGAGCACGCTCATCATGTTCAATGCCTGCACAACGTCCGGGCAGTTGTGGCATGTGAGGCTGATATAAGATTCGAAGCGGTATTCGCCGCTGATGTTCTTGATTTGATCGATGATTTTTTGATCGACTTTCGGCGGTCTGCCGCTTACTTGCAAGAGTGCCAGCACCAAAGATGTGAATTCGTGACCGAGCGGAACTCCGGCGAATGTGACGCCTGTATCTTCTCCGGTACGATTGACGCTGAAGCTTGGCGTTCTGTCGAGCTGCGCCTTTTCAACAGTGATTTTTGATGACATGGAAGCCAGCTCTTCTACAAGAGCCAGCATATCCTTAGAGACACTGTCATCGCCTGTACTGACTTTAAGGACGATGTCATTTTCAATCATCTGCATGTATTGGTTTAATTGTGCTTTGATATTTGCTTCAAGGACCAATTGAATGCACTCCTTAGATTTTGCCTACTAGGTCAAGGCTTGGTGTCAATGTTTCAGAACCTTCTTCCCATTTAGCCGGGCAAACTTCGCCTGGGTTTTGGCGGACGTATTGAGCCGCTTTTACTTTGTTGATCAGGGTGCTTGCATCGCGGCCGATTCCGCCTGCGTTGATTTCAACAGCTTGGATCACGCCGTCCGGATCGATGATGAATGTTCCGCGGTCAGCAAGACCTTCTTCTTCGTTCAGCACTTCAAAGTTGCGGGAGATCGTTTGAGACGGGTCGCCGATCATCGCATAAGTGATTTTGCCGATTTTCTCAGAGCTGTCATGCCAGCCTTTATGTACGAAGTGAGTGTCTGTAGAAACAGAGTATACTTCGACACCAAGTTCTTTTAGAGCAGCATATTCGTTTTGAAGGTCTTCAAGCTCAGTCGGGCAAACAAATGAGAAATCCGCTGGATAGAAGCAGAAAATGCTCCATTGGCCTTTCAGATCTTCGTGTGTTACATCGATAAACTCACCGTTTTTGTAAGCTTTTGCTGCGAATGGTTGTACTTCTTTTCCGATTAGAGACATAATATCGTCCTCCTGAATGTAGTTTAAGAGAAATAAAAATTGTAAACTTTATTTCTCTATAATTATTATAATTATATACAAATTATCAAATAATAAATATTTTTTGTCAAGGGCTTTGTTTGGACAAGGTTTAGATAGTTGAGAATTGATTCTTCCAGTTAGAAAGGTGAGAATCGGAAGTTCTAAATGAAAATCATGCATATACGGCAAACAAAAAAGCCATCCGCAAAAAGGATGGACATCTCGTCTAAGACTTTTTCTTTTTTTTAGCGTTTTTGATCGTTTCTCCGTCAGCAACACCGTACAACCGGCTCTTCGGTGCATATACTTTTTGGGACGGCCATAGCCCATGGTGGCCGGAACAAATATAGCTAACAAGACAAGCGACAAAAAAGTACTCAATCCCTTTTCCATCAAACATTTCCAGTGCCAACAAGAACGCTGCAATAGGGGTATTGGCACCGCCGCAAAACGCAGCAATCAGCCCTACTGCCGCTAAAAATGAGAGGGGTAAATGAACAATGGAGTGTAAGGTGTTCCCTAGTGTAGCGCCCATGAAAAATAATGGGATTGCCTCACCGCCGACAAACCCCGTCCCCAAAGTAACAGCGGTAAAGATGAGCTTGGCGAGGAAGGCAAACGGAGGCACCTCTTCTTTAAAAGCCTGCTCTAACATGTCCAAACCTCGACCATTGTAGTCTTGTGAGCCGACTATTAAAAATAAGCATACAACGATGATTCCTCCCACAAAGGCTCGTTTCATATGGTTTTGATTAAAAATGCTCTCGGTGAATGCTTCTATCCCGTGTCTCAATTGGCTATATGTGACGCTTAATAGGCCGAAGATTACAGAAACAAGAAGAACTTTTACAAATGTGATGAAAGATAACTCTGGTAGTGCATGGATCATAAATTCTTCGTGCTTAACTCCCCAAGCCGCAGTCGTGATATAGTGACCAGTGAAGCTAGCGACAAAACAAGGGACAAGCGCTTCAAATTTAAGTTTTCCTAAAGCAGTCATCTCCATTCCGAAAACAGCGCCGGTTATAGGAGCTCCAAATGCCGCACCAAATCCGGCACTAATGCCGCTCATGATGACAATTTTCGTGTCTAACAAACTGACCTTAAATAACTTGTTGACCATTTGAGCCACACTGCCCCCCATCTGGACAGCTGCACCTTCTCTCCCGGTCGACCCACCAAAAAAAACCGTTATAAAAGTTCCGAGATACACAATAGGTCCCATTCTTTGCGGAACTTTTTTTTCCCCATTAACGGCGTCAATCACAAGGTTATTTAATTGGGCGGTGTCATTTAAGGTGTTATGTAAGAATACTTTTCCATAATTCATGTAGATGTAACCAATGACAAGTCCTCCAAGCGGCAGAAGGAATATGAGCCAGTCGTTTTTCTCTCTTATTTCACCCAGATAGTCGTTAGTTTCTAGCAGGAAGGCAGTCGTTGATCCCACAATTCCGCCAATGACGCCTCCGTATAATATCCATTTAACAAGAACCTTTAAAAAACTTTTATCCTGTATCACTTGACTGGTAACCTCATTTCAATTCTTTAGAATGCTTTTTGGAATGTATAGGGTCTTTAATTTCCGTAAAAATGTTATGTGATGAATTTGTTTGCGGCCCCGGAGGTTCAATAGGAGGTTGGTCGAGATTCCTTTCAATCAGCGATTTGAGCTGTTGAATATCCTCTTTAGTAACATATTGTTTATTTGGTTTTAACATATACCCTAACTGTCCGTTTGATTCGATTGTCGCCCATTGTAAGTCTTTAAATGATTGAATGTTTTGTTGTCTCAACCTTACTTCAAGCATATCTACAGTTAAACGCATTTTTTTTAAGTTATTAATATTAATTTGACCGTTTTCAACAACCACAACTGATTTTCCATAAATAAAGCTCTCTAAGGCATCAAATTTCAAAGCGCAATACTCAATTAAAAGAAGCGTGAGAATCATTAAAAAAGTGACGAGCATTGTAATCCAAATATTCCTGTCATTAACGGGTTGGATAATTAATGAACCAACAGCGATCATGATGACGGTCTGTGCAACAGTAAGCTGTGAAATTGACTTTCTTCCGGCTAACCGCAAAATGAGAACGCCTCCTATGACAATGACAACAGCTTTCCAGATGAACTGTAGGTCCAAGAACATTCCTCCTTTCAAAAAACAACGTAATAATTATATGTTGTAGAAGAGATATAAAATTATTCATGGTTGCACAGCCTAGACCGCAATTTTTTTAAGGTTTTAAAAACGGCAAAAAACCACCCTCTGCAGGATGGCTTTCACCTAATTATTGATTAAACGCCTTTAAAAGCCGAACGATAAATCTCAGCCAATTCAGATACCAACGGCAGCTTCGGATTGGCTGTCGTGCACTGATCTTCAAAGGCGCGTTCAGCCATGAGATCCACTTTGCTTTCGAATGCGGCGGCATCCACGCCGTTTTGTTTAATGCTCATCGGAATTTTAAGCTCTTTGGCGAGCGAGATAATCTCCTGGATCAGGCTTTCAACGCCTTCTGCAGTTGTTTTTGCAGGCAGGCCGAGCGTTCTGGCAATCTCCGCGTAGCGCTGATCGGCTATGAAGTGGCTGTATTTAGGAAATGCCGTGAACTTTTTCGGCTTTTCTGCATTATAGCGGATCACGTGCGGCAGAAGGATGGCGTTTGCCCGTCCGTGAGCGATGTGAAACTCCGCACCAAGCTTATGAGCTAAGCTGTGGTTGATGCCGAGGAAGGCATTGGAAAACGCCATTCCGGCAATCGTTGATGCATTATGCACTTTTTCGCGGGCCAGCTCGTCGCTGCCGTTTTTGTATGCTCTAGGCAGGTATTCGAAGATCAGCTGGATGGCCTTCATGGCCAAGCCGTCTGTATAGTCGTTGGCCATGCATGATACGTATGATTCAATTGCGTGAGTTAATACGTCCATTCCTGTGTCAGCCGTAATATGTTTCGGCACGGTCATGACAAATTGCGGGTCAATGATTGCGACGTCCGGTGTTAATTCATAGTCGGCCAGCGGATACTTCGTATTCGTTTCTTTGTCTGTAATGACAGAGAATGAAGTGACTTCAGAGCCTGTGCCTGATGTTGTCGGGATCGCGACGAATTTTGATTTTTCGCCCAGTTTCGGGTATTTGACGATGCGCTTGCGGATGTCCAGGAATTTTTGCTTTAATCCAAAGAATTCAGCATCCGGGTGCTCATAGAACAACCACATTCCTTTTGCGGCATCCATTGCAGAGCCTCCGCCGAGAGCGATGATGACATCCGGCTGGAATTTGGCCATCATGTCGACGCCGTTCATCACCGTTTCGATTGAAGGATCAGGCTCGACATCAGAAAAAATTTCACAATGAACGTAATCCGGGCGCCTTCTTAAGTAGTGTAGGACGCGGTCTACATATCCGAGTTTCACCATTCCCGGATCAGTCACAATCAACGCTTTTGAGATGTCAGGCATTTTCGCTAAATATTGGGTAGCGTGTTTTTCAAAATAGATTTTTGGAGGAACTTTAAACCATTGCATATTGACATTCCTTTTCGCCACTTTTTTCGTGTTGATTAAATGAACAGCTCCAACGTTTGACGAGACGGAGTTCCCGCCATATGTGCCGCAGCCGAGCGTTAAGGAAGGCATATAGGCGTTGTAAATGTCGCCGATCGCCCCTTGTGACGACGGTGCATTGACGATGATCCGCCCGGCTTTCATCCGTAATCCGAATTCTTTAACGGCTTCTTGATCGTTCGTATGAATTACTGCCGAGTGGCCGGTTCCGCCGAACGCCAGCATGTCTTCGGCGCGTTTTAATCCCTCTTGAAACCCGCTGACTTTGTAGCACGCTAAAACAGGGCTCAGTTTTTCCCTGGACAGCGGGTAATCCGGACCTACGCCGTCTAATTCAGCGATGAGAATTTTTGTATCTTGCGGCACTTTGACACCGGCCATTTCAGCGATTTTGAATGCCGGCATGCCGACGATATCAGCGTTTACCGCGCAAGTATTTTCATTGATGACCAATTTCTCGACCTTTGATTTTTCGGTTTCATTTAAGAAATAGCAGCTGTTTCTTGTCATTTCGACTTTGACGTCTGAGTAGATGTCTTTGTCTATGATGACGGCCTGCTCTGATGCGCAAATCATGCCGTTGTCAAATGTTTTGGATAAGATCAGATCATTGACGGCTTGCTTCAGGTTGGCAGACTTCTCGATGTAGCACGGAACGTTTCCAGGTCCGACGCCAAGGGCCGGTTTTCCGGAGCTGTACGCTGACTTCACCATGCCGGCGCCCCCTGTTGCAAGGATCAGGGAAACGTTCGGGTGGGTCATTAAGGCTTGAGTTGCATTCAGCGAAGGCGTTTCGATCCATTGGATGCAGTTGTCGGGTGCTCCTGCTTTGACGGCTGCGTCCCGAAGGATTCTCGCCGCTTCGCGGCTGCATTTTTGGGCAGATGGATGGAAAGCAAACACGATTGGGTTTCTTGTTTTGATCGCTATCAGGGACTTGAACATTGTAGTGGAAGTAGGATTGGTCACCGGCGTCACGCCGGCGATGACACCGACAGGCTCCGCGATTTCAATGACTCCGTCGTGTTCGTTTTCATTGATGATGCCCACTGTTTTATCGTATTTGATATGATGGTAGACATACTCTGTGGCAAACATGTTTTTAATGATTTTATCTTCATAAACGCCGCGCTTCGTTTCTTCGACGGCAAGTTTGGCGAGAGGCATGTGCTGATCAAGGCCGGCAAGCGCCATCTGTTTGACGATATCATCAATCTGCTCCTGATCAAAGCTGCGGAATTCTTCCAATGCCTTTAGGCCTTTTTCGACTAGCTGATCAATCATGTTTGAGGCATTTTGCTTTTGTTTCATTTCCTTTTCTTCGATTGCCATTGTAAACCCTCCAGTGAATGAATAGGAATTTGATTACAACAGGATGTCCAGGGATGAATGAGGTTGATATGGTTTGTGAAACATTTCACAAGTAAGGTTAAAAATTTTTATCCCTGAAGCGGATATCTGGTTTATTTTGGTATCAGTCCTCCTTTTCTGTGGCTGAATTTATCATATCACGAATTTGAAGTATGAGTTTGTGAAATGTTGAACAAAGTATGAAATTCAAAATTTGAGCAAAAATAAGAAACACTGCACCCCGAATTTCGGGGTGCAGCTTTTAATACCAGTCCGTATGAAACACGCCTTCCATATCTGTCCGCTCATACGTGTGAGCGCCGAAATAATCGCGCTGTGCCTGCAGCAGGTTTGCGTTTGAGCGGCCCGTCCGGTAGCCGTCGTAATAGGAGAGGGCGGTGCTCAGGCACGGGAATGAGATACCTGAGCTGATGCCTTCGCAGACGACCTTTCGCAAGCCGGACTGGTATTCTTTTAGTTTTTCAGCGAAGTCAGGTGCGACCAGCAGGTTGGACAGGTCCGGCTGTTTGTCGAACGCTTCACTGATGAGATTTAAAAATTGCGCACGGATGATGCAGCCGCCGCGGAAGATGAGGGCGATGTCCTTTAACGGCAGGTTCCATCCGTTCAGGTCAGACGTCATTTTATATTGAGCGAAGCCTTGTGCATAGGCGCAGACTTTCCCCATGTATAATGCCTGTCTGACGCGGTCGATCCACACGTTTTGATCCAGGGGCCGTTCTTCTGTTTCAGGTCCGGCCAATACGTTTTCGGCAGCTGTCCGTTCGTCTTTTAATGACGACAGGTAACGGGCAAACAGGGATTCCGTGATAATCGATGATGGAATGCCGTTATCGACGGCCTGCAGGCTCGTCCATTTGCCCGTGCCTTTTTGGCCGGTTTTGTCGAGGATGACGTCGATGAGCGGAGCGCCCGTGCGCTCATCCTTTTTCCGCAGGATCTCAGCCGTGATTTCGATTAGATAGCTTTTCAGCTCTCCTTGATTCCACGTCTCGAAAATGTCAGCGATTTCATCTATCGGCAGACGAAGCTTTTCTCTTAAAAATGTATAGGCTTCAGCGATAAGCTGCATGTCTGCGTACTCGATGCCGTTGTGCACCATTTTGACAAAATGCCCCGCGCCTTTCGGACCGATGTAGACACAGCATGGATCTCCTTCCACTTGGGCGGCGATTTTTGTGAGAATCGGAGCTGCTTTTTCGTAGACGTCCCGATCTCCGCCGGGCATAATGGATGGGCCTTTTAAAGCGCCGACTTCGCCTCCGGAAATGCCGATTCCCAGGTAGCCGATTCCGTTTGCTTTCAAACTGTCATATCTTCGTTCCGTATCTTCGTAGTGGGAGTTGCCGCCGTCCATGATGACATCCCCTTCTTCAAGCAGAGGAACGAGCGAGTCGATGACAGAATCGACCGGTTTGCCTGCTGTGACCATAAGAAAGATTTTTCTCGGTTTTTCTAAAGACTGTACGAAATCTTCAAGTTCATAGTACGGCTTGACTGTTTGGCCTCCTGTTTTTTGGACGAGTTGATCGGTTAAATCCCTTGTGTAGTTATAGACGGCGACTTGTTCGCCTTTGCTTGCCATGTTCAGGGCGATATTGCTACCCATGACTCCCAAACCTATGACACCGATTGTATTGCGCATGTAATACCTGCTCCTTCATGAAAACTTTTTTATACAAATAGGCTTAACAATAAAGTAAATCCTAATCCGGCCACCGCGATAATTGTTTCAAGCAGTGTCCAGGTGGCAAATGTTTCTTTCATGCTTAGGCCGAAATATTCTTTGAACATCCAGAAACCTGCGTCATTGACATGGGAAGCGATTACACTTCCGGCCCCTGTTGCAAGCACAACCAGCGCAAGATTGACATCGCTTTGTCCGAGCATCGGAAGAACGAGTCCGGTTGTGCTTAACGCAGCAACTGTCGCGGATCCTAATGAGATGCGCAGAATTGCGGCGATGACCCAAGCGAGCAAGATCGGCGACATGGCTGTTCCTTTGAATAATTCAGCTACATAGTCGCCTACTCCGCCATTGATCAAGACTTGTTTGAAGGCGCCGCCGCCTCCGATGATCAAGAGCATCATTCCGATTTGTGTAATGGCGGTTGAACAGGAATCCATCACTTGTTTGATCGGGATCTTTCTGGCGATCCCCATCGTATAGATCGCGACCAACAGGGAGATGACCATCGAAGTCGAGGCATTCCCGATTAAGCGAACCGCTGCCAGCAGGCTGTTGTCTGCAAGGCCCACCGTTTCTTGAATAAGCGTAATAACAGTCGAAATCGACATGATAATGACCGGAAGCATAGCTGTGAAGACGCTGATGCCAAAGGCTGGCGTCTCTTCAAGTTTGAACGTTTTCTGTTCACCGAGTGAAGCGATGCTGCCCATTTTCTCAAATGATTGCGGGACGATTTTTTTCGCCAGTTTCGTAAATAAAGGTCCGGCCAAAAGAACGGTTGGGATCGCAACAATGATACCGTAGAGCAACACTTCCCCGATATTGGCGCCGAGCTCTCCCGCGATAGCCGTCGGCCCCGGATGCGGAGGCAGGAAGCCGTGTGTGACGGATAAGGCCGCCGTCATCGGAATTCCGAGGTATAAAATTGAAATCTTCAATTCTCTTGAAATAGCGAATACAATTGGAATCAATAATACCAATCCGACTTCGAAGAATAATGCAACCCCGATAATAAAGGAGGCGATGACGACCGCCCATTGGATGTTTTTCTTCCCGAATTTGTTGACGAGGGTCATCGCAATGCGCTGAGCGCCCCCTGAATCCGCGATCAGCTTGCCCAGCATGGCGCCGAGCCCGAAGATCAATGCGATATGGCCGAGCGTTCCGCCGAGCCCTTCTTCAATCGTTTTGACGATGTCGTCAAGCGGCATTCCGAGTGCCAAAGCAACCCCGAACGATACGATAATCAAGGAAACAAACGTATTCAGTTTTAACCCCATAATCAAAAGCAATAGTGCGACAATCCCGATGGCTACGATCAATAATGGCATGATAACGCCTCCAATTCTCCCCTATTTTTTGCTGGTTAAGTTTCTTTGATAATTTGCAATTTGTGTATACTCGTTTTCAAGTGCTCGCGATAAGTTGATAAAGATCGGCATTAATGTTCTGTATTCTTTGGCCGATTCTTCTTTCGGCGCGTGCCTGTGCGTGCTTCCGATCATGTCGGAGACGACATCAAATGAATCGATTTTTCCTGTCGCGTACAGTCCCAAAATGCAGGCGCCGAGACAAGAGCTTTCATAGCTTTCCGGCACGACGACTTCCGATTCGAAAATATCGGCCATCATTTGCCTCCATACATCAGACCTTGCGAAACCTCCGGTCGCCTGGATTCGGGCAACGGGCTCGTCCATGCATTCTGTCAACGCCAGGAAGACGGTGTACAGATTGTAAATAACCCCTTCCAACGCCGCGCGAATCATGTGTTCTTTTTTATGCGACATGGTGAGGCCGAAGAATGAACCGCGCACATCCGGATTCCAAAGCGGCGCCCGTTCGCCTGCGAGGTATGGATGGAACAGCAGTCCGTCGGCACCCGGTCTGACGCGTTCGGCAATTTTGGTCAAGACATCGTACGGATCAATGCCGAGACGTTTTGCCGTTTCGATTTCTGATGAAGCAAATTCATCTCTGATCCAGCGAAGGACGATCCCGCCGTTGTTCACTGGCCCGCCGATGACCCAATGGTTCTCAGTTAAGGCATAGCAAAAGATTCTGCCTTTTTCATCGGTTTGCGGCTTATCGATAATCGTGCGAATCGCACCGCTTGTCCCGATGGTAACGGCGATTTCGCCTTTTTTAATCGCGTTGACGCCGAGGTTGGACAGCACGCCGTCACTGGCACCGATGACAAATGGCGTTTGCGGATCGATTCCCATCATCGCCGCCAGTTCCGGATTGCAATGATGGAAAATGGCTGTTGTCGGAACGAGCTTTGATAAGTGATCGGGTGTGATGCCGGCAACGGTCAGTGCTTCTTCGTCCCAGGCCAATGTTTTGAGATTCATCATTCCCATCGCCGAAGCTAAGGAGTAATCGACGACATATTGATCAAATAACTTTTTAAAAATATATTCTTTGATTCCGATATATTTTTTCGCTTTGGCAGCGGTTTCAGGATGTTCGTTCACAATCCACGTGATTTTACTTAGCGGCGTCATCGGGTGAATCGGCGTTCCCGTCCGTTTATAGATATTGTGCCCGTTCATTTCTTCTTTGATTTTATGAGCCCAGCCTTCGCTTCTGTTGTCTGCCCAAGTGATACAGGAGGTGAGCGGCTTGTCGTTTTCGTCCATTGCAATCACGCTGTGCATTGCGCTGCTGAATGAAATGAATGACGGCTGTTTGTCAGGATGCTGCTGCATGATTTTCGCCGTTGACTGGATGACGGCCTGAAAGATCTCATCCGGGTTTTGTTCAGCGGTCGAGATGTCCGGTGTGTGAAGCGGGTAGCCGATGCTTTCCTTTTGGATCACGTTCCCTTTTTCACTGAATAAAACCGCTTTCGTGCTTGTCGTACCGATATCTATGCCTAACATATAACTAGTCATTTTCTTGTTCGGCCCCTTTCGCCAGCATTTGTTGCGACAGCCACAGATCTTCAACTTTACCTTGCACGTCATCGAAATTTTGATGTAGGGATTTAAGCATCAGATCCCTGTCTTTCGTTTTGATTGCTTGGATATAAAGTTCATGGTTATCGAGAATTCGTTCAAAGTCTTCATATTTTTCTTTTAAGCGGGCCCGCATGGATAAAAGAATAAAGCTTTCCATCACAGGTTTGAGATTGTTCCATATCATCAAAATGTAAGAATGATTGATGGAGCGGACAATCGTTTCGTGAAATAAGACGTCTTGAAATGAGAACTCGTCGGCATCTTTGTATTTGATGGAGACTTTCATCATCTCCAATATTTTGCTGAGGTCTGTTACCAGTTCGTCGACATTGGCCTGTCCAAGCCGTTCGAATACGAATGTTTCCATCACCAGACGCACATCATAAATTTCTCCAATTTCTTTTTCGGTTAAACCGATGACAACGGCGCCCATCCGTTCCAAACGGATGATTTTTTCCGATGCCAGTATTTTTAAAGCCTCGCGGATGGGAGACCGGCTCACCGAGAATTCCGCAGCTAATTTATTTTCAGATAAAATGGTACCGCTTTCAATCAAGCCGGAAATAATGCGCATTCTCAGCTCGCATGCGACGCGAACACCTGTTGAAGCTCTTGAAAGCCACTTCTCCGGATATAAAAGACTTTTAGATTTGCTCATACACTCACCTTCCTAGTTATACGAGTATACTTGTATACAAGTATGATAACGCGATTATTTTGATTATGCAAACACTTTCATTTTAAATTTTTCGAAAAATTTTTCCATTTAGAAATCATTTGTTTTGCAGAAGCACTTTGAAATCCCCTCTAAAACAAAAAAATAAAGGGAGCAGCTGCCCTTTATTTTTTGACCATTTGTTTAACGATGAGTTTGAAGTCATGTTCGCTAATTTCTATGTGCCCAAATCGAAAGGAATAACCCCAGTGCCGTTTGTTTTTGATGAAAGAGAGGTGAGGAATGAATGGGTGGATCGGCGTTTCCCGGCATTTTAAAAAGTTGATCTTCCTTCTGTAAGGTGAGAATCCTTCTCCCGCATGAACCTTGTAAACTCTGTTATCACTCACTTTCCCTACAGCTGTAAACTTTTGATAAGGCGCATGATCTTTGAGATTCTGTTTTGGCGAGTAATAAATGATCCAATCACCAAGGTTCATTCTTTTTAAAGGCGCCTCTTTTCCGTGGCAAAGTTGTGCAAAGCCTCCGGATACACCTTTCAAGACGTGATCGTGCGAAGCCACGCCGATCCAATACCTTCTTTTCATTCCTTTCAGCATCCGCAGGCATCCTTGTCAGTATCCCCTTCAGTGCATGCTGACACAGGAAAATTCATTTCTCTCCATGCCGCGATCCCTCCGGTCAGCTCTTTCACTTGATAGCCTTTTTCTAATAAAAGTTTGGCTGCTTTAGCTGCCGTATTGCACCAGACATCCCAGCAGTACACAATGATTTCTTTATCTTTTGGAATATCCTCTAATCGATGAGGGAGATCGTGTTCAGGTATCACTTGAGCACCTTTTATCGTCAAGCTCCTGACTTCGCTTGGCCCGTTTCTTACATCCATTAAAAAATATTTTTCAGGGTTGTCCTTTGAAGATTTCAAATAATCCATGGGACTAATGGTGGCTTCTAAACGTGCATTGAAAAAATCGAGGGAATTCATAGGGTACGCCTCCTAGTTTTTATACTTTTTCCATACTTTTAAAAGCAAATCTTTAAATAACTTTTTTTCATCGTCAGTCAGAGGGGATAAAACCTCGTATTCTGTCTGTACTAAAATCTGTTTGCATGATGACAGTACATCGCTTCCTTTTTCAGTAAGGATTAGGCTGTATGCCCTGCGGTCACTTGCGTTTTTTGTCCTTTCCACAAAGCCTGAAGCTTCTAAATGGTCAACATGACTCACCATTGTCGTACGGTCGATCTGCAGTTGTTCAGAAATCAGTTTTTGAGAAGAAAAAGGATTTTCTTCAATAAATACAAGTACTCCGAATTGCCTGGCATTCAAGTTATACGGAGCGAGAACGTCAGCAAATCGATCCTCCATTTGCTGAAGAATCTTTCCTAGCAAAAATCCGTAGAATTGACTTAACTGTTCCAAAAATCGTCACCACCTAAAATAATCAATAAACAATATAGTCAGTATAACTGATTATATTTTCGAACGCAAGTTTTCTAGTTTTCGTTTGTTAATTTAATTAATTAACCGTGGTACAATAAAACCTACGATATGGTGTAAATGGAGGATTTCACATGCAGCGCGGTACATTTCAATTAATGAAATCGGTGAACAAATCGATCATTCTTAATAAAATCAGAACTTCAGAGCCGATTTCGAGAGCCGAGATCGCCAAGGAAACAAAGATTACCCCTCCCACGGTCTCAAGCATTGTCAAAGAGCTGATCGGACAAGGGCTCGTGAAAGAAAGCACGCTCGGTCATTCGAGCGGCGGAAGGAAGCCGACAATGCTGCACATCAACACAGGTGCCTTTTATGTCATTGGCCTTGATGCCGGGCCTGAGACGGTGGAGTGCGTCTTAACCGATTTAGCCGGAGGGATACTGCAGCGGACCTCGAGCCTGCTGAAAAAACCGCTGACAAACGAGACGTTCATTGATGTTTTAAAAGAAAATATTTGTGCGATTTTGGGACGGGCCGATGTCGATCAGGAAAAGATCATCGGGATCGGCATCGCAATGCACGGGGTCGTCGATGCTGAAACGGGAATGTCACGCATCGCACCGATTTTAAACTTAACCAATATTCCCATTAAAGATGTGCTGGAACAAGAATTCAACTTAACGGTAAGAGTTGAAAATGATGCCAGGGCGATGGCGCTTGGCGAATCGTGGTTCGGCGGCCGCGATGATGCAGGCAGTATGGCGGCCGTGAATATCGGCCGCGGCGTTGGTGCGGGGATTGTCATTAACGGAAAACTGTACCATGGAGCGGAAGGAATCGCAGGGGAACTGGGCCATATGATCATTGATATCAATGGAGAAAAGTGCGAGTGCGGCAACCGCGGCTGCCTGCAGACGATTGTGAGCGGAAAAGCGATTGCCGAACGGGGAAAAAAGCGGCTGAAAGAAAGTCCGGACAGCCTGACAGCCAAAGATTTGTTTGAAATGGCCGAGAACGGCTGCCAAACGTGTATCGAACTCTTTCGGGAAACCGGTGTGATCATCGGAATCGGGCTGACCAACTTCATTCATCTTGTCAATCCGGGCAAAATCGTGCTGGGCGGCGGAGTGATGAAAGGCGGGAGGTTCATATTGCCGGCGATACGAGAAACGATACAGCAGAAAGCCTTAACAGCCGAAGCGAGGCAGACAGAGGTGACGATAACGAAGCTCGGCGATGAAGCGACGCTTTACGGAGCCGTTTCATTGCTGTTGGCGGAGCTGTTTGATCCGGTGTTAAAATAAGCCGTTTTTTTCACCTATTTTAACACCGGTGAAGCCTTACCCCTGATGATTGACCGTGCGGATGAAGCGCATGAAAGCTTCGCGGTCTTTGAATACCCCGGCATCCTCAAGGGCTTTAACAAATTTCCGGCCAAGTTCTTTTCGTACAATGGATTCAGCCTGCTCCGGCCCGGACAGCTCTCCGTATTCGGTTTTGAGCTGTTCGGCCCATTCCCGGTGATGCGCTTCAACGGCATCTGACTGACCGAGCAGGAACTCTGTCACTCCCGCCAGTTCGGTCTTTAAGCGGGGCGGAAGGACGGCGAGGCCCATCACTTCGATTAAGCCGATATTCTCTTTCTTAATATGGTGAACGTCAGCATGCGGGTGGAATATGCCGTATGGATGCGCGGCAGATGTCCGGTTGTTTCTGAGCACAAGGTCGATTTCAAAAACGCCGCTCACGTTTCTTGCAATAGGCGTAATCGTGTTATGAGGCGTTTCATCTGTAAAAGCCGTAATTTCCGCTTGTTGATCCGAGTAGTTTTTCCAAGTCTGAAAAATATGATTCGCCGCATCGACAAGGCTGTTGATCGCCGTTCCTTTCAGGCGGATGACAGACATCGGCCATTTTAAAACAGAGGCTTCGATGTCCGGATGCTGTTTGATTTGAAAGGAGAACGCGTCTTCTGCGCGCGTCATCGCAAACTCATATCGTCCGGTCTGATAATGGTCATGGCTTAAAATAGACCCGCCGACGATCGGCAAATCGGCATTCGATCCGATAAAATAATGCGGAAACAGCTCTGTAAAAACAAGCAGCCTGCGAAAGGCAAGCTTATTAATTTTCATCGGCCGATGCTGCTCAGAAAATAAAATGCTGTGCTCGTTATAGTACGCATATGGAGAATATTGAAAATACCAGTTTTCTCCGGCGAGCGGGACTTTAATTATCCTGTGGTTCGCCCGGGCGGGATACCCGATTCGTCCTGCATACCCTTCGTTTTCTTTACAAAGCAGGCACGTCGGATAGCTGCGTGCTCGTTTTGCAGCGGCGCGTTCCCGTTTGATTTGCTCAGGGTCTTTTTCCGGCTTTGACAAATTGATCGTAATATCCATTGTGCCGTAAGGTGTATCCGTCTGATACGAAATATTTCTTTCAATTCGTTTCGTCTGGATATAGTTGCTGTTTTTGCTGAGCTGATAAAAATAGTCGGTGGCCTCCAGCGGCGATTGCTCGTATTTTTGCTGAAACACGGCATTGATGACAGAAGGTCTTGCAACAAAGCAGTTCATCACATTTGCCGCCAGCATGTCTTTCGCGTCTAAATCGTCGGTTATCACGTCGTGTTCGACTGCATAGGCTACGAGTTTTTCCAAAAGGTCGGGGATGGAGTCGCCGGAAGCCGCAGGGGCTTCCTCAGGAAATGATTCCAAGCCCAGCAGATGCATCACTCGGTTGCGTGCGTAGTTCACGTCAGCCGGTTCGATTAACCCTGCTTCAAGCGCTTTTTGAATGAGTCCGGCTATGTTTTGTTCAATCATGATGACACTTCCTTCCTGTACCCGTTTGGATGTGAGGAATGCCACTTCCAGGCGTCTTCAATGATCTTTGCTACAGAAGTGCGCGAAGGCCTCCAGCCCAGGACTTGCTTTGCTTTGTCAGAGCCGGCAATCAGGATGCTCGGGTCGCCGGCTCTGCGCTTGCCGATTTCGGCGGGAATGTCTTTCCCGGTGACCTTTCTCGCCGCATCAATCATTTCTTTCACCGAAAATCCTTCGCTGCTGCCAAGGTTGAATATATCGCTGTTGCCGCCTTCTCTTAAATAGTCCAGTGCCGACAGATGAGCGTCAATCAGGTCTTCAACATGAACATAGTCGCGGATGCACGTGCCGTCGGGCGTATCATAGTCATCCCCGAAAATCGTAATATGCGGTCTTTGTCCGAGAGCGGTTTGCAGGATGATGGGGACCAGGTGTGTTTCCGGATGGTGGTCTTCTCCGATCTCTCCCGTTTCTCTTGCTCCTGCGACATTGAAGTACCTGAGAGACACAAAGCTGATCCCATGGGCTTCTTCAGTCCGCTTCATGAGCTTCTCCATGATCAGTTTCGTTTCCCCGTAGGTGCTTGTCGGCTGCGTCGGCATGTCTTCTGTGATCGGTACCGATTCGGGCTCTCCGTAGACGGCCGCCGTCGAGGAGAATACGATTTTTTTCACATCGTGCTCGAGCATCGTCTGAAGCAAAACCTGTGTCCCGGATACATTGTTGTCGTAGTATTTAAGCGGATCTTTCATCGATTCGCCGACAAGTGAACTGGCGGCGAAGTGGATCACTT
The DNA here is from genome assembly GCF_022832475.1 of Bacillus sp. B19-2. Lineage (NCBI taxonomy): Bacteria > Bacillati > Bacillota > Bacilli > Caryophanales > Bacillaceae > Bacillus > Bacillus sp. B19-2. The sequence goes on from NZ_JALHKQ010000002.1 coordinate 93,551, forward strand.
CTTCAATACGTTCCTTTTCAAAAACGGTGCGGAGGAAGTCGTGATCGCGCACATCCCCTTCATAAAAGGCCGCATCGGGATGTACTGCCTGCCTTTGGCCGGTCTCAAGGTTGTCAACGACAACGACGGTTTCACCCCTGTCTATTAATTGATACACGGCGTGTGAACCGATATAGCCGGCACCGCCCAAAACCAACACACTCATATCCATTCTCCTTTCTATATTTCTTTGGCGCCGTCGCCTATCGCCGCAGTATAAAAAGCAGCATCATAACCAACCGTTTCGCGGTAGACGGCATTGACGCGTTTTTTAAAGCTGTCTGTCCGGTCTTTTTCCACAATCGCAATCGCACAGCCGCCGAACCCGGCGCCGGTCATGCGGGCACCCAGGACGCCGTCTTGTTCCCAAGCCGCCTGGACAATGGTATCAAGCTCCAGCCCTGTCACTTCATAATCATCCCTTAAAGACACATGAGATTCATTCATCAGCTTGCCGAACCCGACGAAGTCGTCCTCGCGAAGTTTTTCCAGCGCTTTCAGCGTCCGGGCATTTTCGTACACCGCATGCTTGGCGCGTTTTCGATTGATTTCATCTCGGATAAGGTGCTGATGGGCTTCAAATGCATCCGCCGTCATTTCGCCCAGACTTGCAATTGATAACTCCTTCTGCAGATCGCGGAGCGCCTCTTCGCACTGGGCGCGCCTTTCATTATATTTAGACCCGGCCAGCGCCCGCTGTTTGTTTGTATTGATGATGATCACATCGTGTTCCTTCAACACGAAGGGCGCGTATGTGTAATGAAGTGTTTGGCAGTCTAACAAAATCGCGTGATCCTTTTTCCCCATGCCGATCGCGAATTGGTCCATAATGCCGCTGCCTACGCCGATGTATTCGTTTTCGACTTTTTGTCCGAGCTTCACCATGGAGATCGTGTCTGTCTGCAAACCATAAAGCCCTTTTAACAGAACGCCTGTCGCAAGCTCAATCGATGCGGAAGAAGAGAGGCCCGCCCCGTGCGGAATATTTCCGTAATACAAAATATCGGCGCCGTGAACGATTTGATGGCCTGCCGCTTTCATCAAAAGGAACATTCCTTTCGGATAGTTGGCCCAGCCGTCAGACTGGTCAAAGGCTAAATCGCTCAAGCTGCATTCAATTATGCCTTTGTCAGGGAAGTTCTTTGAATAGAAACGGATCATTTGATCATCTCGTTTCACGCCAAGGGCATAGGTGCCAAATGAAATCGAAGCGGGGAAAACATGCCCTCCATTATAATCCGTGTGTTCGCCGATTAAGTTGATTCTTCCCGGAGCAAAAAAGGTTCGCGGTGTCTTTTCTGTCTTAAAAATAGAGCGAAAGTCGTTTAATAAAGCGGCTGCAGTATTCATATATCCTCCCATTTGTTTGACATGCAGACTTAATAAATTAATTTAATTAAGTTTAACCTCAGTTTACTACGGGTTTTCATTTGGTGCAATAAAAAGTGTTTTTTTAAATGAAGCGTTTTCATGTAAAATTCTTATTGGCAGGGATAGGGCAATCAGCACTTGACTTCTACGACAATCAACGTTAAATTAGTAAAATATTTTACTGAAAATATGAAAGATGTTCATATGGAGGTTTTGCAATCGTGGCGACGATAAAAGATGTTGCAGAAAAGGCGGGGTATTCCATCTCGACGGTTTCCCGCGTATTGAATAACGACGAAAGCCTGTCCGTACCCGATGAGACGCGGGAGAAAATATTTGAAGTGGCGGAAAGCCTGAACTACCGCAAAAAAACGATTAGAACACTGGTAAAAAACATCGCGTTTCTGTACTGGCTGACGGATAAAGAAGAGCTCGAAGACGTGTATTTTAAAACGATGAGGCTGGAAATCGAGAAGCTCGCAAAGCAATTCAACGTTGAACTGACAACGTATAAAATTTCGGGCGGCATTGACGCCATCCCCGAAAACATTGAAGGATTCATTGCGGTCGGATCATTTTCAGATGATGAATTAACCCGGTTAAGGCAGATGACGCCTCACGGAGTATTTATCGATTCGACGCCGGATCCGGATCATTTTGATTCAGTCAGGCCGGACTTAAAGCAGATGACGAGGAAAACGGTGGACTTTCTTATTGAAAAAGGGCATGAAAAGATCGGCTTTATCGGAGGCACGTACCACAATCCTAATACCGATAAAGACGAAATGGACGTAAGGGAACGAACGTTTCGCGATTATATGAGGGAAAAAGGGCTCTTGGAGGAAGGCTTTATTTTTTGCCGCAGGGGATTTTCGGTGGAAAACGGCTACCATCTGATGGATAAAGCGGTTGAAACATTGGGCGAAAAGCTGCCGACGGCCTTCTTTACAGCGGCGGATCCGATTGCCGTAGGCTGCCTTCAGGCCTTAAATGAGAGAGGGGTCGCCATCCCGGGCAGGGTGAGCGTCATCGGCATCAACAACATCAGTGTAGCGAAATATGTATCTCCGCCGCTGACGACATTCCATATCGATATTCAAGAACTTTGCAAAAACGCCATTGAATTGCTTCTTGAACAAATACTTGAAAAGAGAAAAGCTGTAAAAACGCTATATATCGGTGCGGAACTGGTAGTCAGAAAAAGCACCAATTAAAAAAGGCGCGGGCTGTTCATAAGCCGCGCCTTTTTCGTAAAACATTTTACTGTAGTCAGTAAAATAATTGTTTACACTTTTTCTTAGACATGCTATATTGTTTTTGTAAAACGCTTTCAATCCAATAAAAGGAATGAGACAAATGATGAATATGAAAAAATATGTTGGAATCAGCAGTGTGATTGCTCTCAGTTTGTCTTTAACTGCCTGCGGACCTAAAGAGAGCAGCAATGAAACATCAGGCTCGAAGCAAAAGGAACTCGTGATCTGGGAAGATAAAGAAAAAAGCGAAGGCATTAAAGATGCCGTCGCCCAGTTTGAAAAAGAGCACGGCGTATCTGTCAAAGTCGTCGAAAAGCCTTACGCAAAGCAGATCGAAGACTTGCGGATGGATGGACCGGCAGGAACGGGGCCTGATGTGTTAACGATGCCTGGAGATCAAATCGGAACAGCGGTAACGGAAGGTTTGATCAAGGAATTAAAGGTGGATAAAGAGATCCAATCGATCTATACGGAACCGGCAATGAGATCCCAGGTGACAAACGGTAAGGTCTACGGCCTGCCGAAAGCGGTCGAAACGACGATGCTCTACTATAATAAAGATTTGATTTCTGAAAAAGAACTGCCGAAAACGCTGGATGAATGGTATGAGTATTCGAAAAAAACGGCTGACGGCACAAAATTCGGCTTCCTGGCGCTGTTTGACCAGATTTATTATGCGCAGAGCGTCATGGGAGGATACGGCGGTTACATTTTTAAAAGCGATGCAGACGGCATTTATGATCCGGCTGATCTCGGCTTGAATAACAAAGGTGCAGTCGAAGGAGCCGAGTACATTCAGAAGTTTTATCAAGAAGGGCTGTTCCCTGCCGGAATTATTGGGGAGCAGGGCATCAATGTGCTGGAATCGCTGTTTACGGAAGGAAAAGCAGCAGCGATCATTTCTGGTCCGTGGAATCTGGAACCGTTCAAAAAAGCGGGTATCAACTACGGGGTTGCCAAGCTGCCTAAGCTGTCCAACGGCAAACATATGAGTTCTTTTGTCGGCGTGAAGAGCTACAATGTAAGCGCTTATTCGAAGAATGCCGATCTAGCGGAAGAATTAGCCGTCTTTCTCGCCAATAAAGAAAATTCAAAGAAGAGATATGAGATCACAAAAGAAGTTCCCGCTGTCAAAGAACTGGCGGATGATCCTGCCGTCACAAAAAGCGAAGCGGCTCAAGCCGTTGCTGAACAATCTCAGTACTCAGAGTTGACGCCGAATATTCCTGAGATGAATGAAGTATGGACGCCGGCGGATGCGGCTCTGCAAACGATCGCAACCGGAAAAGCCGAACCGAAAAAAGCGCTTGATCAAGCCGCGGAAACGATTCAAGGACAGATCAAAGCGAAGCACAGCGGCAGCAAATAAGCCGCAGCATTGGTGTCAAACTTGTCTTAAGTTTGGCGCCATTTATGATCAGGATGTCCATATAAAGAGGTGAAAGAGAAGGTGCAGCATCGCAAAAAAGCTTTACTATTATCAATCATTCCCGGTTTGGGGCAATTCTACAATAAACAATGGATAAAGGGTCTGTTATTCCTTCTTTTAGGCGTCTCGTTCTTTGCGGTTTTTGGCGATTTGCTGAATATGGGGCTGTGGGGCCTGTTTACGCTTGGAACCGAAGTGCCGCGCGATAACTCGATTTTTCTATTGGCAGAAGGCATCATTGCCGTGATTGTCACCTGTTTTGGGCTGGCTGTCTATTACGCCAATTTGCGGGACGCCTACCAAAACGGAAAGCGGCGCGATGAACAAAAGGAGCTTAGTTCACTCAAGGAACAATATCATAACTTAATGGCTCAGGGATATCCGTATCTCATCAGCGGACCATCACTGTTCATTCTGATTTTTGCCGTTGTTTTTCCGATTTTGTTCAGCTTTGCATTAGCTTTTACAAATTATAACCTCTACCATTCTCCGCCTGCCCACCTTGTCGATTGGGTAGGGCTTAAAACGTTTGCCGACATTTTCACCGTTGATATTTGGCGGTCGACCTTTTTGGATGTTTTAGCTTGGACCATTGTCTGGACGCTTGTCGCTTCCACGCTCCAAGTCGGGTTGGGCATTTTGTTGGCGGTTGTCGTCAATCAGAAGGAAGTCCGCTTCAAGAAATTTTTCCGGACGATTCTGGTCTTGCCTTGGGCCGTGCCTGGTTTTGTTACCATTCTTGTATTTGCCGGCCTCTTTAATGATAGCTTCGGTGCTTTCAATCATCAAATCCTCGCTGCATTCGGCATCGATCCGATTCCTTGGATGACGAATGCTAATTGGACGAAGCTGGCGCTTATCCTCATGCAGGGGTGGCTCGGTTTTCCTTATGTGTTCATTGTGACGACCGGTGTTCTGCAGTCGATTCCGGAGGACCTGTATGAAGCGGCGACAATTGACGGTGCGTCCGCGTTTTCGAAATTCAGGCATATCACAATGCCGCTGATTTTAATCGCAATGGCGCCGATTATCATCACGCAATTCACTTTTAACTTTAATAACTTCAACATTATCTATCTATTTAATGGAGGCGGTCCGGCTGTTCCCGGGTCAACAGCGGGAGGAACCGACATTCTGGTGTCCTGGATTTACAAATTGACGATGCAGTCGAGCCAGTACTCTTTAGCCGCCGCATTGACGATCCTGCTGTCGGTCTTTGTCATCTCGATCGCGCTGTGGCAGTTCAGACGGACAAATTCTTTCAAAGAGGGGGCTTAACATATGAAGAAAAGAAAATTCTTTCGGCTCCTTCTGACCTATTCTCTGTTGGTTTTGATGACAGCCGTTATCATATATCCTCTGCTTTGGACGGTGGGAGCCAGCTTTAATCCCGGCAACAGTTTGGTCAGTACTTCTATCATTCCGGCAAATCCGACATTGGATCACTATAGAGAATTATTCGCCGGAAAAGAGAGCCTTCAATACGGGCAATGGTATATAAACTCGCTGAAAATCAGCATCTTTACAATGATCGGATCGATCATCAGCGTTTCTTTTACAGCTTATGCTTTTTCACGGTTTCGTTTTAAAGGTAGAAAAAACGCTTTAGTTTTATTCATGCTGCTGCAAATGATTCCTCAATTTTCAGCTTTGGTTGCACTCTTCGTTTTAGCGCAGATGCTGGGCATGATGAACAGCCATTGGCTCCTGATTTTGCTGTACATCGGCGGACTTATACCGATGAACACGTATTTGATGAAAGGGTATATGGACTCCATTCCCATCGATTTGGATGAGAGCGCTAAGATTGACGGCGCCAGCAATACAAGAATTTTTCTGCAGATTATTATGCCGCTATCCAAACCGATGATCGCGGTCGTCGCCATGAACGGATTCACCGGACCGCTCGGGGATTTCGTTTTGTCTTCGACGATATTGCGGACGCCGGAGTCGTATACATTGCCGATCGGTTTATACAATTTAGTCAATGAAGTGATGGGAGCCAGCTATACGACATTTGCCGCCGGCGCCATTTTGATCAGCATTCCGGTAGCCGTCATCTTTATCATGCTGCAAAAGAACTTTGTATCAGGGTTGACGGCAGGCGGAACGAAAGGATAGTCCGAGAAGAATATGGTCTGAAAAAGGAGAGTATTATGCCAAAAATTTATACGACACAAGCAAAATACATGCTTCACGGGGGAGACTACAATCCGGATCAGTGGCTTGACCGTCCGGATATTCTTGCAGATGACATCAAGCTGATGAAGCTTGCCCATACGAATACATTTTCAGTGGGGATTTTTTCATGGAGCGCTCTTGAGCCGGAGGAAGGCGTCTATACGTTTGAATGGCTGGATGATATGTTTGAGAGCATTCACCGGAACGGCGGACGGATGATATTGGCGACACCGAGCGGCGCCCGTCCTGCTTGGCTGTCGCAAAAGTATCCGGAAGTGCTGCGGGTGAATGCGGAACGTGTCAAACAGCTGCATGGCGGAAGGCACAATCATTGCTTCACTTCATACGTATACCGTGAAAAAACGAGAAAGATCAACCGCTTGCTGGCGGAAAGGTACGGCAGCCATCCTGCCCTTTTGATGTGGCATGTCTCCAACGAATACGGAGGAGAATGCCATTGTGATCAATGTCAGCACGCCTTCAGAGACTGGTTGAAAAAGAAGTATGACGATGATCTTAAATCTTTGAATGATGCATGGTGGACGCCTTTTTGGAGCCACACCTTCAACGATTGGTCACAGATTGAATCGCCGTCTCCGATCGGTGAAAATGCGGTGCACGGCTTAAATTTGGACTGGCGCCGTTTCATCACTGACCAGACGATCTCTTTCTTTCAAAATGAAATCGTTCCATTGAAGGAAATCACGCCGAATATTCCGATCACGACCAACTTTATGGCTGACACGCATGATCTCATTCCATTTCAAGGGCTGGACTACAGCAAGTTTGCCAAGCATCTGGACGTGATCAGCTGGGACGCGTATCCCGCCTGGCACAATGATTGGGAAAGCACAGCTGATTTGGCCATGAAAGTCGGCTTTATCAATGATTTGTACCGCAGCCTGAAACAGCAGCCGTTTCTTTTAATGGAATCGACGCCAAGCGCTGTCAATTGGCACGATTTTAATAAAGCGAAACGGCCGGGCATGCATCTCCTGTCTTCGATGCAGATGATCGCCCACGGATCTGACAGCATCCTCTATTTTCAATGGCGGAAATCCCGCGGCTCATCGGAAAAATTTCACGGTGCGGTTGTCGGCCATGACAATTGTTCCGAGAACCGCGTATTTAAAGAAGTGGCAAAAGTGGGGCAAACCCTTGAAGAGCTGTCTGAAGTCGTCGGAACGACCCGGCCCGCGGATGTCGCGATTCTCTATGATTGGGAAACCCATTGGGCGCTCGAAGATGCACAAGGTTTCGGGAAGAAAACCAAGCGGTATCCCCAAACGTTGCACGAGCACTACCGCGCGTTTTGGGAGCGTGATATTCCAGTCGACGTGATTACAAAGGAACAGGATTTTTCGCCGTACCGGCTGCTGATCGTTCCGATGCTTTACTTAGCAAGCGAAGAAACAGTCGCGCGTTTAAAAGCCTTTGCTGCAAACGGGGGCACATTGGTGATGACGTATATGAGCGGAATCGTCAACGAATATGACCTGACCTATTTAGGCGGATGGCCGCAAGATCTGCAAGAGATGTTTGGCATGGAGCCTGTTGAAACCGATACGCTCTATCCTGGCGACAAAAATGCGGTTCGTTATCAAAACCGGTCGTATGAGCTGAAAGATTATGCGACCGTGCTGAAGCTGGATACGGCAAATCCTGTGGGATTGTATGAGGACGATTTTTATGCGGACACGCCGGCTGTTACAAGCCATTCATACAAACAGGGGAAGACGTACTATATCGGTGCGCGCTTAAGCAGCCAATTTCATCGGGATTTTTATGAAACATTGATCAAAGAGCTAGCGATTGAACCGGCTTTTGACGTGAAACATCAGCCCGGTGTCTCCGTTCAAGTCAGACGGGATGAAGAAAATGATTATATTTTCATCATGAATTTCACAGAAAAACGCCAGCCCGTCGTGTTGGAGTCGGCCGTTAAAGATATGCTGAGCGGAGAAACGCTGACCGGGGAAATCGCATTGGAAAAATATGAAGCCAGAATAGCGGTAAAAACAAAAAAATAAGACCGGGGGACATCCGCTTTGAAAGTGGATGTTTCTCTTGCTGAAATAATGAAAGCGATTTCTTGTTTAGTGTGTGCCAATCATGAAAGGGGAGAAGCGGGATTCATGAAAAACGCGGTGGCTGTTTTTGTGGTGTTGATTTTTATTTTGGGCGCATTCGGAACAAGCGGTCCGGCGGAAGCCGTCAGAGGTTCCAGGGCGGCAGAAAGCGGTCTTTTTGTCGAAAAGGTTTCAGGTCTTCACAAGGATTTTATAAAAGGGGTTGATGTTTCGAGCATCATCGCTTTGGAAGAGAGCGGCGTCGCCTTTTACAATGAATCCGGAAAGAAACAGGATATATTCAAAACGCTGAAGGAAGCAGGCGTCAATTATGTCCGGGTGCGCATCTGGAATAATCCCTATGATGCCAACGGCAATGGCTATGGAGGGGGCAATAATGATCTGAAAAAAGCGATTCAGATCGGAAAACGGGCCACTGCCAACGGAATGAAGCTGCTGGCGGATTTCCACTATTCCGATTTCTGGGCGGACCCGGCGAAACAGAAAGCGCCAAAAGCATGGGCGAACTTAAGTTTTGAAGATAAAAAAACGGCGCTTTACCAATATACAAAACAAAGCCTTAAAGCGATGAAAGCAGCGGGCATCAACGTCGGCATGGTGCAGGTCGGAAACGAAACAAACGGGGGCCTTGCCGGTGAAACGGACTGGGCGAAGATGAGCCAATTGTTCAACGCCGGGAGTCAAGCCGTCCGGGAGACGGATTCGAAAATTTTAGTCGCCTTGCATTTTACCAATCCGGAGACGTCAGGCAGGTACGCTTGGATTGCCGAGACGCTTCATCGGCACCATGTAGACTATGATGTGTTTGCAAGCTCGTATTATCCGTTTTGGCATGGCACACTGAAGAATCTAACATCCGTCCTGACATCAGTCGCGGATACGTACGGCAAAAAGGTCATGGTAGCCGAGACATCTTATACGTATACGGCTGAAGACGGAGATGGACACGAAAATACAGCCCCGAAAAACGGTCAAACGCTCAATTATCCTGTCAGCGTTCAAGGGCAGGCGAACGCGGTCCGTGATGTGATTCAAGCGGTCAGCGATGTAGGAAAAGCCGGAATCGGCGTTTTCTATTGGGAACCGGCGTGGATTCCGGTAGGACCGGCACACCAGCTTGAGAAAAATAAAGCGCTTTGGGAGACATACGGATCAGGCTGGGCCACAAGCTATGCCGCTGAATATGACCCGGATGACGCAGGAAAGTGGTTTGGCGGCAGCGCCGTAGACAATCAGGCATTGTTTGATTTTAAAGGACGTCCATTGCCGTCTCTGAATGTGTTTAAGTATGTAGATACGGGAACACCATTCAAAAATTGACTTGCAGCCGATTTCTCGGATGAAGGCGAACGCCGTTTGCCGGAAAGCGGTTTAAAGCAGAATGAAAAAAGGCCGGATGATATCCGGCTTTTTTTCGTGAAAGGACAGTCAGAAAGCGTAATTAAAATTTTTCCATATTGACAGAGAGATAGAGTCCGCTTAACCAGCGATTACCGTTTGAAATGCATCTTCTACAGATACGTATTCATATCCAAGGTCGCGCGCGACGGCCTTGTAGGTGATGCTTCCGTTTGCAACATTGACGCCGAGAGCGAGCGCCTGATTTTCGGAGACTGCTTGTTCAACGCCTTTATTTGCGATTTGCAAAGCGTAAGGCATAGTGACGTTTGTTAAGCCGATCGTTGATGTCCGGGAAACGGCTCCCGGCATATTGGCGACCGCATAATGGACAACGCCGTGCTTCGTATAAGTCGGATCGTCATGCGTGGTGATTTTATCAACCGTTTCAATAATGCCGCCCTGGTCAATCGCCACGTCTACAACAACCGAGCCTGGGGACATCGACTGAATCATCTCTTCTGTGACAAGCTTCGGCGCTTTTGCACCAGGGATTAAGACTGCGCCGATGACAAGGTCAGAGTCTTTTACGGCTTCCGCAATGTTGAGCGGGTTGGACATAAGCGTTTGAATGTCTTTGCCAAACTGGTCATCGAGCTGACGGAGGCGCTCAGCGCTCAAATCGATTAAAGTGACGTCAGCCCCAAGTCCGACAGCGATTTTGGCAGCGTTCGTACCGACCACTCCGCCGCCGATGATCGTGACTTTGCCGCGTTTTACACCGGGTACGCCCGATAACAGGATGCCTTTGCCGCCTTTTGATTTCTCAAGAAATTGCGCGCCGATCTGCGAAGCCATGCGTCCCGCGACTTCACTCATTGGAGTCAGGAGCGGAAGCGTCCGGTTCACTTCGACCGTTTCGTAAGCGATGGCTGTGACGCCGCTGTCCACAAGCGCTTTCGCAAGCTTAGGTTCAGCTGCTAAGTGCAGATACGTAAATAAAACAAGTCCTTTTCGGAAATAGCCGTATTCAGAGCTGATCGGCTCTTTCACCTTCATGACCATATCCGCTTTTCCCCACACATCTTTCGCTTCAGCCAAAATCTCCGCTCCCGCGGCTCTGTAGTCGGCGTCCTCAAAGCCGCTTCCAAGTCCGGCTCCCTGTTCGATTAAAACTTGATGACCGCTTTTTTTTAGCGCGACTACGCCGGCCGGCGTAATGGCTACACGGTTCTCGTTGTTTTTAATTTCTTTCGGAATTCCAATGATCATGATGTCGTCCCCCTCAAATGAAATATGATTCTATCGCTAGTATAAATCTCTGAATCGGGAAGAGCATCGTGTGTAAAATTAAAAATGTAAGCGCTTTTTTGTGAAATTTAACAAATTGGTGAACGTTGAATAAGGTGAAAGGCTTGATGAGATAAGTTATCTATTAAAATTTTTTTCTTTAAAAAATAGCTTTGTTAAAAAAACAAATGTAAGCGATTACATTTTGTGTCGTTTCACAAACATAACCATTTTTCATTGTGATAGAATATCTCTTGCAGCTATGAAAGCGTTATCTTTGTTGGGAGTGAGTCATATGGATATCTTAGAAATACTAGGCAAGATTAATAAGGTATTATGGGGGCCGCCCAGTTTAATTTTATTATTTGGGACAGGCTTATTTTTAACGATTGTTTTAAAAGGACTGCAATTTCGCCGCCTGATCTATGCATTTAAGATCGGGTTTGGCAAGGAAGATAGCAAAGACGCGGCTGCCGAAGGGGATGTGAGCCATTTTAAAGCTTTAATGACAGCGCTTGCCGCCACGATCGGAAACGGAAATATCGCAGGTGTCGCGACGGCATTGACGCTCGGCGGACCGGGTTCAATCTTCTGGATGTGGGTTGTCGGGCTGTTGGGCATGGCAACGAAATATGCGGAAGCCTTGCTTGCTGTTAAATTCCGCGTAAAAAATGAAAAAGGGGAATATTCGAGCGGGCCGATGTATTATATCGAACGCGGACTCGGCCGCAGATTTAAAGGACTCGCCATCGCTTTTGCGCTGTTTGGCGCTTTTGCCGCTTTGGGGATAGGCAACAGCGTCCAATCCAATACGATTGCCGATATTACAAAGAACAGCTTCGGTATTGAAAACTGGGTGACAGGGCTGATTCTGGTTATTCTCGTCAGCGTCATTATCTTCGGCGGGATCCAGCGGATCAGTACCGTTGCCAGCTTCTTTGTGCCGATCATGGCTTTTCTTTACATGGGCGGGGCGATTTTGATTCTGATTTTGAATTATGACAAGATTATTCCGGCTTTTGAGCTGATTTTCTATTATGCTTTCCACCCTGTCGCAGCGGCCGGCGGTTTCCTTGGAATTGCCGTATCTGAAGCCGTTCGGAACGGGGTATCCCGCGGTATTTTTTCAAATGAAGCAGGCCTTGGGACGGCCGCGCTTATCGCCGGAAACGCGCGTGCAGACCATCCGGTAAAACAGGCGCTCGTCGCAATGACCGGGACATTTATCGTTACGATCGTGGTGTGTACGATGACAGGTTTAACCCTTATCATTACCGGTTTCTGGGACCCGTCTGGCGGCTTGATATCCGGCGCGGCCCATAACGCCAGCCTCGAAGGCGGGGCATTGACGAGTGCGGCTTTTGCCTCAGTACTCGGCGCGGCAGGCGAATACATTGTGTCGCTGTCGGTCATTTTCTTTGGGTTTTCTACAATTGTCGGCTGGTATGTTTACGGAGAAAAATGCTTCGAGTATTTGGCCGGTTCCAAAGGAATTGCGGGCTACAGGCTGGTCTACATCCTCGCCTGCGGCATCGGGACGGTCGCCAACCTCGTCACCGTCTGGGCATTTGCCGATATGGCGAATGCGCTGATGATGATTCCCAACCTGATCGCCATCCTGCTGCTTTGGAAAGTCATCAAAGCAGAGACAAATGATTATTTTCATCATTTCTATGAACATACCAAATCGGCGGGTCCGCCAAGTAAACCAATTCATTAATCAATCAAAAGCTCTGCCATCCCGGCAGAGCTTTTTCTTTGTTTACAATCATACAAAATCTCAAATTTTGACGAAAAATGTCGATACTATGAAATGAAGAAGTTATTTAATTTGAAAATTGCATTTCATCATTGATGACATAAAGGAGAAAGGAACACCATCATGAAAGTGAAAACAAAACTGCTGGGAATTATATCAATTTTAGTCGTTTCCATCGTTGGAATCGGAGCTTCCTCTGTTTTTATGATTTCTTCTACGGTGAAAAAGAATGAAGAACTCAAGGACAAGATGGAATTTCAAAAAGAGATTAAGCATATTCAATATCGTCTGACCGGCTTGTCGAATGACGAAAGAGGTCTTATTATGACCAGAGACAATGAATACAGCGAAGGAATGAAGGACAAGGCCGACGATGTTTTAAAGAGTCTTGACCGCGCCGGCAAACTGATCCGGGAAGACACATACAAAGCGAACGTCGAAGAAATTAAAGAAAATTTCAATGCTTATTGGAATTTAAATCAACAAGTTATCCAATCTTACGCTTCAAGTTCTAAAAAAGCCGAATCGATCCATTTCGGAGAGGAAAGAACATTAAGAAAAGAAGTCCTCGATCCGTCTGTCAACAAGCTGGTCGAAAGCCTTGAAGAAGAGGTGGAAGATCTGAAAGCAGAGATCAGCGCCAATGGGACGATGAGCGAATGGGTCATCATCACTGTCACAGGAGTATCAGCAATCGTTGGAATTGTTTTGAGTCTGCTGCTCTTGAAGTCTATTCTGGTGCCGTTGAGAAGCCTGAATCAGCAGCTTGGGGACATCGCCCACGGCGAGGCGGATTTAACCAAGAAAGTGATCGTCAAAAATAAAGACGAGTTCGGCCAGCTTGCCAATTCTTTCAATGCTTTTGTTCAGTCGCTGACGCAAATTGTGAAGCAGATCAGCAGTTCATCTGAGCAAGTCGCCGCATCCTCTGAACAGTTGTCGGCAAGCGCGGAGGAATCGAAATCGACCTCCGAACGGATTTCGGAAGAGATGCAGGCGATTGCCGACAGCAATATGACGCAAAGCGAAATGACAGAAAAAAGCTCTGAATCGATTCATGAATTGCTGGATCGTCTATCATCCGTTGCCTCCAATACAGGCAGCATAGCGGATCTGTCGTCGTCGATGAGAGACAAAGCCGAAATCGGCTCCGAGTCCGTTCATAAAATGCTCGATCAAATGAATTTCATTGATAAATCCGTCGACTCAGCCGGCAGCGGCCTGGAGGCGCTCGTGTCCAGCACGGCGGAAATCAGCAACATTTCTTCGCTCATCACCGATATTTCGGAGCAGACGAATTTGCTGGCGCTGAACGCGGCAATTGAAGCAGCAAGAGCGGGAGAACAAGGAAAAGGGTTTGCCGTCGTGGCGGAAGAGGTCCGGAAATTGGCGGACGAAACGAATAAGTCGGCGAACCATATTCAATCATTGGTCACAACGATCCAAAATGAATCGGTAGAAACGGTGAATAATATTAAAGTTGTTCAAGAAAATGTCAGCTCCGGAATCGCTCTGTCCCAGGAGACGACCGGCAATTTCACCGAAATTTTGAACTTGGTGGAACAGGTTGCTTCTCAAATCCAAGAAGTCGCAGCTTCTACTCAGCAGCTGACATCAGGTGTCGAAATGGTTCAAAACACCATTCAAACATTAGCTTCCGGATCACAGGAAACGTCGGTTGGCACAAAAGCGGTTGCTTCCTCAACTCAGGAGCAGCTGGCTTCGATGGAAGAAATCTCTTATGCAGCAGAATCGCTGTCTCAATTGGCTGAAGAACTGCAAACCGTCATTAACCGATTTAAATATTAAGCAGAAAACCCCATCAGGCGATGGGGTTTAATTGGTTTTCATGGCGGCTAAAGCGCCCTCGGGGATTTCCTCTTCGTGTATTTCAGTCAAGCTTCCGGCTTTCGTTCCGTACGCCCATACTTTGATGAAAGCGCCGGGACGCAGTTTTTCGTCCGCCTCTGCTTCAATCTGCTGTTTGTGTCCGCTTGCGTCATATCCGGTTAATGTATAGTTGTACTTTCCGTTGTTCAGCTTTTCTGCATGATCTTCGGCTTTGAGATAATAGGCCTCAGGCTTACCCTGGCCTTGTATGAAATCATCGGCCAGGGGCACAAGGCCACCTGTCGCTTTCTGCAGGATAAAAACGCCGGCAACGGCGATCAGAACTGCGGCAATCAGGCCGCCTGCCCGTGTCTTCATATACCTTCTCCTCTTTCATTCAGTTTGTGGATGGTATTATTTTATAAAAAAGGCGCAGGGAGAAGAAATTGATTCATATTACAATACACTTACATGATTGTAAGGTAGGATGAATCGCGGCGGCTTTTGTTTATCAGACCGCTTCGTGTCATAATATATCCAAACAAAAGGAGAGACCGAGATGCAAAAAGTGATGATTGTAGAAGACGACCCGAAGATTGCCGATTTGTTAAAATCGCATATTGTCAAATACGGATACAACGTTCATGTCGTGAAAGACTTTGACCGTGTCATCGATGAGTTCAGAAGCACGGCGCCTGATCTTGTTCTGCTTGATATTAATTTGCCAAGCTTTGACGGCTATTACTGGTGCCGGCAAATCCGCCAGGAATCGATTTGCCCTGTCTTGTTTATTTCGGCACGGACGGGCGAAATGGATCAGGTCATGGCATTGGAAAACGGCGGGGATGACTTTATCACCAAGCCGTTTCACGCCGAGATCGTCATGGCAAAAATACGCAGCCAGCTTCGCCGGGCTTACGGGGAGTATGCGGCAAAGGCAGAGGAACGGCTTCTTGAAAAAGAAGGACTGCGGCTGTATCCGGAAAGACTTGAACTGACATTCGGCGGTCAAACGGCTGCTTTGACGAAAAAAGAAGCCGATATTATCGAAAGCTTAATGGAACGCCATCCGAGGATTTCCGGCCGCGAAGATTTGCTGGCCAAGCTGTGGGATGATCAGGCCTATGTGGATGAAAACACGCTTAATGTCAACATTACACGCGTCAGAAAAAAGTTTCAGGAGCTCGGTATTGAAGATGCGGTGGAAACAGTGCGGGGCGCGGGCTACCGCTTAAATGTATCCTGGGTGAAGGCGGGAGAGGAATGAAGCTTTTTTTCAAAGAACACTATTTGTTGATTGCTGTGCAAGTGCTGCAGTTTATCACGATGCTTTCGGTGTACTGGCTTGATGGGTATCAGCACATCAGGCCGGCTTTTTATGCCGTTTTTCTCGGCTTTTTCTTTCTTGGCTGCTATCTTTTCTACCACTACTATACGCGCCGGAAGTTTTACAAACGGATGACGAGCGGGCTGGAATCATTGGATGACACCTTCAGGCAATCGAATCAGCCCCAATCCCCTCTGTCAGAAGCGCTTGAACAGCTGCTGAAAAGCCAGTACAGGCAATACCGCCAAGAATTAAAGAAGCTGGAGCTTGGACAAAAAGAGCATTTGACCTTCATGGAACAATGGGTGCACCAAATGAAGACACCGCTGTCGGTCATCGAACTGACGGCTCAAGATTTGGATGAACCGGAATCATCTAGCATCCGCGAGGAGACCGAACGGATGAAAACGGGCCTCAATACGATTCTCTATATGGCCAGACTGCGGACGATCGAGCAGGATTTCCGTATAAAACCGGTCGCATTGGCGGATATCGTTCACGAGGTCAATCGTGAAAACAAGCGTTTCTATATTCGTAGTCAAGTTTATCCTAAGTTCAAGGAAGTCAAAAAAGGCATCACCGTCGAAACAGATGAAAAGTGGCTGTTTTTCATCATTTCCCAATTTGTCAACAATGCGGTCAAATATTCGGCGGGAAAAAGCAATACGGTTATGATTTCTATTGGTGAAAACGATTCGGAAGCGGTATTGGAAGTGACAGATTTCGGCGCCGGCATCCCGGATACAGATCAAAAGCGGGTATTCGACCCGTTTTTCACAGGAGAAAACGGACGCCGTTTCAGAGAATCGACCGGAATGGGTCTTTACTTGGCAAAAGCCGCGGCTGACCAGCTCGGCCACCGGATCGAACTTGAATCGCAAGAAGGGAAGGGCACGACAATCCGGCTGATTTTCACGGCTACGCAAAACCTTACATCGATGTAATGAAAGTGAAAGAAGAATCGATAGTTCTTCAACAAGAGATTCAGGTAAACTGATCACAGATCAAAAGTTGAAGGTGAAAGGAGATCTTATGATGCTTCAGGTCAAACAAGCCAGTAAGATTTACGAAGGAAAAATTGCGTACCGCGCGTTAACAGATATTAACTTAACAATTGATAAAGGTGAATTCGTCGGCATCATGGGGCCGTCCGGAAGCGGAAAAACGACCCTATTAAATATGATTGCAACGATCGATGAACCGACGACGGGCGAAATATTGATCAGCGGCCAAAACCCGCATGTTCTCAAAAAAGAAAAATTGGCGAAATTTCGCCGCAGAGAGCTTGGATTTGTGTTTCAGGACTTTAATCTTCTGCCGACATTAACGGTTGAAGAAAATATCGTACTGCCTTTGACGCTTGACGGCGAAAAGGTCAGGGAAATGAAGCGGAAGGCAAACGATTTAGCCGAAAAGCTGGGGATTACCCAGATCATGAAAAAGCGCACATATGAAATATCAGGCGGCCAGGCTCAGCGTGCCGCTGTAGCGAGAGCGATGATTCACTCACCGAAGCTTTTGCTTGCCGATGAGCCGACGGGCAATCTTGATTCAAAGTCATCCAAAGATGTGATGGAAATGCTTGAGTCGATCAACCGCAACGAAAAAGCGACCATGATGCTTGTCACGCATGACCCTCAGGCGGCAAGCTATTGCAACCGGGTCGTCTTTATTAAGGACGGAAAGCTGTATTCGGAGATCAACCGCGGCGATAACCGCCAAGCGTTTTTCCAAAAGATTCTCGATACACTGTCCTTGTTGGGAGGGGATGCAAATGACCTTTCGTCAGTTCGCGTTTAACAACGTCATTCGCAACAAGAGGCTGTATGCCGCTTATTTTCTCAGCAGCATGTTTACGGTGATGGTTTTTTTCGCATTCGCGATCTTTGCTTTCCACCCGGTGATGACCAGTGATTCTTTGACCTCCGGCATCGGGCAGCACGCTTCCGTTGGCCTGTTAGTCTCCGGCGGCATTATTTTCGTCTTTTCTTTCTTCTTTGTGCTGTACTCAATGAGTTCGTTTCTTCAATCGAGAAAAAAGGAATTCGGCGTTTTAATGATCCAGGGGATGTCCATGCGCCAAATTCGCATGATGGTATTTCTTGAAAATATGCTGATTGGCTTTTTTGCGACAATCGGCGGGATTGTGCTCGGGCTTGTCTTCGCCAAATTGATATTGCTTACAGCGGAAAATGTGCTGATTATCGATAATAAGCTCGATTTTTATTTTCCGTTGATGGCGATGATTGTGACGTTTATTTCTTTTAACGGCCTGTTCTTATTTATTTCTTTTCTTGTGTCATTTGTGCTCAGGAGCGAAAAACTGATTGTTCTGTTAAAAGGAAACAAAATCTCCAAAGGGGAGCCGAAAGCATCTGCCTTACTTACGCTCATTGCAGCTGTGCTGCTTGCCGGAGGGTACTACACCGCTTTGATTGTCAAAGGAATAGGCGTTCTTGCGGCGATGGTGCCGGTGACGATTGTTGTCATTATCGGCACATATCTGCTGTTTACGCAGCTGAGTGTTTATGTGATCCGCAGACTTAAAAAACGAGAAAGCCTGTTTTGGCGGAAAACGAATATGATTTTGTTTTCTGATCTGTCTTACAGGATGAAAGACAATGCGCGGACGTTTTTTATGGTGGCCATTATCTCTACTGTCGCGTTCAGCGCCATCGGGACGCTGTACGGTTTCCAAACCCTGCTGACAAACGGAATTAAAGATATGAACCCGTATACGTTCTCGTATAAACCGCCGAAAACAAACAAAGACACCGAAAAAGACGTGGCTTTCATCAATGACACGCTGAATGAACGAAATATCAAAACAGATAAAGCTTCAGCTGTCCTTCAATATTTCGATGTCGACGGCAATGACATGCTGATTGTGAAAGAATCTGACTATAACAAGTTTGCCGATCTCGTCGGGGCCGACCACGTCAAGCTTGAAGAAGGGAAAGCCGCAGCTGCCGAGTATGATGTCAAGATCGGTCTCGAGGGAGAAGACGACCAGTCGCTCCCTTCGTCAATCCCTCTTGCAACCGGAAAACAGCTGAAGGCTGACAAAACGGTCCGTTCAAAAGCGTTATCTGAAAACCACTATTATATTGTGACAGACAATGATTTCGCACAGCTGAAAAAACCGAAAAGCGAAAACCGGTTCTATGCCTGGCAGGCAAAAGAAGCTGACAACATGTCTTTAGTGAAAGCCGGGGAGGTTTTGCATAAGAAACTGGATTACATGTATTTCGGGGCTGTAGATTATGAGGTATATGATTTAAGCAGAGGGTATGGCCCGATATTATTTGTCGGACTGTTTATCGGAATCGTCTTCTTCGTTTCAGCAGGAAGCTTTCTCTATTTCCGCTTGTACACTGATTTGGACGATGATAAGCAGAAATTCAAATCGATTGCCAAAATGGGCTTAACAGACCGCGAACTGCATAAAGTGCTGAACAGGCAGATCGGCATCCTGTTCTTCGCGCCTATCGCTGTTGCCCTTATCCATGGAGCCGTGGCGCTGACCGCTTTATCGCATGCCTTTCAGTACAATCTGTTCAAGGAATCCGCAATGGTGCTCGGCGTGTTCTTCGCCATCCAGGTCATATATTACTTCATCGTCCGCTTCTACTATACGAAACAGATAAAAGCGGCGATTTAAAAAAGATTAGACTACGTGTCTAATCTTTTTTTATACTTGCAGCCGGAAAATTTGGGATAAACATACCTATGCATTTTGCCTCTTTCCTCATTTGGATGATTATGTTAATTTGATGTTATTTCAAATTTGAAAGAGGAGTGATCGATTTGCAGGTAAAAGAAATATTTGTTATTCGCTTTGTCTCCTGCTTAAGCGTTGTTTTGCTTCATGCGATATCGATGGTGCTTATGGTGCGGGCGGACATGCTTGGAGATACGGTTTTCCGGGTTGTTGAATCTTTCAGAACGCTCCTGATGTTCAGTACGCCGGCGTTTATTTTCATTTCCGAATTTTTGCTCGCGCATGCTTACCCTGGCGGCGTTCCGGAAGGGTTTTTAAAAAAGCGGTTTAAAACCATTTTCATTCCTTTTCTATTTATCGCTGTTTTGGATGCTTTTATGACCGCGGGTCTGATGATGCAGCAATTTCATGCATCGGTCATTATTAAAAAACTGTTGGCGAATATTTTCTTGGGGAATTTCATCGGTTACTTCATCCTCGTCATCTTTCAATTTTACTTGCTGCACATGTGCTTCCATTCATTTTTGCAAAAGGCGTCGCCTAAATGGGTGCTTTCGCTTTCTTTTGTGGTCACAGCGGCTTATTTGAGCTATTTCACGTTCATTCAACCTCCGGTAGTACAGGAAGAGGCGCCGTTTCCTTTTTCATGGGTGCCGTTTCCCGGCTGGCTCTTTTATTTTTGTTTGGCCTATTATTGCGGCAAAAATTACGAGCGCTTTTTGGCATTGCTGGAACGATACAGGCATGCGGTATATGCAGCAGCTGCTGTGACCGGATGTTTCATTGTAGCGGTTTCCTATTTCGGACAAGACATCGGGGTGACGTCAAAGCGTCCGGATATCCTGCTTTATTCGACAAGCATCATTTTCTTATGCTTTCACCTGTTTTCAAAACTGAAGTCGGTGCCGAAGCTGATCATGATGATCAGCAACTATTCTTTTTCTATTTATTTATTGCACGCTTTTATCCTGATTTTCGGATTGGTCATTTTAACGAGCTTTGAAAGCATCGGTACGGTTTCGGCTGTTTTGCTTTTGTTTTTCATCTCTACAGGCGTTGCGGTTTTCATATCTTGGGCCGTCAATAAATTGAAGTACGGCTATATGTTTGTCGGCAAAATTTATGTCCCGAAAAAGAGGAGAATCGAGCAAAAAGTGAGCCATCATGCCGGTTAACGACTTAGCTTGATAGAGCGAAAAGCCAGAAGGGCAGATTGCGCCGCCGAAGCTTTTCGCTTTTTTATATTCTCGCAAAAATGTTCCGGTTTTGACACATCTTTTTTTAAATGGAAGGGGGCTTATTGCCTATAATCATATTATGATAACGATTATCATTTTCAGAATGTGGAGGCCTCAACGATGGTTTTAGCCGAATTAAAACAAAAAGAGAGAGCAAGAATCATAGATTTTTCAGAAGTGAATGAACTTGTTCAGCGCAGACTTATACAGCTCGGGATGAAAGAAGAAGCTGAAATTTGCGTGCAGCGGAAATTGCCGTTTGGCGGTCCGTTCATGTTTGAGTCAGGCGGACAGTGCCTCGGCATACGGCTTGAAGAAGCAAAAAAGATCAGGATTGAAAAGCTATGAACAGCAGGCAGATTGCCCTTTTCGGAAATCCGAATACGGGGAAGACGTCATTGTTTAACGCGCTGACAGGCTCCTATGAGTATGTCGGCAACTGGAGCGGGGTGACCGTTGAGAAAAAGGTCGGACTGCTCCGCCATAAACAAGGAATGATGGTCGATCTCCCCGGCGTTTATACATTGAGTCCGCTGTCCCGCGATGAAGGGGTCGTCACTGACTTCCTGCTCAATGAATCATTTTCAGACATATTGAATATTGTCGATGCATCCCAGTTAAAGCGGAATTTGCACTTAACTGTGCAGCTCCTCGAATTTGGTCATCCGCTCACAATCGGTTTAAATATGATCGATGTCGCAGGACAGCGCGGCGTCTTCATTGATCATCAAAAAATGTCTGCAGCGCTAGGTGTTCCGGTGATTCCTGTGATTGCCCGCAGCGGCAAAGGGTGTGATGAACTGAGCCGGCATTTGCTTCTTGAAAAAGAAAGGAGGGCGAAGCCGCTCGTCATCAATTACGGAAGCGCGGTAGAAGAAGCGATTGGCCGGATCGAGTCAATCATACCGGAACGTCCCGGCGTTTTAAAACGGTGGATGGCTCTTCAATATTTGGAAGGCAACTCGAAAATGAAAGAGCAGCTGGAAGACGCGGCCGACAGCGAACGGTTAAAGAAAATTTACGAGGAGACAGAAAAACGCCTTCTTCAGGAACAATCCGCAAAATCGCTGCATCAGCATATTTACAATGAGAGAGAACGATGGATTGACCGCATTATGTCATCCTCTGTTGAATATCAGTCAGACCGAAAACAGACGCTGACTGAACGCGTGGATCAGATTGTCACGCATCAGGTGCTGGGCATCCCGATTTTTTTGTTGTTCATGTATCTCATGTTCATGCTGACGTTTGATTGGCTTGGTGTTCCATTGTCTGATGCATTTGACGGTTTCATTGGCGGTCCGCTGACGGAATGGACGGCTTCGGCGCTGTCGGCAATGGGAGCCAGCCCGTTTATCGAGACGCTCATTCTCGATGGGATCATTGCCGGTGTCGGCGGTGTGCTCGTTTTCGTCCCGCAGATTTTTATTCTGTTTTTCTTCATTTCGGTGCTCGAAGATTCCGGGTACATGGCGCGTGTGGCCATGGTGATGGACCGTCTGATGGAGGCGATCGGTTTAAACGGTAAAGCCTTTATTCCGCTGATCATCGGCTTCGGCTGCAATGTTCCGGGCGTCATGGCTGCGCGAACTGTAGAGCAGCCTAAGGAAAGACTCTTGACGATTATGCTGACGCCATTTATGTCCTGTTCTGCAAGACTGCCGGTTTATGCTTTGTTTGCAGGGGCTTTTTTCGCGGCTCATCAGGCTTTTGTCGTCCTTTCTTTGTATGTGCTGGGCATTGCCGCAGCGCTTGTGCTGGCGAAGTTTTTATCCTCGTCCAAGCTCAAAGAAGAAAAGTCGTTTTTCGTGATTGAACTGCCGCCGTATCGTTTGCCTCAAGCGCGTACATTGTGGCGGGCAACATGGGAAAAGGGCAAAGGTTTCGTCCGCAAAGCCGGGACTTACATTTTTGGCGGATCTGTCCTCATTTGGCTTTTATCGTATACAGGGCCCGGCGGAACGGGCGTTGAGATGGATGACAGCTTTTTAGCGATGATCGGCGGAGCGCTCGCACCGTTGTTGATGCCGCTGGGGTTCGGCACATGGCAGGCAGCGGCATCACTATTAACCGGTTTTCTCGCGAAGGAAGTTGTCGTCGCTTCGATGAGCATCATCTATTTTGTACCCGAAGCCCAGCTGCAAGGCATGATGGCTGAGCAATTTACACCGCTGGCCGCATACGGATTTATGGCGTTCGTTCTTTTATACGTGCCATGCCTCGCGACAGTCGCGGTGATTAAAAAAGAAACAAACTCGAAAAAGTGGATGTTCCTGTCCATTGTTTACGGACTGGCCATTGCATATGTGATCGCGTTCTTGATTTATCAGGGCGGACGATTGCTTGGGTTATCATAGGAAGGATGTGACAGCATGCTGTTTAATATCACGATCGGAGCGCTCATCTTCGGTTACGCGGCATGGACGCTTATAAAATTTGTCAAACGAAGCCGGAAAGGAAAATGCGCCGCCTGTGAATTAAATCGTACGTGTCAGTCGGCTTGTGATGAGGTGAAAAACAGCTGAGATGCTCAGCTGTTTTTGTCTTTTAGACTTGCACTTCACTCATCAAAGCGAGGGTATTTCCTTCGGTATCTTTAAAGAAGGCCATCCAGGTTTCCGTTTGCTCGATTTTCGCCACCACATGCGGCTCAATTGGAAAAGAAACGCCTTTTGTTGCGATTTCGTTATATACTGCCGGCAAATCTTCAACTTGAAAATAGATGACGGAGCTTGCATGAGCAAATTCATCTTTTTCCGGGAGACTGAGAAGAAGCCGCAGCCCGCCGCACTCAAAGAAAGCCATACGATCTGTCTGAAATAAAAGGGACAGGCCTAATACATCCTGATAAAATGCCGCAGCCCGCTCCAGGTCTTTAACCGGCACCCCGATTTGTCCAACCTTTTCAATTCCCATCGTTATCTCTCCCTTTTTTGTCATTATTTTCATTTTACACAATTGGTTTCAAAATATCTATTTTTCGCTGTGTTTTTTGTTTCACGTGAAACAGCGGCGGCATGCGGATTAAATCATTGTTTTCATGGATGTTTATTGTTAATATGACTTCTGTTGGTTTAAATGGAAAACGGTAGATAGGAGGCGAACGTAATGAGTGAAAATCAAAAGGCTGAGCAGGAAAGAAAAGTTGGATATGAAGGGTTTGTGCTTCTTCTTTCACTCATCTTTATTTCCATCTTTATCACGACCTCATATGAGATACCGAGCAATCTGTTACTGATCGTTCTTTTTTTCATTGGCAGCGGCTATTATTCTATTAGGCTTGTGAGCAAAGGTCTGTTGAGAAAAAAGAGGGGACTTGGCTTTAAAGCCGCATTGTTTGCCTTTGTCGTTTGGATGGGATTATCTTTTTTGTTTCATGACATTTCTTATCCATTTACTTTAGAAGGGTTATTATTTCAAATATTGATGTTTTTTCTTTTCTACATTCCTTTCTTTTTTATCTTTCAATTTGCTTTTAAGATTTCAAACATACAAGAAAGAAAGCAGTAAAAAAAGCTGGAAATTCCAGCTTTTTTTACTTATTCTCCTTCTCGCGCTTCACCAGCATCTCCGTAATCAAATCAACCTGTTTGCTGACAGAGATCGGATCGTACGGGTAGAACGTGTCAAAGTCGTTGATAAAGACACGGTTGTGTTTGACGGCGTCAAGGTTTTTCCAGATGGAAGACTGCTTGAGCTTGTCCAGCGTCTTGCTGTCGCCGTTCGGGTTATAGTCTGTTACAAACATGTAGTCGGCAGCATATTCAGGTACGACTTCCAAGGATAGTTCTTTGATGTCGCCTTTTTTGAAGATGTCCTTTTGAATCTTTTCAGGTGCTTTTAAGCCGAGGGCGTTGTACACGGCCTGGCCCCCGCGGCCGCCGTTGTCATTGAACACCCAGAATTGGCCTTTTTCCGTGTTTTCATAAATACCGAAAGTAGCATTTTTGTCGACGACTTGAGCGATTTTTTTCCTTGCTGATTTCGATTTCTGTTCGAAATCGGCTAGGAATTGTTCAGCTTCTTCTTTAGCTCCTGCAATGTCGCCAAACATCTTAACGGTTTCCTGAACATTTTTCGCCGTATTATAAGGAATCACAACGGTCGGTGCGATTTTGGACAGTTTGTCGTAATTTTCATCGTTCATCACGACAATTAAATCAGGCTTCAGTTTCATGACTTTTTCCACATTAATCGGGTCGCCTAAATCTGTCACATCTTTCATGCGGTCCTTTAAAAACGGATTGGAGAAAGACCACGAGCCGGAGCCGACGACATTGGCGCCGACCGTGAACAGTTCACCGGCATAAAAGTCTGTCACGATGCGCTTTGGATGTGTTGGAATGTCCACTTTTCCACGCGTTGATTGATATGTTCTTGTCGTTTCTTCAGCCGCTTTTTCTTTGTTTCCGTTTGACGAAGTGCCGCTTCCGCAGGCGCTGACCATGATACACAACAGCATAACTAAACCGATTATCAATAAGTTCTTTTTCACTTGACCCTCCTGTTGATATAAAGCATATGGAATTCTCTAATTGATAATGATTCGCATTATCACTGTAAATATAGCAGATGAGTCCCTCTTTCGTCTATCACTTTTTTGCTAAGTATGATTCGTGCTGTTTTGGTTAATTTGTTACTATAAACAGAAAAAGGATTGATGAGGTATGGCAGAAACGAACCCGGTGATCAAAAAACTGCAGTTCAAGGATAATGGACAGCCCGTACTGATCGTGAATCCGCCTGAGGCATACAGCGGCATCATGGCTGAATTTCAAGGCCATGTCGATCATCAGGCCGAAGCTGACCGGTACGATTTTGTTCAGGTATTCGCAGCGACCAACGCAAAGTTGCAGGCTTTAGCCAAGGAGGCTGAGCGTCATCTGGCGGAAGACGGCCTGTTTTGGCTTTGTTACCCGAAAAAATCATCGAAAGTCTACAAAGGATCGGACTGCAGCCGCGACACAGTAGTCGGGCTGCTTGCGGATCAGGGCTATGAACCGGTTCGGCAAATTGCAATAGATGAAGACTGGTCCGCGCTCAGATTTCGCAAGGCGGAAAACATTAAAACGATGAAGCGCAAATTTGCCGTGACGGAAAAAGGTAAACAGCGTACAGATCAAGAATAATCCTATACGCTTCTTTTCAGAGAGGCAGAATATTCAGCTTGTGAACGAAAGTACACAAAAAAGAAATAATATTATGTTCAATGTTTCACAAACTCTTTGTATAATGAATCTAATCTTTTAAAATACCATAGAAAAGAGGTATGCAGCTTGAAGAAATGGGCATTTGTATCAGACTTTGACGGGACGATTTCCAAACAGGATTTTTACTGGATGGTCATTGATAAATATTTTCCGGAAGGCCGTGAATTGTTCAAGAAGTGGAAGGCCGGAGAATTAAAAGATATCGAATTTTTGGGAACCGTTTTTGCTTCAATTCATCAAAGCGAGCAAAAAATCATTGATGACATTCATTCCATACCGATTGATGAATATGTGCCAGACTTCATTCAGCATGTCCAGAAAAACGGCGGCGATTTCTACATTTTAAGCGCCGGCACGGATTATTACATTCATTATATTTTAAAGAAATACGGGATTACAGACGTTGAGGTCTTTTCAAATAAAGGCTTTTTTAAAGAAGACAATGTCCATATGGACATTGATGAGAATCATTGGCATTACTCTGAGCGCTATGGGATTGATAAATCAAAGGTCATTCAAAAGCTGAAAGAAGAATACGAGACGATTTATTTTGCAGGCGACAGTGAACCGGATTCGCACCCGGCTAAATTTGCGGATGTAACGTTTGCAAAGGATGCGCTCCAGGATTTGCTGCGTCAGCAGGAGGTGCCGTTTGTAGCCGTTGAAACATTTGAAGACATTGAACAGTATCTTAAAGAAAAAGGGCGGATCGTCTAATGCCGCGCCAGGTTACCAGCATAGCCATCCCCGCGGTATTGGACATTAGTGAAGGCGTGCTTGGCCGGTTGGATGAGATATTGAGAAAGCATCAGTTTGATAAGGCAATCATGTTTTTTGACGATTTTTCCTATCAGCAGTATGAGCATTCATTAAAAGCCGCCTTTCAACATGTCAAAGTAGAAGCTGTTTTGCTGCCGTCCAACCTGGACATACAGGAGCTTTTGAAGCAGGCATTTTCAATCGGGAATTACGATGTCATCATTGCCATGGGCGGCGGGTATGTTGTCGATTGCGGAAAATACATCGCCTTTTCCAAGCGGACCCCGTTCATCAGCATTCCGACGTCGGCATCCAATGACGGGTTTGCGAGCAGCAATTGCTCGCTTCAGGTCGAAGGGAAAAAAACAACCGTGCCGGCAAGGGTACCGTACGGAATCATAGCTGATTTGAGTATCATTCAAAAAGCGCCGGAGCACTTTATTTTGGCGGGGATCGGCGATCTGATGTCCAATATTACGGCTCTTTATGATTGGGAGTTTGAAGAGCGGCACGGGGTCAGCGATGTCAATGCGTTTGCGTCGATGCTCAGCAAAAAAGCGGTCAACAGCTTTGTCCGTACGCCGATGCAGGATATTAAACAGCCGATCTTTTTAAAAGAGCTTGTCAGTTCTTTGACAATGGGCGGCATCGCCACGGAAATCAGCGGAAACAGCGCGCCGATCAGCGGTTCTGAGCACCTGATTTCCCATGCGTTGGACAAAATTGCGGAAAAACCGCAGATGCACGGCATTCAAGTCGGGGTAGCCACCTACATCATGGCTCATGTACAGGATCATCGGGCTGAGCGGATTGAAAAGGTGTTTACGAGAACAGGCTTTTTTCAATATGTGAAAACGCTGGGTCTAAACAAAGATGAGTTTCGCGAAGCGATCAATTTGTCGCACACTGTCAAGCCCAACCGCTATACGTACTTGCATGAAGCCGGCTATCGCGAAAAAGCGCTTCGCATCCTTAATGAAGATCCAATTCTGCAGGAAATATTTTAAGCAGGCCAAGCGGCCCGAAAAACGCCTTATTTGCTGTAAGGCGTTTTTTCCGTGGGCATCTGACGAAAATGACGGGGAAAAGCTGTGATACAATAAAGAAGGTATGGGTCATAAGTACGACGTTAGGGCTCGATTCTGATCAGGGAGAGTGTAAAATGTACAAACTAATCGCGATAGATATGGATGGAACATTGTTGAATGATCTTCATGAAGTAACAGAGGAAGTACGGAATGCCCTGCATGCTGCAAAAAAGCAAGGCGTCAAAATCGTTCTTTGCACTGGCCGTCCCCTCGGCGGTGTAAGCCGCTATCTGGAAGAACTGAATCTAAATGAAGACGGCGATTATGTCATCGCCTATAACGGAGCGCTCGTTCAAAATACGCACACTCAGGAAGTCGTGTCAGAGCTGACACTCGGCTATGATGATGTGAAATCGTTATATGAGCTCAGCCAACAGCTTGATACGCCGATGCACTTTTTTGATTCTGCTTATTTGTATACGCCAAACCGGGAAATCAGTCCGTATACCGTTTACGAATCATACGTTACCAAAGTGCCGCTCCGGTTCCGGACGATCGAAGAAATCCCGAAGGACCTTCTCGCGCCAAAGGCGATGTACATTGATGAACCGGAAAAGCTGGACCGGACGATCGCCGCAATACCGGAAGACGTCAAGGAACGTTATACAATGGTGAAAAGCTCGCCGTTCTTTTATGAAATTCTTCACCCTGCGGCAAGTAAAGGAAATGCCGTTCAGCAGCTTGCCGACATATTAGGCATCGCACAAGAAGAAGTGATTTGTATTGGAGACAACGGAAACGACATGTCGATGATCGAATGGGCGGGATGCGGAGTCGCCATGGGGAATGCGATCCCTGAGGTAAAAGCTTCGGCCGATTATGAAACGCGTACGAATAACGAAAACGGCGTTGCCCACGCCATTCATGAGCTTGTATTGTCCAAATAAAAAAAAGCCGGCATTTCGAAAGGCCGGCTTTTACCTATTTGCGGCGCCATGCTTCAATCTGCCAGATATGAGTCACCCAGTCTTCATAAAAAGACGGTTCATGGGAAACGAGCAAAATCGTTCCCTTGTAGTCGCAGAGCGCTTGCTTTAACGCACGCTTTGCCGATGTGTCAAGATGGTTGGTCGGTTCATCAAGAACAAGCAGATTGCTGTTTGAAAGCATCAGTTCCGCCAGCCGGACCTTTGCCTGTTCACCGCCGCTGAGCGTAGCAAGGGGCTGGCTGATATGCTTTGGCGTCAAACCGGATATCGCGAGCGTCTGCCTGATGTCTTTTTCCGATAGATCAGGAAAGAACGCCCGCAATTTTTCAAGCGGCGTATCATGAGAAACCGGACTTTCCTGCCTGAAATAGGCCGCCTGTAAATGCTGTCCTGCTGTGACGGTGCCGCTTAGCGGCTTGAGATCACCGAGCAGCGTTTTAATGAGCGTCGATTTTCCGGCGCCGTTTTCTCCGGTAATGGCGATTTTATCGCCCCGTTTTACGGTTAGAGAAAGAGGCTTAAATAATGGAACGGTGTAGCCCGCCTTAAGATTTTCCGTTTTGAGTACGGTCATCGCCGGATTTCGCCCCGTTTTAAATGCAAAGCTGGGGACATAGGAATCTGCCGGTTTTTCGATTCGCTTGATTTTGCTTAATGCTTTCTCCCTGCTTTTGGCCTGCTTCGCCTTTCGGACCCTGTTCCGGTCGATAAACGCCTCTAGCTTTTTAATTTCCCTGTTTTGTTTTGCGTATGCGGCTTCAGCCTGTACCCTGCTTTGCGCATATTCCTTCAGAAAATATTGATAGCTGCCGGAGTACCGTTTGATCGTTTGATGCTCAAGATGGAAGGTCACCGTCGTGATCTCATTTAAGAAGCGTTCGTCATGTGAGATCACGAGAAAGGCGTGCTTATAGTTTTTCAAATACCCCGTCAGCCACTCAATATGTGCCGCATCCAAATAGTTGGTCGGCTCATCCAACAGCAGCACATCAGGTTCTTCAAGCAGCAGTTTGGCCAGCAGGAGCTTCGTACGCTGCCCGCCGCTTAAAGCCGCGACATCCTGATCAAGCCCGATTTCCGTCAAGCCGAGGCCTTGAGCGGCATCCTCAATTTTCGTTCCGATTTGGTAAAATCCTGAATTCTCCAGTTCGGATTGGAGCTCTCCGTATCTTTTCAACACGGCCTCCAGATTGTCTCCGGCGTCGGCCATTTTTTCGGCAAGCCCATTCAGTTGCTTTTCGATTTCAAACAGCCGGTCGTACGCTTGCTCCATGTACTGAAGGATGGTCGTGCCTTCCGTCAGCTTGGCATGCTGTTCAAGAAAGCTGGCCCGAATGTTTGGCTGCCATTCAATGTTTCCGTGATCGGGCAGAAGGCCGCCTGTCAAGATCCGCAGCAATGTCGACTTTCCGGCTCCGTTTGCACCGACAAGGCCGGCGTGTTCCCCTTTCAGCAGGCGGAACCCGGCGTCTTGAAAGATGATGCGGTCTCCGTATATATGGGTCAGATTCGTGACATGAACAATACTCATGGTGATTCTCTCCTTCAGGCTTATTTTTTGAAAAAACAAGCCATCTAAAGAGAACAGCGTGAAGCCTCGCTATCCTGTCCGGCAAAAAAAACGGGTAAGGCAAACTACACCTTACCCGCTACATATTTAAAATACATCAAGAAAGGATGTCAAATCATATCAAACTGTTCCCGAGATGGCTTGTCTAAAAAAGGGCAGACTTCTCCCGTCTTTAAGCCAATTCTCTTTTAAGAACAGTTGATAAGATTTTCATTCCTTTCCACCTCATTTTGGTCAAATTTACCTTCACAACACATTATATGAAGCGGAGTGCCGGTTGTCAAACCGCTGCCATATGAATTGACATCGTGCAGGCAGTGTGTTATTTAATTTGTGAACAGAATCGTACGATAGATGTATATCATATGAGCAAAAGAGGAGAGGGACAGATGGCTAAAAAAGAATTCAAAGCAGAATCCAAAAGATTGCTGGACATCATGATCAACTCGATTTATTCCCAAAAGGAAGTCTTTTTAAGGGAGCTGATATCCAATGCGAGCGATGCCATCGATAAAATCTACTACAAAGCGCTGACAGACGAATCACTGACGTTTAACAAGGATGATTACTACATAAAAATCTCCGCAGATAAAGAAAACAGAACGCTGACGATTGCGGACACCGGGATCGGCATGACGAAAGAAGAGCTTGAAGAACATCTTGGAACAATTGCCAAGAGCGGCTCGCTTGCGTTTAAACAAGAAAACGAATTAAAAGACGGGCACGATATTATCGGCCAGTTCGGCGTCGGTTTCTACGCCGCTTTTATGGTTGCGGACACCGTCACCGTCATGACAAAAGCCCATGGCAGCGATGAAGCGTATCAATGGGAATCAGCGGGGGCCGACGGCTATACGATCGAACCGGCTGCGAAAGAATCTGCGGGAACCGATGTCATTTTGAAGCTGAAAGAGAATACAGACGATGAAAACTATGATGAATACTTGGATGTCCATCGCTTAAAAGCGATCATCAAAACATATTCTGATTTCATCCGCTATCCGATCAAGATGGATGTCACGGTCAACAAGCCGAAAGAAGACGCTGACAATGAATTTGAAGAAGTTCAGGAAGAACAGACAGTCAACAGCATGGTGCCGATTTGGCGAAAAAACAAAAGCGAACTGAAAGATGAAGATTACGAGGCATTTTATAAGGAAAAGCGTTACGGTTTTGACAAGCCGCTCGCTCACGTCCATACAAGCGTGGACGGCGCGGTGAGATACCATGCGATTTTATTCATTCCTGAAAACATTCCGTTCAACTACTACACGAAGGAATTTGAGAAGGGTCTTGAACTGTATTCGAACGGTGTGCTGATCATGGAAAAGTGTCCGGACCTGCTGCCTGACCACTTCAGTTTTGTCAAAGGAATGGTCGATTCAGAAGATTTATCGCTCAACATTTCGAGGGAGATGCTCCAGCATGACAGGCAGCTGAAGCTGATTGCCAAAAACATCAGCAAAAAAATCAAGAATGAGCTGAAAAGCTTGTTGAAAAATGATCGAGAAAAATACGAGTCTTTTTATCAATCGTTTGGCAGACAGCTTAAATTCGGGGTATACAATGATTTTGGGACTCATAAAGATATGCTGAAAGATCTGCTGCTTTTCTATTCATCAAAAGAGAAAAAGCTGGTCACCCTTGATGAATATGTATCCAGAATGCCTGAAGATCAAACATACATTTACTATGCGTCAGGCGACTCGTATGACCGAATTGAAAAGCTTCCTCAAACCGAGCTGGTTTCGGAAAAAGGATATGAAATCCTTTATTTCACCGAGGATATCGATGAGTTCGCCATCAAAATGCTGGCGAGTTATCAAGAAAAAGAATTCAAGTCGGTATCCAGCGGCGACCTCGGAATCGAAAACGATGACGAGCAAAACCAAGCAGACGGGGCCGACAGCCAATACAAAGACCTCTTTGAAGAGATGAAAAAGACTCTTGATGGAAAAGTGAAAAGCGTAAGGGCGTCAAAACGGCTGAAGACACACTCTGTATGTCTTGCCGCTGACGGAGAAGTCACCATCGAGATGGAGAAAATCTTAAACGCAATGCCTGACAATCAGCACGTAAAGGCTGATAAAGCATTGGAAATCAATACAAACCACGAAGTCTTCAAAACACTGCAGGATGCTTTTGAAAACGACAAAGATAAATTCAAGCTGTACACCGGCATCCTGTACAACCAGGCGCTGCTGATAGAAGGCTTGCCAATCGAAGACCCCGTCGAATTTACGAACGATATATGCAAAGTGATGGCATAAAAATAAAAAAGATACATCTCAGCTTCATGTGAGATGTATCTTTTTTTGATGTTAATGCTTCACAACTTCCTGTCCCCGCACATTCCATGTCATCGCAAAGATGAGTGCTGCGATTGCACATGAAGCCGTTAAGAGCATAAAACCCGCATTCCAGCCGGATGCATCGACGATAACACCCATCAGCGCATTCGCCGTCAAGGTTCCGCCCAGGTATCCGAACAGACCCGTCAATCCTGCAGCCGTGCCTGCCGCTTTTTTCGGAACAAAGTCAAGCGCCTGAAGACCGATCAGCATGACTGGACCGTAAATGAGGAATCCGATCGCGATCAATGACGCCATGTCGATCATCGGATTGCCGGCTGGATTGAACCAGTACACAAGCACCGCGATCAAAACACCTACCATAAAGACAAAGCCTGCCGGTCCGCGGCGCCCTTTAAACCATTTGTCAGAGATCCAGCCGCAAAGCAATGTCCCCGGAATCCCCGCCCATTCATACAGAAAATAAGCGACACTTGATTTGCTCATATCAAAGCCTTTTTCTTCGCTTAAATAGGTTGGCGCCCAATCCAGAACGCCGTAGCGGACGAAGTACACAAAAATGTTGGCAAGTGCGATCGCCCACACCCATTTATTGTTTAATACATATTTGAAGAGGATTTCTTTCGTTGATAATTCCGTTTCAAATGCTTTCTTCGATTTGCTTGAATAATCGTTGCGGTATTCCTCGATTGGAGGCAGTCCGACAGACTGCGGCGTATCCCGGATCAGCCAGTAAGAAATGACAGCAACGGCGATGGCGACCAAGGCGGGCAAAATAAATACGCCTTCATAGCCTGTAGCAGATCCCGTAATGCCTGAGAAGATGGCGACGCCGGCAACGGCAATCGGCGCCATCAGTCCCCCGCCGACATTGTGGGCGACATTCCAAATGGCTGTTTTATTTCCCCTTTCGCTGACGCTGAACCAGTGGACAAGGACGCGCCCTGACGGCGGCCATCCCATGCCTTGGAACCAGCCGTTTAAGAACAGCATGATAAACATAATGGCGATCGATGAGGTGAAGAAAGGAACAAACCCCATCAATAAGCTGATGACAGCGGAAAGGATCAAACCGGCGGGCAGGAACATCCGCGGATTGCTCCGGTCTGATATCGTGGCCATCACGAACTTGCTCAGCCCGTAAGAGATGGATAGAGCGGATAAGGCAAAGCCGAGCGCCGACTTTGAAAATCCCTCTTCGATCAAATAAGGCATGGCAAGCGAGAAATTTTTGCGAATTAAATAGTATGCCGCATAACCGATGAAGATGCCGAGAAAAACTTGCAGTCTGAATTTCTTATATTCCGAATCAATTTGATCGTCCGGCATCCGCTCAATCGGCGGTGCTGGCTTAAACAGTTTTAACATGGTATACCCCTTCTTTATTCATTTACTTCTTTTCACGCAATACATCGCGCAGCCGGTCCGGAAAGTTGGTGAACATTCCGGTCGCTCCCCAATCGAGGAGCCGCTTCATGTCTTCTTTTTCATTCACGGTATAAGGATGGACCAGCATGCCGGTGCTTCGAATTTTTTGCACGTATGCCCGGTCAATGCGGTCAAAGTTCATGCCGAGTCCGACGCTGTAAGATTGATATTGTTTTAATTCGGCGTCAGTAATGGCAGCCGGTTTGTCGTACCATAATAATTGCACAAGCGGAATGTTTGGATTAGCGTTATGAATGATTTGTAAGCTTTCAGGACTAAAAGATTGAATGATGACTTTGCTTGAATGAATGTTTGCCCCGGCCAGTTTATATTGCTTCAGAATGTCCAGGAGCTTTTCTTCCATATGATCATAGTCTTCCGGTGATTTTGTTTCGATATAGTAGCGCGCGCTTCTCCCGAATGTTTGGATGATTTCTTCAAGGGTAGGCACTTTCAGCCCAACGTACTCCGGTTTTGCCCGCTCAGGATATGCTTCGTTAAACCAGGAGCCTGCATCAAGCTGTTTGATTTCTTTCAGCGTATAGTCTTTGACAAAACCCGTACCATTGGTCGTGCGATCCAATGTCTCATCGTGCATGGCGACCAAATGTCCGTCTTTTGTCATTTGAAGATCGATTTCTATGTAATCGCCTTTCATTTTTTGCCCAAGCTTATAAGCCAAAAGCGTATGTTCGGGAGCATGACCCGATGCGCCGCGGTGCGCGACATTTAATAGCTGACTCGGATTGAGCTGCGGCTGGGAATGGCTTGCCGCCTCAGCATGCTCGCTGAGTCCAAAACCGGCGGCAGCGATTGCAGCCGTTATAAAGAAGATGCTGCGGACAAGTTTTTTCATCAAATGATTTCCCCTTTCAAGTCGTTATGCTGAATGTTGGTGCCGGTTCATTCATACCGGTTTTTTTCGCCTCCTTATGTGACGAATAAAAAGAGAGATCCACAAAAAAACCCCTGGCACAAGAGGGTCTTATTGTGAATCTCCCATTCTCCGTCACTTGTATTAACTTCTTTCCTATCATACCAAAATTGGAAGCGCTGTCAATAGGATTTCAAAAATAAAGAAACCTATCTTTTAAGATAGGTTTCCTGATCATTTAGCGGGCGAACAGCCGATCGATGAAATCAATGTCCTCTTGAGACAGATTGACTTCTGCCGTTTTGAGGTTGTCGATCAGCTGATCAGCGCGTTTGGCGCCCGGAATCAATACATCGATTTCAGGTCGTGCCAAGTACCAGGCCAACACGATATGGGCGATGTCAACATTGTGTTTTTCCGCGATCGACGCAAGCTGGTTCACTTTTCTAATGTTTTCTTTGAAGCGTTCGCCTTGGAAGTTTTCCATGTCTCTTCTCAGGTCGCCTTCCGGGAACGTTGTATCTTCGCTGTATTTTCCGGCGAGCAATCCGGAGACGAGCGGGAAGTAAGGAACAAATGAGATGTTATGCTCTTGTGTATACGGGAAGAATGTCGTCTCAGCTTCCCTGTTTAGCAGGTTGTATTCGCCTTGGAGCACATCCACCAATCCGTCTTTGTTCGCTTCTTTCAGCTGCTCAAGTGAAAAGTTGGATACCCCGATCGCTCTGATTTTGCCTTCCTGCTTCAGTTCATGGAGCGCTTGAACCGCTTCGTCTTTCGGCGTGTTCTCATCAGGGAAATGGATATAGAAAAGGTCGATGTAGTCAGTTTGCAGACGCTTCAGGCTTTCTTCAACGGACTTTTTCAAAAATGCAGGGGAGTTGTCAAAGACAAAATCGTCGCCTTCTTTCTTATGAGCGGCTTTTGTCGCAATCACGACATCCTCGCGGTTGAATTCTTTGAGGACTTCGCCGATTAATTCTTCGGAACGGCCGATGCCGTATATGTAGGCGGTATCTAAAAATGTGACGCCGTTTCTGATCGCTTCCCGGACCAATTCTTTTCCCGTTTCTTCATTGAGATTCGGATAAAGGTTATGTCCTCCGACGGCATTGGTTCCCAAACCAATCGGGAATACGTGCAAGTCTGATTTGCCAACTTTAACTTTTTTCATTGAATTCCCCTCCTGAAATGATGTGTTGATAAATAAGCTTGGCCGGCCGCTTGGAAACAGCCGGTCAAGGGTGTCCACTTCAACTATACATGTTTTGCCAAATGGATTTCAATGTTGCGGTCTTTACAGTACTCGTGATATTCCTCATCAAGCGCCTGAGATGTGACGATCGCGTGCAATCTGTCAAACGGTGCGTACGTCAGCAAGGTCGACTTCCCGAATTTGGAATGGTCGGCCAGCAAGTATACTTGTTTTGCTTTTTCGGATATTTTCTTTTTAATTTCATATTCAAGCAGATCGGAGTTCGTCAGTCCATGGGTAAGTGTTGCTCCTGTTGCCGACATGAAAGCTTTATTAATATTATATTTATCCAATGTTCCCGGATCATCCATGCCGACGAAAGACTGCGTTTTCCGTTTGTAGTTGCTGCCGATGATGATCAAGTTTATATTTTGCATCGCTGCAGCAGCGTTGATAATGTCGAGACTGTTCGTTAAAACGGTTACATTTTTATTTGGATCAAGAGTTTCCAATATGGATTGAGTCGTTGTGCCGGAATCGATAAAGATCAGGTCATGGTCTTCAATAAAGCGTGAAGCGTAGTGCGCGATTTTCATCTTGGCATCTTTGTTTTGAATGGTTCTGTTTTCAAATGGGATTAAGGCCGTTTTTTCGATCGCCGTTACGCCGCCGTAGACTTTTTTTATGACTCCTTTCTCGGTCAGCTTGTTAATGTCGCGTCTGACCGTGTTTTTGGAAACATTAAAAACCTGGCAAAGCTCATCAAGCGAAACGGTGCCATTGGTCAAAATATATTCTTCCATTTCTTTGATCCGCATTAACTTCATACCAAGTATCTCCTTCTAGTATATTTGGCTAAATATATATAATAAACCAAAAGTTAACCAATAATTGCTTAAAAAATGATAACATTGGTGATTGTTTTTTGCAAGATTTGTCCTGTTTCTTTTTATTATACAATGTTTTTCTAAATCGTTTTAAGTTTTTCTATAAATCTTACAAAAGAAAAATTTAATGATTTTGATTGACTTATGGGTAAGAGCGGATTAGAATATAACCAAGAAGTGACCAAAACGTGATAAAGTTGAGAAATTTCTGAGTGTAAACGTTTTATTGCGTCGCGGTTCTTTTGATAAAATCATCGTTCTATTCATTCATTTCTTTTGTAAGCGTTTCATTCCTGTTTTTTGCGAAAATCCGTTATGCACTGAAGAGCCGTTCGGCATTCATACATAATGGCTGGAACCTGCCCCATCTGTACCAGGAGATGTTTAATATTCAAGGAGGTTATAAGAATGGCAGAAATCAGAAAGTTAAGAAACTATATTAATGGAGAATGGGTTGAAAGCAAAACCGACAAATATGAAGATGTAATCAATCCTGCGACGAAAGAAGTGCTGTGCCAGGTGCCGATTTCGACGCGCGAGGATATCGAATACGCAGCGCAAACAGCGGCTGAAGCGTTTAAAACATGGTCAAAAGTGGCTGTTCCGCGCCGGGCAAGAATTCTATTTAACTTTCAGCAGCTTTTGACTCAGCATAAAGAGGAGCTCGCCCACCTCATCACGATTGAAAACGGAAAAAACACGAAAGAAGCGTTGGGCGAAGTTGGACGCGGCATTGAGAATGTCGAGTTTGCAGCTGGAGCGCCTTCCCTGATGATGGGAGATTCACTTGCTTCAATTGCAACCGATGTTGAAGCGGCGAACTACCGTTACCCGATCGGAGTCGTCGGCGGAATTGCCCCATTTAACTTCCCGATGATGGTACCGTGCTGGATGTTCCCGATGGCCATTGCGTTAGGAAACACATTTATTCTGAAACCTTCCGAGCGGACGCCGCTTTTGACGGAAAAGCTTGTTGAACTGTTTGAAAAAGCCGGACTTCCTAAAGGGGTCTTCAATGTCGTATACGGTGCGCATGATGTAGTAAACGGCATTCTCGAACACCCGGAAATTAAAGCGATTTCATTCGTCGGTTCAAAACCGGTCGGCGAATATGTCTATAAAAAAGGAAGCGAAAACCTGAAACGCGTTCAATCGCTGACAGGCGCTAAAAACCACACCATCGTTCTGAACGATACCAATCTTGAAGACACGGTAACAAATATTATCGGAGCTGCTTTCGGATCTGCCGGCGAACGCTGCATGGCATGTGCAGTAGTGACGGTTGAAGAAGGAATCGCAGATGAATTCATGGAGAAATTGGTTCAGAAAGCATCTGAAGTCAAAATCGGAAACGGACTTGACGACGGTGTATTCCTCGGACCTGTCATTCGCGAAGACAACAAGAAACGCACACTCGGCTATATACAAAAAGGAGTTGAAGAGGGTGCGGAACTTGTCTGCGACGGACGCGAAAATGTGACAGATGAAGGCTATTTCGTCGGCCCGACAATCTTTGACAATGTCACAACTGATATGACGATCTGGAAAGACGAAATTTTTGCTCCTGTATTGTCAGTCATCCGTGTGAAGAACTTGAAAGAAGCGGTTGACATCGCCAACCAATCCGAATTTGCAAACGGCGCATGTTTGTTCACATCGAATTCGAATGCGATCCGCTATTTCCGTGAAAACATTGATGCGGGAATGCTCGGCATCAACTTGGGCGTACCGGCTCCGATGGCATTCTTCCCGTTCTCCGGATGGAAGTCTTCGTTCTTTGGCACATTGCATGCGAACGGAAAAGACAGCGTCGATTTCTATACGCGCAAAAAGGTCGTCACTGCAAGATATCCGGCGCCTGACTTCAATTAATTGTGAAAAAACCGGGCGGCGCGGTTCCCGCGCTGTTCGGAATCATGTTTCAAGATTGAAAAGGAGGCTTTATCCATGAGTCATTTGTTGCGCAAGCCGCAGGCGAATGAGCTGTCACAAGGCGTGAAGCTTGTACACGAAGTGAAAAAATCGAATTCGGATCTCAGTTATGTGGAGTTTAAAGTCCTTGATCTCGCACCGGGATCCAGCTATGAAGAATCGCTGAGCAAACAAGAATGCTGCATCGTCGCGCTTACCGGAAAGATTACCGTCACCGATCTTGAACAGACATTTGAAAATATCGGCACGAGAGAAAGCGTTTTCGAAAGAAAACCTACCGACAGCGTATATGTGTCAAATGACCGCAAGTTCGGCATTACCGCGGTTACAGAGGCAAGAGTTGCCCTGTGCTATTCCCCTTCTGAAAACCAGCTGCCGACGAAACTGATCAAAGCTGAAGACAACGGTATTGAGAAGCGCGGGAAATTCAGCAATAAACGAACCGTTCATAACATACTTCCGGATTCAGATCCTTCAGCGAACAGCCTTTTAGTCGTCGAAGTCTACACTGAAAGCGGAAACTGGTCCAGCTATCCGCCGCACAAGCATGATCAAGACAACCTGCCTGAAGAGTCCTTTTTAGAAGAAACATACTACCATGAACTTGACCCGCAGCAAGGCTTTGTCTTTCAGCGCGTCTACACCGATGACCGTTCTATCGACGAGACGATGACTGTCGAAAATGGAAACGTTGTCATCGTGCCGGCCGGATACCATCCTGTCGGGGTGCCTGACGGATACACATCCTATTATTTAAACGTGATGGCAGGGCCGACGCGGAAATGGAAGTTTCATAACGATCCTGACCATGAATGGATTTTGGAACGCTAACAATAAGGCAAGGAGAGGCTGTTGAAGATGAAGTATATGTTTAATGAAAAGAAAGAATTTGACATTGTAGCGATCGGCCGCGCATGCATCGATTTAAACGCAGTCGAATACAACAGACCGATGGAGCAGACGATGACATTTTCAAAATATGTCGGCGGCTCCCCGGCTAATATTGCAATCGGCAGTTCCAAATTAGGATTGAAGACCGGCTTTATCGGCAAGATTCCGGATGACCAGCACGGCAGATTCATCGAAACCTATATGAGAAATACGGGTGTCGATACGTCACAAATGGCCGTCGATAAAGACGGACATAAAACGGGGCTTGCTTTCACAGAGATTTTAAGCCCTGAAGAATGCAGTATTTTAATGTACAGGGATGATGTTGCAGATCTTTACCTTGCCCCTTCTGAAGTGAACGAAGACTATATCGCGAAATCAAAGATGCTTCTTGTGTCAGGTACGGCGCTGGCTAAAAGCCCTTCCCGCGAAGCGGTGCTGAAAGCCGTGCAGCTGGCGAAAAAGCATCAAGTGAAAGTGGTCTTTGAGCTTGACTATCGTCCATATACGTGGACATCTGCGGAGGAAACGTCCGTTTACTATACGCTTGTTGCCGAACAATCGGACATTGTCATCGGAACGCGTGATGAGTTTGATGTAATGGAAAATAAGAGCGGCGGCAGCAATGAAGAATCTGTTCAGCATTTGTTTGCACATTCCGCAGATCTTATCGTTATCAAGCACGGTGTCGAAGGTTCATATGCATACAGCAAATCCGGGGACGTCTTCCGGGCGAAAGCATACAAAACGAAGGTCTTGAAAACGTTTGGAGCGGGCGATTCATACGCTTCCGCCTTCCTCTACGGACTCGTTTCAGGCAAAGATATTGAAACGGCGCTGAAATACGGAAGTGCTTCCGCATCCATTGTTGTTTCCAAGCACAGTTCATCTGAAGCGATGCCGACAGTCGCCGAGATTGAAGCGCTTATCGCGGCTCAGGCTTAAATGAAGAATATGAATAAAGGTGGGATCGTTTGTGGGCAAGAAAATACGTTTAACCACAGCACAAGCGTTAATTAAATTCTTAAATCAGCAGTACATCCATGTAGATGGTGAAGAAACACCGTTTGTCGAGGGAATCTTTACGATTTTCGGCCATGGGAACGTCGTTGGCATCGGTCAGGCGCTTGAACAGGATGCGGGTCATTTAAAGGTGTTTCAAGGCAAGAATGAGCAGGGAATGGCGCATGCAGCAATGGCTTACAGCAAGCAAATGCTGAGAAGGAAGATCTATGCCGTGTCGACATCAGTCGGACCGGGAGCAGCTAATCTTGTGGCCGCCGCAGGTACGGCGCTTGCGAACAACATTCCGGTTCTCTTGATTCCAGCTGATACATTTGCAACGAGACAGCCTGACCCTGTTCTTCAGCAAGTAGAACAGGAATACAGTGCGGCGATTACGACGAACGATGCTTTGAAGCCTGTTTCGAGATATTGGGACAGGATTACGCGCCCTGAACAGTTGATGAGCAGTCTGATTCGCGCTTTTGAAGTGATGACAGATCCTGCAAAAGCAGGTCCTGCAACGATTTGCATTTCTCAAGATGTTGAAGGCGAAGCCTATGATTTCGATGAAAGCTTTTTTGAGAAACGCGTTCACTATATTGACCGCAAAGAGCCGAGTGAGCGTGAACTGAAGGGAGCAGCGGAACTGATCAAGTCGAGCAAAAAACCGCTCATCTTGGTCGGCGGCGGAGCGAAATATTCCGGAGCGCGCGATGAATTGATCGCCATGTCTGAAGCTTACAATATTCCGCTGGTGGAAACCCAGGCCGGGAAATCCACAGTTGAAGCTGATTTTGCTAACAACTTGGGCGGAATGGGCATCACAGGTACGCTGGCGGCAAACAAAGCGGCTCGAGAGGCTGACCTGATCATCGGAATCGGCACGCGCTAT
This sequence comes from Bacillus sp. B19-2, assembly GCF_022832475.1. Taxonomy (NCBI): domain Bacteria; kingdom Bacillati; phylum Bacillota; class Bacilli; order Caryophanales; family Bacillaceae; genus Bacillus; species Bacillus sp. B19-2. The sequence goes on from NZ_JALHKQ010000002.1 coordinate 135,392, forward strand.
ACCGATTTTGCGACATCATCAAAAACCGCTTTTGACTTTGACAACTCAAAGTTTTTAAACATCAATGTCAACAGAATGCAGGCATATAAACTGGATGCTTTCCAAGTCGTTGCCGATGCAAAAGTAACGCTTGGCAAGCTGCACGGTTTATTGGAAGGCTATAAGAGCGAATTCGGTTCGATCATCAGGGAGCTGAAAGACGAGTGGCTTGCTGAGCGTGACCGTTTGAGCAAGGTAACATTTAAGCGCGAAAACTTCACACCTGAAATTAAAGATCATTTTTCTCAAGACATACTCAACGAATACGCGGATGTGCTGCAAACCGAGCTCCCGCAAACAACGGCATTGCTCGCCATCAATGAAACAGTTGATCCGGACAGCGTCGTCATTTGTTCAGCAGGCTCTTTGCCGGGAGATCTCCAACGGCTGTGGCATTCAAACGTACCGAATACGTACCACCTGGAATACGGCTATTCCTGCATGGGATATGAAGTATCGGGAACGCTCGGCTTGAAATTGGCTCATCCTGATAGAGAAGTTTATTCACTGGTCGGAGACGGAAGCTTCCTGATGCTTCACTCAGAGCTCATCACAGCAATCCAATATCATAAAAAAATCAACGTACTGCTCTTTGACAACTCAGGATTCGGCTGTATCAACAACCTGCAAATGGATCACGGAAGCGGCAGCTACTACTGTGAATTCCGAACAGCAGACAATCAGATTCTCAACGTTGACTACGCGAAAGTTGCCGAAGGCTATGGAGCGAAAACCTACAAAGCGAACACGATTGAAGAATTAAAAGCAGCGCTGGAAGATGCCAAAAAACAAGATGTCTCAACATTGATCGAAATGAAGGTGTTGCCGAAGACGATGACGGACGGCTATGACAGCTGGTGGCATGTAGGTGTTGCAGAGGTTTCCGAACAGGAAAGCGTGCAAAAGGCGTATGAAGCAAAAGAAAAAATGCTGAAATCTGCAAAGCAGTATTAAAGGAGGCACCAGGATGGGCAAGACACAAATTCTATGGGGCATCGCTCCCATAGGATGGCGGAACGATGATATTCCGGAAATCGGCGCGGGAAATACACTTCAGCATTTGTTGAGCGACATTGTTGTTGCAGGCTTTCAAGGCACGGAAGTGGGCGGCTTTTTTCCGGAACCGGCCATTCTCAATAAAGAGCTCGAGCTGAGGAACCTAAGGATTGCCGGCAAGTGGTTCAGCAGCTATATCATTCGGGACGGCATTGAAGAAGCAGCCAAGGAATTTGCGGCTCACTGCCAGTACTTGAAAGACGTCCATGCCGATGTTGCGGTCGTATCAGAACAGACGTACAGCGTGCAGGGCTTGGATAAAAACGTGTTTAAAGAAAAGCCTTATTTCACCGATGAAGAATGGCAGCGGCTATTTGCAGGTTTAAATCACCTCGGGGAAATCGCCGGCCGGTACGGCCTGAAGCTTGTCTACCATCATCACCTCGGCACAGGTGTGCAGACAGAGGAAGAGGTGGACCGGCTCATGGCCGGAACTGACCCGGCACTCGTGCACCTTCTGTATGATACTGGGCATGCCTACATTTCAGATGGAAATTATATGAACATTTTAGAGAAGCATATGGACCGGATTGGGCACGTTCATTTTAAAGACGCGCGCCTCAAGATCATGGAGAAATGCAAGCAGGAAGGAAAATCGTTTCAACAGGCGTTTTTGCAAGGGATGTTCACAGTTCCAGGCGACGGCTGCATCGATTTTAGAGAAGTCTATCAAACGCTTCTAAAGCACGGCTATTCCGGCTGGATCGTTGTGGAAGCCGAGCAGGATCCCGATGTTGCCAACCCGCTTGAATACGCATTGATCGCCAGAAAGTACATCGATCGTCACTTGTTGAATGTCCCAGCAACCAATTAGGGGGGCTCTAAATTGAGCAATGGAAGTGCAGCAGTCTCACCATTCAATAAACGAACCGTCGCAGCAGCTTTGGCAAATTACATTGATGCAGGCTCCATTGTCGCAGGATCGGCAGGATTATCTTTATGGGTCAGTTACCTGAAGCTTTCTGATACACAGATCGGACTGCTCGGCGCGTTTAGCGCCAACGCCATCTCAGCGGCAATCGGAGCGCTGCTCGGAGGCTTTTTGGCCGATAAAATTGGCCGAAAGGCTGTCTATACGAACAGTATGCTGGTTTATGCACTGGGGATTTGTTTAGTATTGTTCGGCACCAGCTTCCCCTTTTTGTTAAGCGGTTACATGATTATCGGTTTATCGGTAGGAGCTGATATCACAGCTTCCTGGACGATCATCGCGGAGAACGCACCTAAGAAAAACAGGGCCCGTCATTGCGGTGTTGCACAGGTCGCATGGGCTGCGGGAGCGGTTGTGGTCCTGCTGCTGTCGGTCCTGCTCGGTGATTTAGGCTTATTGGGCAATAAAATCGTGTTTGGGCATTTGCTCGTTATCGCATTGATCACCTATGTTCTGCGGAAAAGACTGCCGGAATCCGATGCCTGGCAGGATCAATCCGAATCGGCTCAAGCCGTCAGAAAGCCGAAGACGTCTTATCTCGATTTGCTTCAGCCTAAGTATTTGAAAAGCATTTTATTTTTAATGGGCGTGTACTTAATTTGGAATCTGGCCGCAGGTGTCATGGGGTTTTTCATGCCTTACATTTATCAGCAGGTCGGCGGTGTGTCAGCGACCATGGCAAACATTTTGCAGATGGGGCTGTTTATTTTCACCGGGCTTGGCGTCGCTTTTATCTTCATGCCGTTTGCAGACAAATACAGGAAGACAGTGTTTGGGATCTCCGCATTTGCAGCGGTGATCGGCTGGTCATTGTTTCTGCTTCCGGCAGAAGGCATGCCGATCCTCATCCTCTTTATCGTGATGATCGGCATGAATAATGGGGCCGGGCAACAGGCCAACTATCAGTTATGGGCGAGTGAAATTTTCCCGACGGAATATCGCGCGTCTGCACAAGGATTGATGTTCTTCCTCGTTCGTATTTCAATCGGAGCCTGGAGCCTTTTCGTTCCAATGATCATCTCGAATTTTGGAATTGCATTTATGGCTGCGATTCTCCTTGGATGTGTAACGGCCAGCATGATCATCGGGCTCGTTTTTGCACCGAATACATCCGGTAAGTCGCTTGAAGAAATTCAGGAAGAGCTGTACGGGACTCCTCCGGCTCAAGCTGGGCAAGTGCAAACAAGAAAAATTATGTAACTATTTTTGAAGGAGTGGCTATCAATGAAATTACGCATTGGTGTTATTGGTACAGGAGCAATCGGAAAAGAGCACATCAACCGCATCACGAATAAATTGGCCGGCGGCGAAATTGTCGCGGTCACCGATGTAAACCAGGAGGCAGCTCAGCAAGTTGTAACAGACTACAGCCTGAACGCCAAGGTCTATCCGGATGACGACAGTCTCATCGCAGCCGAAAATGTAGACGCAGTCTTAGTCACAAGCTGGGGACCGGCACATGAATCAAGCGTTTTGAAAGCGATTAAAGCGAACAAATTCGTATTTTGCGAAAAGCCTCTGGCGACGACTGCGGAAGGATGCATGCGGATCGTCAATGAAGAAATCAAAGCGGGCAAACGTCTCGTTCAAGTCGGCTTTATGCGCCGTTATGACAGCGGTTACGTACAGCTGAAAGAAGCGATCGACAACCGGGTCATCGGCGAGCCTCTCATGATCCATTGTGCGCACCGCAACCCGGTTGTAGGCGACAACTATACGACAGATATGGCTGTTGTCGATACGCTTGTCCATGAAATAGACGCCCTGCACTGGCTGATCAATGACGACTACGAATCCGTTCAGGTCATTTATCCGAAAAAATCGAAAAACGCGCTTCCTCATTTGCGTGATCCGCAAATCGTCATCATCGAAACGAAAGGTGGAGTCGTGATCAATGCGGAAATCTATGTCAACTGCAAATACGGCTACGATATCCAGTGTGAAATCGTCGGCGAAGACGGAATCGTGAAGCTGCCTGAACCATCAAGCATCTCTCTCAGAAAAGCCGGCAAATTCTCGACGGATATCCTTATGGATTGGCAGCGCCGCTTTGTAGCCGCTTACGATGTAGAAATCCAAGATTTCATTGACTCGATCCAACAGAAAGGCGAGGTCAGCGGGCCGACTGCATGGGACGGCTATATCGCCGCCGTGACGACGGACGCCTGTGTGAAAGCTCAGGAATCCGGACAGAAAGAACCTGTGGCGCTTCAAGAGAAACCGGAATTCTATCAAACGTTTACGACTGTTCAAAAATAAAAACTTTCCGAGGAGTGATAAGTATGAAATTAGCATTGGATCCATCGATGTATCGCGATGATTTAACTTTGGAGGAAACGGTCTATAAAACGGCGGAGCTTGGCTACGAATATATCGAACTATCGCCGCGCGAAGATTTTTGTCCATTCTATAAATATCCGAAAGTCGATTCAGCTAAAATCAAACAATTAAAGCGGCTTTTAAGAGATACCGGTGTTAAGCTTTCATCGCTCCTTCCGCTTTACCACTGGGCCGGTCCTGATGAAGATCGCCGTCAGGCAGCTGTGCGCAATTGGAAAAGGGCAATCGAAATTGCGGTTGAGCTAGAAGTCGATTTGATGAACAGCGAATTCAGCGGTTCAAAATACGATCCTTTAACAAGTGAAGAAAAATTTATCAAATCCATGGATGAGCTTTTGCCAGTCTTTGAAAAAGAAGGCATTAAACTCAATCTTCAAGCCCATCCATACGATTTTATCGAAACACACAAAGGTGCGATGGATATGATCCGAGCGCTTGACAAGGACTGGATCAATCTTGTCTACTCGACTGCGCACACGTTCTTCTATGACGACGGAAAAGGCGACATCGAGACCATGTTTGACGAAGCCGGCGACCGCCTCACACATGTTTTATTCGCAGATACTTATAATCATAAAGCGGCTCATGGCCTTCGCTACATCGTCAATCCGCCTGACGCGAAAGTAACGGTTCACCAGCATTTGGACATTGGCCAAGGCGAGGTCGATTTTGATACGATTTTCAGAAAGTTGAGAGAAATGAAGTTCGACGGAATTGCGACGAACGCCGTGTTTGCCTGGGTTGACGAAAGAGCGGATGAATCAAGCAGATTCATGCTTGAAAAGCTGAAACAGGAATTACTAGGATAAGCCCCTGAGTTCGGCGCCCTGCCGAACTCGCTCTTCACAAGGATATTTAGATAAGGAGAATCTAATATGAAGCTATGCTTTAATGAAGCAACGACGTTGGAAAATTCAAACCTAGCAAAAGACCTCGAATACTGTGAGAAGCACGGATACGACTATATCGAAATCCGGACGATGGATAAGCTGCCTGAGTATGTAAAAGAACATTCTCTCTCAGAGTTAGCCGAGTATTTTCAAACGCATCATATTAAGCCGCTGGCCTTGAATGCCCTTGTTTTTTTCAACAACCGCGATGAAAAAGGCCATCGTGAAATCATCGAAGAATTTAAAGGCATGATGGAAACATGCAAAACGCTTGGTGTGAAATATGTGGTCGCGGTACCGCTTGTCACCGAACAAAAAATCTTAAAAGAAGATATTAAAGCAAGCTCCGTCGAAGTGCTGACAGAGCTGTCAGGCATCGCGGAGCCGTACGGTGTAAAGATCGCTGTCGAGTTTGTCGGTCATCCGGAGTGCACAGTCAATACGTTCAGCCAGGCCTATGACATCGTCATGACCGTGAACCGCGATAATGTCGGCCTTGTTTTTGACAGCTTCCACTTCCATGCAATGGGTTCGGATATTGAGGATTTGAAAAAGGCGGACGGCAAGAAGATTTTCATCTATCATATCGATGATACGGAAGACTTTCCAATCGGCTTTTTAAGAGATGAAGACCGTGTTTGGCCGGGACAGGGGGCCATCGACTTGGATGCCCACTTATCAACTTTGAAAGACATCGGTTTTTCGGATGTCGTATCAGTTGAATTGTTCAGACCTGAATACTATAAGCTGAGCGCGGAAGAAACGATTCGAACGGCCAAAGAAACAACAGTTGAAGTTGTTTCAAAATACTTCAAGATTTAATACGGGATAGGAGGGGTGAACGTGGCTTTCGTTTCCATGAAAGAACTTCTTCAAGAAGCAAAGGAACAACATTATGCAATCGGTCAATTTAATATTAACGGCCTTCAATGGACAAAAGCGATTCTACAGGCAGCGGAAGAAGAACGGTCACCTGTCATCGCAGCCGCCTCAGACCGGCTCATCGATTATTTGGGCGGATTTAAGACGGTTTCCGCAATGGTTGCGGCTTTGATGGAGGAAATGTCGATCTCCGTTCCCGTCGTGCTTCACCTTGACCATGGCAAAAATCCGGAGCGCTGCAAGCAAGCGATAGACGCCGGTTTTAGCTCAGTCATGATCGACGGCTCGCATTCACCAATTGATGAAAATATCGCCATGACAAAAGAGGTCGTGTCATACGCCAGAATTCGCAATGTTTCGGTTGAAGCAGAGGTTGGCACCGTAGGGGGCATGGAAGACGGGCTCATCGGCGGGGTGCAGTATGCCGACATCGGTGAATGCGAACGCATTGTCAAAGAAACCGGTATCGATGCTTTGGCAGCCGCGCTCGGCTCTGTTCATGGAAAATATCAAGGCGAGCCTAATTTAGGATTTAAAGAAATGGAAAAAATCTCACGGGTAACGGACATTCCGCTTGTTCTTCATGGGGCTTCGGGCATCCCGGCTGATCAAATCGCTAAAACGATCCGTCTGGGCCATGCGAAAATCAACATTAATACCGAATGCATGGTGGCCTGGACCGAGAAAACGCGCAGCATGTTTAAAGACAATCCCGATTTATATGAACCCCGCGCCTATATGACGCCAGGGATCAACGCAGTCAAAGAAACGGTCAAACATAAAATGAGAGAATTCGGGTCATCCGGAAAAGCGGTATGCACCCAAAAGATAGAAATATAATCTAGACCAATATCGCCTCCACTCACTTATCGAAGTGAGTGTTTTTTTGTGCGCAGTATTTGTAAAGATATTCTAAAGGTTCAAAAGAATGATTGACTGTAATTGATATAATAGTTATAATTTCCCTCATAATCCATTTTGATCAGAAAAGATTTTATTTTCTGAAAATAAATGACAGCAAGACAATAACAAAATCAGGTGAATGCTATGCGGACAAACGTTTTAAAGTATCGGGTTCATATTTTATTTATCGTATTATGTTTGATCGGCGGAACGACATGGGCTTTTCAAAAAGCCGGGTTGAGTGACAGCCTTCCATTTTGGTCTGCCGGCATGAGATTTATGATCGCAAGCATTTTGATCGCGGCGTTTCTTTTGATACGGAGGCAGTTTGTGCTGTCAAAGGAATTGCTGGTGCTGTCGTTTTTGAACGGCATCATGTATTTTTCCGTTCCGTTCGGATCTGTTTATTGGGCCTCTCTTTATTTGCCGAGCGGGTTGGTGTCTATATTAGCGGCAAGCATTTCAGTCTTTGCCCTGATGATCAACCGCCTCGTTAAGGGGACACCGGCGACGAAATTGCAAAAATGGGGGATATGCCTTGCTTTGCTCGGCATTACAATCGTGTTTGGCAATCAGCTGTTGATCAAAGTCGATGTTATTGAAATCGTCGCCATGATTGTGATTTTGTGTGCGATGTTTGGCTCGGCTTTTATTCAAATCAAAGTACAGCAAAGAATTCGTTCGCTTCCAATCTTAAGCTTTAACTCCCTTTCAATGCTGAGCGGCGGAGCGGTATTGCTCATCAGCAGCCTCATCTTTGAAAGCGGGACAAGAACGTTTTCCGGCGTGAGCCTTTATGCGCTGCTTTATCTAGCGGTTGTCGGCTCGATATTGGGTTTTTGGATCAACATTTATCTGCTTAAAAAATGGCACATCTCAAAAGCGACTTCCCACTTGTTTATCTCCCCTGTCATTGCGCTTTATATCGGATTTCTGTTTCTGGATGAAAAACTGAATGCGAATATTTATTTAGGAACGCTGTTTGTCATATTCGGTGTGATGTTCATCAACTTAAAAAAAGAAGAGAGGATCGCGAAAATTGACGATACGAAACAAAAACTTGGCCATCATTTGTCAAAATAAGCACTTGCCATTTATTTTTGAAGAAGCTGAGCGTTTAGGATTGAAGGTCACGTTCTTTTACAATTCAGCCGAAGATTTCCCGGGGAATCTTCCGGCTGTGGAACGCTGTGTGCCGCTGCCGTTATTTGAAGATGAGGAAGCGGCGCTGGAAATCGTCAAACAGACATTTGTCGAATTTCCGTTTGACGGCGTTATGACACTGTTTGAGCCGGCATTGCCTTTCACGGCAAAAGCCGCTGAAGCTTTGAGTCTGCCGGGGCTTCCTTTCACAACAATGGAAAACTGCCGCAATAAAAATAAAACCCGCAGCATCCTTCAGCAAAACGGCCTGAATACGCCGGTTTTCCACGAGTTCCATACGCTCGCTGACCTCGAAGACAGGAAACTGACTTATCCATTAGTCGTCAAGCCGGTCAACGGCTTTTCAAGCCAGGGCGTCGTCCGTGTTGATGATCGGAAGGAGCTTGAGGAGGCCGTCCGGAAAGTCGAGGCCGTCAACGAGAGGGACCTTAATCGATTCGTACACGGCAAAACGGGCATCGTAGCCGAGCAATTTATCGATGGGCCGGAATTTGTGATTGAAACGCTGTCGATCCAAGGAAACGTACATGTTCTTTCGATTGGATACAAAGGGAACAGCAAAGGTCCGTTTTTTGAAGAAGGCGTCTATATTGCTCCGGCTCAATTGAAGGAAGAGACGCGCCTTGCGATTGTCAAGGAAGTGACAGGCGCCGTCTCAGCGCTGGGCATTCATCAGGGGCCGGCTCATACAGAGCTGAGGCTGGACAAGGACGGAACACCTTATGTTATCGAGGTGGGCGCCAGAATCGGCGGTTCAGGGGTTTCCCATTACATCGTCAAAGAGAGCACGGGCATCAACTTTATGCAGCTTGTCTTGCAAAACGCAATAAAGCCGCTGGAGAGCAGCGAGTTTAAAGAAGAGATCCGGCCTGTAAAGACGGCCGGCAATTATATCATTCCTGTACAGGGCTCCGGCACTTTTGAAAAAATTGACGGACTGGAAGAAGTCAAACAGAGGCCGGAGGTAAAGCGGGTGTTTCAATTTATTAGAAAAGGCGTGGAAATTCTGCCGTACCCGCATTTTTCCGGTTATCCCGGTTTTATATTAACAAGCCATCATTCATATGAAGAATGCGCAGCTTTCTACCGGGAACTGGATGATGAGCTTCATATCATATATCAAAATAATTTGACGGGTACAATAGGAGGTTAAGATGATCTCGACTAAAGTGCAGGAAGAGCAAGCCGTGATGATTGTCCATACGCTCGGTCCCAAAGGCACGAACTGCGAAAAAGCCGGCCTGCTTTGGCTAAAAAACAAAGGGGTCCGCGGGGAAGTCAGGCTTTATGAAACGCTGGAAGAAGCGCTGCCTCATGTTAAATCGACAGAAAATTCAGTCCTTTTAGGCTGCGCCGTTTACCCGTTTTTGCATCAAATTGTATTTGAGAATCTTGCTGATTTAAAGATCATAGACAGTTTTGTGATGCCGACATACAACATGGTTTTTGCCGCAAAACAGCACACGATGGCATCAGACATTCAAACCGTCGCTTCACACCCCGCTCCCGCCCATCTGGCGAAGCTGTTCAGCAGCCAAGTCCAATTTGTCACCAGCAATGCACAAGCGGCCCTGGCCTGTGCTTCAAACGCGGCTGACGGCTGTATCACGACGATTAAAGCAGCTGATGAACACGGTTTGAAAGTCATTCAAGATTTTGGGGAAGTGCCGATGTGTTTTACGATCCACGGGCTTAAATCAATCGAAGGAGGAAGCCGATGACGACATTGATAGGGGACATTGTAAACTTGGTCAACGAGCAGATTGTACCGAACATTCATGAATTGCAGACGTACCAAAATGATAAAGGACAGATTACAGAGCATCACGAAAGGGCGGAACAGCTTCTGCTGCAATTGATAGAAGACGCAGGGACCATTTATGAAGCGGTTCACCTAACGGCTGCAAAAGAGGCGTTTAAACAGGACGTCTTGGACTGGATCGGACGCGGATTAGGAGAGACGCCGTATTTTGACCGGTTATTGACGGCTTACCGGGCTCCGAATGATCAGGAAACGACCTTTTTCGCGGCGCCGATCGTGACGCCGAATGGGCCACATGCGAAAGGCTGTTATTTTGAAGCCTTTTTGGCCGTTCGTGAAGAACCTGCGATGATGAGGCCGATAGAAGAGGAGCTGCCCCATCCTGAAAACGGCTGTCAATCGCTCAAGCTTCTCGCCGGAACAAAGGGGTTCACGGAAGAAAAATGCATCGTATTCTTCCCGGAAAATGTGAAAACAAAAGAGAAGATTACATCACAGACATTTGCGATTTTCTATTTTAATAAGTTTTATCACATTTACCATGAGGACACGCTGAAAAGAGCGAGGGCCATTTTTGAACATGCGCCTTTCAAGTCGGCTCAGCTTTCCCCCGACCGCACATATGAAGCAAGGGTGCTGTGGGGCTACCTTCATGACTATTTTCATCATTGCGGAAAAAAACCTTTTCATCTGCATATTCAGGCGAAAATGAATTTTTTCGCAGGCATTTTAGAAGAAGTCAAGGTCGATTGCCAAGCGATCCTCACCTTGTGGGAGCGGCAATATGACGGCTGGGAGGAAATTATCGAATTTGTTTTGTATGAACGGCTGCTGCGCTATCCGAGCCAGCATAATGCAACGCAGAATTTTGATTCCGGGACAGGCTATTTTCTGTTCAGCTGGATCATTGAAAACGGCCGTTCCATTCAAAAAGGAGAAGAGAAACCCGTGTCGCTTGACCTTTCCCGATGCATGGACGATTTAAAAAAGCTTGTGGCTGAAATCGAACAGCTGGAAGAGATCGAGGATGACTCGGCGTACAAAGAGGCGGCGGAACGCTATGTCAGACAATACCTGCCTCCCGGACGGGAAGGCGAGCGATTCAGCGTCCCGGAACAATATTTCATTGACGAGATCAATAAGAAAATCGAAACCGCCCGTCTTCGGTTTGAGCGGGAGAGACTAGAAGCGTGAAGCTGGAATTAAGCAAAATCGGAGAAAAAATGAATGAGAAGACAGGGGTCAGGGCTGTGATGAACGATATTCAGGAAGTCCTGGCCGGCGGAGAGCGGTCATACATTAATTTAAGTGCGGGCAATCCAATGATTTTGCCCGGCGTGTCAGCCATGTGGAAGTCGGCTCTTGCCAATCTGCTTGACGATGACAGGTTTTCATCGGTAATCGGCCAATACGGATCGAGCTATGGGACCGATGAACTGATTGAAAGTGTTGTCCGCTTCTTTTCAGAGCGGTATCGCGCCGACATTCGAAAAGAGAATGTGCTGATTACAGCCGGAAGCCAGCAGCTGTTTTTTCTGGCGATTAATTCGTTTTGCGGAATGGGAAGCGGGTCTGTGATGAGAAAAGCCTTGATACCGATGCTTCCCGACTATTCGGGATACAGCGGAGCGGCATTGGAGCGGGAGATGATTGAGGGGATTCCTCCGCTCATTTCGGTATTGGATGATCATACGTTTCGATATGAGCTCGACCGCGAGGCGTTTTTAGAGAGGATGCGGACCGATCCGTGCATTGGCGCTGTCTTGCTTTCACGGCCGAACAATCCTTGCGGAAACATCTTGCCTGGCGAACATGTAGCATTCATTTCTGACGCCTGCCGAGAAGCGAATGTTCCGCTGTTCATTGATTCCGCATATGCTCCGCCTTTTCCCGCGATTCATTTTATCGACATGGAACCGATTTTCAACGATCAGATTATCCACTGTATGAGCCTTTCAAAAGCAGGCTTGCCTGGCGAAAGGATCGGAATCGCCATCGGGCCGTCCAGGTATATTCAGGCAATGGAAGCTTTTCAGTCGAATGCGGCGATCCATTCTTCAAGGCTGGGGCAGTATATGGCGGCATCTGTATTGAATGACGGGCGCCTCGCCGACGTGTCGCTAAATGAAGTCAGGCCGTATTACCGCAATAAATTCAAGCTGCTCAAGGAAACCCTTTTATGCAAGATGCCTGAAGACATCAAATGGTATTTGCACCAAGGGGAAGGGGCGCTTTTCGGATGGCTCTGGTTTGAAGACTTGCCGGTGACTGATGCGGCGCTGTATGAGTATATGAAAGCCGACGGAGTCATCATCGTTCCCGGCTCATCTTTCTTTCACCATCAATCCCGGTACATAGCGCATTCACACCAGTGTATACGAATCAGCTTAACCGCGGCGGATGAAGATATCATAAAGGGAATCGATGTTTTAGCTAAAATTGTGAAGGATGTATATGAGAAGCAGGTTGAATACTTATAAAAAAACAGGGGCTAAAGCAAGCCCCTGTCAGCGTGTCGACAAACCCTCGCATTCGTTGTCAGGCCTGCGCGTCGGTGCTCACGAATTCCAACATTCGCTCCGCTCCGATGCTCGGCCTTCCTAGACTGCAAGGGTTTTCAATCACGCTGAAAGGATGACAAAATCCCAAAACTAAGAGCCGTTTTGGGATTTTGTCAACAATCTGATAGGGGCTAAAAGCAAGCCCCTTTTTATTCGTCAATCTTTCCGCCGGCATTGGCCTTTCTTTTTCTGCGCCTTGCCGTTGTCAAAATCAGAATAACCGCTGCCGCTATGATCACGATCAGGATGGCAATGTACAGTACATGTTGCTGATTGCTTTCCTGTTTATCATTCGTTTTGGTTTCAGCGGATTTTGCTGTCAGCTGTTGATGGTTTGTAAACAGCTGATGGCTGTCCGTTTCATTAACGACGGTTGCTGCGAAATCATTGCTGTTTAAAAAGTTGATCATTTCTTTTGTGACAGCTGTGCCTTGCCCTTTAAACGGCGCGAAAACAGCCATCGAGTAATTTGAATCCCAAAGCGATGTTTGAGTAAACGCGATTTGTTTCGTCGTTTCATTCAGCATTTGAAAAGATGACACATCAAATGTCCCGTTTTTCCCCGTCGGAACAGCCAATTCGGATGTTTTTTCCTTCAGCAGAGAGAATTGATCGACACTTCCGATGAAGATGATGTTTCTTCCTTTCATGTCATCCGGTTTGACTTCAGAGGATGTTTTTACTGTGAATGCCTGCCTGGCTTCGCTGCCGAAGGAGCCGACCACAAGCGAAAGTTCATGAAGCTTTGTCTGATCCGCGTGGTCGGGCAGGATCATCAGCGTTTTGTTGTCCTGATCGCCCGCGTAGGGAAGCGGCCACTCTTGAAAGTTGGCTGAAGCTGACGTGTCGCTGACATGGTAAGACAATGCACTCTGTTTGTCGATAAAAATCCATTTGTCATCGTTCGCCGCATAGCAGGGGTTGTTCTCTTTCAAGCCTGAAGTGACAAATTGAATATCGATGTAACGATTTTTTTGCAAAAGTTTCGGATCGACTTTTAAAGAAACATGGTAAAAGCCGTTTTTGTCTTCTTTTCCTAAATCGTCAAGTCCGACGGAATGAGGCTGACCATTGATCATGACCTTCAGCTCCGCCTGTTCCGCAGCTAATTCGCTTTGATCGGCCTGCTTTTGAATCGTTTCCGATTTTTTCATTGTAAGTGAAAGCTTTGCAGGTTGATTTTTGTCTAATAGCGCCGGTGCTGGATAATAAAAATGCTCGGAAGATGTCTGTCCGGAACCAATTGTCAAATCCCCCGTCCCGAAATCCTCGAGTGTCAGCTTGCCGCCGTCCCGTTTATTATGCTGCTGCAGTTTGCCGATTGCCAGCGTGTCGCCGCTGAGCTGGGCGGCATACGTTTTGTCGGTGATGACGCTGATTTTTTCAGAAAGAACATCATCAGATGATGCAGCCGCAAACAATACAGGCTGTTGCTTATCCTTTGCTTTGAGCATCCGTTCCGCAAGCAAAAGCTTGTCTTCTTTTGCGTCGAGCTTCGCTTGTTCCAACAGCTTTTTCATTTTGCCGCTCCAGTGATGCTGGACGCCGATCACAATCGTCGGCCTGTCGATTTTCGTCAGGTCAGATTCGCCCAAAATTTTCGTGCTGATGCTATTGTCAACCGTTTTGAGGTAAGCTTCCGTTTTAACTGCAGCTTCGATTTCAGCCGAACTTGGATGGTCCGGAATGATGATTTCCGTTTTTTCCACGGAGCTGCCGGACTGGGCGAACGGATAAGGATAATGTTCGAGCGCAACTCCTTTAGATTCGTTCTTTTCCCCGATATTCAGACGGCTGTCCGGGTAAATTTTGATCCAGTTCCCGGAAGAGTCCTGTCTGACGCAGACGCCTTCATGAACCACACCGTAAAACTTCAGTGATAAGCTGTGAAACCCTTGAGACGAATGGCTTTTGTTTAGCGCGAGTTTCAGCGTTTTCTTCCCGGCATTCCCTGCAAGCTTAACCGTTTTGACCGGTTCGCCATCAATCTCGGCTGTTAAAGAAGACGGTGAAATTAAAAGGTCTGAGGCCTCGTATTCAAGTGTGAGTTGCTGATGGGCAGAGGAGGCGCCCGCTGGAATTTGATACGTCAGCTCGGCGCTGTCTTTTGCCCCGTACAAGGTCAAGAGATCGTTTGTGAGAACTTGCTGTTTGGCTTGTTCCCGGCTGTTTTCCCCGAGGATCGAGCCGTCTACTGTAATGTCTTTGGCCGCCGCAGTTTGTCCCGTCGCCGTGATTAGCATAAGGCTTGCCAGACATATGATGATATACTTCAAAAAAGTCACCCGCTTTTCTTTTGATTGTATCGTTCTGTTTTGTACCATTTAACCTCTTGCTTGAACAGACGGTGCTTGATTTCTACGAATAAAGAATAAATCACGAGCGCAATCCAAGCCTGCGAGTATGTAAAGTACATCAGAAAAACGATGAAAAAGTTCTGCCTGTTCATTTCTGTTTTTTCGATGCTCAGTGTAATCATGACCTCCGTCATAAATAGAAAGAAAGCCAAAACCCATAAGATGATAGATAAAAAACCGAATGAAAGGTGCAGATTATAAAATAAATTGATCACAAAAAGCGCATTTGACATGATGACGCCAAAGAAAAACAAAAAATACGTAAAAAAGAAATAAAACAAATCAAAAATAATCCGTTTTCTCTTCAGCTTGAAAAATTGAGCCAAAAATTTCAGAACGACATACTGGTTGCCGCGCGCCCATCTTGTCCGTTGACGCCACCAGACTTTCCACGTTTCCGGCTCCTGTTCCCAAGTGACGGCCGCCGGGAAGAAGCGGATGTGGTAGCCGAGGTTGTAGACCCGGATCGTAAGCTCGGTATCTTCGGCCAGCGCCTGATCGTCCCAGCCGCCCAGCTGTTCGATAATGCTTCTCCTGATGGCAAAATTGGTGCCGGGAATCGTGGCGATTTTGAACCATTTCCATCTCCCGCCCTGTGCCATCCATTGAAAACAAATCGTTTCGATGTTAATAAATTTTGTGAGCAATGTTTTCGCCGCATTGATAACGCGGAATTTTCCCACCACCGCTCCGGCTTTCTGATCATTCATGAGCCCGAGGACAAGGTAATAAACCGCCATTTTTTCCGGCGTGTTGTCGGCGTCATATACACAAATGACATCCCCGCTTGATTCGGCAAAACCGCAATTGAGCGCCGTCGATTTTCCCTTTCCGGCATGCGGGGGTTTGGTCACGACCATTTTAATAAAGTCGTATTGTCTGGAAAACTCATCTACGATGTCGCCCGTCCGGTCGGATGAATTGTCGTTGATAACGATAATCTCTAGCAGATCCTTCGGATAATAAAGATTCACCATCGCCTTCAGGGTTTGCCGAATCACGACCTCTTCGTTATGCGCCGGAATCAGAACGCTGACCTTCGGAAGATCCTTCACGTTCTCTTTCCACTTCGGAATGTTCCGTTCGAAGGTCATATAGTGGCGGAATCCGCCCTGCATCAGAAACATGTGATACAGAAGCATGACCCATATTAAGCTTAACGAGACTAGGAACAGAACATTACCCACGGTTTTTTCTCTCCTTAAAGATTCGTTTTTTTAATGTGGCTCTCAAGTAAAGGGTATAGCTCACAAACATGACGACAAACAAGAGTACAATAAGAGAGAGAATCCAAAGCGCCTTTTCCAGCGGGCTTTGCTGGTGATGATCGAAAAACGTTTCAATGGCGCTGACTTTGCTTTTTACTTGAATCGTTCCATCTCCGCTTGTGTGAATTTCCACTTTATCTGTTTTAACGGTTTGCTTTGTCTTTTTAATATCGAGCCATTCGCTGTTCGGAATACGTTCCATTTGATCAACCAGCTCAGGGAGATATTTCATTCCAAGGTAAGGATGATAAAATGCGCCGGCTACTCCGCCTTCAAAACCGATCATTTGAGAGATGCGTTCCTCGATTTTGCCGAGCGGATTTTGATCCGATTGATCGACATAGCCGATGGTCTCGGGATAGAGCGTCATCCCATGGAGCATAGCCGGATTCGTAACAAAAGGCCCGGCGCCTGACGTTTTCCATGTTGTATCGCTAAGCTGAACCTGGCCGAACAAGCTTGTGAAATACTGTGAGGCGATCTGATAGCCGTGCTCTGACATCGTATAGTGCGGCGCTTCAAACGCGAGCGGATACAGCCCTTCCGCGGTGAGGTCTTCAATAGCGTTCGTCAGCTTCTGCCGCGTGTACGTTTCCTCATTTTTTCTGAACGGCTTCAAATAGTTTTGATATGCTTCTTCATTTGGAAAGTTTTGTTCCTTTTGCAAAAGTGTTGCGGGCTCTTGCGCATTTTGCGATGTGATCGGCTGATCGGCTTTAGCATCCCAAAACTCGAATCCTTCACCGGTTTCGCTGTAGCGGTATGTATGGGTATACCCGTGAACAATTACACTGCCGCCCATATCCTGCAGCTTCCTCAGCACTTTGACCAGCTTCGGTTTTTCAGACATATAGACTTTGTCGCCCGTTTCAGGATTGACATATACCGGAATCACAGAAAGGATAAATGGAATATTTCGTTTATGAAGATAAGCCCCGGCTTGGAGCAGCAGTTTTTCATCCGACATTGGGCTGATATCCTCAAGCCGCAAATATAACAGCGTGCTGTCCGGGGTTTCACCAAATGCCTGTCTGAGCTGCTTAGCGGCGAGGAGGTTGTTGTTGAGCAAATCGGTTAAACCGATGTACACGTTACTTTTGCCGGTTTTCCATACGAAAGGGTGAGCTTTTCCGTCGTCAGCTTTGTATGTGTACAACGCTTTTCCCTTCAATCCCGATACCTCGAGGACACGAATTCCGCTTTCTAAAGAGGTATCGTTTTCCTCATTTGTGCTGCGAATCTGATACACATTGTCTTCGCTTTTCAGCGAAAGATCTGCAAATTGGCTGAACTGCCCGGCGTTAAAGCCGATCGCTGTCACAGGTTTTTGGAAAGAGCTGATCAGCTGCGCGAGCTTCTTGTTCAGCTTTCTTTTCGTTTGTCCGTAATAGATGACGCGGTCGTTTCCTGCCAGATCCGCAGCTTTGACATCCGTATCATTTACAACGGTCACACGGGATGTAAAATGTCCGGCGATAAGGTCGAGCATTTTCACATCGGCTGATTTTTTGCCATCCAATGTTGAATAGACGATGAGAATGCCGCGCTCCTGCTGCTTTGCCTCGGCGGTGTCCGGAACATGAAAAGCCGCAGCCAGGATAAGTACAGCCGCGTATAGAAGTAATATCCGCTTACAGTTCATTCATCATCATCTCGTTTTCTAGTTCATCTAAAAATTGCTCAGCAGTCTTTAAATCGTTTTGATATGATAAGTGGCACACGTGGAAGGTCAAGGTGACATACTTGCCGTTTTTCAGCTGGTATGTGTCCAGCTGTTTCTTCAGTTTTTCAAGGACGGCAGGCATATGTTCAACAGGCGTGTGTGTCAGCAGGATGCCGAACCGCTCTTCGGCGGGACGGAATTTTTTATCCGTTTCCCGGACACATGATCTGATTTGACTGCTGACAAATTGAAAGAGACGGTCGGTTTCGTTTTCTCCGTACAGGGATTTGAACTCTTTGAAATAATGCATTTGAAGCAGTAAAAAAACAAACGAGTTGCCATACCGCTCCGCCCGCTTGATTTCTTCCGAGAGCTCCAGCTTCATCCTCTGTTTATTATCAAAGCCTGTCACCCTGTCAATTGCAACGAAGCTATTGATCTCGTCTTGAAGGTGTTTGACAGAGCGGTGGAGTCCGATCGCGATGTCATGGATTCTCCCTGACATGAAGGAGAACAGCAAAAGCGCTATTCCCCAGATGACGAGGGTTTGCAATTCCGTTTCTGACGAAGCGTCTGTGTGAAGAAACATCATCAAAGTTCCGAGAACAAACAGGACGATGATCGTCCCAGACAGTGCGTAAATCGATCCGAGCCATATTCCCGCTGCGATGATGGCAAGTGTGATGCAAATGATGAGAATGGATTCGGACTGCGGGGCTGAGACATAATGGATGAACAACGCAAGAGCTGCTGCAAGCCCCGTCATATAAGCGAACATTTTTTGCGAATCATTGAATGATATTTTCATTTAAAAGCTTCCTTTCGGCTAATAGGGGCAGCAGATTATCAAAAGAATGCGTATCATTTCCGCTCATATATCCCCCATAATACGTCGCGGACGAATCAAGAATTTCAAAATCATTCATTCGATCATACAGCGCTTTGATGACGGCTTGATCTTCGTTTTGGTTGATGAAAAATAATATCGCCAACGCGTAGACGGATGGAGACTCGTATTGAACCGCCGGCTTTTTTGTATCGATCGAGTACCGGCCATACAGTTTGCCGCCGGTTTGAAACGTCTGTTTGAGCCAATCCGCTAATACAGCGGCTTTTTGATCCTTCGGCGGTAAATGCCAAGCTGTGTAAAGCTGATCAATGAGATTGACTTCATGGTCATAGGTGTATGCTTTCGTTTCTGTACTGTACACTTTCGGGAGAAAACCGTTTTTCAAAGGGGCGCGGTAAAGAATGTTGGCGTTCCGCCTTTCAGTTTCCTTATCTATCACTCCGTTTTTTTTCAAGACGGATAGCGCATCTGGCATGATATAGGAAAGCGTGATATCCTTTGATGCGGATTGAGAGGCGGAGTCGTAAAAGTCCGTCAATATCCCGTTGTTCATGTTGTATTTTTTTAATGCGGAACCGATGTTCAGAGCGGTTTGTTTATACTCGCTGTTTCCCCATAGAGCTGCCGCTTGATCGAGGCTCACCATGATTCTGAGATCATCGATCAAGGCGTTTACCCCGCTTGCCTGGCCGTTTTGGATTTGCCATGAGACCAGGTTGTTTTTCATAAGGAAGGATTCGGTCAGGTGCTGATATTGCTCATGAAAATGCTCGCCGTCTTTTTTGCTGATCAAAAACGCCATCCACAAACCAAGCGATTCCGACAAGTAAACAGGCTGGTCAGAAAAGCTGGTTTTGATCAGCCCCTGATCGCTCATTAAATGATGGTAAACGAAGTGTTCGGCAGGCTGCAGCGCTTCATCATTTTTGTCGTCATCTGGCTGATCTTCAGCTTTGATACAACCGACGGCCAGACTGACGGATAAAAAGCACAGGATCACACCAATCCATATATACCTCATGGGTGCTTTCACAATAGATCACCCCGGATGTTTTTTTGAGAATGATTTTGACTTATTTATTATAAATGAAAAAATGGAGATTGCTAGATTTTTTTGATCTTTTTGGACTATCCAAAAAGAGGTCGTAAGTCCAATAATAAAATGTTTTTCCAGCAATAGTAGGATTTTTGTATTGATTTTCACGAGAAATACCAAAAGAAATGAATGGAGGACGTGAATGGATAGCCTGTGTGAGACCAGAGTGATCAGAAAAAATCTTGGTGAGGGATTGATTCAGCTATGAGATGAAACCGTGTTTTACCGGCGGACAGGCGCAGCTGAAGCGCGCTTGCCTTTTGTTTGATCAGCACTCGGATGACGCCTGTATGCTTGAACAAGATGAAGAACTGACAGCAGCAGAAGATGCATATATAACGGATAAAGACATGACATGGGCATATGTAGTGGCGCATGGGCCCGGCATACGGGCAAGTTCTTTAACTGCTTCAACCGAGCCGATCCCTCGCGTTCGCGGCAGAATGGCGGCTACGGCCTCGCGATCGCCACATTGATCTTTGAGCAGCACCGAGGCAAGATCTATGCGAAGAGTGTGCCGAACGAGAAGACGACGTTTTATGTTCAGCTGGACTGACTAAAAAGCATATGGCGGGGGGAACGTGTAACAAACAACCATGTTGAAACAACTGTGTAATCATTGGAAAAGCTCGGCATACAGCCGAGCTTTCAGCGTGTCGACAAACCCTCGCATTCGTTGTCAGGCCTGCGCGTCGGTGCTCACGAATTATAACATTCGCTCCGCTCCGATGCTCGGCCTTCCTAGACTGCAAGGGTTTTCAATCACGCTGAAAGGATGACAAAATCCCAAAACTAAAAGCCGTTTTGGGATTTTGTCAACAATCTGAAAGCTCGGCATACAGCCGAGCTTTTATCTTACAGTCCAGTATACTAAATTTTCTGCGTGTCTTTCCTTTCTTGAAGTTCGTACATCGCAACCTTATAACTTATTACTTCTAAATGTTTTAGGTTTTCATTGATTTTATTCTGCACTTCTAATTTATGCTGCATCATCATTTCTTTTCTTTGCAGGAATGTTTCATCGCCTAATTCATAAAGATCGATATATTCTTTTATTTTAGAAATGGGCATTCCTGTCAATCGCAGAGATCGGATAAAGTTGATCCATCTCAAATCGTCATCATTATATATTCTACGACCATTTGAATCTCGAGAAATGTTTCTTAACAAACCTTTCGTTTCATAAAATCTGAGTGTATTTGCAGACACATGTAAGCTATCAACTACATATTTCATTGAAAATGACATCCGATCCGTCCCCTTTCGTTATAGTTACTATAACGAAATGCGGATCAAAAAAATAGAAAAATGCTTTAGTAACCTCTAGCTAATAGCAAATTCTATTGTAAAAACTTATATTTGACTTCGAGCAGCAATAATAAACTACATTAGAAGTACCGGGAAATAGAAAATCTTAGAACTGGAGGCAATTAAGCAATGAACTCAAACTATGAAAATGGAAAAAAACTTTTTCAAGAAACTGATGAAGCAGGAATCCAAGCGGTTATTCATGCTTTAAGCGATGTATCTCCCCACATAAGTCGGTACATTATTGAATTTTTTGGGCAAGTTTTCAATAATCCCGTACTTACCCATCAACAAAGAGAAATGATCGTGATCTCTGCGTTAACATCGTTAGGTGATACTCCAAATCAACTCAAATGGCACATGAACTTCGGTTTGAAAGTTGGAATTATGCCGTACGAAATTATTGAAATTGCTACCCATTGTATTCCGTTTTGCGGCGCTCCTCGTGCTTTAAATGCCATTAACATTGCGAAACAACTTTTTGCAGAACAAAATATCGAAGTAAACATCGAGGACGAACTACTACATTCTGTAGGGGAACGACGGGAAAGAGGCATAGCAAAACTTCAAGAAATCGACGGCCAACATGGTGAGGCGGTTGCCGATTCACTTGCCGAGATTGCCCCTGTATTAGCTGAACAAATCATTGAATTTGCGTTTGGTGAAATCTACAGCCGCTCAGGACTAAACCCTAAACAGCGCCAACTCGTCACATTAGGAGCCTTAACTGCTCAGGGTGGATGCGAGCCACAGTTGCACGTTCATCTCAATGCCTCCATTCGTGTAGGTCTAACGAGACAAGAAGTGATTGAGGCATTATTGCAATGCTACCCATACACGGGATTTCCTAAAGTCTTGAATGCTATAAATGTTGCCAAAACGATATTTTTAACATAGGTATTCACCGATAGGGCAAGTTGATAAAAAGACCGGACTTCACTCACAGCGTTTTTCCGGTCTTTTTACATACTAACTTGATCAATTCATTTTGAGCACTTCCGACTCATAGGACCTAAAAGCATTTTTCATGACCGTAATGACATCTTTAATTTTCATGTATCCTTAGGTATAACCCAAGGAGTCTCTAGCTGACACAGGATAACGTATCAGAAATACCGTAACCACAACGACTTAACGATGTTTCAAATTTTTTTTGACATCGGAACTTGGCACTTCAACAGGTCAAAAACTCAAACGATTCACTGGAAATTTTATTCCGATACTCACCGTTTCAGGAACTTTCAACAGATGTTTTTTAGTTATTTACAGAAGTTTGCGGGTGGTATCAGCGACGCTGGTATTACTCCTAATGGCGAGGATACAATAAACGAGCAGGCCAAGTGGCTGCATCATATCAAGTCGAAGACGAAGCGCATGAAGACTTTCACGAACGATCTGCTGTATCTCATCGACGACACAGGGGCGCGGACGGAATTCAGCTGGATGAGAAGGAGCATAAACCTATATAATATGGGTTAAAGCGTTACTAAAGGGGAGGAACGTGATGGACAAGGAAAAACAGCAATTGAGCATTGAAGCTGCGAGGCTCTACTATCAGTCTGACTACAGCCAGCAGCAAATCGCCGAACAGCTGCAGATTTCAAGACCGACGGTATCAAGGCTGCTGCAGTTCGCCAAGGAAAAGGGGTATGTCCAAATTCGCGTCATGGATCCGTTTGAAGATATGGATGCGCTCGGTGCGATGCTTGAGGAAAAATACGGGCTCCTTGAAGCGCATGTTGTCTTTTCGCCGACTGCGGATTATACGACCATCACGCATTATCTCAGCCGTTTCGGGGCCGAATACATGCACAGCGCAGTCAAGGACGGCGACATTGTCGGCGTCAGCTGGGGGACGACAATGTACCAAATCGCCCAAAATATGCAGCACAAACAAGTGAAGGGCGCAGAGGTCGTCCAACTGAAAGGCGGAATCAGCCACTCCAGCGTCAACACCTATTCGTCTGAAACGATTCAGCTGTTTGCCGAAGCCTTTCAAACGATGCCGAGGTATTTGCCGCTTCCGGTCGTGTTTGACAATCCGGAAGTCAAACAGATGGTTGAGCGGGACAGGCACATTAAGCGGATTATAGAAATGGGCAAACAGGCGAACATTGCGTTATTTACAGTCGGCACGGTCCGCGATGAAGCCCTGCTGTTCAGGCTGGGGTATTTTCATGAAGAGGAAAAAGCCCTTCTGAAAGAACGTGGAGTCGGCGATATTTGTTCGCGCTTTTTTGATGCGGAGGGAAACATTTGCAGCCATGCTATCGACTCGCGGACGATCGGCATTGAATTGGCTGACTTGAGGGAAAAAGAACGGTCGATTCTCGTAGCGGGCGGCAGCCGGAAAAAATCCGCTATTCATGGTGCACTAAAAGGCAAGTATGCCAATGTGCTGATTATTGATCAGCATACGGCGAAAGAACTGCTAGATGATTAAAGTGTCCAGGAAGAACAGCCTGGATTTTACTTTATTTTCTATTGAACAAAATTTCATATGATAATTTACATCTGTTCAAAAATCGGTTATGCTGAAACTATCTTATACAAAGGAAGTGCTAGTATATGACGATTGCAAATCTCATTGATCATACAGCATTGAAACCGCATACACAAAAATCCGAGATTAAGAAATTAATAGAAGAAGCGAAAACACACCAATTCGCTTCAGTTTGCGTCAACCCGACATGGGTTGAATTCGCCGCCAAAGAGCTGAAAGGAACGGAAATCGATGTTTGCACAGTCATCGGTTTTCCGCTGGGCGCCAACACGACAGAGACAAAAGCGTTTGAAACGAAAGACGCTATCGCAAAAGGCGCGACAGAGGTGGACATGGTCATCAACATCGCCGCATTAAAAGACGGCGACGATAACTTTGTCGAAGCGGACATCCGCGGTGTCGTCGAAGCCGCAAAAGGTAAAGCGCTTGTTAAAGTCATCATTGAAACGTGTCTGTTAACAGACGAAGAAAAAGAGCGGGCCTGCCGCTTGGCTGTTGCTGCCGGTGCCGACTTTGTCAAAACTTCAACCGGGTTCTCAACCGGCGGAGCGACAGCGGAAGACATCGCCCTCATGCGGAAAACAGTCGGACCTGACATCGGTGTCAAAGCATCCGGAGGCATTCGAACAAAAGAGGATGTTGAAAGCATGATCTCAGCCGGAGCGACCCGGATTGGTGCAAGCGCAGGCGTTTCCATCGTCAGCGGAGCAGAAGGAAAAAATGAAGATAACTACTAAGATCCAGCGTGGCGGGAAGCGAAAGCTTCCTGCGCGCAGATACAAAAATGTAAGCGAATACATCGCCAGGAGGATCAAAACATGAAATATCTTATCGGGCTCATCGGTTTATTTGTCGTCTTAGGGCTTGCATGGCTGGTCAGCAGCGGAAAGAAAAGAGTGAAGTACCGTCCGGTTATCGTCATGATCGTGCTGCAATTCGCATTGGGATATGTTTTGCTGAACACGGGCGTCGGAAACTATCTCGTCGGCGGGTTTGCCAAAGGCTTCGGGTATTTGCTTGAATATGCCGCAGAAGGTGTCAATTTTGTCTTTGGCGGGCTGGTGAATGTGAATGAATCCACATTCTTCATCAGCGTGCTGCTCCCAATTGTTTTTATCTCTGCTTTAATCGGTATTCTGCAATATTGGAGAATCCTTCCGTTTATTATAAAATATATTGGTCTTGCGCTTAGCAAAATCAACGGGATGGGCAAACTTGAGTCATACAATGCCGTGGCCTCGGCGATACTGGGGCAATCTGAAGTATTCATTTCGTTAAAAAAACAGCTGGGCCTGCTGCCTAAGCACAGACTTTACACGCTGTGCGCTTCAGCGATGTCAACCGTCTCGATGTCAATCGTCGGCGCCTATATGACGATGCTGAAGCCAGAATACGTTGTCACCGCGCTCGTCTTGAACTTATTCGGCGGATTTATTATCGCTTCGATTATCAATCCTTATGAAGTCGATCGAGAACATGATATGGTAGAGGTACAGGAAGAGGAAAAACAATCCTTCTTTGAAATGCTGGGCGAATATATTATGGATGGCTTTAAAGTCGCCGTCGTCGTGGCCGCCATGCTGATCGGATTTGTCGCGATCATCGCAATGATTAACGGCATTTTCAGCGCCGCACTAGGCATATCATTCCAGGAACTGCTCGGATTTATTTTTGCGCCGTTTGCCTTCCTGATGGGTATTCCATGGCATGAAGCGGTGAATGCTGGAAGTATCATGGCAACCAAGATGGTCTCAAATGAATTTGTCGCGATGCAGTCTCTCGCACAAGGCAGCTTCCATTTCAGCGGCCGCACCGAAGCGATTGTTTCTGTCTTCCTCGTCTCATTCGCCAATTTCTCATCGATCGGTATTATCGCCGGCGCTGTTAAAGGACTAAATGAGAAACAAGGAAACGTCGTCGCACGCTTCGGCTTGAAATTGCTGTACGGCGCAACGCTCGTCAGTTTCTTGACAGCGACCGTTGTAGGATTGATCTATTGATAAACATTGAAAAAAGGACTGGTGATCACAATGAGAATGGTTGATATCATCACTAAAAAACAAAATGGAGAAGAATTGACAACAGAAGAAATTCAATTTTTCATTAAAGGCTACACAGACGGCAGCATTCCAGACTATCAGGCGAGCGCTCTGGCGATGGCCATCTATTTTCAGGACATGACGGACAGAGAACGGGCCGATCTCACAATGGCGATGGTCAACTCTGGCGAAACGATCGACCTTTCCGCGATTCAAGGCATCAAAGTCGACAAACACTCAACTGGAGGCGTCGGCGACACGACGACGCTCGTACTTGCGCCGCTTGTCGCAGCTCTCGACGTCCCGGTCGCCAAAATGTCGGGCCGCGGACTTGGTCACACAGGGGGAACAATTGACAAGCTCGAAGCGATCAAAGGGTTTCACGTGGAACTTTCTAAAGACGAATTCATCGAGCTCGTCAACCGCGACAAGGTCGCCGTCATCGGCCAAAGCGGAAACTTGACGCCTGCTGACAAAAAACTGTACGCCCTTCGTGATGTGACAGGCACGGTCAATTCGATCCCGCTGATTGCCAGCTCGATTATGAGCAAGAAAATCGCCGCAGGGGCCGACGCGATTGTCCTTGACGTCAAAACAGGCGCCGGCGCCTTTATGAAAACCGATGAAGACGCCGTCAACCTTGCGAAAGCGATGGTCCGCATCGGAAACAATGTCGGCCGCCAAACGATGGCTGTCATCTCCGACATGTCCCAGCCGCTCGGGTTTGCCATCGGGAATGCCCTTGAGGTGAAAGAGGCGATCGATACATTAAAAGGGGAAGGTCCGGAAGACTTGACTGAGCTTGTCTTAACATTGGGCAGCCAAATGGTCGTTCTCGCCAAAAAAGCAGAGACTCTTGACGAAGCAAGAGAGAAACTGATCGATGTAATGAAAAACGGAAAAGCGCTGCAAAAATTCAAGGACTTCCTGCAGAACCAAGGCGGCGACAGCTCTGTCGCGGATAACCCCGAAAAGCTGCCTCAGGCTGCCTATAAAATCGACGTTCATGCCAAAGAAGCGGGCGTCGTGTCTGAAATCGTCGCCGATCAAATCGGCGTCGCGGCCATGCTGTTGGGCGCCGGCCGCGCAACAAAAGAAGACAAAATCGACCTCGCCGTCGGCATCATGCTCCGCAAAAAAGTCGGCGACGCAGTCGAAAAAGGCGAACCATTGGTTACTCTATACGCAAACCGCGAAAATGTCGATGACGTCATCGCAAAAGTCTACGACAACATCCAAATCTCCGAAAAAGCCGAAGCGCCGAAGCTCGTGCATACGGTGATTACTGAATAGAAGAACATGCAGAACAGCACATACCCTTGGGTGTGTGCTGTTTTTATATTCATGCGGGCCTTTTTTCTCATTTACCTATTTTAATCTTTCTTGTAGCATGAAATATGTCTTAGGTGTCATCTTTTTACATGGACGGAAAGGTATAGATAAATAGGAGGTTTTTTTAAACGTGGTCAAACGCATTCTGGTATCTTTTGGTATTAGTGTTTTAATCTTTATCCTTATTGGTATATGCTCATTTATCCTATATGCCATACTGTCGCATTTTTATATGCAATCTTTTGTGACGGGCGAACCATCCCAGGATGAAGCGCTGGGATGGGGGTATTTGGGTTTGTTGTTTATTTCATTCATATTGGCAATTTTGACAGGTATAATTGGCGGAATCATTTCCTTTTGTATATATTTCAAAAAATTCAGGAAATGGAGCAGTTAAAAGGGAACTGCCGGAAAATCCGGCGGTTTTTAAAACGAATAGTTTGAGAAAAACCTTGGGTGAGTGCTGTTTGTTTGATGTCGCAAGATTTGAGGAAGGCATTTGAACTAAACACCTGACGCTATTTCAAAGAACATTGTGCGAAGCTTGAATGGATCAATTGAAGAAAATCCAAGAAAACCAAGCCTATTATCCTATTTACCTAATTTGGATGATATTGTAATATGAAAATGGTCTGATTTATAAGAACGTTAGATTCACCCATAAAGCAACAATATACCTAACGGAAATACAGGGGAATAAGCGAATAGTAACGTGCGGATTTTTATTTCTGAAAAACGAGGTGAACCCGACATGTCAAACCATGCTGCTAAAATCGCTTCTTTGGAAAAAGATATTTCTTCTTTATCTCACAATATAAAGGATACACAAAGCAAAATCGCTGAACTGAAAAAAGCAAAAACAGCTATTACCGGTGAACTTCACACCCTTTCAAACAATGCTACTCTCATCAATCAACCAGATATCACTTCGCATATATGGAATGGAAGACATACAAATCAATTTATCAATATTAGATCAAATATTGCACACAGCTATCAAAATATACAGAGAGAAACAGATGGTCTGATTTCACATATTGAACAGGAGATTGAAAATCTTGAACTGCAAATCTCTAATATGGAGATGTTTCTAAGCATACAAAAACAACAGCTTACAGATATAAAAAAACAAGTCAATCATTGAGGTGAAAGAATGGCAGAAATAAAGGTAAAAGCAGAAGAAGTCAAAACGGCGTTTTCAAACCTTCAGACAAAAATCAGCGCACTTTCGATATCAGGTTCAAAAGCCGATATCGCTAATTCTTCAATGGATGTAGTGAACAAAATAAAAAAAATCGAAAAGGAATACGAGCAGCTATTAAAAAAATACAAGGAGGCGCTATCTTCAGTTGAAAAGGACGCATGGTCAAACATTAAAGTCCTGATTGATACTGATAAAAACATCTCTCAAAAAATGAAATAAGGAGGGCTGGTTTTCTCTTGAAAGTTTTAGATGTCTCTGAAGTCATTGACGCGATAGACCAATTGATTAAGGAAAAAAAGCAAGAGGAAAAAGAAATCAATGCCATAAGGGAAAGTGTACAAAAAATTGCAGAGCTTGATGATGCATTAAAAGGAGAAGGCGGAAATGCGATCAAAGAACACTTTTCGGTTCTTCATCTTCCCGTGCTGCTATATTTTCAGCACTTTATTGATCAATACATACAGAATTTAAAAGATATTAAAGCGAAAATCAGAACTTATGAATCAACAGAAGGTTTTGTAAAAGAAGAATTTCTGACGCATGATGTCAAAAAGGGCTTAACAGAACTGAAACGTCAAACGAATGATACGGTTGATTCGATTAATGACGAATTTGATAAAATCAGCCACTTGATTGGGGGCGGATCTATCTCTTTGGCATCATTTAATGAGCATATTTCCGAAGCAAAAAAACATGTGAACGACACGGTGTCTGATTTAAAAGAGCTTGATCGCGATACTAATTCTATATTAAAACAATCGTCACATTCGATCGCTCAGCTATCCAAGCTCACTGAAAAGGTGAACACTTGGTCAAAGGGAGGCGCGATCCTATCTAAAAAAACGATTAAAGAGGTTGAAAACTACTTTTCTGAAACAGATGTCGTTAAACAGATGATTGACGAAGCCGTTGATTTAGCAGAAAAACAAGACGATCCGACAATGATGGGCAGAATCGCTGAATGGCTCGATTTAATCGGTACAGGAAACGGCGCTTTGGCCGTAACAAAAGGCGTCATAGCCGTGAATGTACTAGCGACGAAAATGATTGAGCTTGAAAAAGACGGAAAAGGAAACTTCCGCGTGAAAGCCTCTCCGAAATGGACGCAGGGAGCTAACGGAAAATACGATTCCAAGGTGGCTCAGTTTGTTTACAACATCCTGAAAAAAGGCGATCCAAACTCAAGCAAACCAATCAAAAAATGGCTCGGCAAATTTCAAAATAAACCAAGCGGCCTTTTGAGAAAGATTGTTGGATTGGGGCCTAACACAACAAGAATATCATATGAAAAGATTTTAGAAAGCCAAAGTTTCCTAAAGCATAAGCCAGAGGAACTGAAGAGCTATAAGACTAAGGTTGATGTGAAAGGGACTCTTGGGAAGTTTAAGGATGAAGTAGCTCCTGGAAAATTAGTTAAAAGGGTTCCTGGTTTTGGAACTGCATTTTCTCTATTAACGAATTCATCAGAGTTTTTTAGTGATGAAAACAAAGATAAAAGCAATGGGGAAAAATGGGGAAGGTTCTCCGCAGGAATAGGAATGGATGTCGGAGTTGCGGGCTTAACAACTGGTGGAGCTGCGATAGGATCTCTTATTTGTCCAGGCCCAGGAACTCTTATTGGAGGAGCGATTGGAGCAGGAATTGGTATTACCGGATCTATAGTTTCTGGAGATTCAGTGAAAGAGTGGGGAGAAGATACAGGTGAATGGGTAGAAGATAAAATAAATGATATGAAGGAATGGTCGGAAGAACAAGTTTCGAATATTTCAGATTCAGTATCAGATGGGTTTTCAAAAGCCAAGGAATTTGTGACTGGTTGGTTCCGTTAAAGAGGAGGAATTTTAATGATTGATTCTAAAATTATATTAACAACAAATGAACTTGTTGCCGCATTGTTACTGTGTAGATATGATAAAGCCGCGGAGGATATAATTAATGATCAGCTATTGATTCAAACTGAAAAAGATATTGACCCTTTCTCAACTCAAACTGAAAATCTTTTAAAACAAAGAGGATATTGGGCTACTGACACAGAATCTAATTTACAAAAAGGGTTAGAAAATTTAATTCACTTACTCATTCAATCAAAGCGAAAAGTCCGCTGTATCCATCGAAAAAGGGTGTTGATTGTACACCATGTTCAAAATGATGAATTTATTGTGCAGGAGATTGAAAATCAAAATCATAGTTTTTCGATTTTAAGAAGCCGCGATCCGTTTTTAGAAGTGTTGAAAACATTTTATCATTCATATACGGATAAAAAACCAGAACATGAGATTTTTGAAATGGATGAAGATTCATTTGACGAGTTTCACGAGGTTGAAGCTGAAGTTATTAAAAGAATGGCGGAGGACCCAAAAACTCATCCGTCTATTAGTCAATTTTCTTTTGATTTTTTAGCAAACGATCAAGAACTTGACAATATTTCTTTTGTTGAAAGTGACTATATTCAAAACCAAACAAGATTAGATCAAGTTGTGTTTTTATTAAAAAGCGACGATTTCATTTGGCATTTAGATTATGAAAATATTAAAAAAACCGGTTCTCTTTATCTTCAGCCGGTAGCAGTGGGTGAATATTTTGAGAAAATAGTGGCCGTCATGAATGAATTTTATGATTTATAGAATGTAGAAAGGACTAATTTTATGTTTTCAATAAAAAAAAGCTTCTTTTTTTGGTTAAGAAGCAACGTTGTTATATTATTGTTTACAGCTTTTTTGTTAGCAAGCTTGCCTTATAGGAATGAGGATGAGAGCGGTATCTCAATTTTTTTATTTGCTTTTTTATCTGAATGCTTTTTAATATTACTTTCTTTTGTATACGGTACTAAAACAAAAAAGCAATATACTAGCCCACGAAAAAGGATACTTAAGAAGTCAAATGTGACACAAGGTATTTTAGTATTTCTTTTCATAAGTATCTTTTTTAGTTATGCATTAAATGGAATGGTACCTTTTCCAAGTTCATTGCTTTATATTTCATTAAGTGTCAACTTAATAATGGCTATATATTCTTTAATTGCCCCCTCATGGGTACTAAAAATATATGAATACAATATATATGAAGCACCGAATGGGTGGATAAGCGATTTGCTCCGGTATTTTTTGTTTTTCGCATGGTCGGTTAACTATGAGGTTCAAGTTGTTTTATACCGGCTCCCATTTCTGTTGCAACGGTTATTGGGTATTATTTTTATAATTGTTTTGCTCATAAATATATTTTTGATTTCTTCAATGTTTTAAAGGAGCAATTGAATGTAAAACAGTCGTTTCTTTTGGCTGAGAAGCAATTTTTTTGTTGTTAACAGCTTTTTAAGTTGATTAGGGTGTTTCTTACGGCTGCACTGATTGCAGCCTCTTTTTCATGTCTTTTTGAAATCAGTCATGATTCGCGTATAATCACATTCATAACACCATCATTCACTGGAAATCATATGACCAAAAGGAGTCCATACATGAGCAAAGCCAGTTTTAAAGAATATGCATTAAGCGGCGATATTACGAAAGCGCTCGATCAATTAGGGTATAAGCAGCCGACTGCGGTGCAAAGCGAGGTGATTCCCGCGGCGCTTAAAAAGCGGGATGTTGTTGTGAAATCGCGGACGGGGAGCGGGAAGACGGCCGCTTTCGGAATTCCGCTTTGCGAGTTGACCGAATGGGAAGAGAACAAACCACAGGCCTTGATTTTGACACCGACACGCGAGCTTGCCGCTCAGGTTAAGGAGGATTTGACGAACATCGGCCGCTATAAAAGAATAAAAGCAGCGGCTGTTTACGGGAAATCGTCCTTTGAACGGCAAAAAACGGAGCTCAAGCAAAAATGCCATATCGTTGTTGGGACGCCGGGCCGCGTATTGGATCACATTGAAAAAGGAACCTTTCCATTAGAAAAACTGAAATACCTTGTCATCGATGAGGCCGATGAAATGCTGAATATGGGATTTATCGATCAAGTGGGAGCGATTATCCGCCATTTGCCTGAAGAACGGCTGACGATGCTGTTTTCCGCAACTTTTCCGGAGGATGTGGAGCAGCTATCTCTTCAGTATATGAAAGACCCTTTGAAAATCGAGATTAAAGCAGGCGGTATGACAACTGCAGACATCGAGCATCAACTGATCATTGTAAATCAAAATGATCCATTTTCGCTTTTAGTGGATCTGATCATTGTTGAAAACCCGGACAGCTGCATCGTCTTTTGCCGCACACAGGAGCAAGTGAATGAGTTGCAGCGGCGCTTAGCCGGTTTGGGTTATCCGTGCGCGAAAATTCACGGAGGCATGCCTCAGGAGGAACGTTTTGCCGTGATGAACCGCTTCAGACGGGGAGCGTTCCGCTATTTAATCGCGACAGATGTGGCGGCAAGAGGTATCGACATTGAGAACATCACACATGTCATCAACTATGAGCTGCCATTAGATCAAGAAAGCTATGTGCATCGTACCGGCAGAACAGGCCGAGCCGGCAGCCGGGGAAAAGCGATTACTCTTGCCAGTCCGCGTGAAAAAAGGATGATCGCTGATATTGAAGACTATATCGGCTTTCCCATTCCTATGATTGAGGCGCCGTCAAAAGGAGAAATTGCACGGGCAAAAGCGGCGTTTCAAAAGAAAATCAATAGGAAGCCGGAGCTTAAAAAGGACAAGAGCGAACCGTTAAATAAAGAAATCATGAGGCTCTACTTTAACGGGGGGAAAAAGAAGAAGCTGAGAGCCGTTGATTTCGTCGGAACGATTGCTAAAATTGACGGCGTCTCCGCTGAGGATATCGGGATTATCACGATACAAGAGCAAGGTTCATTCGTTGAAATTTTAAACGGCAAAGGGCCGCTCGTCTTAGCTGCGATGAAAAACACGACTGTGAAAGGGAAATTGCTGAAAGTGCATAAAGCGAGGGAATAATCTCAGGCTGCCGACTTTGTCGGGAGCTTTTTTGTTCGTAATAAACCTTGGATAAGCAACATATGATGGATTGTCAAAAAATGAAAGCGTTTCAAAAGAAAGGAGAACCAAATATGAAAAAGTGTTTCATTCAAGTCCTTGCATTGCTTTTCATCATGGCTGCATGTTTCACGCCAAACCAAGCCTCCGCACAAACTCAAAAACCTGTATTTTCGGAAGTGACGGTTCACGATCCATCCATTATTAAAGCGAATGGCACGTACTATGTGTTCGGCTCTCATTTAGCTTCGGCAAAATCGACGGACCTCATGAAATGGACGCAAATTTCCTCGAGTGTCCACAATGGGAATCCGCTGATTCCGAACGTATATGAAGAATTAAAAGAGACCTTTGAATGGGCTGAATCTGATACGTTGTGGGCGCCTGATGTCACCCAGCTTGAGGATGGCAAGTTTTATATGTATTACAACGCCTGCCGCGGGGATTCTCCGAGATCTGCCCTCGGACTTGCTGTCGCACACGACATTGAAGGCCCATACAAAAATAAAGGCATTTTCCTAAAGTCGGGAATGGATGGGATCAGCAATGACGGGACGCCTTATGACGCGACAAAGCACCCAAATGTCGTCGATCCCCACACATTCTTTGATCAAAAAGGAAAGTTGTGGATGGTGTACGGCTCCTATTCCGGCGGAATTTTTATTTTAGAAACCGGATTTCCGCTTCCGGGACAGGGGTACGGCAAAAAGCTGATCGGCGGCAATCACAGCCGGATTGAAGGCGCATACATTCTCTACAATCCTGAAACACAGTATTACTACCTGTACATGTCCTTCGGAGGGCTTGCCGCTGACGGAGGGTACAACATTCGCGTCGCCCGCTCAAAAAATCCTGACGGCCCTTATTACGACGCAGAAGGCCATGCGATGATTGACGTCCGCGGCAAAGAAGGAACGTTGTTTGACGATCGTTCAATTGAACCGTACGGTGTCAAACTGATGGGAAATTTCTCATTTAGCAATCACAACGGCTATGTGTCGCCGGGCCATAACTCTGCCTTTTACGACGAAAAAAGCGGCGGGTCTTATCTGATTTTCCACACGCGTTTTCCGGGACGGGGCGAGGAGCACGAAGTCCGCGTCCACCAACTGTTGATGAACAAACAAGGCTGGCCGGTTGCCGCCCCTCACCGCTATGCCGGAGAAAAGCTCGAAAAGGTGAAAACATCAGATGTGATTGGCGCCTACGAATTGGTGCGTCATGGCAAAGACATCTCCGCAGATATTAAAGAATCGAAAGAAATCCGCTTAAATCAAAACGGCAAAATAACCGGCGCAGCGGCCGGAACGTGGAAGAAAACGGGAGACAACAAAATCGAACTTAAGCTCGACGGAAAAACATATGACGGCGTGTTTCTGCGCCAATGGGATGCGGCTGCTAAGCGGAAGGTGATGACGTTTAGCGCGTTGTCTCGTGAGGGAGATGCGGTTTGGGGGAGTAGTGACATGCAAAATTAATATAAAATTGAGCGAAACAATTTTAAAAGTTAATCTAGAGAGCTTTATCGACAGGACAGTATATAAAAAGGAAGGAGTGGTTTAACACCACCCTTTTTTTGTTGGCAGGCCTATAATTACATACAGCTGTAAAAATTATTTAAAACAAAACTAAAGTTGAAATATAAAGAAAAACAACCGATAATATAGATGTACTTGGCTTTAATGGAAGAAGTGTGATTTTTTGGGTGGTTACTGAAAATAGTTCGTATTGTTTTTAGGAAAATCGATAAGTTGATAGAGTTTGATATTTGAAAACAAAAACACAATATATTTTTGAAGGGATCGATTAAGTTCTATGTTAATATCATCTTTTATAAATGGTTACAAATCATATAATAAAGCTTATTTTGTTCCCATTACTATAGGGTTACAGGATAAATATACAGTATACATAGGCAATAATGGAGTTGGGAAAAGTGGAATTTTAGAAGCAATAGACGTTTTCTTCAATAATAGAGAGTGGAATGTTTATAAAGGAGCAAAAAAGGATGATGTCTATATTTCTCCGGTTTTCTTGATTAATAAAAAAGAGTTTAATGCAAGGTTTGAGAATCATAATAGATTTAATAGGGCAGAAATAAATGAATTTAAAAATACAATAGCTGATCTAACTAAAATAAGCGACTATATATGGGGTAATTTAGATGGTATTGTACGAGGTAGTTCTCGTAGAGAGCATATAGATAAATTTTTTGAAATGAAAAGAAAATTAGAGGATAGGTATAAAGAAGATTACTATCTATTAGTTATAGGTGTTAAAAGTAATGGGAAAACTACCTTAAATCCCTTTCAAGGGTACTTAGGAAAATTAATTGAAGATTCGGAAAAGAGGATGGATAAAATCAGGAAAATGATTTTGTTACACTACTCTTATGTTTATATTTCAGTAGAACAAAGAGCAAATGATATACTTAAAATTGAAGCGGAACAAATGCAAAAGTTGATGAGTAGGGATGTACTAGAGTTAGTAGATAAAATTATTGAACAACCATTAAATATTGAAGGTAGAAATATTAATTTTTTAAGTTTCATAAATCAAAATCTTGATGAGTTTATGGATGAAATAAATGAGAAAATAAAATGTATTGATACAAGGTATGATTATGGGGTTAGTGCAAATTATAAAAAACGATTAACAAGGACTGATTTAAGAGATAAAATACTTGAAGCTTATTTTTTAAAGAAGTCATTAAGACATAATCAACGGGAAATTTCAAAATTAAGTTCTGGAGAACAGAGAAAGGCTTTAGTAGACATAGCATATGCTTTTCTTTCTAACTTTAATCAAAAGGAAAAAGAAATCGTGTTAGCTATCGATGAACCAGAAGTTTCATTAAACGTTGCAAACTGCTTTGCTCAATTTACTAGAATAGAGGATTTAGCTAATAAATTTAATAGCCAGATAATAATTACAACACATTGGTATGGTTTTTTACCTATAACAACTAAGGGGCAGTTAATACATTTAGAAAAAAGTATTGATAATTTAAAAATAAACCAATATAGCTTTTTTAATTACTTGGATAATCAAAGAAGCTTTCCAGAAGATGTAGAATTGAAGAGTATGTTTGATTTGGCTACTAGTATCTTAAGCTATATAAAAACAAATGAAATTCATAGTAATTGGATAATATGTGAGGGTGGAGACGATAAAATTTATCTAGACACAATATTACCAGAAAATAAAGAATACAGAATTCTACCAGTTGGCGGCTGTGGAAATGTTGTGAAGTTATTCAATCTTTTACTTAATCCCCTTCTTATAGATAAGAAAGAGAGAAAAGAGTTTAAAGGAAAGATTCTTTGCATTATCGATACAGATGAGACTAAAATGAATTATAAATTTGAAAATTTAAAAGATATGCCTATATCCTTAAGACGATTGCAGGTGTTTAAATCTAATAATGAAGAAGTTATAAAATTATTAGACGTTGCAAAACAAGGAACCATTTATGAAAAAACAGAGATAGAAGACTGTCTTGATCCACAAATTTATTATAATTCAATAAAAACAGTAATTTTGTCAAGCCAAGACAGTAATATTATAGACTTATTTAATAATTATGAACTCAATAGGGAAAAGAAATTTTCAAAAATAAGCGGAGACGATTCATTGTTGTTACCCAATGGAAATGAAGCATATAGAAGAAAGAATGAGTTAGTTTCTTTCCTAGAGAAGCCCGAAATTAAAATGCTTGTAGCAAAAGAATACAGTCAGGAGTCTCAATCTACAAATATAACACATGCATTAGCCATTGAAATTATAGAGTATTTTGAAGAATCGATGATAACAGTCAGTTAGAAAATGGCTTCTTAAAATTCCTTTAAGTTCAAATTATCTGTTGAAATAAAAAAGATATTAAATTCATTTAATTCCTTGATTGCTATTATTTTGGCAATCAAGGTTTTTTGTGGTTATTTCATCTAGTTAAAGCAACATTTTGACGAATCTTTTCCAATTCGATAACATAAAAATAGTTCACGAAGTGTAATATCAAACAAAAAGGATGAGACGCAATGTGTACAAGTATCACGTTGACGACTGCGGGTCGGGAGCATTTATTGGCGAGGACGATGGATTTTGATTTTGAGCTTAACGGGGAAGTGCTGTTGCATCCGCGTCGTTACAAATGGAAAAGTGAAGCAGACGGCAGCGAGCATGCCGGCCGGTATGCGTTTATCGGGATGGGCAGAAGGCTCAATAATGCACTGTTTGCCGATGGTGTGAATGAAAAAGGATTGTCTTGCGCGGCGCTTTATTTCCCGGGTTATGCTGTGTATGAAAGCGAGACTAAAAAGCACTGCCGCAATCTTGCGCCGCACGAATTTGTGACATGGGTGCTGTCGGAATGCGGCGATTTGGAGGAAGTGAAAAAAGCGGCTGTTTCCGTCAACATTGTTGAGAGAGAGGTCAGCTTGCTCAGTACGGTGACGCCGCTTCATTGGCTATTAACGGACCGCTCAGGTGCGAGCATCGTTGTTGAACCGGCGGCCGGCGGGATTCAAATTCATGATAATCCGGTCGGCGTACTGACGAACAGTCCGGATTTTCCATGGCATTTGACCAATTTGCGCAATTTTATCGGTCTTCAGCCGGGACAGTTTGCCGCGAAGAAGATGGGAGACATGACGCTGTCGGCTTTTGGTCAAGGTTCCGGGTTGTCCGGATTGCCGGGAGACTTTACACCGCCATCCCGTTTTGTCAGGGCTGCAGTTTTGAAAGAGCACATGAAGCCCGTGTCTGACGAAACAGAAGGCGTTTCTGCCGCGTTTCATATTCTCTCCAATATGAATATTCCCAAAGGGATTGTCATGACTGACAATGGCGAAGACGATTATACCCAATATACGGCGGTGATGTGCAGCGAGACGTGCAGCTACTATTTTCATCATTATCAAAACAGGCAGATTCAAAAGGTTTGCTTATTACAGGAAGACCTGAACAGCTACGAAATAAAGGCGTTTCAGCCAAAGCAGGAAGAGACGGTTCATTCTCTTCAATCATAAACGGAAGAAGGAACAACATTGCAAAACAAAGCAGCAAACAGACTCATTTTATTAGGCATTAGCTTACATAGCATATATTGGTTGTTTATATTATTCTTATTTTTTCATTTCAAACATCAGCTTGACGCTTATGCCGTTTGGAATCCAAATGTCACGGACGGATATATGGAGGCTGGAACTTTCGTAGCCACGCTAAAATTGATGATCTACTCAGGCACATTATTTAATTTGGGCCTCTTGTTCATTTTGGGCTTGTTGATTGTGATATTAGCACAGTCGGTCATTTTTATTGCCCTGGAAATCACCGCTTACGTGAAAATCAAAAAAGATCCGTTTTCCCCATGGGGACCTTTTATTTTAGCGATGGGCATTAAAAACATTTTCACAAACTTATCAGGGATTCCGTTCATGGTTGCCGGATTCATTCTTCATAAGCAGCAGGAACCGAAAGACGCAGTTGTACAGCCGGCAGCGCGAAGGAAAGCAAGGCGAAACCCCGCATTGCTTATGAAAAAGGCGGCGAAAGCTAGAAAACATAGAAATAAAGGTATAAAGTCTTAGTTTTTAGTTTTCATGTATTCTGGTTTTTATGAGACATTTGTAATGAAAGCGTTGACATGAACAAAAACAGGTGCTACAGTATAGTTACAAACTAATATCAGCAAGTTTCTTAAGGATTGTTACTGCTTTTGCAGGCAAAACCTAAGTTGCGTACAGCTTTCGGGGACTTCGTCCCGGTCAAGCCGGCGTAATTTAGGTTTTTTTTATACCCAAAATAAGGAGGTGATGTGAGATTCCGAGGATTCATTGCGGTTCCAAGCCAATAAAAAAGCCGGGTGAAGGCGGCCACCTTCAGTCCGGCAGATTCCCCCAAAAGAGGAGGTACTCATATGGATTATAATAAAGTATCGAAGGACATTTTACAACTCGTGGGCGGTGAAGAGAACGTACAGAGCGTGATTCACTGCATGACAAGACTGCGTTTCAACCTTTATGACAATGCGAAGGCAGACCGCGCGAAACTGGAAAGTCTGTCGGCTGTAATGGGCACCAACATCAGCGGCCAGCAGTTTCAAATCATCATTGGAAATGATGTCCCTAAGGTGTACAAAGCGATCATTGCCAACAGCGGACTCAGCGATGAAAAAGCGGGCGAGCAGCAAGCTGGCAAAAAGAAAAACGTGCTGTCCGCCATCTTTGATGTGATATCAGGCGTATTTACGCCGATTCTGCCGGCGATCGCCGGAGCGGGTATGATCAAGGGGATCATTGCTATCGCCGTCACGTTCGGCTGGATGAGCGAAAACAGCCAGGTCCACACGATTTTATCGGCCATCGGCGACGGAGCATTTTACTTCCTGCCGATTTTGCTGGCCGTCAGCGCTGCACGTAAATTCGGCAGCAATCCTTATGTTGCGGCGGCGATCGGAGCGGCGATTCTGCATCCCGATCTGACAGCGCTTCTCGGTTCAGGGAAAAGCATTTCCTTTGTCGGATTGCCTGTAACCGCTGCCACTTATTCGTCAACCGTCATTCCGATCCTGCTCGCGATTTGGATTGCATCTTACGTTGAGAAATGGATTGACAGAGTCACCCCGACTTCGTTGAAGATGATTTTTGTACCGACACTGACGCTGCTGATTGTCGTGCCTGTCACATTAATTACAGTCGGTCCGCTCGGTGCGATTGCAGGGAACTATCTGTCTATCGGTGTAAACGGTTTATTTGAAAATGCCGGTTTAATCACGATGGTTCTTTTAGC
Source organism: Bacillus sp. B19-2 (assembly GCF_022832475.1). NCBI lineage: Bacteria > Bacillati > Bacillota > Bacilli > Caryophanales > Bacillaceae > Bacillus > Bacillus sp. B19-2. Next base: position 175,268 of record NZ_JALHKQ010000002.1, read on the forward strand.
CGGAACGTTTTCTTTGATCGTCATGACAGGAATGCACTATGCTTTCATTCCGGTGATGTTCAACAACATTACGCAAAACGGCTACGATTATTTGATACCTGCGATGTTCTTGGCGAATATGGGGCAGGCTGGCGCGTCATTTGCCGTCTTTCTCCGATCCAGAAATAAGAAATTCAAATCATTGTCGCTGACGACAAGCATCACGGCTTTGATGGGGATTACAGAGCCGGCGATGTACGGTGTCAACATGAGGCTGAAAAAGCCGTTTGTCTCTGCGCTTCTCGGCGCCGCTGTCGGAGGAGCATTTTACGGCATCACCGGCGTAGCAGCATATATTATTGGCGGAAACGTCGGTTTGCCTGGAATTACGACGTTTATCGGCCCGACTTTTATACAGGCCATGATCGGGATCGTCATCGCGTTCTTTGCCGCAACAGCGTTTGCTTTTGTATTGGGATTTGAAGACATTCCATCAGATGAAGCCGATGAACCGGCGGCCGCTCCATCTGAAGCGGGCGCGGGAGAAATCATTCAAAGCCCGCTGAAAGGCGAAGTCAAATCATTGAGTGAAGTGGATGATGTGACATTTTCAGGAGAAGTCATGGGAAAAGGCGTTGCCATTGAGCCAGAAGAAGGTAAAGTGGTGTCGCCGGTATCAGGCACGATCACAACCGTTTTTAAAACGAAGCACGCCCTCGGAATCACAAGCGACAATGGGGCGGAAATTATTATCCATATCGGAATTGACACGGTGAAATTAAACGGCGAGCACTTTACTGTGCATGTCAATAAAGGTGACGTTGTAAAGCCGGGAGACCAGCTTGTCTCTTTTGATATGGATGCGATTAAGGATGCAGGCTATCAGTTGATTACGCCGGTTATCATCACAAATACGGACCGGTACCAGTCGATCAAGCCTTTGAAATCAGATGAAAGCGTTGAAATTGAGGAAGCGCTGATCGCGCTGGCGTAGAGAGAGGAAAGCTCGACAAATTTGGATGAGGTGAAATGATATGACTGAACAAACGAAAAAATTTCCTGAAGGTTTTTTATGGGGCGGAGCGGTTGCCGCAAACCAAGTGGAAGGCGCCTATCATGTCGGCGGAAAGGGGCTCTCGACAGCAGATGTGTCGCCGAACGGGGTCATGTATCCATTCGATGAGTCGATGGAGTCATTGAACCTGTATCACGAAGGCATCGATTTTTACCACCGCTACAAAGAAGATATCGCTCTTTTCGCCGAAATGGGATTTAAAGCATTCCGGACATCGATTGCCTGGACGCGGATTTTTCCTAACGGCGATGAAACTGAACCGAATGAAGAGGGACTCGAATTTTATGATCGCCTCTTTGACGAGCTATTAAAATACAATATTGAGCCAGTCGTGACGATTTCCCACTACGAAATGCCACTCGGACTGATTAAAAAATACGGCGGCTGGAAAAACCGGAAAGTGATCGAATGCTATGAACATTATGCGAAAACGGTTTTCACCCGCTATAAAGACAAAGTGAAATATTGGATGACGTTCAACGAAATCAACATGGTCCTGCATGCGCCGTTTACAGGCGGTGGCCTTGTATTTGAAGAAGGCGAAAACAAGTTAAATGCGATGTACCAAGCGGCGCATCATCTATTTGTCGCAAGCGCTCTTGCCGTTAAAGCGGGGCACGACATCATTCCGGACGCTAAAATCGGCTGTATGATTGCCGCAACGACGACATACCCGATGACGCCAAAACCGGAAGATGTGCTCGCCGCGATGGAGAATGAGAGAAGAACGCTGTTTTTCTCGGACGTACAGGCACGCGGAGCTTATCCGGGCTATATGAAGCGCTACTTTAAGGAAAATGGAATTGCGATTGAGATGGCTGAAGGTGATGAAGACATTCTGAAGGAAAACACCGTCGACTATATCGGTTTCAGCTACTACATGTCAATGGTTGCGAGCACGAATCCGGAAGATTTGGCAAAAACGGAAGGCAACTTGCTCGGAGGGGTTAAAAACCCGTACCTTGAATCGTCCGAATGGGGCTGGCAGATCGACCCTAAAGGAATCCGCATTACGCTGAATACATTGTACGACCGCTATCAAAAACCGCTTTTCATTGTTGAAAACGGGCTCGGCGCCGTCGATGTCGTCGAAGAAGACGGTTCGATACAAGATGACTACAGAATCAACTATTTGCGCGATCACTTAAAAGAAGTAAGAGAAGCGATCGCAGACGGCGTCGACTTAATCGGCTACACATCATGGGGCCCGATCGACCTGGTCAGCGCGTCCACCGCCGAAATGAAAAAACGCTACGGCTATATTTATGTCGACCGTGACAATGAAGGAAACGGCACGTTTGCAAGAACGAGAAAGAAAAGCTTTTACTGGTATAAAAAAGTGATCGAAACGAATGGCGAGAGTTTGTAATATACAAAATGGCTGTCCTTTACAGGACAGCTCTTTTTTTCTCTGTAGCGCATGAAAACGATTTGCTATACACTTGACTTAGAAAAAAAGACAAAAAGCGCGGTGAGACAAATGTTTAAACTGCTGTTGATCGAAGACGATGAATCGCTGTTTCAGGAAATAAAAGAGCGGTTAACCGGGTGGTCATATGAGGTGTACGGCATCGACGATTTCAGCGAAGTGATGCAGGAGTTTGCGGCGATTAAGCCCGATTGCGTCATTATCGATATTCAGCTGCCGAAATATGACGGGTTTCATTGGTGCCGGCAGATCCGTTCCCGTTCCAACGTTCCGATTCTCTTTCTATCTTCTCGCGACCATCCTGCTGATATGGTCATGTCCATGCAGTTCGGAGCGGATGATTATATTCAGAAACCGTTTCATTTTGACGTGCTGATTGCCAAAATCCAGGCGATTTTCCGCCGTGTTTACGACTATAATACGGAGCCTGAGATTTTGAAGAAAACGTGGAGCGGTGCAACCGTTGATCCCGAACAAAACCGCGTCAGCAATAAGGCGGGGTCGATTGAACTGACGAGGAATGAAATGTTCATTTTAAAACAATTGATCGACCAGAAAAACAAAATTGTCAGCAGGGAAGAATTGATGAGAAGCTTATGGAACGATGAGCGCTTTGTCAGCGATAACACGCTGACGGTCAACGTAAACCGTTTGAGAAAAAAACTGGATGCCTTGAACTTGGGGCAATATATCGAGACGAAGGTCGGCCAAGGCTATATGGCGAAAGAAGAAGGATGATGAGAATGCTGAAAGCGTTTTTGACCGAGAGGCGAAGCTGGATCGCCATATTTGTCTTGCAGCAGATCGTCTTTCTGTTTATCGCTTATGTCGATGCATCCATTCCTTTTACATCGATTTTATATATGACCTATTTGTCTTCGTTTATTTTTATCGTTTTTGTACTTGTCCGCTTTCGGAAGGAAACGAAGTTTTACAAAAGTCTGGAAGAATGGGATCACAATCTCGATGTGACAAACATTCGAGAGGCGGAAACGCCTTTCGAAACGATGATTGAAAAAAGCATAGCCGAACAAACGAAACAGTTAAAGCAAGAGGCGGCACAGCATCGCCTGGCATTGGAGAATGAAAAGGATGAGCTCATGGCCTGGATACACGAAGTCAAAACGCCGCTTACCGCCATGCATTTGATCATGGAGACGATTGACGATCAATCATTAAAATCGAGACTCGACTATGAATGGCTGCGCGTTCACTTGCTGCTCGACCGCCAGCTTCATCAAAAGCGGATGTCATTTATCGAAAATGACTTGTCCCTTGAAGCTCTAGAGCTCAAACCTTTAATCTTTAAAGAACTAAAAGATTTGCAATCATGGTGCATTCCAAAAGGGATCGGGTTTGATATACAGCTTGACGCCGGGGAAGTGCTCAGCGATGCGAAATGGCTGTCTTTTATCATGAGGCAGCTGCTGACAAACGCGGTGAAATACAGCGAATCATCTGATATATTGATTAAAAGCTATGAACAAGATGGCCAGGTGCATCTCGCAGTTCAAGATTTTGGACGGGGCATCGATCCAAAAGATATACCGCGCGTGTTTGACAAAGGCTTTACATCCACAACGGAGCATCATGATCAGGCCGCCACGGGAATGGGGCTGTACTTAGCGAAAAAAGCGGCAAAGCCGCTCCTGATTCATATCGAGGTTGATTCTAAACCGGGAGCCGGGACAACTTTTACGCTGATTTTTCCGAAGCGGAACGAATTTTCCCGTGTGCTGGGCGTGTGACAAAAGTGTCACACGCTTTTCTTTTTTGTTCGCTGAATCGAAGGAAAACGGCTGTCCTCCTTTCTATAATAAACATATCCAGTCAAAAGGAGATTTAAAAATGATGATTTTAGAAGCGAAAAAAATACGAAAAAGCTATGGAAATAAGCACAATAAACACGAAGTGTTAAAGGGAATCGACCTTCAGATCCAAAAGGGTGAATTTGTCAGTATTATGGGCCCGTCAGGTTCAGGCAAAACAACATTGCTCAATGTTCTGTCCTCCATTGACCAGGTGAGCGGCGGAACGATTACCATCAACCAAGCTGAGATGACGAATATGAAGGAAAAACAGCTTGCCGAGTTTAGGAAGCAGCATTTGGGATTTATCTTTCAAGAATACAATTTGCTCGATACGCTGACAGTGAAAGAAAATATCCTTCTGCCGCTGTCGATTACGAAAATATCAAAAAAGGAAGCCGGTCAAAAGTTTGAGGAAGTCGCGAAAGAATTAGGCATCTTTGAGCTGAAGAATAAATATCCGAATGAAATTTCCGGCGGGCAAAAACAGCGCACATCAGCAGCCAGGGCGTTTATTCATGAGCCGAGCATTATTTTCGCTGACGAACCGACCGGTGCGCTTGATTCGAAATCCGCATCAGACTTGTTAAACAAGCTGAGCCAGTTAAATCAAAAGCGCCGGGCCACAATCATTATGGTTACCCATGATCCCGTCGCCGCGAGCTTCTGCAGCAGAGTGGTGTTCATTAAAGACGGACAAATTTATACGCAGCTGAATAAAGGCGGACAAGACAGGCAGGCGTTCTTCCAGGACATCATGAAAACGCAAGGCGTGTTAGGCGGGGTTCAGCATGAGTATTAATCAGCTCATCTTCCGCAACCTGAAAAAGAATATACGAAACTATTACCTTTATGTGTTTGCGTTAATCTTCAGCGTGGCGCTTTATTTTGCGTTTGTTACGCTGCAGTATGATCCGGCGATCGATGAAGTGAAGGCATCGATAAAAGGCGCGGCGGCTTTGAAAGCAGCTTCCATTCTCCTAGTGGCAGTAGTAGCGGTTTTTATTTTGTATGCCAATACGATTTTTATTAAGCGGCGCAGCAAAGAAATCGGTTTATTCCAGCTAATCGGCATGAGAAAGCAAAAAATCTTCCGCATTTTAAGTTTAGAAAATGTCATGCTGTATTTCGGCTCTTTGGTCATTGGGGTGTTTGCCGGGTTTTCGATCTCAAAGCTCGTGCTTATGACTTTATTTAAAATAGTAGATGTTCAAGCTGAAGCCGAATTGAATTTTTCCGGAGAAGCGCTTGTGCAAACTGTCATTGTATTCTGCGGAATCTACCTTCTGGTGATGGTGATGAATTATACATTTATCAAAAAGCAAAGCATTTTATCATTATTTAAAGCGACATCATCTACGGAAGATCAGGTAAAGAGAATATCCGTTTTTCAAATGATCATTGGCTTATTGGGCATCTTGTTTATTTTGTCGGGATATTATCTTTCAACTGAGTTGTTCAGCGGAAAATTCAAGACCATAGATGAGCTGTTTTATGTGATGAGCTTTATTCTCGGTACCGTTATCATCGGAACGTACCTCTTTTATAAAGGATCGGTCAGCTTTGTCTCCAACATTATCCGCAAAAGCAAAGGAGGCTACTTAAATATTTATGAAGTGCTGTCCCTTTCATCGATCATGTTCCGGCTGAAATCAAACGCTCTATTATTAACGATCATCACCACCGTTTCGGCACTGGCGATCGGTTTGTTATCCTTGTGCTATATTTCGTATTACTCCGCAGAGAAAACCGCCGAACAAAATGTGGCAGCTGATTTCGCCATGACAAATCAAAAGGATGCAAAACGGTTCGAACAATTATTGGATGAAAATAACATTTCATACAACAAAAAAGAGATTCATGTCATTCAGGCGACTTTCAATCTGGAACAAATTGTTAACGGAGATCCTGAAGATATGTCTGGCGACCCGGGGAAATTACCCCTCGCCGTGGTCAGTGATACAGAGATTGACGGGATTGACGTGCACGTAGGAGACGTCATTTTCTCAGGATATAACGACCTTCTCCAGAAACTTATGGCTTTAAAAGAGACCGGTGCCGTTAAGGTAAAGAGCAGGCATGAGACAATCCCATTAAACTATTTAGGCTTGAGAAAAGAGTCGCTCTTATCCTTCAACTTTACCAGCGGCGGATTGCCTGTTGCCGTTGTGGATGATGCGCTGTTTAAACGTCTGAGCCAAGACAAAGATCCAAAATTACAGCAGAAGTCGAGTCTTTTTTACGGGATCAATTTAAAAGATGAAGATCAGATTCAGCAGGCAAATGAATTGTTTGCAACAGTGAATCAAAACGATCAGCATTTATCGCTCCTCGATGCAAGCACAGCTCAAAAATCGCTTTTCGGACTTGCCATGTTTATCGTAGGATTTCTAGGACTTACGTTTCTGATCACGTCAGGATGCATCCTTTACTTTAAACAAATGGATGAAAGCGAAGATGAGAAACCGAATTACACGATCTTGAGAAAACTTGGTTTCACGCGCGGGGACCTTCTGAAGGGGATACGAATCAAGCAAATGTATAACTTCGGCATTCCATTGGTTATCGGCCTATCTCACAGTTACTTCGCCGTCCAATCCGGCTGGTTCTTATTCGGAGCAGAGGTGCGGACGCCGATGATCATCGTGATGGTGCTGTACACCGTTCTGTATTCTATTTTCGGTTTGCTGTCCGTTCTTTACGGTAAGAAAGTGATCAAGTCGGCACTGTAGCTGAGCCGTGTGGAATCTCGTGCAGCTCGGCGGAAAATGATGACCCTATATGGAGAAAAATTCCTTTATCATATTGAAGAAAAGCATAATCAAAAGCCCATCGGACTCATTCGATGGGCTTCCTCATTTCCTACAGCTCAACCTTGTAGAGCGTTTGCTGCTGTCCGCCGCCCGGGCCGCCTCTTGCGCCCTGTTGTACGGAGCTGTCTGAATTGTTCGTGGGACTGTTGTATTCGTCAGACGAAATTTCGGTTCCGTTTTCTTTGATCCAGGAGACGAGCTCACTGTTGCCTGAGTTGTCACTGATCAGAAAGTATTTTACTTTTCCTTCTTTGACGAGGTTTTTCAGCTCACTGACCGACAGGATCGGGTCTGTGCCATTAAAGCCTCCGAGCGCCATGACATTTTCGTCGGCATTGATGATATACGGGGCTGCGGTTACTGTTGTCAATGTCGCGAACAGGTACTCTTCGCCGGTATTATTTTTCCGGAGGTATGTGAGCAATCCTGTGTCCACATCCGAGCTGAACATTCCGCCTCCGTTGGAGCTTTGCAGCTGAGGCCCCGATTCAGGAAGAACGCTGTTTCCTCCGTAAAGGATCGGTGTTGCCGACCAATAGACCGGTGTCAAAAGAAGCACGCACAAGCTGATGATGGTGAGCTGCTTTCCGAATGGATGGCTTCGCTTCAGCATCAGTAAGGCGATGGTGACACCAAGCCCCATGATTCCCATGACATACATCCAGGCGCTGCCGATTTGGTTTGTATAAGCACTTAAAATGTACACTTGGAATGCTGCCGTTGTCAGAACGGCCGCCGGCAGCAAATAGCTTGCCCAGTCTTTGTGATTTTTGTAAAGGCCGTACATTGCGTACCAGCCGATTCCTGACAGCGTGGCGATCGGCGGAGCCAGCATAATCAGGTAGTAGTGGTGAAAGAATCCGGCGATGCTGAAGAACCCGGCGACAGGAACGAGCCATGCAGCCCAAAAGATTGTTTCTTTCATTTCGCCCGTTTTTTCGCGGCGGCTGCGGAACCAGCTGATGATCATGCTGAGCAGTCCGAATAATGCGAATGGAAGCATCCAGCTGATTTGGCCCGATAAAGCCGATTGGAAGAGCCGCAGCGGTCCTGCGTCACCGGTGCCGAACATGTTCATGCTCTGTCCGCCGCCTTGACCTCCTCCTGGTCCGCCATTGCCTCCGCCCGGTCCGCCACCGGTTGGCGGCTGACTGCCGCCGTTTGCCCCTTGAGAACTGCCGTCAGACGAACCGCCCGCGCCCGGCGGCTGCATCGCGCCGTTTTGTCCATCGGAGCCGTCGGACGAACGGTTTCCGTCTTGAGTTTGTGCATTGCCGTCGGTCGCGCTGCCCGCAGCCGGCGGTTGCATTGCACCGTTTTGTCCATTGGAGCCGTCGGACGAACGGTTTCCATTCTGAGCTTGCGCATTGCCGTTCGGCTGCTGTATGTCTCCTCCAAAACTGTTCATATCGCCGCGGGCGTTGCCCGTCGTCTGGCCGAGCAACCGCTCTGTGCCGTTGTAGCCGAAAGCCAGTTCAAGCACGGAGTTGGTTTGGCTGCTTCCGACATACGGGCGGCTGCCGGCTGATGTATAGTCGACAGCAAGCGCCCAAGAAAGCGAAACGCCGATGAGAACAACAAGCGATAAAACCGCTGACACGATTTTTTTCTTCCAATTCGCATGGGCCGCGATGAGATAAAACAGCAAGAACGCGGGCAGCACCATAAATGCCTGAAGCATCTTCATATTGAACCCGAGGCCGATGAGGCCAAATGCAGCGAGAAGCCAGAGCAGCCTGCCTTGTTTGACCGCCTTCATCAGGCACCATGTACCAAGTAGGAGCGTGAAGACGAGCATGCTGTCGATATTATTCGTCCGGCTTACGGCTACCGCGATCGGCGTCAGCGCCATCACCAGCGCTGAAATGCGGGCGGCGCCTTTTCCGAATTTCGGCTTAATTAGTGCGTATAGCAAATAGACGGAACCCGTTCCTGCAAGCGCCTGCGGCAAAATCACACTCCATGTATGCACGCCGAAGATTTTCGCAAATATGGCCTGAATCCATAAAACGACGGGCGGCTTATCTACTGATACGAATCCGGAAGAGTCGAATGACGCAAAGAAGAAATTGTGGAAGCTTTGCGTCATGCTTTTGACCGCCGCCAAGTAATACTGGTTGGCGGCATCGTCTTGCCAAATGTTATATGTATTCAGAATAAGAGCTGCCAACAAAATAAGAATCAGAATGACATCAAGTTGTTTGTTTTTTATTTTCATCATCACTTTCACCTCTTTATGTTCCCTATTCTAGAAGAAAAATATGAACAAGTTATGAATAAAAAGAGAACAATCTATTTTTATTTGAATGGAAAAAAATAAATATTTTTTGGAAAAAGGTGTGTACTTTTTTCTTTTTGCGCTGTATACTGTACTACAACAGAAATATAAAACATAAAACTGTTCTATAAAAAGGAGGGTGACACAAATGAGCTTGAAAAGTCCGATGGAATTTTTCAGAACGCTTCCAAAAAAAACTTGCCCTGAATGCGGCGAAAAGATGGAGGAGCAGGCTGAATCTTATTTTATGGAATGCGAGCGCTGTCTTTCCAAAAAAGGCGAGTAAGCAAACTGTTTTATAACAATGCATGTAAAGGGGTAGGGAGACATGAAAACAGAGGAGAAGAGAATTCACATCACCGGATCGATGAATTCGCAGTATGAAGAGATTTTGACAAAAGAAGCGCTGGAGTTTATCGGACGTCTTGAACGCCATTTTGGGGGAAGAAGGCGGGAGTTGCTGCATTTGCGGACGATCAGGCAGGCTGAAATTGATCAAGGGAAGAATCCCGGTTTTTTGGCGGAAACGAAACACATCCGCGAGGCGGACTGGACGGTCGCGCCGCTCCCCCGGGATTTGGAGAACCGCAGGGTTGAAATCACCGGCCCGGTCGACAGAAAAATGGTCATCAATGCTTTAAATTCAGGAGCGAAAGTCTTTATGGCCGATTTTGAAGATGCGAACTCGCCAACTTGGAAAAACTGCATTGACGGCCAGGTTAATTTACGGGACGCGGTTCGCGGGACGATTTCCTTTACGAATGAACAAGGCAAACGCTATGAGCTGAAAGAAAATCCCGCCGTCATCATTGTAAGACCGAGAGGATGGCACTTGGAAGAGAAGCATGTGCTGATCGGCGGCAAGCCCGTGTCAGCAAGCTTGTTCGATTTTGGCCTTTATTTTTTCCATAACGCAAAAAAGCTGATCAAAAAAGGAAGCGGCCCTTATTTCTACCTTCCAAAAATCGAAAACCATCTGGAAGCAAGGCTGTGGAACGACGTATTTGTTTATGCGCAAAACGATTTGCGCATTCCGCAGGGCACCATTAAAGCGACGGTTCTCATTGAAACGATCCTGGCGGCTTTTGAAATGGATGAAATCCTCTATGAATTGAAGGAGCATTCAGCCGGACTTAACTGCGGCAGATGGGATTATATTTTCAGCTTTATTAAGAAATTCAGGAACAGGGATGAAGTCATTCTTCCGGACCGCTCAGCCGTGACGATGACGGTTCCCAACATGAGAGCCTACTCCCTCTTGGCGATTCAAACGTGTCATAAACGCAACGTCCATGCGATCGGGGGAATGGCGGCACAAATTCCCGCTAAAGACAAACCTGAGATCAATGAAGCCGCATTTGCCAAAATCCGTGAAGATAAGGAACGTGAAGTAAAAGACGGCCATGACGGAACATGGATCGCACATCCCGGCATGATTCAAACGGCGCTCGATGTATTCAATCAGCATATGCCGTCTGCGAACCAGATTCATAGAAAGCGGGAAGACGTAAAGGTCAAGGAAAAAGACTTGCTGGAAGTACCGCAAGGCCGGATTACAGAAGCAGGCGTCCGTACTAATATCAGCGCCGGCATCCGTTATTTAGCTTCATGGCTGTCGGGCAGAGGCGCCGCTCCGATCGACCACTTAATGGAGGACGCAGCAACGGCGGAGATTTCCAGAGCCCAGCTTTGGCAATGGATTCGCCATCCGAAAGGGGTTCTTGACGATGGCCGGAAAGTGACCTCCGAAATGGTTAAGATGATGAAAGAGGAAGAAATGCAGAAAATCTTCGAAGAAGCCGGTATGAAACATTTTCGGAGCGGCCGGTTCGAAGAGGCCGGACAGTTATTTGAACAGCTGATTTTGGATGATGAATTCGCGGAATTTCTAACGATACCCGCTTATGAAAAAATATGATGGGGGAATGTGCGATGCTGAAAGAAAAACAACTCGCAGAAAGCTGGGAGCATGAAGAACGCTGGAAAGGGATCACAAGGCCGTATCAAGCGGCTGACGTCATTCGGTTGAGGGGGACGCTCGAGATTGAATACACGATTGCAAGGCGCGGCGCCGAAAAGCTGTGGAAGTTTCTCCACACAGAGGATTTCGTGCCGGCGCTGGGCGCTTTGACCGGGAACCAAGCCATGCAGCAAGTAAAAGCCGGATTGAAAGCGATTTATTTAAGCGGCTGGCAGGTGGCTGCCGATGCCAATATGTCAGGGAGCATGTATCCTGACCAAAGCCTTTATCCGGCAAACAGCGTGCCGGAAGTCGTCAAAAAAATCAACCGCACACTGCAGCGCGCCGATCAAATTCACCATATGGAAGGAAAAGAAGACATCGATTGGTTTGCTCCGATTGTGGCCGACGCTGAAGCGGGCTTCGGCGGACAGCTGAATGTGTTCGAGCTGATGAAAAGCATGATTGAAGCTGGCGCCGCGGGAGTTCACTTTGAAGACCAGCTGTCGTCTGAGAAAAAGTGCGGGCATTTGGGCGGAAAAGTGCTGCTTCCAACGCAAACAGCGGTGCGTAATTTGATTGCCGCGCGTCTCGCCGCAGATGTGATGGGAGTCCCGACCATTCTTATTGCCCGTACGGACGCGAATGCGGCCGACTTGATCACAAGCGACGTCGATTCATATGATGCGCCGTTTTTGACGGGAGAGCGAACAGCGGAAGGGTTCTTCAAAACAAAGCCGGGCCTTGATCAAGCGATTGCCAGAGGTTTGGCGTATGCGCCGTATGCCGATTTGATCTGGTGTGAAACGTCTGAGCCGAATATTGAAGAAGCCCGCCGATTTGCACAGGCGATCCATGAAAAATTCCCGGGCAAACTGCTCGCCTACAACTGCTCCCCTTCGTTCAACTGGAAGGCCAAACTGGATGACAACACGATCTTGAACTTCCAGAAACAGCTCAGTGAAATGGGCTATAAATTTCAATTTGTCACACTGGCAGGCTTCCACGCCTTAAACCACGGCATGTTTGAATTGGCACGCCAATATAAGCACCGCGGAATGGCGGCGTACTCTGATCTGCAACAGGCCGAGTTTGCCAGCGAAGTCCACGGCTATACGGCGACAAGGCATCAGCGCGAAGTCGGAACGAGCTACTTTGATGAAGTCGCCCAGGTTGTGACAGGCGGAACTTCATCAACTACTGCACTGAAGGGATCGACTGAAGCGGAACAATTTCAATCATAAAAACGTAAAAAGCCGCCCAATCACGGGCGGCTTGCTTGTTGTCTATCAAGTTAGCAATTGACATCATTGGAAGGGGCGGTAAAAGGGTTTTCCCTAATAACAGTCAGTGTCTGATGATTCTTGTTGGTTCTTTTGGCCGGCCGGTTGTCTTTGCTGAAAGAATAGAACAAATACACAGCCATTGTCAAAATCAAGATAAACATCATCATAAATATCCCCTCCAAATTTTTTTGTCTTCACTATATTAGACGAACAAGCCTGCAAAAAGGTTTCAGAAAATTAACATTTTTCCATAAATATTTTTTGCCCGCTGCATCTTCTGTATGAAACCCGGCGGTTCTATACAAGAATAAAACTGAAAAACTCAGGTTGACATCATAATCATTGATGTGTAGAGTAAAAGTTAATGTAATAGGAAGTCCACTAGGGGAGCCGTAAGCCGGCTGAGACAAGAAGCGATCTTGGACCCTTTGAACCTGATCTAGTTCATACTAGCGTAGGGAAGTGGAGCCGGTGTCTTTATGATTTCATCATACAAAGGCCGCTCCATTTTGGGGCGGCTTTTTTGCGTATAAAGCGGCTCGCTCCCCCTGTGCCTTCCTTATAAAACCGATTGCTGAGGAGGCTATCTACATGAGTTTTTCTGCAGAACTGCGCCGCGAGGCAGACCCTATTTTTGAAGCCATTTTTGAGCATCCGTTTGTATTGGGGCTGGCGTCCGGGAGGCTGAAAAAGGAGCAGCTTATTCATTATGTGAAGCAAGATTATGAGTATTTGAACGCTTTTATTCAAATCTACGGAATTGCGATTTCCAAGTGTCAAAACCGGAAAGACATGGAGATGTTTCATGAGCAGATTTCGTTTGTATTAAACAGCGAAGTACACCCGCACAACAACCTGTGCCGGGCCGCAGGGGTGGAGTATGAATCTCTGCAGGGCTATCCGCTTGCACCTTCTGCACATCATTATATCCGCCATATGCTGACGGCGGCGCACGAAGGCACGCTGGGAGAGATATTAGCCGTCTTGCTGCCTTGTCCGTGGACATATTGGGAGATCGGAAAAAAATTGATGATGGACGTTCAGCCTGACCCGTCGCATCCATTTTATGACTGGATCTGTTTTTACGGAGACAGAACCGATTCAATCACGACAAAGTTTTGCGCCCGCCTGGATGAATGGGCCGAAACAGCGGGCAAGGCTGAAAAAGAAAAAATGAAGGAGCTCTTTTTGCAAAGCTGTCAGCTTGAATACGGCTTTTGGGAGATGGCTTATACGGTTGAAGATTGGCCTGTGGAAATGGAGGCGGTGAGACGATGAATTGGAACATGAAAGAAGTCGTGATGGCAGTGATCTTGTCTGTTGCATGCGGCGTCATTTACTTAGGATGGTCCACCTTGTGGATCCCTGTTTCAGCTATTGTCGGGCCCGTCGGTGCGAACTTTATGTTCGGTATCTGGGTGATCGCCAGCCCGATTGTCGCTTATATCATCCGTAAACCGGGGGCGGCGCTGATTGCCGAGACGGCAGCTGCGGCGGTCGAACTGCTGACCGGAAGCCACTTTGGGCTGTCAGCATTATTAATCGGTGTGTTCCAGGGAGCCGGTGCGGAAATCGCGTTTGCGATCTTTCGCTATAAGCGTTATAACTTGTTTACCCTTATGCTTTCCGGTGCGCTTGCCGCGGTCGGAAGCATGACATACAGCCTGATGGCGAATGGTTTTGCCTACTATACGACGCAAACGCTGATCTTGACGCTTATCATCCAAATCATCAGCGGCATTGTACTCGGCGGCTGGCTGGCAAAAGCCGTTGTCGAAGCGCTTGCGAAAACGGGAGTCCTGAATCAGTATGAGATCATGAAGGAACAGCGGAAGAAGGATGATGCCGATGCGTTCATTTCTCGGATGCAGTAACCTTTCCGTCCGTTTTTATCATCGTCCTGAAACAGTCCTGGACCGGGTCTCGCTGTCGATTGGGCAGGGCGAAAAAGTGCTGATACTCGGTCCGAGCGGAAGCGGCAAATCGACGCTGTTGTCCGTGCTTTCCGGCATCATTCCTGAACATATCGAAGCTGAAGTCACAGGCGAAGTCAACCGCAGAAAGAGCGCCGGCGTTATGTTTCAGGATCCGGATTCGCAGTTCTGCATGCTTCATGTTGATGAGGAAATCGCTTTTAGCCTGGAAAACCGGTCCGTCTCCCGAAAAGATATGGACGGCATCATCTCGGAGCTGATGGAGCAAGTCGGATTAAAGATAGATAAGAAAACGCCGATCGAAACCTTGTCAGGCGGGATGAAGCAGAGACTCGCATTAGCGTGCCTGCTCGCTCTGGAGCCTGAAGTGCTGTTTTTTGACGAGCCGACTGCGCAGCTGGACCCGGCCAGCCGGAAAGACATCTTTGCCTTGCTCCGTAATGTTTCCCGAAAAAGCGGACAGACGATGGTGTTCGTCGAACACGTGCTGGACGGCTGTATCGAGTGGATGGACCGCGTCATTCTTTTCAATGGAAAGGGACAGATCACTGCTGACGGAAAGCCGGAAGAAATCGTGAAACATTTTCAGCCGGAGATGAAAGCGGCGGGCATCTGGCAGCCGAAACTGTACCCTGCGGTATGGGAAGATGTCATCACACAAGATGATCATCCGCTCGCCGTCAAGCTCTCTTCTACATTGAAAATGAAAGAGGAGGAAGCGAAAAACAGGCCTGCAGCGGACAGAGACATATTGATCCGCGCAGACGACGCGGCGATCGGCTATCGGAAAAAGATCGTGGCCGACGGCATCACCCTTGAGATTCCAAGGGGGGAATGGATTTCGGTCATCGGCGAGAACGGCAGTGGAAAGAGTACGTTTTTAAAAAGTCTGATCAGGCTTGAAGCGGTCAAAAAAGGGCGCCTTTATCTGGAGGATCGGGAGCTGAAGAAATGGTCCGACCGTACGCTCTATGAGAAGGCCGGCTTTGTTTTTCAAAATCCCGAGCTTCAATTTATTCGGGACACGGTGTTTGATGAGATCGCGTTCGGGGCGAGACAGCGGGGTTGGCCGGAGGACCGGGTCGAAAAGAAAACGGCTGAATTGCTGCAGGAATTCGGACTTGATGCTCATCAAAAAGCGCACCCCTTTACATTAAGCCTCGGGCAGAAACGGCGTTTAAGCGTTGCGACGATGCTTTTGTTTGACCAGGATCTGCTGCTGCTTGACGAGCCGACATTCGGTCAGGACGAAAGGACGGCGCAAGAATTAATCAAGCGGTTAAAGGAACGGCAGGAACGGGGAACGACAATTGTGATGGTGACGCATGACATGGACATCGTAGACGAGCATTCAGGCCGGGTCATCGTGTTTCATCAAGGGGAAGCGGCATATCAAGGAACGCCGTATCGATTATTCTCTGATCAAGGCCTGGTCCGCCGCTTTTCATTGATACCGCCGCTTCATTACCGGTTCATGCATGAAAGAAAGGAGAGGGTTCCCGTATGAAAAGCAATGGTTCACTTCTTTCGGCATTGAACCCGAGCGCCAAGCTCTTTTCCCACCTTCTGGTTATGTGCATGCTCATGTTTGTTTCAAATCCGAAACCGACTCTATTCATTTGGCTGTTTGCGGTTGCCGTCGGAATTTTTTTCGGGGGATGGACTTTGTCTTATTTAAGTAAACGGCTGTTGCCTTATCTCGTCTTTTTTATTCTCGTATTCTGGATGATGGCCGCTTTTGGAAAAGGCGAGGAAACGATTTGGGAATGGGCCTGGTTCCGCGTCACCGAGGAAAGCGTCGGCAATGGGCTGACAATCGCGCTCCGGATGCTCGGCTTTGTCACATACGGTCTTTTGTTTACATCAACAACCGATTTGACGCAGTTTATTATGAGCCTGATTCATCAATGCAGACTGTCGCCTAAATGGGCTTATGGCTTGCTGGCCGGCTTCCGTTTTGTCCCGCTTTTTCAGTCTGAGCTTTCGCAGATGAAGGCAGCGCACAAAATCAGGGGCTATAAACAAAAAAACAGCTGGAAGGCGTTTATTCGCTATGCGCTGCCTTTGTTTTCGCAAGGCATCCGCAAATCGGAAAGAATCGCCGTTGCTATGGAAGCGAGAGGGTTTACCGGTACAAAAGACCGCACCTACTATCAAACAGCGCGGCTTTCCGGAAAAGACTTCGTTTATTTTGCGGGTCTGGCGTCAGTCGCAGCGGGAATTTTGCTTATTTTTTAAAAGGGTTTTTTACAGGGCCGCACTGCGGCTCTTTTTTTATAAATCGGGAACGGACGGGCATTCTGTAAAATGTAAATATTTCGGACGTTGACTGAAACATATTGACCTAGGCCAAAAAGGTTGTACAATCAATGTGTACCATATGAAAAAAGAAATATAAAAAAATCCCCTTACAAGATGGGAGTGGCGCGATGTGAAAATTGCCAAAGTGATCAACAACAATGTGATCAGTGTTTTAAATGAACAGGGTCAGGAATTAGTGGTCATGGGCAGGGGAATCGCTTTTCAAAAAAAGCCTGGTGAAGCGGTGGATGAATCGAGAATCGAGAAGATTTTCAGGCTTGATAATAAAGATGTATCAGAAAGATTTAAGACGCTGTTGGACGAAATTCCGATCGAATTTATGGAAATGTCTGAAAAAATTATCTCCTATGCGAAATTAAAGCTCGGCAAGAAGCTGAATGACAGCATTTATGTCTCGCTGACCGACCATATTCATTTCGCCGTCGAACGGCATAAAAAGGGTCTGGATATTAAAAACGCCCTGCTTTGGGAGACGAAACGGCTGTATAAAGATGAGTTCGCCATCGGCAAAGAGGCGCTGGCCATCATTGAAAAGAAGACGGGGGCAGCTCTTCCGGAGGATGAAGCCGCCTTTATCGCGCTCCATATCGTAAACGCCGAGCTGAATGAAGAAATGCCGAACATCGTCAATATTACGAAAGTCATGCAGGAAATTTTAAGCATCGTCAAATATCACTTTCATATCGACTTTGACGAAGAAGCGCTTCACTATTACCGCTTCATTACCCATTTGAAATTTTTCGCGCAGCGGCTGTTCAGCGGAACCTATATGGAAAGCCGGGACGACTTTTTATTTGAAACCGTCAAAAATAAGTACCGTGACGCTTATGTCTGCACTAATAAAATCAAGCAGTACATCGAAAAAGAATACGGCCATCAGCTGACAAACGAAGAGCTTCTGTATTTGACGATTCATATCGAGCGGGTCGTTCATCAAAAATAGAGGATGATGTCAAAATGAAAGCGTTGACAATTGGATAAATGTATGCTACTTTTTACTTACATCAACTTATACAGGTTGTTAGGATTGTTACTGATCATGCAGGCAAAACCTAAATGACTGTGAAGCGGCACTCTTATGCCCTTGTTTCACAGTGATTTAGGTTTTTTTATTTACTTGATGTCTTAACACGGGATTGTTACTGTTCGGCAGGCAAAACCTAAACTAAGCCTTCTTTGACGGGCTCTAGTTTAGGTTTTTTATTTTATAACAGCTTGATAGGGCTTTAGGAGAGACAGGAGATGATCAACGATGGATGTTCAATCAATGGCAAAAAATATTTTGGCGCGCGTCGGCGGGGAGAAAAACGTTTTATCGCTAGTCCATTGCGCGACAAGGCTCCGCTTCAAACTGAAAGACCGTTCCAAAGCAGACAGGGAAGCGCTTGAAAATACGGATGGCGTGGTAACCGTAGTGGAGAGCGGCGGACAATTTCAAGTCGTTATCGGCAATAAAGTTCCTGAAGTCTATCAAGAAATCGGCCGGATCTCTCAACTGTTGGAAGGTTCTGCGGCCGATCACGGTCAAAAAGAGAAAGGAAGCCTCGCCGGTAGATTGGTAGATGTCGTATCCAGCATTTTCACTCCGCTGCTCGGCGTCATGGCGGGAGCGGGGATTTTAAAAGGCCTGCTTTTGATTTGCACAAATGCCGGCTGGCTCTCGCCGGAAGAGACGACATATACGATTCTATACGCGGCAGCCGACAGCCTGTTTTATTTCCTGCCTTTGCTGCTCGCCGTTACGGCCGCCAAAAAATTCGGAGCGAACCCGTTCATAGCGCTGACGATTGCCGGGGCGCTGATCTATCCAACGATACTCGAACTGAAAAACAGCGGCGCCCAGACGGAGTTTTTCGGCATTCCGGTCGTCTTGATGAATTATACGTCAACCGTTATCCCGATTATCCTTGCCGTATTTGTGATGAGCTATCTTGAAAGATTATGTATGCGCTTTATCCATGAAAGCGTGAAAAACTTTATCACCCCTTTAATCTGCCTGACGGTGATGGTGCCGTTAACCTTGATCATATTCGGGCCGCTCGGTGTTTACACAGGAAACGGGATCGCGGCGGCGATTCTGTCCGTTTTTGATCTCAGCCCGATTCTGGCAGGAGCGATTATTGCGGCCTTATGGCAAATCCTTGTCATCTTCGGCATACACTGGGGGATCGTCCCTGTCATTTTGAACAACATTGCCGTCCACGGCAAGGACTACATCAAACCGGCGACGGCAGCCGCCGTGTTTGCCCAAACAGGAGCCGCATTTGGCGTCATGCTGAAGACGAAAAACAAGAAGTTGAAGGCATTGGCAGGTTCTGCTGCCGTTACCGGGATATTCGGGATTACAGAGCCGGCCGTCTACGGGGTGACGCTCAGACTGAAAAAGCCGTTTGTATGCGGTGTCATCAGTGCGGCGGCAGGCGGAGCCATTATCGGATACTCCGGCAGCGTCGCCCTCGCTTCCGGCGCCCCGGGCTTGTTGACGATTCCGATTTTTTACGGACCGGGCTTTCTCGGCTTTATCATCGGAATTACAGTTTCATTTGTTTTATCAATTTTGCTCACTTACATTGTCGGCTTTGACGACCCTGTGGAGGAGACGAAAGAGCCGCCTGTTGAAAACAGCGGCGGTGAACCAATTTACAGCCCTTTGCAAGGAGAAGTCCTGCCGTTAACAGAAGTATCAGATAAAGTGTTCGCATCGGGGGCGCTAGGAGAAGGAATCGCGGTGCTTCCGTCAAAAGGCGTTGTCACCGCCCCTGCGGACGGCATCGTGACAACGGCATTTCCGACGGGTCACGCATACGGCATAACGTCAGAAAACGGAGCCGAGATTTTAATTCATATCGGAATGGACACGGTCAGACTCGACGGAAAGCACTTCAATGCTAAAGCGGTGCAGGGGCAAAAAGTGAAACGGGGTGATATACTCGCAGAATTCGATCTGGACGCTTTGAAAGAAGAAGGGTTTGACGTGACAACACCGATCATCGTTACAAATTCCGGTCAATACACGGATATCATTCCAACGGATCAAAAAAAGGTGAAAACTGAAGAACAGATCATCACTTTAATTTCATCACCATGGGAGGAAAATAATCATGAAATATAAAACATTAGCTCAATTTCCGGAAGATTTTTTGTGGGGCGCGTCTACTTCCGCTTACCAAGTGGAGGGCGCTTGGGATGAAGATGGAAAAGGGCCTTCCGTCATCGATGCGCGCGAAAGCTACCCGGAAGGGACAACCGATTTTAAAGTCGCAAGCGACCATTACCACCGCTATAAAGAAGATATCGCTTTGTTTGCGGAAATGGGCTTCAAAGCGTACCGTTTTTCGATTGCCTGGACGCGCATCATTCCTGACGGGGACGGCGATATTAATCCGAAGGGCATCGAATTTTACAGCCGTTTGATCGATGAACTCCTGAAATATGGAATCGAACCGATTGTTACGATGTACCACTTTGATCTGCCGAATGCTTTGCAGAAAAAAGGGGGCTGGTCGGACAGGGCCACGATTGATGCCTTTGAAAAATATGCGAAGATCCTTTTTGAAAACTACGGAGATCGCGTCAAATACTGGCTGACCATTAATGAACAAAATATGATGATTCTCCACGGGGCTGCACTCGGCACACTCGATCCGAACTTGGAAAACCCGAAAAAAGAGCTTTATCAGCAAAACCATCACATGCTTGTCGCACAGGCGAAGGCGATCAAGCTTTGCCATGAGATGCTGCCGGAAGCAAAAATCGGTCCTGCGCCGAATATCGCGCTCATCTATCCCGCTTCTTCGAAACCGGAGGACGTGCTGGCGGCTTTTAACTATAATGCGATCCGCAACTGGCTTTACTTGGATATGGCCGTATTCGGACGGTACAATACAACGGCATGGGCATATATGAAAGAAAAAGACTGCACACCAGTCATCGCCGAAGGAGATATGGATATTCTGCGGTCAGCCAAGCCGGACTTTATCGCGTTTAACTACTATACATCGCAAACGGCTGAAGCGAGCAGGGATGACGGCAGCGACACGGCTGCGCGAGGCGGCGACCAGCATTTGCAGACGGGAGAAGAAGGCGTATACAGGGGAAGCAGCAACCCGCACTTAAAGAAAAACGCATTTGGCTGGGAGATCGACCCTGTCGGTTTCCGTTCGACGCTACGCGAAATCTATGACCGCTATCAGCTGCCGCTGATCA
Organism: Bacillus sp. B19-2; assembly: GCF_022832475.1. NCBI lineage: Bacteria > Bacillati > Bacillota > Bacilli > Caryophanales > Bacillaceae > Bacillus > Bacillus sp. B19-2. Next base: position 196,358 of record NZ_JALHKQ010000002.1, read on the forward strand.
TCACTGAGAACGGCCTCGGCGCGTTTGATCAGCTTGAAGACGGAGATGTCGTAAATGACGACTACCGCATCGATTATTTAAAGGAACATATTAAGCAAATTCAGCTGGCGATCACGGATGGAGTCGATGTTTTCGGCTACTCCCCATGGTCTGCCATCGACTTGATTTCAACCCATCAAGGCTGTTCAAAACGCTACGGATTTATTTATGTGAACCGCGACGAATTTGATTTGAAAGACTTGCGCCGCATTCGCAAAAAAAGCTTTTACTGGTATAAAGACTTGATTGCTTCAAACGGCAAAACACTCAATTAAACAAAGAAAGAGGATGTTCGGATGATCTCTGAATATCCTCTTTTTTGTTGTGAAAATGATCATTTTAAAATATACAGAAAATTTTAAAAATATAAATGTATTTATTTTTAAAGCATGTTACATTCGAAACGTAACGAACAACAATCAGGAAAGGAAGAAAAACCCTATGAAATTCAAAATCGAAACACTTCCAAACTATCGCATTGCATATATGCGCCGAGTTGGTCCATACGGCCCCGCCAACATTGAGGTAATGGAAGCGTTAAAAAAATGGGCTAAGAAAAAAGATCTTCTTGAATCCGCCATTCTGTTTGCGATTCCACAGGATAACCCGGAAACAACACCTCCTGATCAGTGTAGATTTGATGCTTGTATTGTGATACCGCTTGATTATCAAGTCGATGATTCAGTTTTTGAGGGGGAAATTTCCGGCGGAAAATACATGATTTACGATGTTAAACATACAGCAGAAGATATTCAAAAAGCATATTCTGAAATTTTTTCATCTCTGCAAAATAATGAATTTCAACTGGACAACAGACCAATGATGGAAAAATACATGGGTGATATGGTGAGCAACCCGTATTGTGAAATATGTGTACCTTTAAAATCGGTTTAATTCGTTTTCTTGTCCAAACTTTGAATTTATTAAAAAACACATTTCCCCTTAACGAGCGTTGCGTTTAACTCGCTGACAGACAGGGTAAATCATAAAATAGCAATCCAGATCAACTACATAGGGAATAAGAATGGGGAGGGATGACAAGTGAATAAAAATGATGGCCGCCGCAACGTCAATGAGCACAGCAAGGATCAGCAACTTGAACAGTACCGGTCTGACAACCGGGGCAAAAAAATGACGACGAACCAGGGTTTGCGCGTATCTGAAGACGAACACTCCTTAAAAGCAGGCGTGCGCGGTCCGACGCTGATGGAGGACTTTCATTTCCGTGAAAAAATGACCCATTTCGACCATGAACGGATTCCGGAGCGGGTCGTCCATGCGAGGGGTTTTGGCGCGCATGGCTATTTCCAGGTTTATGAGCCGATGACGGAGTATACGAAAGCAAAGTTTCTTCAAGATCCGTCAGTGAAAACACCGGTGTTTGTCAGGTTCTCGACTGTAGCCGGTTCCAGGGGATCGGGTGATACCGTCCGCGATGTCAGAGGATTCGCGACAAAGTTTTATACAGAAGAAGGGAACTACGACCTCGTCGGCAACAACATCCCTGTTTTCTTCATTCAGGATGCCATAAAGTTCCCTGACCTTGTGCATTCCTTTAAGCCGGAACCGAATAACGAAATGCCGCAGGCTTCTACGGCGCACGATACGTTTTGGGACTTTGTCGCCAACAACGAAGAAACGGCTCACATGATCATGTGGGCGATGTCAGACAGGGCGATTCCGCGAAGCTACAGGATGATGGAAGGCTTCGGTGTTCATACGTTCAGGTTTGTAAATGAAGAAGGCAAGGCGCGCTTTGTTAAATTTCACTGGAAGCCTGTCCTCGGCGTCCATTCGCTCGTCTGGGACGAAGCGCAGACAATCGCCGGAAAAGATCCCGACTATCACCGCCGCGATCTGTGGGAAGCGATCGAAAGAGGCGATGAAGTGGAGTATGAGCTCGGCGTGCAAATGATTGACGAAGAAGACGAGTTCAAGTTTGACTTCGATATCCTTGATCCGACAAAGCTTTGGCCGGAAGAAATCGTCCCTGTCAAAATCATCGGCAAAATGACGCTGAATCGAAACCAGGATAACGTTTTTGCCGAAACGGAACAGGCCGCTTTCCATCCGGGCCATGTTGTCCCGGGCATCGATTTCACAAACGATCCGCTTTTGCAGGGCCGGCTCTTTTCCTATACGGACACACAGCTGATCCGATTGGGAGGTCCGAACTTTCACGAAATTCCGATCAACCGGCCGGTCTGTCCGTTCCATAACAACCAATATGACGGCTATCACAGGATGACGATTAATAAAGGGCCTGTCGCTTATCATAAAAATTCGCTGCAAAACAACGATCCGGCGCCTGCTTCAGAAGAAGAAGGCGGATATGTGCACTACGAGGAAAAAGTCGAGGGCAAAAAAATCCGCCAGCGCAGCGAAAGCTTTAATGATCACTATTCGCAGGCAAAGCTGTTTTGGAACAGCATGTCTCCCGTTGAAAAAGAACATATCATTTCGGCGTTCCGCTTTGAAGTCGGAAAGGTCAAAAGCAAGGACGTCCGCCGCCAAGTCGTTCATATGTTTAACAGGGTTGACGGGGAGCTTGCCAAGCAAATCGCTGCCGGTGTAGGTGTAGAACCCCCTGAAAAAGACGAAGGCTCCAACGTGACGTTCAAATCCCCTGCACTAAGCCAGGAGAACACGGTGAAACGACCGCAGACGAGGACCGTCGCCATTTTAGCAGAACAAGGTTTTGATGATGAGGACCTCAGCCGGGTGTTGAAAGAGTTCAAAAAAGCCGACATCATGCCGGACATTGTCAGCTCGGCACTCGGTGTGATCAAAGGGACCAGCGGCACAGAAATAGAAGTCGGAAACACTTTGCAGACGGTCGATTCCGTGCTGTACGATGCCGTTTATATTCCGGGCGGCCAAGAAAGCATTGAACGCCTGCAATTGCATAAAGCCGCATCGGATTTTATCAATGAAGCATTCGGACATTATAAAGCGATCGGAGCCGCAGGCAAAGGGATCGACCTCCTGCTGTCCGCCGCCGGATCCCATGCGGCTGCACAGCCGGGCATTATCACCTCTCGCGATGATAAGAACAAAGACGACTTCGGCAAAAAGCTGGTCGAAGCGATCGGCGGGCACCGGCATTGGGATCGACAAGTTTAATAGTGAAGAGATTTCTAAGCACCCTGTTTCAAGGGTGCTTTTTCAAATAATGAATAAAAACAGTTTAAAACTTCCTAGATAGAATAATCCATGATGAAAATACCGTGATAATCTGTAATGAAACCAATATTCGAATCACATCAACTCCCGCTAATGTGATAAAGCCCATTTGCATTCCGATGATGAGCACGAGAAGGTACACGGATAAAGCAATCATGGAATACTGCATTCCTTTTTGTCTGATGTGTTGAGATCTTTCATCCTTTTGTTTGAATTGCGGGTAGAGGTATCCTCCGGCAAAACTTAAAAAAGCTAATGTGCCAAACATTAAAAGTTCCATTAAAGATATTGAACCAGCAGCTAAGCCGAAGATCATTTTTGCAAGAAATATAAAGACAAACAATCCTCCAATAATGTAATAGGTTTTTCGCAAAGCCATGACATCTCCTCCTTATTAGAGTTTTGTATTTTTACCCAATTATATAGTAAAGTTCACTTTACGTAAAGTAGACTTTACAAAAAACAACAAAAAAACTTGCCACGTGAATGGCAAGTTAAGAGATGATTGATTAAAAATTCGGTTACCACACAAACAACCCGACAATCCCCGCGCTCAACAGCGACACCGCTATTCCGCTGACAAGGAGCTTCCACACATTTCTTCCGATAATCGCCGATTTTTCCCCGTTAAATAAGGAATTATACGTTCCATAGATCATCCCGATCGTACTGAAGTTGGCAAACGACGTCAAAAATGTTGTGGCCACGGCGGCTGTATGGGGTGAAATCGCGTCCAGCTGCGTTTTTAAATCCATCATCGCGACGAATTCATTCGTGGCGAGTTTCATGCCCATCAGCTGCGCGACATACATCGCGTCACTCGGCGCCAGTCCAAGCAGGAATGCGAACGGACTGAAGATGTAAGAAAAGATTTTTTGAATCGTCAAACCGTCCATGATCAACCCTAAAATTCCGTTCAAACATGAGGTTAAAGCGACATATCCGATGACCATGGCGAGAATGACGATGACCATGTTCATTCCGACCATCATGCTGTTTGAAATCGTTGAGAAAAAGTCCTTTTTCTCTTCTTTTGGCGGTACGTAAATGATGTCTTCATCCTTATCGACTTCCACCGGGTTTAAAATGCTGGCCAAGATCAACGCATTTAAGCAGTTCAACGGAATCGCTGTAAATACGTATGTCGCAGGAACCATTGTTAAATAGGACCCGAGAATCGATCCGCTGATACTGCTCATGCTCATGATGCCGAACGTCAGCAAGCGGTTGTCCTTTAATACGGCCAATTGCCCGCGGATGACAGCGAGAGCTTCAGTATTGCCCAGAAACATCATTTGAATCGAAAAGAAACTTTCTAATTTAGGAAGGCGTGACACTTTCGAAATCACCCAGCCGATCTTATCAATCATCCATGTTAAAATTCCGAAATAAGCCAGTATATCAAAAAATGTCACGACGAAGATAATCGGCAGCAAGGCGCTGAAGAAAAAGTCAACGGTTTCATTGCCCATCACGGACGGAAAGGCAAACGCGATACCGTCGCTTGCACAAGCGATCAGCCACGAAAAGAAAGAGGCGATCAGGTTGATGGCCCATCCGCCGATTTTTGTCCCAAGCATAAACCACGTCACCAAAAGCTCAACGATGAAAAGGGAGAGAATCGGCCTCCATTTTATGCTTTTCTTTCGCGGGGAACAAAAATAAATCACGGACATGACAATAAAAATGCCTAAAATGTTAATGAGAAAATACATGATGCCAACTCCCGAATGTTTTTTGAAAATAAAAAAGCTCTTACTTTTCATGGGTTCCGATAAAGAAAGCATGAAAAATAAGAGCAAATGAAAAATAGATATATTGTTTGCGCAATACACTTTTTACATGATCAAATCTATTCAAACTTCCTTGTAGTCTGGCGATTTACGGTTGCCAGGTAGAAACAATCAGACCCTATTACTGATTATATACAAGAAGTGATCTTCTATTATTTTGACTGTATTTTATCTCGAGATTGTGCAAAATTCAAGCTAAAAATATATTTTCACAATAATTTTTCAAATGAAGTCACTTCTAAGAAGGTTGCATATTGAGAGATGCACAGAAAAACATGTAAAAAATGGAAGATGACTAGATTCTTTTTATTAGAGGAAAATCGTAAGCGATTACGCTTTATATCTTCATGATGCCGCCTATTATGGCGGTTTTTTTGTGAAACTTTATCTGAAAGTTCCCGTAAGTATGATGGAACACTTCAGTGCTAAGGCCTCACTGTAACATACTAATGACACCGACGAACCTTACGTAAAGAGCGAACATTAAATCAAAAGTCTTTGATTTAAATAGGTAAAATTTCACGGTACTTTAGTTCGTTGAATGAAATGATGCCTTTTTGCTATGATTTTCCTATGTTTTTACAACTTGTATATATGTCCAATTTCAGAGAAAAAGAGGGATAATCAATTATGCTGTTAAAAAAGAACTATCTTCCTGTCGGCAGTGTTGTCGGCTTACATCATGATTCAAGACGTCTGCTTATCATTGGGCGGCAAATGTTTTCTGAGACAAACCATGTCATCAGAGATTATGCAGCTGTCGACTATCCAAACGGATTTACCGACCCGAAAGAGCAGCTAGTGTTATTTAATAAACAAGATATAGAAGTTGTGTACCATTACGGATATGTGGATCAAAAAGAATTGCAGCTTGATGAGTTGCTAACAGAAGCTGAAGCAGGAAAAAACGAAAATAAGGAGCAATGACGATGGGACATTTTCGCTTCAACAAAGAACTTTCACATAAGGCAGCGGGGACCATCAGTCAGCTGGAAAACGCCTTTAGCCATGTATTTGAGAATATGGTGTTTTTTCGTGAAGAATTAGACCGGCACAGCGGAAAAGCCGCCGCAGCGCTGCAGAAAAAAATGAGCGACAACATCAACTTTTTCAGTAAAGCGAGCAGCTGTTTATTATATTTTGCAGACAGTGTCCGGTGTTTTGCAAAAGCGGTCGAACTGACGGACGAATCCGACAAACCGGCCAATGTTCAGCCGCAGTCAAGATCGGAAAGAAACCATACATTTTCGGCTGAAAGAGTCCAAAGTGAAATAAAAGTAAACGGTGAATCGTTACACCAGGCAACCGGAAAGTTTGAATCAAATTTATCCACACTTGATGAAGTTTTGCACCATTTTGACACAATGCTCAGAGAAATGATGTATGAAACAGAATTTCCGTGGGAAAAATTCGATGACGTCTGGTCTGAAGCAAAGTCGCACATCAAATCGATCATGACGGAACTTAAAAAAAGAGTCAAAGAACTTTCCGCAAACGCCAAAAACATCATTAAGGAATTAAAGCGCGTCGATAACGTAATCTCACAACAACTGCAAAGAGTGAAATGATGGAAGGGAAACAGAGTTATGGCATATTATAATAGAGAGCCAGAAATCACAAACATGATCAAAAGCCATGAAAGCAGAGCAAATCGAATACTGCAGCACGCTCAATCCAGCCGTTTGCTTGAAGCTTTTAATAAAATATGGGTTTCGATAGAAAATAAAGAACTTCCGAACTTTGTATCAAAAAACGTAATGGATTTTAATGTGGCTGATATCAAATCGGAAATCAACGATTGGATAAAAGATTTAAAAGATTGTCAGGAGAATGCCAGGCGCAAGTTTGAGTCTATGGAAGACCCCTCACCGGAAGACTTAAGAAAACGCAACAATATTACGAGTGACGTCGTTCTTTTAATTAGCCAATACGAGAATCTAAAAAATGGCCTTGATCAGGTTGAACAAGATTTCAGCAATGTCGCCCGCACCCACCGCGCCCCAATGCGCGAAGCCTTGACAGACATCTCAATCTTGTATAATTCAGTTAATCATGTGAAAGGTGATTTTTCGGATTATAAGAATGTTTCTGTTTATGTGCATGGGATTGAGGATGATGGGGATGGATTTAATAAAAGTGTTAGAAAAGCAGCAAAAGACGGTGATATTATAATACGTATAAATAGTGATAAAACAAGAGAATACTATATCGTTGAAATAATAAACGGCGAAAAAGTAATTAAGAGAGTAGAAGGATTGAAAAAGTTAAAGGATTCAAAACAATACAAAGTAAAAGCAGGAAGATTGCATATTGTTTACGAAACAGAGCATATGAATGAACATCGCCAAGCAACAAGTGACGACTTAGCAGAAAAGCTAAATGAGATGGGGCTGATGAATGAGGAGACAAAGATCGATATGTTCGGCCACAGCTATGGCGGGAGAAGATCGCTGCAATTTGCGATGGATTACCCTGATCATGTCCGAAGCATCACAACAATCGGAACCCCATATGATAAAAATCTCTTAGCTATCGGCGCTAATAGAGCACGTTGGCTCGCAGACAGTCCTCTTGCTAAAAGACATACTACTGATACGAGTGAATATTTAGATTTTAAAGAAGATAACAGAAATAATGATGATGGAAAAGACTACAGCAATGCTTATACAGATATGGACAGCGAGGCGATGACTGAAGACATTAATCATTTAAAATCCGCCAATCCTGAGGTCTATCAAAAGCTTCAGAAAATGGACATCACCGCTGCTGCGGGATACAGAACAGAGGATACTGTGAGTTTTTCCCCTTACTATACCGCAAGCGGGAAACATAAAATAAACAGTGATGATATTGTTTCAGTCGAAAGTCAACACGGGGATGTTTTAGGCGATCTCATTGATGAAAAGCCGGAGTTTGAAGTAAAAGGTTCCGGTGTCACCAAACCGGGGCATATTTATGAAACTGAGGACTCTGATTTTGTTAACTTAATTGAAGAAGTTAACAAAAAAGAAGCAGAATAGGAGCAGTTCAATGATAAGAAAAAGGTTTATAAATTTAAGCGCATTAATAGTGCTCTTGCTGGTAATCACCGGCTGCGGAAAAGATCAAAATCAGGAGATAACGTATAAAAAAGGCTTTCCTAAGGAGGATAGCCGTGGATTAACTGAGTTTATGAAATCCTACCTTACTGGCAGTACAGATCAAAAAATCATAGAAGTGAATGATGTTACTTTATTTTCAACAGTCAATCACCAAGGACAAGCAATTCGGTACTTTCAATATACTCAGGATCAGTTAAAAGAATATTATAAGCCCTTGTTTACTGCAAAAAAACCTAAAATGATTTTAAATAATTTGTACCAAATAGAACGCTTACAAAAGTTGTTGCACCATCCTATACAAGACAAAGAAAAATATCATCTACCTGCTATTAAAATGTTGTCGAACAATCAACTGGAAGTGAAAACAAAGAAAAATAAAAAAACATTGGATTTGCCGCAGCTTTTGAAAAACTATGGAGTAAAGAAATCCGATGAATTAGAGATTAATTTATATGCAGTGAATTCTAAAAGCTTTTCCGTAGTTATTCAAGATTTTAGTATGAAAGATCGTATTAATAGCACAATAGGACTTTTCATAACGCAAGAATTAACAAATATTGAGTCGACAGTTATCACTAAAGAAAAACTGCAAAACACATTATCAACAGGAAAGTTAAAAGATTACTATGATTTATTTACCAAGGTAGACAATTCAGGAAGATATTCGCTCTTATTTTTTGATGATATGATTTTAGATAAAAGGACCAATCAATTAATTGATATTAAAAAAGATGATTATTTAAGCAAAGACGGTAAATATGTTTATATTAACGGAGCTAAAGAAAAAGAAACAAATGTAATGCCTGATGGTATTCAACAGATACAAACCGTGGATAATTATTTAAAAGGAAATGACAAATATGAAGCTCAATTTAAGTTTGACTTCAAAAAAATTGCAAAAGAGATGGATTTTAACGCGGGCGATGCAAGGATAGCTAATATCCAATATTTTAATAAAGATTATGTAGTTTTGTATATTTCATATCACGGGAAGCCAATTGGGACAGCGGGTTCTGTTAATGTACTAGTCGATTTACAAAAAAACAAACAACAGCCAACCGCTTATTTAGTTGATTTAGGAATTGAATCATAGAGGGACTGAAGAGTTTTTATTCAGTCCTTTTCTTATTTGACAAAGGTAGGCCACAAAAGTGGGATAAGCCTTCTGTCATTTTTGGAATTCAAATAAAAAGGAACATAAAGGATAGAAATACTCAATGAAAAAAAGATGGTTTATATACTTAGGCATTTTCATAATATGCTTGCTGGTGTTTACCAACTGCGGAAAAGACGATGATGCATTCACATATCAAAAAGGATATCCAAAAGAAGACAGTCCGGCATTTAAAGAGTATATGAGAATTGAAAGTGGATTAGCGGGCGATGCGACGTTAAGACATGAAAATCATAAGTATACGGTTATGCGCGGTGGTAAAGATGGGCTTCGTTATTATCAATATACAGATAAAGAGCTTCAGGATTCATATGCCGTACTTTTTTCATCTGATCAAATGTTTTACTCTCACATAAACAATAGCAGGTTTTTGGATGCCAAAGGGTCCATTCGCTATATAATAGGACGTCAGCTGCCCAAGTTGCGGTTAGATCATACAAATATGCTGCAAGTGCAAACTGAGTTAGGCGAAAAAAAGATAAAGCTGCCCATAAAAGCAACAGCTGATTCTGAAGATATTTATCTCTATCTTTATGCTATTGATAAAAAAAACATGCTGATCGGAGTAAAGGATTATACAGGCGATGGAGATACGAAGACATATTATATATTTTTAAAACAAAATCTTTTAAAATACCAGATTGTCAATAAAGATGAAGTGCCTGCAACAATCGAGTCAGGAAAACTAAATGATTACCTGTCTGTTTTTCCAAAGGTGACGGAGGATGGAACATATCTACACTTATTTGATAAATACATTTTCGAAAAAAAGACAAACCTAGTCAGAAAAATCAGAGAGGATGATTATTTAAGTGAAGACGGAAAATATGTATATCTCAATGGGGCTGAAGACAAGGATATCATGTCTGAAGGTGTCCAGCGCATTCAAACTGTGGAAAATTATCTGAAAAGAAATTATAAGGATGAAGTGCAATTTAATTTGGATTTTGAAAAGGCTTTTGATGGAGCAGGTTTGAAAGTGAAAAAAGTGAATTCGGCTGAAATTAAATATTTTAATAAAAATTATGTGGCCATCCAATTTTCATATGATTTCATCTGGTATGGCTCGGGATATATTGATATGCTGATTGATTTGCAGGACAAAAAACACCCGACTGCTTACTTGATAGATTATTAGGATGATTGGGTAGTCGATTAGATTTACAGTATCCATTTATCATTAGAAAAAACCGCACCTCCATAGTTAGACACTATCTAACGATAGGGGGTGCGGTTCATTTTTCACCCTTGCTTCACCTTCTCCGCCGCATACCCATTCGGATTCGCCGAGTGCCAGTTCCAGGCGTCGCGGATGATTGCGATCAGGCTGTTGTGCTTCGGGGTCCAGCCTAGTTCTTTTCTGGCCTTGGAAGAAGAAGCGGCAAATGTTGCTTGTGAATCGATGTCCGTTTCTGTCAGCTTTGCGGCGATGAGAGGAATGCCTGTGACATATTGGGCGGCAAGGATGATTTGTTCAGCGGAGTAGCTTTCGCCATAGCTGAGATTGTAGATTCGGCTATCCTTGCCTTTCCGCATGTGACTGATGGAGAGCACGTGTGCTTCTGCCAAATCCTGAACGTGAACATAATCGTGGAAGCCTGTTCCGTTTTCAGGGTGATCTATGTGAACAAAAGGAAGGTGTCCGAGAGCGGTTCGCAGAACATTTGAAATGAGATGTGTTTCGCTCCCCCGGTCTTCGCCGATGATGGCGGATGGGTGGGCGCCGCACGCATTGAAGGAGCGGAGGATCACATATTTCAGGCCGTACGCTTTTTCCGCTTCCATCAGCATTTTCTCCATCATCCGTTTGACCTTGCCGTGCGGGTGAACGGGCTCAGGTTCGGTTTCTTCCGTGACAGGCAGGTCTGGACTGCCGTAGACGGCTGCGCTTGACGCGAAAACGATCCGGCTGACATCGTATTCTTTCATCACGCCAAGCAGGGTTTCCATGCCTGTCATGTTTTCGTTGAAAGAAGAAAAAACGCGATTCGACTGTGATGGAATAGGTGATGCTGCGAAATGCATGACGGCTTCAATGTCCTCGTTTTCAAATACTTGCTTGAGAAAATGCCGGTCGCGAATATCCCCTTTATAAAACGCAGATTCGGGGTGAACGGCTTCTGCGTGTCCCGTCGCCAGGGAATCCACAACGACGACTTTTTCTTTTTTCTCAATTAACGTGTAAACGGCGTGGGAACCGATATAACCGGCTCCCCCGACAACTAGTATGCTCATCGGAATCCCTCCTTTTGGATCTCTCGTTCTACATGATATGGCGCTGCGGAGCTGCCGCCCGCCGCTGTTCTTCAAATCCGTATTTGCCGTCAATGATATATAGCGGCCTGTCTTTCACTTCGTCATAAATGCGGCCGATGTATTCGCCGATCGCTCCGAGAATGATCAGGATAAAGCCGCTGAACAAGCATTGCAAAATGATCATCGAAGACCATCCGGTAATGGTGCTTGTCGTAAACAGCTTCATGCAGACGACGATGAAGGCGTATATAAAGCCGACCGCTGACAGCGCGATTCCTGAGTAGCTTGCCAGTTTCAGCGGCTGAAAGGAAAAAGAAGTGATGCCGTCGAGCGAAAGCTTCAGCATTTTTTTGAGCGGGTACTTCGTTTCCCCTGCAAGCCGTTCGTGGCGCTCGTAATAGACGGCGGTCTGCTTGAATCCGAGCCAGCTGACAAGGCCGCGGACGAACGGGTTTTTTTCTTTCAGCTTGTTCATTTCATTGACCACCTTCCGGTCCATGAGCCGGAAGTCTCCCGTATCCACCGGGATATCAACGTCTGTGAGTTTTCTTAAAATGCGGTAGAACATGGCGGCCGTTTGCTTTTTGAAAAATGTTTCTCCTTCGCGCTTTGTGCGGACGGCGTATACAACGTCAAAGCCTTGGCGCCATTTTTCCGCCATTTCCAAAATCAATTCGGGAGGATCCTGCAGATCGGCGTCGATCACAACGATCGCTTCGCCGGCAGCATAGTCGGTACCGGCCGTAATGGCGATCTGATGACCGAAGTTTCTTGAGAAATTGATGCATTTTACTGCCGGGTCTGACTGAGCAAGCGACTTCAGCATGTGAATGCTGTCATCGCTTGAACCGTCGTTTACAAAAATCAGTTCATAGGGATCGCCTGTCGAGTCCATGACGGTTTTTAATCGGTCATAGGTGCTTTGAAGCACTTCCGCTTCGTTGTAGACAGGGACTACGATTGAAAATGTGACTTGTCTCTGCATATTCATCACCTTTCCTTTCATCAATCAAGCTCCACTTTATAAAGCGTCTGATTTCCGCCAGGTCCGCCTGACTGGGAATCGTTATCTGAAGAAGAGCTGCTGTATTCGCTTTTTGAAATTTCTTTTCCGTTTTCTTTAATCCAGTTGGTGATTTCTGAATTGTCTTGACCTCGGCCGTCGCCGATCATGAAGTACTTGACTTCACCGTTTTTGACGAGCTTCTCAAGTTTTTCAACCGTCAAAATCGGATCGCTTCCAGAGAATCCGCCCATCGCCATCACAGCTTTGCCTGTTTTGATGATGTAAGATTGAGCAGATGTTGCGCTGGAGACTGCAAATAAATATTTTTCACCAGTGTTGTTCTTTTCAAGGTAGCTTAACAGTTCTTCATCGACTGATTCGCCGCTTCCAGGGCTGCCGCCCCCGCTTGGTCCGCCTTGTTGACGGCTGCTTGCGCCTTCGCCGTTCTGATTTTGGCTGTTTTGGCCGGAACCGGTATCAGCTGAAGAATCATTGCTGTTTGAACCAGGACCGAAGCCAGGTCCGTTATTGTTGTTTTGATCACTGTCTGTTTGACCGTCTTGGCTGCCGAATCCGGGAGGTCCGCTGCCGTTGTTATTCTGCATCTTCCCTCCGCCTCCGCCGCCAAATGATTGTGCGGATTTAGGTCCGGCCTGCGGAATCATGCCGTTTACACCGTCAGCGAGCGTTGCTGTCGTCCAATAGAAAGGTCCGATCAGCATGCCGAGCAGCGCTGCAAGTGCTACATAGTAGCTGAATGACTTTCCTTTTTTGAAAAAGATGAGAAGGCAGCTTGTGACAATGCCGAAAGCGCCGATCAATATGCTCCAGATAATCCCGATTTCGCTGAGATAAGGACTCAAAATATACAATTCAAATGCGGTTGTCAGCAAAATTCCGATCGGCAGAAGCTGTTTTTTCCAGCCGCTTTCTTCCTGATAAAGGCGAACGAGCGCCGTCCAGCCTGCACCTGACAAAGCGGCGATTGGAGCTGCCAGCATAATCAGATAGTAATGATGGAAGAATCCTGCGATACTGAAGAATGCAGCGACCGGCAGAAGCCACATCATCCAGAAAATCGTTTCAGTCGTTGTTTCATTGAATTTTCGTTGCCCGCGAAGGCCCGTGATCAGCAAACCGATGATGCCGAAGAGTACAAACGGGATCAGCCAGCTTGCCTGTCCGGAAAGCTCAGATTGGAATAGTCTGAGAGGACCAGGGTTTCCTGTGCCAAACATGCCGCTCGTGCCGCCACCGGGACCTCCGCCGCCGCTTTGGACATCACCCTGCTGGCCGTCCGGTCCGCCTGAAGGCATCTCGCCCCCGTTTGGCGGAGCCATTTGTCCATTTGCCGAGTCTGAGTTGTTTTCAGTATCGCCGCTTTGCTGCTGCGGCATTTCCTGCTGCTTGTTCTTTTGATCTTGATCAGCTGAGGAGGTTCCGCCCCCGCCTGCACCGTTTTGGCCTGTGAGACGCTGGATGCCGTTGTAGCCAAACGCCAGCTCAAGGACAGAGTTGGTCTGGCTGCTTCCGATATAAGGGCGCGAACTCTCCGGCTGGCTGTCAACGACGACCGCCCAGGAAACGGAAACACCCGCCAGAACAATCACGGCTGTGATTAGAGACACAACTTTTTTGCGAATCGTCGTTTTTGCTGCCATCATGTAAAACAGCAGGAATGCCGGTAATACCATGTAAGCTTGCAGCATTTTGACGTTAAAGCCGACGCCGACCATACAGAATGCGCCGAGCAGCCAGCCGATTTTTCCTTTGTGGACTGCTTTAAACAACATCCAGGTTGCAGTCATCAAGCAAAGGACGAGAATGCTATCGACGTTGTTTGTATGGCTGACGGCAACGGCAATCGGCGTACACGCCATAATAAGAGCTGAAATTCTGGCCGCCGTTTTGCCAAAAGTAGGTTTTACAATAAAGTACAAGAGTGCTACGGAAATCACTTCGGCAATGGCTTCAGGGAGAACGACGCTCCAGCCGTGCACGCCGAACACAAGTGCAAAAAGTGTCTGAATCCAGAGTGCGACAGGCGGTTTATCAATTGTTACAAAGCCTGCCGGATCAAATGATGCGTAAAAGAAGTTATGAAAGCTTTGGGTCATACTTTCGACGGCCGCCGTATAGTAGGCGTTGTCTGTGTCACTATTCCAGATGCCGTACAAGTTTAATGCTGCAGATAATACAAGAATGAAGACCAGGAATATATCGATTTTCCTTTTCTTAATCATTGTTCGATCACCTCACTAAAGAGCATTATAGAAGCCAAATATGATCAAACTATGAACAAATCAAGAAGGAATTTTAAATTGTATAGAGGGGCAAAAAAAAGAGACATGCCGTCATTAGGCATGTCTCAAATATGAGATGTTATTTCCATACGTCTTCAGCGATCTCGACGACATGGCGCAGTTTTTCCCATTGCTGTTCTTCCGTCAGGAGGTTGCCTTCTTCTGTGGAGGCAAAGCCGCACTGCGGGCTTAGGCACAACTGGTTCAGGTCGACGTAGCGAGCCGCCTCTTCGATACGCCGCTTAATGGCATCCGGGTTTTCAAGCTCACCGAATTTGGATGTGATGAGACCGAGGACGATTTGCAAGTCTTTCCGTTTGACATAGCGAAGCGGTTCGAAGCCGCCGGAGCGCTCGTCATCAAATTCAAGGAAAAGTCCGTCTAAATTGAGTCCGTCGAAAATCGTTTCTGCCGCCGCATCGTAGCCGCCTTCCGCCACCCATGTTGACTGGAAGTTGCCGCGGCAGATGTGCATGGTGACCGTCAAATCGTCCGGGCGTCCTTCAACTGCTTCATTAATCGTGTTGGCGAAAGACTGGCGCAGTTCATCAGGCTGGCGGCCAAAGGCTTTGATCTGCTCATGTCCTTTGTCTGAGAAAAATACCGACCAGGCCGTATCATCCAGCTGCAAATAGCGGCAGCCGGCGTCGTAAAATGCGCGGATCGCTTTTTTGTAAGCCTGCGCGACATCGTGATGGAACTCATCCAGATCCTCGTACGGGCTTTCTCCAAGTTTTCCTCTGAAAAATAGCATATTCGGGCTCGGAATCGTCATTTTCGGCGTATGTGTGCCCGCAATATCATGAAGAAATTGATAATCTTCCAGCATCGGATGGTTTGTAAAATCGACTTTGCTTGTTACTTTGATGCCGCGCGGCTTTGTTTCAACATTATGAAATTGAATGCCCTTGTCCGCTGTGTATCCTTCGACACCATCAAGGTCTTCGAGAAAATCAAAATGCCACCATGACCTGCGGAATTCCCCGTCAGTAACGGCTTTAAGTCCAATTTCTTTTTGCTTTTCCACAATGCGCTTGATCTCTTCGTTTTCGACTTCGCGCAGTTGTTCAGCGCTAATTTCACCGTTCGCTTTTTGAATACGCGCTTTTTTTACGGGCGCAGGCCTTAAAAGGCTTCCCACCTGATCAGCTCTGTACGGTCCGATTTTTCTTCCAGGCGTTTGCTTCAGTACATCTGTTGATTGTGTCATGCTTCATCCCTCTTTCTTTATAGACATAAAAAAGCCCTTCCCGATAAGGAAGAGCTTGATATATTCAATCTCCTCCTTATCTTCAAGAGCACGAACATGCTCTTAAGGATTTAGCACCATTCTGTCATAGACAGCGGTTGCCGGGTTTCACAGGGCCAGTCCCTCCACCACTCTTGATAAGGAAAACCTTTTTATGCGATTTTTTTAATAATTTTAATATTAATACTTTTTATAAAAATGTCAATGGTTAATAAAAGAGCATTTTTAATTTATTCAAGTATTTTTCCAGACGGTTTTGTACTTTTTTTGATATTTTTCATTTTCTTCTTCTGCGATTAAACCCGCGGCAGTGCTTTTGATATCGTCATCATGCAAGGCATCGTATAAGTGTCTAAGGCTTTGGATAATATCAAATCGAATCAGCGTGTAATTTTTTTCGTCAAGACAGCCGTTAAAACGATCAACGAGGTGCTTGACGACCATTTTCCGCTGTTGATCCCCTGCCAAACCGACTCTCCAAATTGACTGAAGGCTGTGTCTTGCGGTGACGAACTTCTTATCATATGTCACTTTCCACAATGCAGAAAAATCGTTCAGCATTCTGTTTTCCGGGTCGCTGATGGCTAAATGAGAGAGAAATTGCGCTGCTCTCGATCTTTTATGATTGTCTTTATCATCAAGGTCTTCTATTAATTGATCCCATACCTCATAAGCCCAATCGACTTCATTTTCGGTTAAGGACAGGATGTGTTGATATGCTTCATATTGGAGCTGTCGATCGTCTGACTCCAAATCTCTAAAATACATTTGAATCGCATCGTTCATGGATCGCCACCCTTTCCGTTTTTATCTGAGAACAGCATAACCCGTTCCATGGCGTTTGACAATCAGGTTGAATTAGAATATTTTCCAAAAACTGAAACTTTTTATCGGGTTCACCGGTCTATCATGTGTACCTGATTTCAAAGTGGGTATGATAAACAATGAAAGATTAAGGAGGGTTCTTATGAACAAAAAAACAGTGTTTAAAGCGTTAGGTATGTTGATGACAGGGGTATTGTTTTTTGCGCTGTACAGTGCGGCCGCACTTCCTTCTGCACACGCGGCAAATGAAAAAAAGCCGACGGTCACGAGCCATACTTACAAAAACGTTAAGGCTTTGAAATACCCGCAGGTTGCAAATGTAAGCACCAAATCTCTCCAAAATAAGATCAACAAAGATTTTAAACGTTATATTGAGCAGTCTTACAAAGATTATGTAAAAAACAAGAAAGACGGTCAACAGCACGGATACCAAACCGATTACCAAACGTCCTTTGAAGTGAAATACCGGACTAGCCAAAAGCTGAGCATCCTGACAAGTAATTATGTCTACTCCGGCGGAGCGCACGGAAATACGGCAGTCCGCTCTTTCAACTATGACCTTGCCTCTAAAAAACGGGTGTATTTATCAGACATCCTAAATACAAAATCGAAAATGGATAAGACAAAAACATATATTTACAACTATATTCAAAAACACAGCGACATTTTCTTCCCGGATGTGAAGAAGAAAGACATCGTCCTTGGTAAAAACACGGCTTTTTATTACACAAAAGACGGCATTGCGATCGTCTTCCAGCAATACGATGTAGCCCCTTATGCTGCCGGAAATCCGGTCGTTGCCGTTCCGAAAACGGTGTATCAATAAATAACAGCCCCTATTTCGCAGGGGTTTTTGTTTTGAGGGAAGAAGGATTGGGGAGGTTTTGGAAGCCCTTTCATAAAGCGGCAGCTGACGGGCATGAGTCAGCCCGGCGTCAGTTCGCAGATTTTTTCTAAATCGAACAGCTCGCAGACATAGAACATGCACTGCCGGCCGCTGATGATCTGATATTTTTTAAAAGCATATGTCCGGTCTGCCGCAACAGGTACAAGGTGTGTGAAATGTTTTCCCAGGCAGTCGCCCGTGCTGAAAATTTCACGCCTTGACTCCAGTTCTGCAATGATTTTCCCGATGGGAAGCCTTTCTTCCTGCAAATCTTGTTTGATGGCGGGCGGCAGTAAGTTTGTTTTGACATAGACATAATTATAAGATAAATAATCAGCGCCTGATTTCAAAGAGGAGGTTCTAAACAAGATGTCATCATCGCGTTGAAACAGCCTCGCTTCTTCAGGTGACAGCTTGTCATAATCAATATTATTTTGCTGAAAAACTTCGATTTCGGCTTTGCCGCCGATCAGCGTTTCAATCGCTTTGGTTGTTGAACCATCGGTTTTGGTTAACATGTCTTTTACAAGAGCAACAACAGTTTCAGGAAAAAAGTGGCTTACGCTCAATGAAAGGCACCTCCGTACCAAAATTAGAATTTTTTGAAAACTTGTCTTTAAATTTATCATGTGGAGGTGGATTTGTCTAGAAAAATAAGTTAAATTTTAGGTTAGTAATGTAAATTTTATCTTTTTTTAATTGAATAGATATATGGAAAAAGGAGACGTCAATGTCTCCTTTTTTTGTGCCATTAATTTAAGTCGTCTCTCCTTCTAAAAGCTGTACGGGCAAATAGGTTTCCAGCGGCAAGTCATCGAATTCGCCTTCAATGGCTTTGGACAAAATCTCGATGGCCGTCTTGGAAATGAGTTCGATCGGCTGCTGGATGGTTGTCAATTCCGGGAGGATAGACTGAACCGCTTCCGTTCCGTCGTAGCCGATCACCTTTAATTGCCCGGGAATGTCTTTTTTGCGTTTTTTTGCTTCGGTGATGACTGTAGCGGCCATGAGGTCATCACTGGCGAAAATGCCGTCAGCTGCAGGCTGTTCATCAAACAGTTCTGAGATGATTTCCCGGTAATTTTGATGAAAGGGAACTTCATATGTAATCGGCTGTCTCCCGTGTTGTCGCATCACATCTTCATATGCTTTTCTTCTAAGATTTGCCGGTGTTTTCAGCTCAATTGGTCCGTTGATATGGATGATGTGCCGGCAGCCTTTTGCAATTAACAGTTCCGTCGCTTTTTTTCCTCCGTCATAGTTGTCGGAGCCGATGACGGGAATCGTTTCCGATAAGTAATGGTCGATGGCGACAATCGGCAGGTTTTGCTGATGATAATTTAAAATTCCCCTGTTGTAAGTCACGGCGATGACGCCGTCCACTTGATTTCGCATCAGCATTTCCAAGTATTTTTCTTCTTTGTCTTTACGGTTCAAGCTGTTGCAAAGCAGCAGTTTGTAGCCCATGGCAGCGCAGATGCTCTCAATATGAAAGGCCAGTTCGCCGAAAAACGGGTTGCTGGAGTTCGGGATGATGAGCCCTATTAAATGGGTTCGTTTACGAAATAAAGAGCGGGCCAAATCGTTTGGAAAGTAATTGATGTCTTCCATCGCTTTATAGACTTTTTCTTTTGTTTTTTCACTAATATAGCCGCGGTTATTTAATACCCGGGATACGGTTGTGGGTGAAACTCCCGCTTTTTTTGCAACGTCGTGAATGCTAGGCTTCATTCCCTTTTCCCCCTGCTTTTTTACTGAAATGGCTTACAATTCTCGTCACGCACTTATTTTAGAGAATCGGGCCGATATGTGCAAGAAAATGCCATGATTCTGAGAAATGTACCGGGATGAATGAATGGGAAAAAGATATGTCAACCGGTTGACATATGAAACCGGTTGACATACAATTCACTTGAAAGCGCTTTTATTTGTTAATTTATGAAAAATGGGGGGAAGTGACAAAGATGAAAAGGTGGCTCTTCGGAATTTTTTCGTTGTTGCTGATGTTTGCAATGTGGGGCTGCAGCAATAGCAAAAGTGCAAATAGCCAAGATGGGAAAACGCTTACGGTATGGGTGCACGTATCTGATGATAGTGAAGAAGGAAAGGTCTATCAAAAGCGGGTGGACGCTTTTAATAAAAAGTATGCCTCTGAAAACGTCGAGGCCAAAATTGATTTCATCCCCAGAAGCGGAAACGGTGGCGGATATGAAGACAAAGTGAACGCGGCGCTGACAACGAACACCCTGCCTGATGTGATCACTTTGGACGGACCGAATACGGCGGCTTATGCGAAATCGGGCGTAATTGCGCCATTGGATGAGTATATCAAAGACCAGGATGATTTATTGCCAAGCATTAAGCAACAGGGAACCTACCAAGGGAAACTGTATGCGATCGGCGTCAGCGAATCATCGGTCGGTATTTACTATAACAAAAAAATGCTGAAGGATGCCGGTGTTGACTTGAAAACGCTGCCAACGGTTGAGAATCCATGGACGTGGGACGAATTTCTTGAGCTTTGCAAAAAGCTGAAAAATAAATATGACAAACCGGCAATCGATATGCAGTTGCAGTCAAAAGACGAAATGCTGACGTATGCGCTTTTGCCATTTGTTTGGTCGGCCGGCGGCGATGTCCTTTCAAAAGATGGCAAGAAAGCGGAGGGTGTTTTTAACGACAAACCGACCGTTGAAGCGATGACATTTATTCAAACAATGCTGAAAGAGGCTTACACGACCCGGACTCCGGTTAAGCAGGCGTTTGAAACGGAAAAATATCCGATGAAAATGAGCGGTGTCTGGACGGTAACCGATATGAAAACAAATTTTCCTAATGTCGATTATGGTGTGATGCCGTATCCTGTTTCGCCAAAAACAAAAAAGCTTGTGTCTCCTTCAGGAAGCTGGCAGTTTGCCATGACACAGACGTCTGAAAACAAGGAGTGGGCGGCAAAATTGGTCGATTGGATGACAAACAAGGAATCCAACCTGGAATTGAGCCGTTCGATCGCCGCGCTGCCTGTGCGCTATTCATCAGAGAAAGTGCTGGCAAAAGAATTCTCAGATGAAATGAATGTCTTCTTGCAGCAGCTGAAAGAAACGGGGCATGCACGACCGGTGACACCGGCATATCCACAGGTCACACGCGCATTTCAGCAAGCGATCGATGACATCAGTTTCTTTGATCAGCATCAGGATATTCAATCGGTGCTGGATACGCGTGCAAAAGAAATGCAATCAGCCATCGATAAGGCAAACTAGAAGGTGGAGCCATGAATAAAATTCCGTTGAAAGAAGCAAGGACGGCCTTTCCGCTGAAAAAAACCCCTGCCGATAAAATAGGGTGGCGGGACAATATGCTGGCCTATACATTTTTAGGTCCGGCCTTGCTGATTTTGTCAGTGTTTCTCGTGATTCCTTCGATTATGGCGGTTTACTACGCATTTACAGATTATTATTTGTTAACACCTGACCTGCGCAAGTTTGTCGGATTTGACAACTTTATCAAATTGTTCAAAGACCCTATTTTCTTAAAAAGTTTGAGCAACACATTGAAATTTGTTGTCCTTGTAATTCCGTTACAGATTGGGGCCGCTCTCGGGCTGGCCCTTCTGTTGAATAAAAAGCGCAAGGCCAACACGTTTTTCAAAGTCGCATACTTTAGCCCCGTCGTCATGTCGCTTGTTGTCATCTCCGTTTTGTGGCTGTACTTGCTGAATCCGAATGAAGGAATGATCAATAACGTACTGACGCATGTCGGATTACCGCCACAGCCGTTTTTGACAAGTCCTGATCAGGCGATCTTTACAATTGTTTTCGTTTCAGTCTGGCAGGGAGCCGGGTTTCAGATGCTGATTTTTTTAGCGGGCCTGCAAAATATTCCCGGAGATGTCTACGAGGCGGCGCAATTGGATGGTATGAATAAATGGCAGCGGTTTATTTATATTACATTGCCTTTGTTGAAACCGACGTCGGTTTTTATCTTTATTACGACGCTGATCAGTGCGTTTAAGCTCCTCGTGCAGCCAATGGTCATGACCCAGGGGGGACCTGTCAATTCAACGATGACAGTTGTCTATTATATTTATCAAACGGGATTTACCGATCGGATGGTCGGCTATGCAAGTTCAATTGCGCTCTTGTTTGGCACGATGATTGGATTGGTGACGCTTGCGCAGCGCAAGTTGGTGAAGGAGGATGAAGGCGGATGAGAAGGAAATTCGGACCTTTGACGATACTGGAATATATATGCCTTGTTTTGCTGGCGGTTCTGTTTATATTTCCGCTGATTTGGATGGTCGCTTCATCGATGAAACCGGAAGCCGATATTTACAACAATATCAGCAGCATAAAAGCGTTTCTCCCGTCTTTTCATCCGTCGGAATGGTTTCAATCCTACAGGGAAGTGCTGTCACGGTTTGATTTACTCATGTATATCGGTAACAGTCTGTTTTACGGTTTGTGTGTGGCAGCGGGGGCGGTCATCATCAACGGTATGGCGGGTTTTGCATTCGCCAAGCTGCAGTTCACAGGTAAAAAAGTGCTGTTTGCCATATTGCTTGCGCTTTTAATCGTGCCGATGGAAACGATTTTAATCTCGCAGTTTACAATTGTTCATAAGCTCGGACTTGTTGATACGCGCCTTGCCGTGATTTTGCCGGCGCTTGCCGGGGCTTTCAATATTTATTTGTTCCGAAACTTTTTCATGGCGATCCCGGGGGAGATGATTGAGTCGGCCAAGCTGGACGGAGCCAATACATGGCAGATTTTCTGGCGGGTGATGCTGCCGATGTCCAAACCGGCTGTTGCTACGGTGGGGACATTGGCTTTTATCGGCAGCTGGAATGACTATATTTGGCCGCTGATGGTTTTGACGGATAAGTCGAAATTTCCGATCCAGGTGGCGATTACAGCCATCAACAGCACCGAGCCGGTTTATACGAACCAGGTAATGGCTGTCCTGACGATTTCCACGATTCCGCTGATTCTGATCTACATTGTCGCCCAACGCTACATTTTAGATGGCCTGGGCGGTTCAGGGACAGGCATCAAATAGATACATCCAAATCGGGTTAAAGGAGCAAATGAAAATGAAAAGCTCAAACAGTCTGTATTGGAAACTAAGCGCTTATTTTTTCTTTTTCTTTTTTACTTGGTCTTCCAGCTATTCTTTATTTGCGATTTGGTTAGGGCAAGAAATCAATTTGAACGGGTCCGCGACGGGCATTATCTTTTCTGTAAACGCTATCTTTACTTTGTGCATGCAGCCTTTGTACGGTTTTATCTCTGATAAGCTCGGGCTGAAGAAAAACATATTGTTTATGATCAGTTTGCTTCTCGTATTGACGGGTCCCTTTTATATTTTCGTCTACGGACCGCTTTTGCAATACAATGTCTTTCTTGGGGCTATCGTCGGCGGATTGTATTTGGGAACTGCTTTTCTCGCCGGAATCGGTGCGATTGAAACTTTTATTGAAAAGGTCAGCCGCAAATATCAATTTGAATATGGAAGAGCAAGGATGTGGGGGTCCCTCGGCTGGGCTGCGGCGACATTTTTTGCAGGTCAGCTGTTCAATATCGACCCGAATATCAACTTCTGGGTTGCGTCTGTTTCAGCAGTCATATTGGTGGCCATTATTGTTTCCGTAAAAATTGAGATGACAGATGATGAAAAGGAAAGAGCAGACTCGGTCGGATTAAAAGACGTGGGAGGTCTTTTTCTCTTAAAAGATTTCTGGTTTTTGATGTTGTACGTGATCGGCGTAACTTGCGTATACGGCGTCTATGACCAGCAGTTTCCGCTTTACTACGCTTCCTTATTTCCGACTCAGGCCTTGGGGAACCAAATATTTGGATACCTTAACTCATTCCAAGTATTCATTGAAGCGGGCATGATGTTTCTTGCGCCTTTCATCGTCAATAAGCTTGGTCCTAAAAAAAGTTTGATTTTAGCGGGGCTGTTAATGGCTTTCCGTATTATCGGCTCCGGACTTGTCAGCGGACCGGTCGGAATTTCAGCGATGAAACTCATTCATGCTTTAGAGTTGCCGATTATGCTGATTGCGGTGTTTAAATATTTGGCGACTAATTTTGATAATCGTCTTTCATCCGTACTTTATCTTGTCGGCTTTCAATTCGCATCCCAGGTAGGCACGTCGATTTTTTCGCCGCTTGCGGGAGGTTTATACGACAGCATCGGATTTCGCCACACTTATCTCATCATGGGAACAATGGTTCTTTGTTTCACCATGATTTCGATTTTCACCTTAATAGACTCAAAGAAAGACGTTGAATTTGTTCAAAGTCTACAAAGAAAGCATATATAGAAAGGATGTCACAGATGAATAGAATTCAGCAGGCAGAAGAAGCATTGAAGAAAGCCGGGAAAAAAGTGAATCACCGATATCGAATGGGCTATCACATGATGCCTCGGGCAAACTGGATAAATGATCCAAATGGACTTATTCAATATAAAGGGGAGTATCATGTCTTTTATCAACATCATCCGTATGATGAGAATTGGGGGCCGATGCATTGGGGCCATTTGAAGAGCAGGGATCTCATTCACTGGGAACACTTGCCGATCGCTTTAGCCCCTGGCGATGCATTTGATGAGAGCGGCTGCTTCTCAGGAAGTGCAGTCGAATATAACGGCGACCTCGCTTTAATCTATACAGGGCATAATATGATAGATGAAGAGAAAGACGTTTTCTATCAAAATCAGAATATAGCAGTCAGCAAAGACGGTATCGTCTTTGAAAAACTGAAAGAAAACCCTGTCATCGCAGAGCCGCCGGAAGACAGCTCCCGCCACTTTCGCGATCCGAAAGTATGGAAGCATCGTGAGACCTGGTATATGGTGATCGGAAACGCCTCAAAAGAAAATGTCGGCAGGGTCATTTTATACCGCTCGCCTAACTTTGTAGATTGGGAATATGCAGGCGTCCTCGCCCAAAGCGACGGAAATCTCGGCTTTATGTGGGAATGTCCGGATTTCTTTGAATTAGACGGCAAACACATTTTGCTGATTTCCCCTCAGGGTATAGAGGCGGATGGTGATTCATATCAAAATCTGTATCAAACAGGCTATTTGATTGGAGATTATGATGAAGAAACGAATGAGTTTGTACACGGCTCATTTAAGGAATTGGACCATGGCCATGACTTTTATGCCGTGCAAACTTTGTTGGATGACAAAGGGCGCAGAATTGCGATTGGCTGGATGGATATGTGGGAGTCAGAGATGCCGACGAAAGCGGACGGATGGTGCGGGGCTTTAACTTTGCCGCGTGAATTGACGTTGAAGGATGATCACAAAATTTTAATGAACCCCGTCGAGGAGACTCAATTACTTCGTGAATCGGAACATCATGAATGTGCCAATCAATCGATTTCCGGCAGCTATTTGATCAAGACAGCCGAAAAGCTTCTTGAAGTGGTGGCCGTTTTTGATTTGACAATTTGCAGTGCCGAAACGGTTGGCTTAAAGATTCGGGGGATTGCTCAGGAAGAGACAATCATCCAGTACAGCTTGGTTGATCAAAAGCTGACGCTCGACTGTTCAAAGTCCGGCAAAGCACGGGACGGTGTCAGAAACGTACGGCTTGAAGCGGAGGAGAAGCTCACCCTGCATCTGTTTCTTGACAGATCGTCTATTGAAGTATTTGCAAACCATGGTGAAGCGACAATGACCAGCCGCATATATCCCAAAGAAGGAAGAGCCGGGATTGAGCTGTTTTCTGAGAAAGGCAATGTACGGGTTGAAGAGTTCACTTACTGGACGTTAAAAGATATTTGGAAAGGCGATGAAGCCAAATGAGCAGAATTTTTTGCATCGGTGAGACGTTAATCGACTTTATCCCAGTCCAAAAAGAAATTGCCTTGCAACATGTTCTAATTTAGGCAAAGCGCAGATAAAGGATGATCTGGCAAAAAAGCGGCTGTTTTGCAGCCGCTTTCCGCTTTTTTTCGTATTACGCTCTTTCTTCAAACAACTTCACAATTTCCACGATGACATTCGCGGCTTTGACCATATTGTCGGCGGAAATATACTCGTATTTTCCGTGAAAGTTTTCCCCGCCTGTGAAAATGTTCGGACAAGGAAGCCCCATGTATGAGAGCTGGGAGCCGTCTGTACCGCCGCGGATCGGTTTCACAACCGGCTCGATGTCCAGATTTTTCATCGCTTCATAGGCAATGTCGACAATCTCTTTGACCGGTTCGATCTTTTCCCTCATGTTGTAATATTGATCATTCATGTCCACTGTGATGCTGTTTTCGCCGTATTTGGCTTTAAGGTCGTTTGCAATTTTTTGGACGGTGGCTTTTCTCTCGTTAAATCGGTCTCTGTCAAAATCCCTGATGATATAGGAGAGATTGGTTTCCGAGACATCGCCCTTGATCGAAAGCAGATGATAGAAGCCTTCATAACCTTCAGTAAATTCAGGGGCTTCGTTTTCCGGAAATCCGGCATGAAACTGCATCGCAATTTTGGCGGCATTGACCATTTTCCCTTTTGCTGTGCCCGGATGGACGTTCGTTCCTTTACAAGTGATTTTCGCGGCTGCGGCATTGAAGTTTTCGTACTGCAGTTCGCCGAGCGGCCCGCCGTCAACCGTATACGCGAATGCGGCGTTGAACGCCTCGACGTCAAACTTGTGCGGCCCTCTGCCGATCTCTTCATCAGGCGTAAAAGCGACTCTGATTTTCCCGTGTTTGATTTCGGGGTGCGCAATTAAATATTCGATTGCCGTCATGATTTCAGAGATTCCCGCTTTATTGTCAGCACCGAGCAAAGTCGTTCCGTCGGTTGTGATCAACGTATGTCCCGCGTAATTTGCAAGCTCGGGAAATTCCTTGGGCGATAAGACGACATTGAGGGATTCATTCAGCACAATGTCCTTTCCGTCGTATTGTTCGATAACCTGCGGATTGACGTTCTTTCCGGTAAAATCTGTTGCTGTATCCACATGAGCCAGGAAGCCGATCGTCGGCACCTCTTTTTCCGTATTCGAAGGAAGCGTCGCCATCACATAGCCGTTTTCATCGATTGTGACGTCCTTCATGCCGATCTCTTTCAGCTCTTCGACAAGCATATTGGCAAGCGTCAGCTGCCCTGGAGTGGAAGGCGTCGTCTGACTGTTTTCATTTGACTGCGTATCCACTTTCGCATAAGAAATGAGACGTTCAATCAGTTTGTTCTTCATGTTTCCTTCATCTCCAATTGTTGGTTTTATGTTTATCTTATCATTCATGGCGGGCGAATCGAAAACTTTTATTCCTGTGTAGGAAAATTTAGTATAATATAGTTCTAAAGGATCATCACAATTGTAAGGGAGTATTAAAATGGCTAAAGGTTATACAAATGAAGGAACGAAATGGGAGTTTGCACATTCCTTCTGGCTTGTTTTCACATGGGTTCCTTTTGGATTTTTAAGCTGGTTTGCATTTATTTATATCGCAGCGCGAACGAAACAAAGAAAATGGTTATTTGCCGGGATCGGATATGCAGCGGCTGTTTTATTCGCTGCTTTTACAGCCAGAACGTTCCTCTTCGATTTGGCTATGAAAGCCTTGCTTATCGTTTGGATCATCTCAATCATTCATGCTTTCAAAACAAGGGCCGAATATTTGGTGCGGCTTGAAGCCGTATATCGAATCAAACGATCAAGTATGAATGAGCTGAGGGAAGAGCTAAAACATGAACAGGAACCGTACGGCCAAACCGAAACTCCTAAAGTGACGCTGACAAAGAAATAAATAGAATCCGCTATTTTCGGTGAAATAGCGGATTTTTTTAATGCAGAGAAAAAATTCCGTCCTTTTGAAACTTTTCTCATCCATTCTCTTCTCTAATGTTTGAAGGAGGCGCAGCAGTGAAGCAAATCAGATTAGTTAAGAAAGCTGTCGCAGGCAATGCCAAAGCTTTTGAAATGCTGTTTCAAAAGCACAGTGATCAGCTTTACAGAACAGCTTACATATATGTGCGAAATAAGGAGGACGCGTTAGATATCGTACAAGAGACGGCGTACAAGGCATTTTTATCGATTGCCCAGCTGAGGAATCCCGAATACTTTTTGACATGGCTGACGAAAATCCTTATTCATCATGCATATGCCTTATTGGACAAGAAAAAGAAAGTGGTTTTAATGGACAGGCCGCTGCAGGATGAAGGCCAGGAGCAGGAGGTGGATGCGGACGACAGAATGGGGATGCTTGAAGCCGTTCAGCGGTTGCGAAAAGAATATCAAACCGCCATCATTCTATTTTATTATCACGACATGCCGATTCATGATATCGCCGGGGTGATGAATGCTCCCGAAGGAACTGTTAAGACCTATTTGAAAAGAGCGAAGCTTGAATTAAAACAACTACTGACTGGGGGAGAAGACGCATGGACAAACAATGGTTCAAAAACGAAGTAAACAAGATCGATGTTCCTACAAAAGAAATCCAAGAATCAATCGATAAAGGCATCAAGCGGGCCAAGCGGGAAAAAACGTTTCGGCCGAAGCGCGCCGTGAAAAGGACCGTTTTTGTTTCAGGCGCGGCCGCCGTGCTCCTTCTCGGCAGCGGCTTCGTTTCCCCAGCGATGCAAAGCGTGTTGGCTGACGTCCCGCTGTTTGGAAAAGCGTATCAACAATTCCACGACTATGTCGGCCAAAACTTGGTGACGGGCCAGCTTGTCACTGAACTGAACGAGAAAGTGTCCAGCAACAACATAGACGTGACGGCGACAAGCGTTTATTTTGACGGCGGAATCATCGGTATGACGTTTAAGGTAAAAAGCGATACAAGAAAAGATTTAGATGATGGAGCGAGCATGATTCATTTCACATTATTTAATGGTGAGCGTAAATGGGCTATCGCTTCTCAAGGAGACATAAAGAAAACAGAGGACGGCTATACCGGCTACATTCAAACGGGCTATCCAGACAAACATATTCCCGACAAACTGACACTCCCGGTTACGATCACAGACATTAACGGAATCAGAGGGAAATGGAAGTTCGACATTCCGGTTGATAAACTGCCGTATAAAACGCTCCACGTAACCAAAAACAATACACAATCGGCTGATGGCCATAAACTCGCCGTAAAAACGGTAATTCTCGGAAAAGAATCGACTGTCATCGACTATGAAGTATCCAATTCAGAGGAATATCCAAACGATCGTACATCAATTATAAAAGTGACCGATGATAAAGGAAATGAAATCCCTCATATAAGCGGAGGGCAGTGGACGACAGACAGTACAAAAATCGGAAACAAGGTTCGTCACGAAGAAAGGCTGATCCTTGGAAAAGTGAATAAAGGAACAAAATACCTCAAGATTGAGGCAAGCAGCAGTATGGGCGATTCTGAAAAGACGCTGCCTCTCACAAAAACGCCCGCCGCGCTGAGCGCTGACCGTCATGATTTCCAGATTGCGGTTGATCAGGTGAAACAAAACGGCAGCAAACTGTCTGTCGACTATCATTTGAAACATGTCGATCAATCTAAGATCGATATGGACAGCATGCAAAATTTTTTAGAAACGATGTCGCTTGTTGATTCGGATTATAAAGGCTTTGACGAGGCGCCGATGGGACACAGCGTAAAAGGTAATTTTACAAAAGTGCTTGATCCTGAAAAACTCCGATTCCGATCAGACTTTACGTTAGATGGTGAATTCGGAGCGAAAAGCTTCAGCCTTGACCAATATTCGCTTGCTGTCGAGTTTGGTTATTTAAGCGCATTTTACTCTACACCGTTTAAGCCGATCAAAGTGCAATTGCCACAGTAAAATAGATGACCCGCTGTTTCAGTGAAACGGCGGGTTGTCTGCTTTGCTGGCCTCCCAACCTGAAAAATTTCCTCTCCCACAGGAAAAAATATGCACCAAAAAGAAAGCGTTTTCATTGTAAGGTAAAAGCAAACCACTAAAAAAGGGGGAGAGTAAATGAGCAGGATGGCGAAGGTGACCGAGGTGTTTGAGCGGGTCGCTTTTAAAATTACAAGCTTCAAATACATCATGGTCATTAAGTCGGCGTTTGTCACGCTGATGCCGGTCATCATTGCCGGGGCGTTTGCGGTTTTGATGCAGAATATGGTGATGAGCCCCGAGACGGGACTTGCGGTTTTCAAGCCTTTTCGGTTCTTGTCTGCGCTTGAGCCGATTATGGCGTCGATCAATTATGCGACGCTGAACTTTATTACGATCGGCGCAGTGTTTTTGATCGGGATTGAGCTCGGAAAGCTGAATGGGCATGAATCATTTTTTCCCGGCTTGATGGCGTTGATGTCCTATATCTCTGTCATTCCATCGACGGTGCTGTTGGAAGTGAACGGTTCGATGCAGGAAGTGGTTAATGTGCTGGCCAAGGAATTTACGGATCCGAAGTCGCTGTTTTTGGGGATGTTTATTTCGATTGTGTCTGTTGAAATCTTCAGCAAGCTTTCAAGCATGGACCGGCTTAAAATTAAAATGCCGGACAGCGTGCCGGCCAATGTCTCTGTCTCGTTCGGCACTTTATTTCCTTCGATTATTACGGTCACGATCATCGCCAGCTTCGGATTTGCTTTTCATCGGCTGACGGGCGTATACCTTCATGAAGCTGTTTACAATGTTGTGCAAAAGCCGCTTGAAGGAGCGATTCAAGGCCTTCCCGGCATTTTGCTGCTCGTGTTTGTCGCACAGTTTTTCTGGGTCATCGGCATACACGGAAACCAGATGGTGAAGCCGATCAGGGAGCCTTTGCTGCTCGCTTCGATTACCGTCAATATGAATGCATACGCTGCCGGCGAATCGATTCCGAATATCATTACGATGCCGTTTTGGGATGTGTACATGAGCATCGGCGGATCCGGCGTCACGATCGGTCTGTTGATCGCGATTTTTATCGCGGGGAAACGGGAGGATTTGCGCAGCATTACAAAAATTTCGTTTGGTCCCGGCATCTTCAATATCAATGAACCGGTGATCTTCGGAGTTCCCGTCATGCTGAATCCGTTAATGGCGATTCCATTTATTGTGACGCCGCTTGTGACGGGTGCGATCGGTTACATCGCGACAGCGGCGGGCTTTGCCGGAAAAGCCGTTGTCATGGTGCCGTGGACGACACCGCCGATTATCAATGCCTGGCTGTCGACAGGAGGAAGCCTCGGCGCCGTCGTCACACAAATCGTATGCATCATCGCCTCCGCCCTTATTTATCTTCCGTTTGTGATGTTGATGAATCGAAGCCTTACGGTCAGTTCTGAAAAAAATGTTTCTATGTAAAGGCGTTGAAAGGAGCGAACAAAATGGCGAGACAAACGTGGAAGATTCCCGACGATTTTATTCTCGGCGCAGCAGCGTCGGCGTGGCAGACAGAGGGGTGGGACGGGAAGCGGCCGACACAGGATTCTTATTTGGATATGTGGTACAAGAATGATCCGCATGTATGGTATGAAGGATACGGACCGGCGGTGGCAACCGATTTTTATAACCGCTATAAAGAGGATATCCATCATATGAAAGAGATTGGCTTGACACATTACCGGACATCGATTAACTGGTCCCGCTTTCTGATTGACTATGAAACAGCAGAAGTTGACGAAGTGTACGCAGGCTATATCGACGATGTCATCAATGAGCTGATTACGTCAGGTGTGGAGCCGATGATTTGCCTTGAGCATTATGAGATTCCCGCAGTTTTGATGGAGAAATACGGAGGATGGGGGTCTAAACATGTCATAGATTTATTTGCGGCATACGCGGAAAAAGTATTTGAACGGTATGGAGACAGGGTGAAATATTGGTTTACTTTTAATGAACCGATTGTCCCGCAAACGCGGATTTTCCTTGATGCAATTCGATATCCATATGAGCAGAACATAAAAAAATGGATGCAATGGAATTTTAATAAGGCATTGGCGACGGCGAAATGCGTCCGGCTTTTTCACACCCGCAAATCCGATTGCCTCGAAGGCGCCAAAATCGGCGTTATTTTAAATCCTGAGGTCACGTATGCAAGGTCGAGTGCTCCTCATGACCAAAAAGCGGCCCGCATCTATGATTTGTTTTTTAACAGGGTTTTTTTAGATCCGAGCATCAAAGGCGCCTATCCCGATGAATTGATGGAGCTTTTGGTCAAACACGACATTCTGTTTGACCATCATGAGGCGGAGCTTGACATCATCAAACAGCATACAGTAGATTTTGCCGGCATTAACCTTTATTACCCCCGCCGTGTAAAAGCTCCGTCAAGACAGTGGAATGACTCAACGCCATTTCATCCCGCTTATTACTATGAATACTTTGAGCTGCCCGGCAGAAAAATGAACCCGTTCAGAGGATGGGAGATCTATCCCCGCATTGTCTATGATATGGCGATGAGAATCAAACATGAGTATGGAAATATCGAATGGCTGATTGCGGAAAACGGCATGGGCGTCGAACATGAGGAGCGTTTTAAAAATGAAGAGGGGGTCATTCAGGATGACTACAGAATCGATTTTATTTCGGCCCATTTGCGAGAGGCGGTGAAAGGGATCGCCGCCGGCGCAAACTGCAAAGGATATATGCTTTGGGCGTTCACGGACAACGTCTCTCCGATGAACGCCTTTAAAAACCGCTACGGCCTTGTTGAGATCCGATTGGAGGACAACCGCAGCAGGGCGCTGAAAAAATCGGCTTACTTTTATCGGGATATCATCAAAAACAGACGGTTTGAAACAGAGGAATTCCGGTATAAATAAAGGCGGCGGGGGGAATCATCCCGCTTGTCGCCGGGATGATTTCTCATATATGATCTACATAAAATACTCCGGCCGATTGATCATAATCTGCTTGTTCATTTGACTGATAACGCCTTCACAGCGAAGCTTTTTCAGGACGGCGCTGACGGTTTCGCGGGATGTCCCTGAGATTTTGGCAATTTCAGCAGCGGTGATCGGACAGTTGATGACGGTTGAATTGCTTTCTTTTTGACCGAGGCTTTCGGTTAAATAGTAAATGGCTTGTGTGACCCTGTCATGGGCATGGGAGAGTGTAATGCGCTTCAGCCTTTCCTCGTGGAGGGCAAGGATGTCTGATAAATGATTGAGAATATCGTAAAGCAGGTTTTTGTTGTCCCGGACGAGATCTTCGAAGATGTTCATGGGTATATAGTAGAGTTCAATATCTGTTAAGGCTTCGGCGGCATAGTGATAATGCTCATCCCGAAACAAGCCTCCAAATGGGAAGAGGGTATGAGGACGGACATAGTCGGTATAAAACATGGATCCAGCTTCGTTTGATTTTTCGAGTTTGATAAAGCCGTCGAGAAGAAGGTACATTCGTTCCCGGGGGTCGTCTTCCATAAATAATATCTGGCCTTTATGGTAAGTGCGCCAATAGATAAACTGTTTCATATCTTCCAGATCTCTTTTATTCAGGGAAGCGAGAAGAGGAAACTTTTTCAGTTGATGTACGATGTCTTTGTTCTTCATATGGACCACCCTTATCGATTTTCTGATGTTGCGGTTATATAGTTTAAATTTTACTTGTTTTTGACGATTGGCAAAAGGAAGAACCCTCCCCGAGCCCTTCCTTTTGCTTTTAGGCTTGTTCGACAATCGTGCCGGCATTTCCTTGGAGAGCGTCTTTGGCTAAGTTCAGGGATGTGATGACCGTTTTGTTGCCTTTTTTGGCTTCAGCAAATTGGATGGCTGCTTTGACTTTTGGCAGCATGCTTCCTTCTGCAAATTGCTTTTCTTTTATATAACCTTTCAGTTCTTCGGTGGTGACGCGTTTCAGCGCGCGTTCTGTCGGCTTTAAATAATCGACGGCAACATAGTCGACACCTGTTAAAATGACCAGTTCGTCAGCCTGCACAAGTTCCGCCAGTTTGCAGGCGGCAAAGTCTTTGTCGATGACGGCGTCAATACCGGAGACGGCATCGCCGTTTTCAATGACGGGAACGCCTCCGCCGCCGGCCGCAATGACGATATGTCCGTGTTCGACAAGATCATTGATCACATCATGTTCAAGGATCGATACCGGAGCTGGAGACGGTACGACGCGGCGCCAGCCTCTTCCGGCGTCTTCTTTAAAAACGAGGCCGCCGTTGCGGCTGTTCATCAGTTCTTTCGCTTCTGCTTCGCTGTAAAACGGACCGATCGGCTTTGTCGGGTTGCGGAATGCTTCATCATCGCCTCGGACGGCGACGCGGGTAATGACAGTTGCCGCATGTCCGCCTTTCCCTTTCGCATGCAGCGCCCGGTCAAGGGCATTTTGCAGCCAATAGCCGATCATTCCCTGGGTCATGGAAACACAAGTTTCAAGCGGCATCGCCGGCGTTTTCGGAGAATCCGCCTCTTTTTGCTGAATCATCAGGTTTCCGACCTGTGGGCCGTTTCCGTGCGTGATGATTAATTCAGCGCCGCTGTCGATCATATCCGCCAAATACATGGCCGTTTCTTCAAGCGCGCGCTTTTGCGCTTCTGCGCTGGCATCTCCGGTTTGGATGGCATTACCGCCAAGTGCGACGACAATTTTTCTTTTTTTCATTTGATCATCACCTCTGTTTTATTAAATTGAAATGCTTCCCGCAGCCAGCCTGATCACGGCGATGACAGCCAATATAAGAATCGCGGCGGCAATCAAAAGCTCGGCTTTATTGAAGACGGGGCCTTCTTTTCCTTTGCGGACAGCCCGGAATACGAGAATGCCCGGAACGTATAAAATCATGGTCAAAAGCAGGTAATCAAGTCCTGCGGCATAGACGAGCCAGACGCCGTAAATGCTTGCGATGATCCCGATGATGAGGTTCTTTCCCCGGTCAGGTTCTTTGTGCAGCCAGCTGTATTTAAGCTGATAAAGCCCGGAAAACAGATACGGGATCAAGATGGCCGAGGAAGCCAGGGAGAATGCAAACTGGTAGGCCGTATCCGAAATGAGAAACGTCAGCAAAAACAGCTGGATAATGGCGTTTGTCAAAGTCAGCGCATTTGTCGGCGCACCGTTTTTATTTTCTTTGCCGAACCATTTCGGGAAGACCCCTTCGCGCGCCGCGATCAGCGGGAGTTCGCCCGCGAATAATGTCCAGGCCAGCCAGGCGCCCAATACGGAAATGATCAATCCCAAGTTGATGAGCACAGCTCCCCATTTGCCGACGATATGCTCCATGATCGCAGCCATTGAAGGATTCGGAAGCCCGGCCAAGTTTTGCTGATTCATGACGCCGAGCGACAGCATCGTAATCATGACGTAAATCACGAGTACACTGATCAAGCCGATGACAGTCGCTTTGCCGACATCGCTTGATTTTTTGGCACGGCTTGAGAATAAGACGGCCCCTTCAATTCCGGTAAACACCCATACGGTCACCAGCATCGTGCTCTTAACCTGTGTCCCGATGGAACCGAGCGACAGCCCTTTTCCCCAGAAATCGTTCGTAAATAAATCAAGATGAAACACAAAGATAATGGCGATAATGAAAGCAAAAATCGGTACCAGTTTTGAAATGGTCGTAATTAAGTTGATCATGGCAGCGGACTGTACCCCGCGCAGGATCAAAAAGTGCACGCACCAGAGGATTACGCTTGCACCGATAATCGATGCGACGTTTTGTCCGTCTCCAAACGCAGGGATGAAATATCCGACTGCGCTGAACAGCAGGGTTCCGTATGCGACATTGCCGAGAAGGGCTGCGAACCAGTATCCCCAGCCGCTGTTAAACCCCATAAAATGGCCGAATCCTTCCCGCGCGTAAGTGAAAATACCGCCGTCTAAATCAGGCCTTTTCGTCGTCAAGTTTTGGAAAGAGAAGGCCAGGGCAATCATGCCGACTCCGGTGATGATCCAGCCGATTAAAATGGCTCCCGCCCCCGCTCCTGAAGCCATGTCGCTTGCAAGGTTGAAGGCGCCCCCGCCGATCATCGATCCGATGACAAGCGCGATAAGTGCAAACAGCCCAAGTTTCTTTTCTTCCGCCATTTTTGTCACCTCATTCGGTTTAGAATGGAAAAGGGAGTGAGCCCCTTTTCCTGTCAGTCAAGATCGCCGAGTGTCGCTGCCATGACCGCTTTAATTGTGTGCATGCGGTTTTCAGCTTCATCGAACACTTTAGAGTGTTTGCTGCGGAACACTTCGTCCGTCACTTCCATTTCTTTAAGGCCGTGCTGATCGTAAACGTTTTGTCCGTAAGTTGTATGAAGGTCGTGGAAGGCAGGCAGACAGTGCAGGAAGATGACGTTGTCATTTCCTGTTTTCTTGACGAGATCCATATTCACTTGATAAGGCTTGAGCAGTTTGATCCTTTCAGCGAACTTGTCTTCTTCTCCCATGGATACCCAGACGTCCGTATACAGAACGTCGGCTCCGGATACGGCTTTATCTGTATCGCTTGTGACGGTAATTTTTCCGCCGGATTCTTTGGCGAACGCTTCCGCCATTTTAACGATGTCCTGATCAGGGAACAGCTCTTGAGGCGAGCAGATTCTTACGTCCATGCCGACTTTGGCGCCGCCGATGAGCAGGCTGTTGGCGACATTGTTCCGGCCGTCGCCGATATAGGTGAGTTTGATCCCTTTTACGCGTCCCGTATGTTCTTTCACTGTCATAAAGTCCGCAAGCATCTGTGTCGGATGCCATAAATCGGTCAGCCCGTTCCATACCGGCACACCGGAATGCTCTGCCAGGGAAATCACTTTTTCGTGTTCAAATCCGCGGAATTCAATTCCGTCGAACATGCGGCCGAGAACTTTGGCCGTGTCTTCGATCGATTCTTTTTTGCCGAGCTGAATGTCGTCTTTGCCCAAATATTCGGGATGTGTACCGAGGTCGATACAGGCTGTTGTGAAAGCGCAGCGCGTTCTTGTAGAAGGCTTTTCAAACAGCAAAGCGATGTTTTTGCCTTCCAAATAGCGATGCTTGATGCCTTGCGCTTTTTTTTCTTTTAATTTTTGGGCAAGATCGAGCAAATAGAGGATTTCTTCTTCTGAAAAATCTTTTTCAGCTAAGTAGCTTCTGCCTTTTAAATCAATTGTTTGGTTCATGGATCTCTCTCCTTTTTCTTTAGGTTTGTCTATTTCACGTCTTCGCGGTAGAGCGGCATGCTCATGCAGCGCGGGCCGCCGCGTCCTCTTGAAAGCTCCCCGCTCGGGATTTCGATAACTTCAATACCCTGTTCTCTCAAACATTCGTTAGAAATGTAATTCCGGTCATAGGTGACGACGACACCAGGAGCGATCGCGAGTGTATTGGAGCCGTCATTCCACTGCTCCCTGGCTGAAGCGATTTCGTCTCCGCCGCCGCAGAAGATCAAATTGACATCTGACAGGCCGAGCGTTCTTTTCAGCACTTCCGGCAAATTGTGTTCTTCAGTCGTATGAATGTCGTTTGCCGTTTTTCCCCTCTCAAGAACGAAGATCCGCATGTCTCCTTCAGGCCCCTGGATGGCGGGATGGATCGTGAATTGATCACGGTCAACCATCGTGAAGACGGTATCTAAATGCATAAAGGCTCTGCTCTTCGGTATTTCGACGGCCAGTACGCGGCGAATCCGGCTCTGCCGCTGAAATAAGTTCCGGACAAGACGCTCGATCGCCTGAGCCGTTGTCCGTTCTGATACCCCGATCGCTACGGTTTCTTCATTTAAGACAAGCTCATCTCCGCCTTCAATATTGAATTTGAAATCACGGTCGAGCCAAACCGGAATCTCATGCCCTTTAAAACGCGGGTGGTGATTGATAATGTAGCGCATAAACAGCGACTCTCTCCTGCGAGCAGGCTCTTTCATTTTGTTGATGGTCAGTCCGCTGCCGATGGCGGCCGCCGGATCTCTTGTAAAGTAAAGGTTTGGCATCGGATCGAGATAAAATGGATAATGGTCTTCCATCAGCTCATGAAGATGCGATTTCTTTTCGCGTTCCAGCTCATTTTTTCGAATGCCGCTCATCACATGTTCGACCATCGAATCGGCGTCAAAGGTGAGCAAGAACTCTTTCAGCCTGTCGTAAGCGCCGTTGATATCCGCCTTGCTTTCTGTTAAAAGCTCATCGATAAACCGCTCGCGGACGAAAGCGTCATCCAAGGCTTCGGCCGTCAGCTTTTCTAAATAAAGAACTTCAACTCCCTGTTTCTTTAACGTTTCTGCAAATTGGTCATGCTCTTTTTGCACCGCTGGCAAAAAAGGAATATCGTCAAAGAGAAGCCTTTCCAGATATTCGGGTGTGAGGTTTTCCAGTTCCCGACCGGGCCGCTTCAGCATGACGGTTTTCAAAGGGCCGATTTCAGAGTAAACGTGTATCGGTGTTGTCATGATCATCCCGCCTCCTAAGCTCTTTTTGTTACATGTACAGCGTAAAACAGGAAGGAAAAGCGCGATGTGAAAGCGATAACAACGAAAACGTGATATATTTCACATGTTTTTTGATGAAGCAAAAACAAAAATGAATAATTATGATAAATCGAAAATGAGTCCTTGCAGGAGCAGAGAATAGAACGTATAAAACGTGTATATTTTTAAAGGGGATTTCTCGAAAAAAATTTTTTTGAAGGGCAAAAAAAGCTGATCCGGACGGCCGGATCAGCATAAGTGATCACAAAATGATTGGGCTGCCTCAGGCGATTGGGAAATCACAAGGCATGTATCGTTCCCGCATATACAGCCCAGCATTTCCGGGCTTCCGAGCTTATCAAGAAGGACGCCGATGGCATGGGCGTTGCCGGGCATTGTTTTAATAATGATCAAGTTGTCCGTCCGATGCACATGCAGGACAACGTCGGAGATTTTATCTTTCAATATTTTGGAAGGGTTGATGGATAAAGAAGCATTTGTCGTGTAGACAAGCTTTCCGTTTTCACCGGGCTGTTTCACAAGATACATGTCTTTAATATCGCGGGAAATGGTAGACTGCGAAACGGCGATGCCGCGTTTTTCCAGCAGGGATGCCAGCTGTTCCTGATTTTCTACCGGATGTTCGAGAATGGTCTGCTTGATGAGCCATTGCCGTTTTTGTTTGTTCATAAGAGCGCCTCCCAGCAAAACACGTATATCTATTATTATAGAACGGTTTTATCGCCGGAAGATGGAAGCTATTTTACAAAAAAACAAATCTTTCAGGCTGTTAAAGGGGTTGATAGACCCCAAAATTTCACTTATAATGCTTGAAGATGACAAATTGATAACAGAGAAAAGGTGGTTTTCTAGGGTTCCGCAGTGCGTTCCGCGCTGGTCTGGTCCGAGAGAAAACACATAGCGAAGATATCGTTATGACACGGTGGGATAAAAGCCCAGGAGTTTTTGCTCTTGATCAAAGAGCTTCTCTCCGGGGCTTTTTTACTTTTTACAGGAAATCGACTACGGATAAGGAAGGGGATGCAGTTATGAAAAAGAAAGCAATGGACATAATCCTGATTGTGATAGGCGCATTTTTCTTTGCGTTAGCCGTGAATCTGTTCGCCATCCCGAATGACTTGGGAGAAGGCGGCGTCACGGGGATCACGCTGATTTTATACTACGTTTTTGAATGGTCTCCGGGCATCACGAACTTTGTGCTGAACGGCATTCTTCTGATCATCGGCTATCGCTTTTTGGATAAAAAAACGACGATTTATACCATCATCGCGGTGGCGGCCAATTCGTTTTTTCTGCATGTCACTGAAGATTGGACGGTGCCGGCTGATGAAGTGATCATCAGCACGATCTTTGCCGGGGTATTTGCCGGCGTCGGCATCGGCATGATCATCCGTGTCGGCGGAACCACTGCCGGGTCCGCGATTCTCGCGAGAATCGCCAATAAATATTTTGACTGGAACATCAGCTATGCCTTGCTGATGATCGATTTAGTTGTCGTGTTCAGTTCCTACTTTATCATCGGAGCTGAAAAGCTGATGTTTACGATTGTCATGCTGTACATCGCCACAAAGGTCATGGATTTCATTATCGAAGGGCTCAACACGAAAAAAGCGATCACGATCATTTCCGAGCATAAAAACGAGATCGCAGCGCAGGTCAATACTTTGATGGACCGCGGCGTCACGATATTAACGGGACGCGGACACTATACGGGCGATTCCAAAGAAATTTTATACATTGTCATTAATAAACAAGAGCTGTCCATGCTCAAGAAAATTATAAGAAGCACAGATAAAAAAGCATTTGTCATCATCCACGATGTCAGGGATGTATTCGGCGAGGGATTTGTTGATATTTCAAAATAGGGGAAGGCTCCCGGCAGATGGCCGGAAGCCTTATTGCATTCATCGGGTCTGATCATCTGCTATTAATAAATACATGAAGTTTTATGCAGAAACCGGTTTCTGTGGTAAGGTAGATTGTGGCATGAATATCATGAATATAGAAATCCGCTTGCTGAAGTGGAACAGAAAGAAAAACAGCCAATTGATGTGAAAAGCCGAATGTTCTTTAGAGTATGGGTTTGCGGGGACTGCAGGTTTCGGATTGGTCGGAGCATGGCTCTTTTATGAAGCAATAAAACTCGACTCGACATATTCATTGCTGTACCTGGGAGTCGGACTTTTCGGGATCATCTATGGTTTGATTACTTTTCTAATGATATTTCCGGTCTTCACGAAAAAAGGAAACATCATCTTCAGCATGATCGAGGGAGAAGGCGGACGGCTGTTCTCAGGGAAGAAATCTGTGTTGTTCAAGGACATCAAAAGCCTTAAAATGGCGCAGCACCGCTGCAGCCCGAAAGGCATTTTCTTTATGGATATACTGATAGAGATGCGCGGGAACGGCATGGTGCGGATTCCGACGTACAACATTCTTCCTGAACCGGCATTTTATCAAGCGGTCGAGCTATACATTCTGCCCTATATGACGGAGGAAGCGCGTGCGGACTGGATCGGCCGGTTCACAGAAGCGCAAAGAAAAGCTTATTTAAATGAATTTCATAAAGATA
This sequence comes from Bacillus sp. B19-2, assembly GCF_022832475.1. NCBI lineage: Bacteria > Bacillati > Bacillota > Bacilli > Caryophanales > Bacillaceae > Bacillus > Bacillus sp. B19-2. The sequence goes on from NZ_JALHKQ010000002.1 coordinate 237,053, forward strand.
TTTAATCCTTCGGGAAAAAGCAATTTTCGAGGTGAATGAAAATAACTGAAACCTTTGGGGAAATTCATTCGTCTTAATTAGAGGCCGTTATCTTAAGTGCGGAAATTTTTTTTCGCAGGCGCGGACTGTTTGAGTGAGGGAAGCCGGGGGTATTTCGCCGTGGACGTGCTTGAAAAACCGCCGAGACTTTTAGTAGAATGATATATTATCGTTTCCTCACGCTTCTTTGACTGAAACAGAAAGCGGTCTAAAAAAGTTTAAAAAGGTAGAGGTTATCATGAAAAAAATATTCTCTCATAAGCTAAGCTTTTTTTTGTTAGCTGTTGTTTTTGTATGGGCTAAAACCTATGCTTCCTACTTTTTAGAGTTTAATTTGGGTGTGAAAGGGTCTACGCAGCAAATGCTGCTGTTTATCAACCCATTCAGCTTCACGATTGCTGCACTCGGTTTGGCTTTGTTTGCAAAAGGCCGCCGGACGGCGATATGGATCATCATCATTGATGCTGTGATGACGTTTGCTTTATATGCAAATATCCTGTTTTACCGTTTCTTTGATGACTTTTTGACGTTTGCAAACTTAAAACAAGCCGGAAACCTCGGCAACATGTCGGATGGCGTTTTTGACATCATGGCATTTCATGACGTTATCTATTTCGTCGATTTGATCATTCTGATTGCATTATGTGTGAAGCTGCCTGAACTGAAGGCGGCACAACTGAAGAAAAGATGGGCTGCAACTGTCGTTGTCGGCGGAGTGGCGCTGTTTTTCATCAATCTTGCAGTTGCTGAGACAGACCGTCCGGAGCTTTTGACAAGAACATTTGACCGAAATTATATCGTCAAGTATTTGGGGCCTTACAATTACATGATCTATGATGGTGTTCAGGCTGCCCAAAACGCGAGCCAAAAGGCATACGCGAGCAGCGACGACCTGACGAGCGTCATCAACTATACAAATTCGCATTATGCGAAACCGAATGACGAGTATTTCGGCGCAGCAAAAGGCAAGAACATCATCAAGATTCATTTGGAAAGCTTTCAGACGTTTTTGATCGATTATAAGCTGAACGGAAAAGAAGTTACGCCGTTCTTGAACAAGCTGGCGCACGGCCAGAATGACATGATGTATTTCGATAACTTTTTCCATCAGACCGGTCAGGGTAAAACCGCGGATGCCGAATTGATGATGGACAACAGCCTTTACGGACTGCCTGAAGGCAGCGCGTTTGTAACAAAAGGGCAAAATACGTACCAGTCCCTGCCGGCGATTCTGAACCAAAAAGAAGGCTACACAAGCGCCGTGATGCACGGGGATTACAAGTCATTCTGGAACCGCGACCAGGTGTATAAACAAATTGGCTATGACAAATTCTTCGATGCCAGCACATATGACATGTCAGAGGAGAACCTCGTCAACCTTGGCTTGAAAGACAAGCCGTTCTTTGAAGAGTCAATTCCGAAACTGAAGTCGCTCAAACAGCCGTTCTATGCCCATTTAATCTCCCTGACAAACCACTATCCGTTCATTTTGGATGAAAAGGATGCCACCCTTGAAAAGGGAACGACGGGAGACAAAACGGTAGACGGGTACTTCCAGACGGCGCGCTATCTTGACGAAGCGCTTGAAGATTTCTTTAAAGAGCTGAAAAAATCGGGATTATATGATGATTCCGTTATCGTGATCTATGGCGACCACAACGGAATCTCAGAGAATCACAACCGTGCGATGAAAGAAGTATTAGGAAAAGAGATTACACCGTATCAAAACGCGATGAATCAGCGCGTACCGCTTATGATCCGCGTTCCGGGCAAAAAAGGCGGAGTCAATCATACGTATGGCGGAGAAATGGATGTCATGCCGACACTTCTTCACCTGCAAGGTATTGACAGCAAAAAATACATCAACTTTGGTACAGACCTCTTTTCTAAAGACCACGACGAAACCGTGGCTTTCAGAAATGGAAACTATGTAACGCCGAAGTACACGATGATTGATACGACCGTATACGATACAAAGACAGGAAAAGAGATCAAAGGCAACCAGGAAACGGAAAACCTGAAATCGCAGGTGTCCGAACAGCTGGATCTGTCCGACCAAGTACTCTATAAAGATCTGTTAAGATTCCACGGGATTTCGGACTTCAAGCCTGTTGATCCATCAAAATATCATTACGGAAAAGAAAAAACCGGCGAGTAAAAACGAAAAACCGCCTGACGCTTCATAAAGCAGTCAGGCGGTTTTTTTGTGTGCTGGTCCGCCATTGTTCTAAGAAGCCGGCCCGGCACATAGATTGATAGGAAAGAGGACAGAACAAGGATAGAGGATGTGAGTACGTTGACCAAATCTCAGTATTTTTTTAAATTGCATCCTTTGATGGTGCCGGCCGGTTGGACGGTGAAAGAAAATCATTTGTATCAAAAGCCGATTCGCGATCCCCGCCGTACGCTCTTCATCTTGGAGAATGAAAGCTCCGGTAAAATGGTACAAGTTGAATATGCTGGAGAACTGAAGTACGTCATCAGGATGCTAAATGCTGATCAAACGCTGGTCAGCGAAGATTCAGACACGTCGTATGAACAGCTGGTCGAACGGTTGGAAGATAGGATTCGTGTTTCCGGTGGCGCCTGTAATTTGCTGAGGCTTAGAATCCCGGCCGGCTGGACGGTTGTGCATCACTCATTAACCGATACAAACCCCGATGAATTGGCGCCTGACAGCAAGGCCTGGCGGTCAGATTTCAAACGGGATCTTTTGAAGCTGCGGCATGATGAAGAATGCCTTCTGCTCGATGTAGAGTGGTATCCCGAATGCAGTCCGGCGGGCCATTATGCGCTGAAATTGATTAAAAATGGGAACTGGAACAGTCCTTTGGAAGACATGCTGTGTATCCATCCGAAGGAATTAGCCTATGAGATTAACGCTATTTTGAAAAAGACATGTGAACATCAATATGTTGATGAAGCCGGCGCATAACGCGGCCGGTTTTTTGTGCGAAAAGTCCTTTGTTCAATACATACTTTTTATTCAATAAAATGTCATATTTTTCTTGAGTGAATAAGAAAAATATTTTATGATGGTAAAAGATACATAAGAAATAGACGAAAGGGGTCAAATGGGATGAAAAAAATAGCAGCGGGGCTTTTGTCTGCCGGTCTTATCATCGGTTTTTCCTGGGGTGCCAGCGATGTGGCAGAAGCAAAAACGCAGGTGAAAACGTACAAAAACTGCAAAGCTTTAAACAAAGACTATAAAGGCGGCGTCGCACGTTCGAAGTCGGTGAAAAACAAAGGCGGAAAAACGAAGTACAAGCCCTATGTTTCAAAAGCGCTTTATGACGCCAATAAAAAGCTGGACCGAGATAAAGACAAAATTGCCTGTGAGCGCTGATATATCCAAAAAAAGATCTCTGCTGAGGGGTCTTTTTTGTTTATCAGGAAATTTATGAAAATTAAAGACTGCTGAAACATAATCTTAACAGTGCGAACCTATACTTTGGCAAGAGAAGAGCAAAAGGGGAGTGGATGATGTGTCAGCATTATTAAAAAAATTGATGTTATCTTCATTGATCGGGGTTTCGATCGGGTCAGCACTGTTTGCACCGGATGCGGGAGCGCAAGAGCCGGCGGCGAAGCCTAAAAAAGTGGCTGTCATTGCGCACAGAGGCGCTTCGGGATATGCGCCGGAAAACACGATGGCTGCCTTTGAAAAGGCGCTTCAGATGAAAGCGGATTATATCGAGCTGGATGTTCAAATGTCCAAGGACGGGGAGCTTGTCGTCATTCACGATACGACCGTAAACCGTACGACAGACATCGGCTCAGTGCTGCCGGTCGCCGTAAAGGACTTGACACTTGCCGAGCTGCGCAAGCTTGATGCTGGCAGCTACTTCGGTCCTCGGTTCGCCGGGGAGCGCATTCCGACATTTGAAGAAGTGCTTGACCGGTATAAAGGGAAGATCGGAATGCTGATCGAATTGAAAGAACCTGCACGCTATCCGGGAATCGAAGAAAAAGTATCAGCGGCATTGAAAGAGCGGAGAATGGATAAGCCTAAAAACGGGAAAATCATTGTACAATCGTTTGATTTTAACTCTGTTTACAAAATTCATCAGCTGCTACCATCGATGCCGACAGGTGTCTTAACGTCAAAAGCAGCTGACTTAACAGATGCAAAGCTCAAGGCATTTTCCGGCTATGCCAAATATGTGAACGCCAACTTAAAAAATGTGGCCGCTGATCCTACACTTGTGCCGAGGATTCATGCGCTCGGCATGAAAATTACGCCATGGACCGTCCGCTCCCGCGATGAAGTGCCTCCGCTTTTAAAGGCCGGCGTTGACGGGATTGTGACAGACTTTCCCGACTATGTTCCGAAAAAAGTACGCTAAAAAGTAAGCCTGCAGTTCACGCTCTGCAGGCTTTTTCATTCATCAATAAAACTGGGCTAACAGCAGCAATGTCAGTGTAACGGTTATCGCGCCGCCGATTCTTGTGGACACCTGAGCAAACGGCATAAGCTCAAGGCGCTCTGCGGCGCTGAGAATGGCGATGTCCCCCGTTCCGCCCTGACCTGAATGGCAGGCATTGATAATCGCAGTTTCGATCGGGTACATGTTCAGCCACTTTCCTGTAAAAAAGCCGACGGCTATCATCGTGACCACAACAGATACGATCGTTATAATATTGGCGATATTAAAAGCAGCGATCAGCTTGTCCCATGGTGTCATGGAGACGCCAATGGCAAAAAGCAGCGGATATGTCACAGCAGTTGAAAAGAAGCGTGACACGCCGTAGGCGCCGTTTTCCAAATTCGCCGGAGCCAAACGAAACAGTTTCACGGCAACAGCCAAGAGAAGCATCATGACGGGTGCTGGAAATCCGAACAAGTCATGTGAAAGCATACCGACTAAATATAGTGAGACGGCAAGAATGCCTCCCGATGCAAAGTGGGAAAGATTAAAAACGCTTTCTTTGTCTTTGTCGCGGCTTTCAAGCGGCAGTGCGTCCCCGCTTTCGAAACGATCGACTTTTCCGTTGCCTGTCCATTCAGGCTTTTTCTTTCCCATTACGTTTAAAACCCCTGACAAAATGACAGCGCTTAAGCTTCCAAACATAATGGAAGGAATGACAAGTGCAAAAGCTTCCCCTTGTGACATGTGCATGATCTCCGAATAGCCGATTGACAGCGGAATGGCTCCCTCTCCAACCCCTCCGGCCATGATCGGAATCACAATGTACAGAAGCGTATGCTGAAATCCGAGGCCGAGCATTGTACCAACTGTCAGACCGACTGCCGCTGCGGCAATTGTCCCTGCAATCAGCGGAATGAAAATTTTAATGAACGCCCTGACCAGCGTTTCTCTTTTCATCCCTAAAATGCTTCCCACTACAATGGCTGAGATAAACAAATAAAGAAAGTTTGAGTTTTCTGTAAATTCAGTTGTTGATTTGATAATGTCATCGGGAATGAGATGGTAATAGACGATCGCTGAAGGAATAAACGTCGCAAGTATAGCGGCACCGCCGACAGAACGAAGAAGCGGCAGCGACTTTCCGATTTGGGCGAAGGTGAATCCGAAAAAGCCCATAACCGCAATGGCTGTTAAAATGTCGCTTTTCAGATCGTGCATATAGACAAACGTCACAATCAAAGCGAAGAGCAGCAAGTATACGGGCAGCGGAATGATGCCGATTTTAACATTCATTGCTCTTGCGAAAAAATTTTCATCCGGTTCTTTCGTTGTTTGAATCGGTATGTGTTGTACCTTTGTTTTTGCTTCCATATTCTTTCCCCCATCCTTTTTGTTCTCCCTTTGCTCTGAGTTATTTAACTAAATTAAGTATACTAAAAAAATCAAAATTCAGACAACCGTGCAGGAAGACCTAGCTGTTTTCCCATGATGATCTAGAGCGGCTCCATTTGGTTAAAGACGTGTCTGTACACTGTTTAATAGCCTTGTACAGGCTGTTTTTGACCCCGGCAATTCCCGAATTCCCTTTTGCTGGAATGGAAATCGACACAAAAAAGCTGTTAATCCGTCAAAAATAAATCAAACATTTAGGAGCAGAGACCTTTTTTCTTGTGTGAACCGTTGATACATTCAGCTCCCGTCCCCGAACAGACACAGGACGTCTGCGACCAAAGATTCAATCTTGAGACGGCATATATGTGAGGGTTATCAATATGAACCTTATGGTTTTTTTGAATAAGAGTCTATAGTCTTATATTTTTTATTATTTTTGAAGAATTTTAGGTCTAAAGATGGTAATATATTCGAGTGCAAAAGAATGAAATAAAGGAATACTTTGGAGAAACCCTTTGGGAAGGGTTTTTATCCGCACATAAGGAGAAGAAAATGGAATTTATTTTACACTGCTATCCCGCAGCAATGATTGCCCTGATTCTCATCGGGTATTTGGGATCTTGGATGAATCCGCGTTTCAAGAGATTTTTAATCATATTGTGTCTTATGACGAACGGCGTGTATATTGTTTGGCGGTTCGGCTATACACTGCCTGTCTCTCGTCCCGCCGACATCGTGATGGGCGTGATCCTGATTGCAACTGAATGTATCGGCTTTTTACAGCTCTTGGTCTTTTATACGCTAGTATGGAAGGAAAGGAAGCGGGAGCCGGAAATGCTTGGTGATCAAGACCATTGGCCGAGTGTTGATATTCTGATTGCAACTTATAACGAGGAGCGCCATGTGCTGAAAAAGTCAGTGGCAGGCTGTCTGAACCTCGATTATCCAAAAGAGCTTGTCAACATTTATTTGTGTGATGACGGAAGGCGGACAGATATTAAAAAGCTGGCTGAGGAACTTGGCGTTCATTACGTTACAAGGCCAAGTAATGAGCATGCAAAAGCAGGGAATTTAAACCATGCGATGAGCTGCTCGAACGGGGAACTGATTGTGACGATGGATGCCGATATGGTCCCGCTTCCTTCTTTTTTGCAGAAAACTGTCGGCTATTTTAAGAAGGAAAAAGTGGCTTTTGTTCAAACGCCTCAGGCCTTCTATAATGAAGATCCTTATCAGTACAACTTATTTTCCGGAGCGAACATTCCGAATGAGCAGGACTTTTTTATGCGCAGGCTCCAGGCCGGGAAAGACCGTTTTAATGCCGTCATGTACGTCGGCAGCAATACGGTTTTCAGAAGAACCGCTTTGGAGGAAATCGGCGGTTTTGCGACAGGCGTGATTACCGAGGATATGGCAACCGGAATGCTTTTGCAAACGAAATTTAAATCTGTTTTCGTTAAGGAAGTGCTTGCCGTCGGTCTTTCGCCGGAAACGTGGACAGATCTTTTGAAGCAGCGCGACCGCTGGTGCAGGGGAAACATTCAGTGCGGAAAGAAGTGGAATCCGCTTTTCTTAAAAGGTCTTACACCAATGCAGCGCATTCTTTATTTTGACGGTATTCTCTTTTGGTTTTTCGGCGTTTTTAAGATGGTCTATATCCTGGCGCCGCTCTTGTTTTTGCTGTTTGGCATACATAGCTTAAAGACCGATTTGTGGTCGATCACCTCGTTTTGGCTGCCTGCGTTTTTAGGTTCTTATCTTTCATTTAAAGCTGTTTCGAACCGGCAGCGCAGCATGAGCTGGAGCCATATTTACGATACATCGATGGCACCCCACATGGCGATATCGGCTTTGTCGGAATTCATTTTTAAAAAGCGGTTTGATTTTAAAGTGACACCGAAGGGCGTCAACACAGATCGGCGAAAATTCAAATATACGACGGCGCTGCCGTGTGCGATTCTGCTTGGAATGACACTGTTTGCGCTCGGAAAAACCCTTTATGAATTTTTATTTCTGCATACTTTTGATATGAACGTCACATCGTATAATTTATTTTGGGTTCTCTATAATATGACAGGTCTCATACTTGCGCTGCTCGTTGCCTTTGACAGGCCGAGATTTCGAAGCTCTGAACGGTTCACAGTCAACAAACCGGCGGCTTTTTCCACCGTTTCAGGCAATGAGCACGAATGTGAACTGATCGATGTGAGCGACACGGGCGCGCGTATCAGGCTGCCTTATCAGGCTGATTTAGACATGTACTATCATGTGGATGGTCTGATCATAGATGCGGTCGGAGAAGTACCGGCTCGGGTGATGTGGACGACGAAAGACGCGGACGACATTGAAATCGGACTGCACTTCAAAGAGATGGACAAGGAATTGTATGTCAAGCTGATCGGTTTTATGTTCAATGAAGAAAATGCGAGAAAGGCTGACCGGGAAAAGCGGGCTGATACATTGTCAACAGTGCTGCGCTTTTTCATGAAAACTGAAAAAAGCCCGGATGCATTCAAGAGAAAACACGTCCGCGAGGCCATTCAAGGTCTGGGAACACTGCTGTTTCCCAATGATGCAGAGAAAGGCGCTCACGAGATCATGATTAAGGACATCAGCTTGTCAGGCTGTCAGATTGAATCCGGCGTCCCGCTTGAGATGAATGAACATGTGCTGGTTTCTATCGGTGAGAAGGATTCGGATCAGCGGCTGGCGCTCGTCTGCTGGATAAAGAAGCGGAGAAAGCGGTACACAGCGGGATTGAAATTTATAGATGAATATTCGGCACAATCCATAGGAGACCCGGTAGCATGAGCTGCGGGTCTTTTTTTGTCAATGGTCTTCCTGTACGGTCCGCCCGTTTTCGAATTTCATGTTTTGATTCAGCATGTTTTCTTTAGCTGTTATCTCTATGGGATGAATTTTAAGGACAACGGTTTTGCTGCCTAAACTCGATCTGTACTTTTCAACATGGGTTTTGTGAAGCGGAGAACTGTAGTATCCAGGTACGTATTTGTCGAGAAGAGCCTGCATCGCAGATGTTGCTTCATCTAAGTCTGTGATCATTGACGCTGTGCCGAAAAGAATGACGCTCATATAAGCGGTATCTGTTTTAGCGGGAATCGGGTGAACCATTGTTCCGTATTGTTCGCTGACTGTGAAGCATACGTTTGGATTTTCTTGCAGCATATCCATTTTTCGTCCCTCTGAGGCACCGTGAAAATAAATGAAGCCGTTTTTCCAGACGAAATTCAAAGGGATGACATATGGATATTCATCTGCTGCCATGCCGAGATATCCGGTTTGCGCTTCTGTTAAAAATTGATTAATCTTGTTTTTATCTGTGCAGGCAAGCTGTTTTTGACGAATTGAATGAGCCATCACATTCACGCTCCTTTTTATTGTTAAGATGATTTTAGGTTGTTATTGTCCCTTTAAAAAGAGACAATCATAGAAAACTTGATGAGGTCAGAAAATGATAGAATTAACTCCTTTACTCAATAAACAGCTTAAAACGCCTCTGTATATACAGCTTTACGACTATATCAAAAAAGAAATAGAGACCGGCGGCATCCCCGCGGGATCTCTTTTGCCGCCGATCCGCTATTTATGCGAACATTTGCACCTAAGCAAAAATACAGTTGAAAGCGCCTATCAGCAGCTCACTGCAGAAGGCTATACAGAAAGCAAGCCAAGGATCGGCATCAAAGTGCTTCCCTTGGAGAAAACACTGATGCCGCCTGGTCAATTGAAGGTTCATACCAACCGGGCATCCAAAGAAACAGGACAAGCTACAGCGGCAATGTATGATTTTAAATATGGTGATATCGATTTAAGCCATTTTCCGTTCAAAACATGGAGGCGTTGTCTGCAAAATGCATTGGACAGTGAAGATCATGAATTATTACTGTATGGTCATCATAAAGGCGATTTCGGTCTTCGTACGGAATTGGCGAAATATTTGTTTCAGGCAAGAGGTGTCCGCTGTGCACCTGAGCAAATTGTGATCTGTTCCGGTACGCAGTATGCAGTCGGACTTCTTTGCCAGCTGCTCTCAATGAACGGCCGATTGGTTGCGGCGGAAAATCCGGGATATGATGGTGTGCGTTCCGTTTTCCTTAACCATGGATGTGATATTCAGCCGATTGGTCTGGAGCCGGATGGGATCAATTTGTCTCAGCTTGCTGCAAGCCGGGCCAAACTCGTTTATATTACGCCGTCACATCAGTTTCCGTATGGAATGGTTCTGCCGATACAAAAGAGGCTGAAATTGCTTGAATGGGCAAGCCGTGAGAAGGCCTATATTATCGAAGACGACTATGACAGCGAATTCCGCTATCAGGGCAGGCCTATTCCATCTTTAAAAGCGCTTGATAAAAAAGAAAATGTCATTTATTTAGGGACTTTTTCAAAGTCATTTCTTCCGGGAGCGAGATTGAGTTATATCGTTCTGCCTTCAAAGCTGGCGGATGAATTTCAAGAAAAGCTTGGCCGCTACAGCCAGTCTGCTTCCCCCATCATTCAAAAAGCGATGTTTTTATTTATGAAAGAAGGTTTTTTCGAAAGGCACATCCGTAAAATGAAAAAAGTCTATCAAGAAAAGCACAAAACATTAATATCTGCCATTAAAACGCATTTCGGAAATGACGTGGAAATCATCGGCGAAAAAGCGGGGCTCCATATTTTGATGAAGACGGGCCGACATGCGCAAGACCTCATACATCAAGCGGAAAAACTCGGTGTGAAAGTTTATCCGGTATCAGATTTCTGGATTCAGCCTCATGAAAGCAGCTCTTCCATCGTCATGGCGGGATTTGGGGGTCTTTCTGAAGCGGAAATTGAAGAAGGGATCAGCATACTGCGTGAAGCTTGGCTCTAAATCATCAAAGCAGGAACGGTGAAAAATGCCCGTTCCGCACCGATATTAAAAAGGATTCAATAGATAGAAAGCGGGAATACTTGTGAAAAAAACGAAACTGTTCATTTTGCTGTTTATGTTGATGGGAATGCTGTACGGGTGTTCCGGTCATGAAACAAAAGGAGAGGAAAAAACAGAACCAAATACGGATCAAACCGCGGCAAAACAATCAAAACAGCAGGCGGCACATGAATTATCATCCAAGTGGATCAAAGTGAAAAGCCCCGCCCGCATTCCGATTCTCATGTATCACAGCATTTCTTCAGGAAACAGCCTGCGCGTACCGGAGGCGGAGTTCCGCGGACATATGAAATGGCTGAAGGATAACGGCTATTACACACTGACACCTGAAGAAGCCTATATTGTCTTAACTCAAGATAAAATGCCTAGTGAAAAATGTGTGTTGATTACGTTTGATGACGGTTATACTGATAACTTTACGAAAGCCTTTCCGATCCTGAAAGAATATGGTCAGAAGGCGACCGTATTCATGATTGGCAAATCGGTGGGCGGAAAGAACCATTTGACAGAGAAACAAATGAGTGAAATGAGGCGAAACGGAATTTCAATTCAAAGCCATACCATTCATCACGTTGAATTGAACGGACTGGCACCGGGACAGCAGCTCGATGAAATGACGCGTTCCAAAGCGCTGTTTGATCGCATGTTCAGCCAAAATACGGTCATGCTGAGTTATCCGGTCGGGCGCTATAATGAAGATACGCTGAAACTGGCAAATCAGGCAGGCTATCAAATGGCTGTCACGACAGAACCGGGAGCGGCATCTAGGGAGCAGGGGATGTATGCGCTCCACCGCGTCCGCATCTCGCCGGGGATGTCACCCGCCGCGTTTGGCCGGATGGTGGAACATAACAGGTAATCAGAAAAAGCGGCTTCTTTACAATGGCCGCTTTTTCTTATTTTTTGGGGTGTTGTTTGCCTTTCCCCATGATCAGCTGAAGATTCGGGCGAATCGTTTCAGCAGACTGCCGGGCCGGCGCCTGTTCCGGAGCAGAATCAATCACCTTTAAAAAGACAGGCGGTGCAGCAGTCTTACGGATCGTCATGTTATGATGATCCGGCTTTTGATAGGATCTGTTGTTTCTTTTATCAAAGAAGAACGAATACAGGATCAGCAGAGCGAACAAAACCAGTAAAATGATCATACGGAATAAAACCTCCTCGTCATCTATTTCTTCTTTTAATATCGAACATAAGGGCGCAAAGTTTTACATGTTATGTCTTAAAAAGAATTTTTTGTGACTTTTGAATCGGTTTTAGAGTAAGTATCTTGTTGTCTTTACATCTTTCCCAATCTGCTGTCTGCTTAAACAGATGCTTTAGTGAACGGCGGTTTTTCTACGGTATGAATGGTGGAAGAATTTTAGAAGATGAATGAAGTGAAAAAACAGCATGTCAGCTGCAAAAACGCGATTTGCAGCCGCTGCTGCGGATGGGAAAGGCTTGAAAAATTGCTGAAAAAGGGAGCCGTCCGGTTATCAATCTCCGCCGCCTCCGCCGCAGTCCCCGCCGCCTCCATCTCCTCCGCATGAATCGCCGCCTCCGTCAGAGCCGCCGTAGAAGAAGGAAGAAGAACCTCCGTCTCCGTAGGAGCCTCCTCCGCTGGCGGACCCGCGCGAGGAATGAAAAACCATCAGCAGGACGATAATTCCGAGGATAAAAATGATCATATGAAGACCCTCCTTATGTATATGGCTTCTGTTTTACTACGGATAAAAGAATGGAAAGTTTCGAAATTTTGTAAATTTATAGGCTGTACAGCTCGATTGTTTTTTGCAAGCCTTCGTCATAACAGGACAGATGATGCGAAGGAACATGGGGTTTCGGATTTTTTACACACCATCTCATGCTAATTGGGCTTCAGTGAGTTAAAATAGGAATGACCGTATCTGAAAGGAGAGGATCAAGATGCCGAAGTACAGAGGTTATATCGGAACATATACAAAAGCAGACAGCGAAGGGATTTATACATTTGAGCTTGATACGGAAAAAAAGGCGTTAAGCACGCCGAAGCCGGCAGCAAAGCTGGGCAGTCCGACATATTTGAATATCGCCAAAGACAATGAAATGCTCTATGCGGTGGTCAAAGACGGCGATAAAGGCGGGGTTGCCGCATACCGTGTTGACGGTTCCACAGGAGAGCTGACTTTCGTCAATCAGCAGGCAGGAGAAGGACCGTCACCTTGCCACGTCAGCGTCGATCAGAATAACCGTTATGTTCTGTCCGCCAATTACCACAGCGGGACGATCATGGCATACCCTTTAAATGAAAGCCGCGGCTTGCTTGAGCCTTCAGCAAAAGTGCAGCATCAGGGATCAGGACCGCATGAAAGACAGGAAAAAGCGCATACTCATTATTCCGGTTTCACACCTGGTGAGAAGTATGCAGTGGCCGTCGATCTCGGAACGGATCAAATCATCACGTATCAATTGAAAGAGGACCGGCTTGAAACCGTAAAAAAACACGCTGTTGCACCGGGCTCAGGGCCGAGACATATCGAGTTCCATCCGCAGGAAAAGTATGCGTATGTATTAACGGAGCTGAGCAATGAAGTCATCGTGTTGGAATACAACCCCGATTTGGGTGAATTCAGGGAGATTCAAGTCATTTCGGCATTGCCGGAAGGCTTTGACGGTGCGAGCCAAGGCGGCGCCATCCACATCACTAAAGACGGCAAATTTGTATACGCTTCAAACCGCGGACACGACAGCATCGCCGTCTTCAGCATCAACGAGTATTCGGGCGAACTTTCCCTGGTTGAACACGTATCAACTGAAGGGGAATGGCCGCGCGACTTTGAGATTGATCCTTCAGAGCAATTTTTAATCGCTTCTAATCAGGAAACAGGGACATTGACATTGTTTGAAAGAGACCGGACAACGGGCCGGCTGACGCTTTTGCAGTCCGGAGTTCCTGCTCCTGAAGCGGTTTGCGTTAAATTTTTACATCAATAAAAGAAAAAAACTTGATTGGCCTTTTTAGCCAGTCAAGTTTTTTCTTTTTATAATACTTGCAGCATGCGGTTAACCGCTGTCATTTTACCCCGCATCCAGCTCTTTTTTGACCTTGATAAACGCGACCATCTGCTTGATTTCTTCTTCGGAAAGAAGCGTCCCGTCAACTACCAGCTTGAGCTTATCCCACTCCGTCAGTTCAATGGCTTCGTTTTTAGCCGTTTCATCCCGGGGATCGTCAACTCTGCCAAGCAAAAAATCGGTGGAAGTATTGAATAAATCAGCGATTTCGATAAGCGCCTCTAAAGAAGGGCGGCGGTAGCCCGATTCATAGCCCGCGTAAGTGCTTTTCGCAATACCGAGGCGGTCGGCAGTATATTGCAATGACCATTTTTTATTTTTTCTCAGTGTTGTTAATCGATCTAAATTCATATCTTACGCTCCTTTTAATACACAGTGATTATAGCACATTATCAGCAAAAGTGTACGCGAAATGAATAAAGTTTCTTGATTATTTCACATTTGAGGACTATAATTGCATTGAAGGTACGCATAAAGCGTATACATTCCTGATGTATCAAGCCTTCTTTGCTAAAATAGATCTTGCTTTATACTGTATAAAACTACTTCTTAAAGAGGTGTAGCACATGAAAAAGTTACTGCTGTTGACCACCGGCGGGACCATCGCTTCAGTAGAAGGCGAAAACGGACTGGCTCCGGGGGTTAAAGCGGAAGAGCTTCTCAACTATTTATCTGATGACCATTCTCATTATACGATAGATTGCCAATCTTTAATGGATATAGACAGCACCAACATGCAGCCTGAACATTGGGTGATGATGGCTGAGGCTGTATATGAGAATTACAGCCGCTATGACGGATTTGTGATCACGCACGGAACCGATACGATGGCCTACACCTCGGCGGCGCTTTCATACATGCTGCAGAATATTGATAAGCCTGTTGCGATTACGGGTTCCCAAGTTCCGATTACATTTAAAAAAACGGACGCGAAAAAAAATATTAAAGATGCGGTCCGCTTCGCGTGCGACGGTATCGGCGGAGTTTACGTCGTCTTTGACGGCCGCGTCATTTTAGGCACGAGAGCGATCAAATTAAGAACGAAAAGCTACGATGCATTTGAAAGCATCAATTATCCTTACGTTGCTTTCATTCATGACAAGGAGATCGAGTATAACAAACGGATTCCCGAAGTGAAGCCAGGCGCTTTGAAACTCGATACCTCCTTAAATACCGATGTTTGCCTGGTGAAGCTTCATCCCGGATTAAAGCCTGAGTTTTTTGATTGTCTGAAAGGTTCATATAAAGGTATTGTGATTGAGAGCTACGGAAGCGGCGGCATTCCTTTTGAGAAAAGAAACATTTTAGAAAAAGTGAACGAGCTGATCGATTCCGGAGTAGTCGTAGCGATTACGACGCAATGCCTTGAAGAAGGAGAGGATATGAGCATTTACGAGGTCGGCCGCAAGGTGAACCAGGATGCCATCATCCGCTCGAGGAATATGAACACCGAAGCGATCGTTCCGAAGCTGATGTGGGCACTAGGAAAAACCGGACAACAAGCTGAAGTCAAAAAGATTATGGAAACGCCAATTGCAGACGATATCATCATTTAAAAAAAGAAAGCAGGGTTAAAAAATGAAAGCTGAAATGACATACCGGACGGAAAAGGATTTTCTCGGAGAAAAGAAGATTCCGGCCGATGTCTACTACGGTATTCAGACATTGCGGGCAGCGGAGAACTTTCCGATTACAGGATATAAAATCCACGAAGAAATGATCAAGGCGCTGGCAGTGGTGAAAAAAGCGGCCGCGCTTGCCAACATGGAGACAAAACGTCTTTATAAAGGCCTTGGAGATGCCATTGTCCAAGCCGCTGATGAGATCCTTGAAGGAAAGCTGCACGATCAATTCATCGTTGATCCGATTCAAGGCGGCGCAGGCACTTCAATGAATATGAACGCGAACGAAGTCATCGGAAACCGTGCCCTTGAACTGCTCGGCCACAAGAAAGGCGAATATATTCATCTGAGTCCGAATACGCACGTCAACATGTCTCAATCGACAAACGACGTATTCCCGACGGCGATTCACATTTCAACGCTCAAGCAGCTGGAAAAGCTGCTGGACACAATGGAATACATGCTTGACGCGTTTAAGAAAAAAGCGCGCGACTTTGACCACGTCATTAAAATGGGCCGCACACATCTTCAAGACGCCGTGCCGATCCGCCTTGGGCAGGAATTTGAAGCCTACAGCCGCGTGATCGAACGCGACATCAAACGGATTAAACAGTCGCGCCAGCATCTGTATGAAGTCAATATGGGAGCTACCGCGGTTGGAACGGGATTGAACGCGGATCCGCGCTATATCGAAAATGTCGTCAAGCACTTGGCTGAAATCAGCGGTCTTCCGCTTGTCGGCGCTGACCATCTGGTGGATGCGACGCAAAATACGGACGCTTATACAGAAGTTTCAGCTGCATTAAAAGTGTGCATGATGAACATGTCGAAAATCGCCAACGACCTTCGGTTGATGGCATCAGGTCCGCGCGCAGGACTTGCCGAGATTTCTCTTCCGGCAAGGCAGCCGGGTTCATCCATCATGCCGGGGAAAGTCAATCCGGTTATGGCCGAGCTGATCAACCAAATCGCATTCCAAGTGATCGGAAACGACAATACGATTTGTCTTGCTTCTGAAGCCGGACAGCTCGAACTGAATGTGATGGAGCCTGTGCTAGTCTTTAATCTCCTGCAATCCATCAGCATCATGAACAACGGATTCCGTTCGTTTACCGATCACTGTGTAGCAGGAATCGAAGCGAATGAAAAACGCTTAAAGGCATATGTAGAAAAAAGCGCAGGCGTCATTACTGCGGTCAACCCGCATCTTGGCTACGAAGCAGCTGCAAGAATTGCAAGAGAAGCGATTTTAACAGGGCAATCCGTCCGCGATCTCTGTCTTCAAAACGATGTGTTGACAGAAGAAGAGCTTGATCTGATTTTGAATCCTTATGAAATGACAAAACCGGGGATTGCCGGGGCTGAACTTTTAAATCGGGATTAAGCTGGAAAAAACAGTACGCGAAAACACTCTGAAGCATTTTACCGGGATAGAAACACAGAGTGTTTTCGCTTTCCTTCAATAACTTTATGAAGAGAAAGGATAACAGCGGTGAAGTGGTACCGCATTAGCCTTTTTCATGGTATACTGTTCGTTGTTAGTTAAATTTTTAAGAAAAAATTGAAGCAGATTGCTATTTTTATGTAGTTTATTTTGAAAGCGTTTCAATAATAAGGGGGATTTAGGTTGAAAACAGCACGGTTACCATCAATGTTGGAAATCATTTGTGTATTAGGTGCATTTTTAGCGATAGTTTGTTCATTTACAGTCAAATTTGATCTGCCGATTCAGCTGGCATTGTTTATTTCATGGTTTTTAGTGATTTTGCTCGGTCTGCGTCTGGGGCATCGGTATGAAGATTTGCAAAAATCGATTACAAACGGAATTTCAAACGGACTCGAAGCGATATTGATCCTGATTGCCGTCGGCGCGCTGATCGGCACATGGATAGCCGGCGGTGTTGTGCCGACTTTGATTTATTACGGGCTTGAGTTTATCCACCCGAGCATATTCCTGCTTGCCACGCTCATTATTTGTTCGATCACCTCTGTGGCCACAGGTACATCTTGGGGTACTGTAGGAACGGCCGGGATCGCCATGATGGCAATCGGTGAAGGGCTGGGGCTACCGCTTCCGCTTGTAGCCGGAGCCGTGCTGTCCGGAGCCTATTTCGGAGATAAATTATCACCGCTTTCTGATAGTACAGTGCTTGCGTCATCCCTTTCAAAGGTCGAAGTGATTACCCATGTCAGAGCGATGTTGTATTTGTCGGTTCCAGCTTATTTGATCACGGCGGTGTTGTTCACCATTACCGGATTTATTTACGGTAGTAAAAATGTCGATTTACAGAAAGTCGAATTTTTGAAAACTTCTTTGCAAAACACGTTTGATATTCATATTTGGATGCTTGTTCCGGCTATTATCGTCATCGTTCTTTTGGCGATGAGAAAGCCGTCTGTACCGACGATCGCGATCGGCGCACTTTTGGGCGCGATCTGGGCTGCGGTCTTCCAAGGCATGAACTTTGCGGATGCACTTGGCACAGCATACAACGGCTTTTCCATCGACACCGGGATCAAATTTATGGACGAGCTCTTAAACCGCGGTGGAATTCAAGGCATGCTCGGTTCGGTCGTCGTTATCATTCTAGGTCTGGGCTTTGGCGGCCTCTTGGAGCACTTAGGCGTTTTAAAAGTGATTGTCTCCAAGTTCCAGCAAAAGCTGACTTCTGCCGGCAACGTCACATTCTCGACGATTATCGTCGCTTTCCTGGCGAATGTGTTCGGCTGCGCGATGTACGTCTCGCTCATTTTAACACCGAAAATTATGGAGAAAAGCTATGACAAGCTCGGAATTGACCGGAGGGTGCTGTCCAGAAACGCGGAAGTCGGCGGTACGATGACGTCGGGCATGGTGCCGTGGTCAGACAACGGCATATATATGGCGGGGATTCTCGGCGTGTCAACCTTCTCTTATCTGCCGTTCATGTGGCTGAGCTTCGTTTCAATCGGCCTTGCGATTTTGTACGGATACACAGGTAAATTTATTTGGTACACCGATAAAAAAGACTCGCCGGTTCAGTAGCCGATTTTAAAACAATTGATGGAGGTATTCTGTTATGAATGGCAACAATATTATTCGGAATTTGATGCTGGAAATCCCTTCAGCACCCGGAAACCTTGGAAAGGTGACAACGGCGATCGGACTTGCCGGCGGTGATATCGGAGAGGTTGAAACGATCAAGGTGGGGCCGAATTATACGATGCGGAACATTACGGTTCAAGTTGAGCATGAAGAACAGCTTACCGAGATTCTTGAAGTGATCCGCAACTTAAAAGAAGGCATCCATCTTCATACCGTTTCCGATGACGTGCTGGCTGCACATGAAGGCGGCAAAATCCGCATGAAAAGCAAGATGCCGATTCGCTCGCTCGCTGATCTGCGGCGGGTGTATACGCCGGGTGTCGCGAATGTGTGCGAGCTTATTAAAGAAGAGCCGCAAAAAGCGAATATCTATACTGGCATCGGCAATTCGGTTGCAATTGTCACGGACGGCACGGCCATCCTTGGCTTGGGAGACATTGGGCCTGTGGCGGGAATGCCTGTTATGGAAGGGAAGGCCGCACTTTTTGACCAGCTTGCGGACATCAGCGGAATTCCGATTCTGCTTGATACGAATGATCCTGACGAAATCGTGCGGACGGTAAAAAACATCGCGCCCGGATTTAGCGGTATTTTGCTTGAAGACATCGGTTCACCGCATTGTTTTGAAATCGAAGAGCGCCTGAAAAACGACCTGAATATTCCGGTTATGCATGACGACCAGCACGGTACTGCGGTGGTGACGCTGGCGGCCGCCATTTCAGCCGCCAAGAGTGCAGGGGTCGATCTGAAGCAGGCCCATGTCGGCCAAATCGGCCTGGGCGCGGCGGGGGTCGCGATCTGCAGAATGTTTATGGCATATGGGGTAAAACGTGTCGTCGGAACGGATAAATCGCTTGAGGCGATGGCGCGTTTAGAGAACTATGGCGGCCATGCGGCTGAAAGCATCGAAGAATTGATGGAAAGCTGCGATATCATCGTCGCGACAACCGGCGTTCCGGGATTGATCAATAAGAAATGGGTTCGGGAAGGCCAGGTGATTTTGGCTCTGTCCAATCCGAAGCCGGAGATTGAGCCTGAGGATGCGCTCGAGGCCGGGGCAGCCTACGCTGCGGATGGACGGTCTGTCAACAATGTGCTGGGGTTCCCCGGTATTTTCAGGGGCGTGTTAAATGCCGGAGCGGAATCGATCAGCCACCCGATGCTGGTCGCGGCCGCCGAAGCGATTGCATCCTGCACAAAACAAGGCGATCTCGTGCCTGATCCGCTGAATCCTGACGTTCACGAAATTGTGGCCAAAGCAGTCGAAAGGGTCGCACTTTCAGAAATGGGAAAAATGAACGGATAAAGAAAACAGCTGCTGCTTTATCGCAATACGGATAAAGCGGCAGCTGTTTTTCTTGCGAATGTTAACGGCGGTTCTACAGATTGAAAATGAATATATAAAATATTCGGTTTTGTAAAAATCCAATGATTGTGGAGAGCGCTGATGATGATGCCTTGATCGACAAGCTTTTTTGTAAACTGCGGAACTTCTTCAGGCAAAATTGCGACTTCGGCCATATTTAAGGCGATTCCGTTTTGATCGAGCGACTCGAACATGACTTCTTCCATGCCGACTCCCCGGCTTGGTCTTCCTTGAATCGTGATGCGCAAATTTCGTTTGATGCCGACAGAACAGACATCGTGTTCAATGTGCGGCTCCCCATTTAAAA
Organism: Bacillus sp. B19-2; assembly: GCF_022832475.1. Taxonomy (NCBI): domain Bacteria; kingdom Bacillati; phylum Bacillota; class Bacilli; order Caryophanales; family Bacillaceae; genus Bacillus; species Bacillus sp. B19-2. The sequence continues at coordinate 257,209 of NZ_JALHKQ010000002.1, forward strand.
TATGTCCAAACTGCTGGCAAAGCGAATGAAAATTTTGCATCTGCTGAACCTCCATTTTTAAAGTTACCACGATTTTATGAAGGGAACCTGCATATTTAGAATCCTTTAAAAATGGACGATCCTTTTATTTGATGATTTCTTCACCGCCCGGCTTGTTTGCATAGTGGTACATGAAGCCCATCATGAACGCGCCTCCGATCAGGTTCCCGAGGGTTACCGGAATCAAGTTATGGATTGCGCCTGCAATCGAAATCGTATCCGGATGCTCGGTCACCAGGGAGACGGCAAAAGTGGCCATGTTCGCGATGCTGTGTTCATAACCGGAAATAAAGAAAGTAAAAACAAACAGCATCATAGAGAACATTTTCGCTCCGTCTCCTTTTTGCGCCATTGGAACAAAGAACGCAAGGCAGACAAGCCAGTTACACAAAATCGCTTTGAAAAACAATTCGGTCATCGGCGTATTCATTTTATGCTCCGCCACGCTAAGAATAAAGCCGGTGGAAGAAGAATCTTTAAATAAACCGGTCGCAAAGATGAGGCCTGCGAAAAACACGGCGCCCATTAAATTTCCTGCATAGCTGAACATCCACAGCTTGATAACAGTGGGCCAACGCATTTTTTTACGAAGCGCAGCCAATGTATAATAAAATGTATTTCCCGTAAATAAATCTCCTCCGCCATAGACGATTAGAATAATGGCGCCCCCGAACGTGATTGCTGCAATTGGATATGTGAACGGAGAATGTTCAACATAAAAGAGATTCCCCGTTTTAAATGCTACAATGACGCCGAACCCGATAAACATACTGGCCAGCATAGCCCGTAAAAGATAACGAAGCGGGCTTTGCATAAAGATGCTTTGCTTTTTTAAGGCAAGCTCTTCGACTAGAACAAGTGATTTTGATTCCATGTTTTCCACCACCATCAAGTGTTTACTTAAGAAGTATCTATCATAAATACAACCTAAGTATAGCAGGATATTGTGAAGCATTTCACATATTTTGTGTATTTTGTTTGAACAAATGTATGGTTCGATTTTCATAGAATAAACAGGGTATCGTTATTGTTTATTTTTAAGTCATAAATATTCCATCAATTCGTTAATGCCGGAGGGAGCGATGTTTCAAAGATGGCTGTACAGGGAGGGATACGGCAGCAAGCAGGTAAATGCGCAGTGCAGTCAGCAGGTGCTGCATGAAGGCATAGATGAAGGACGTGCGCAGAAGGCTGAAGGGAGATTTCACAGATTGGACAAAATAGCAGGACTTTCCTTCAGGCGTATTCAAACTGAAGAAAAGCGCCAAATTTGTTTGATTGCATATCACGGTATTCATTTGACCCACAAGGCTTTGCACAGAGAATCGCAACCGTTGAATGACGAAATGCTCCGCGGGAATGAGGGGCATTTTTCTCATTCAGATTTAGTTCTTGTTAACCACCGCGTCACAAAATAGCTATAATTTCTTCGTATAATTGTCACAATGACATCCATAAATTAGGGAATATGTACTTTATTTAAGAAGGAATTCGCGGTAAAGTACAGGTATAAATAACCATCCGGATAATAACAGAACATCAATGTGGGCTGAGGTCACCCTTTTGTCTGTGATCATATTCATAAAATCCATGTGAAACTTTGAGCAAGGGTGATGCCCATTCGGCAACGGGTCCGGCTAGAACAAAGAGGAGGAGACTGGAACAGTGGACGAACTCATTTTGGCAAGATTTCAATTTGCTTCAACAACGATCTTTCACTTTATTTTTGTGCCGATGTCAATCGGGCTTGTCTTTATGGTTGCTTTAATGGAAACTCTTTATGTCGTAAAGAAAAAAGATATTTACAGAACGATGGCTAAATTTTGGGGGCACTTATTTTTAATTAATTTTGCAGTCGGTGTGGTCACCGGGATTTTACAGGAATTTCAGTTCGGAATGAACTGGTCGGAGTACTCCCGCTTTGTCGGTGATGTATTCGGCGCTCCGCTCGCGGTGGAAGCGCTGCTCGCTTTCTTTATGGAATCGACGTTTATCGGTTTGTGGATATTCGGCTGGGACCGGCTTCCGAAGAAGATCCATTTGCTGTCCATCTGGCTTGTTTCGCTTGGAACGATCATGTCGGCGTTTTGGATTTTAGCGGCCAACTCGTTTATGCAGGAGCCTGTCGGATTCGCGATTAAAAACGGCCGCGCGGAAATGACCGATTTCTTTGCGATTATTAAAAACCCGCAGCTATGGGTTGAATTTCCGCACGTCATTTTCGGTGCGCTTGCCACCGGGGCGTTTTTCATTGCCGGTGTCAGCGCGTATAAAATGCTGAAAAAACAGGAAGTGCTCTTTTTTAAAAAATCCTTTCAAATCGCGATGATTGTGGCGCTTGTTTCCGGCATCGGCGTAGCGTTCAGCGGACATGAGCAGGCTCAGCATCTGATGAAGAGCCAGCCGATGAAAATGGCTGCCAGCGAAGCGCTTTGGGATGACAGCGGCGATCCGGCAGCTTGGACGGTGCTTGCGAACATTGACGCGGACAAGCAGGAAAACAAATCAGAGCTCAGCATCCCGTATGCGCTCAGCTATTTGGCTTATAAACAATTCAGCGGCGATGTGCCAGGAATGAAGACGCTGCAAAAGCAATATGAAGAAAAATACGGAGAAGGAAATTATATTCCGCCGGTGAAAACGACGTTTTGGAGTTTCAGAATCATGGCCGGTTCAGGACTTTTAATGATCGTTGCCGCTTTGACTGGCCTCTATCTCAGCTTCCGCAAAAGACTTGAAACAAGCAAATGGTTTTTGCGGACGATGGTAGCTTTGATCGCCTTTCCATTCATTGCAAATACGGCGGGGTGGATCATGACTGAAATCGGACGCCAGCCGTGGACGGTGTTCGGTATTTTGACAACGGCGCAGTCCGTGTCGCCGAACGTATCAGCGGGAATGCTGCTGTTCTCCGTCATCGCGTTTACAGCGATTTATCTTGTACTGGCGCTCGTTCTTGTCTACTTGTTTGTGCGGGAGATTAAAAAAGGGGCTGCACACCATGACCACCATCATGATGATTCCGTATCGACAGACCCGTTTGATCAGGAGGTTTACCATGGTATCTCTTAATGAACTTTGGTTTATATTAGTCGCTGTGCTGTTCATCGGTTTTTTCTTTCTTGAAGGCTTTGATTTCGGCGTCGGAATGGCGACCCGGTTTCTCGGACGCAACGAGCTTGAACGGAGGGTGATGATCAATACGATCGGCCCTTTCTGGGATGCCAATGAAGTCTGGCTGCTGACTGGAGGAGGCGCGATTTTCGCGGCTTTTCCGAACTGGTATGCCACGATGTTCAGCGGATATTACATTCCGTTTGTCTTTGTTCTTCTTGCATTGATCGGCCGCGGGGTCGCGTTTGAATTTAGAGGAAAAGTCGAAACCGCAAAATGGAAGAAAACATGGGATTGGGTCGTATTTTTCGGCAGCATCCTGCCCCCGTTTTTGTTCGGTGTTTTATTTACCAGCATCTTGCGCGGCATGCCGATCGATGCCGATATGAATCTGCACGCCGGTTTTACTGATTATGTGAACGTTTATTCCGTAACAGGGGGAGTCACCGTTACGCTTCTCTGCCTGCTGCACGGTCTGATCTTTATTACGTTGAGAACGGAAGACGACTTGCGCGACCGGGCAAGACAGCTGGCCAAAAAAGTCGTATTCGCCGTTTTGGCGGCGCTTGTTGCCTTTGTTGCTTTATCCATTTTTGAAACGGACTTGTTCACGGGCAGGGGACATGTGACGATACCGCTTGCGGCTTTGATTGTCGTTTGCTATGTGCTGTCGATCGTATTTATGAAACAAAAACGCGACGGCTGGACATTTGCTATGACAGGGGCAGGGATCGCCCTCACAGTGGCGACGATTTTCACTGCGCTGTTCCCGCGCGTCATGATCAGCTCGGTCAAAAGCGCATATGATTTAACGGTTTATAATGCTTCATCAGGAGACTATTCTTTAAAAGTGATGACGATCGTCGCGCTGTCACTGCTTCCTTTCGTGCTGGGCTATCAGATCTGGAGCTACTATGTTTTTCGAAAACGGGTCAGCAGTAAGGAGCCAATGATTTATTAATGGGAAAAGATCTTTTGCAATATAAAGGAATGAAGCGAATTCTTGCAGCACTCACCGTACTGACATGCATGCAAGGCGCAGCTATTATCATGCAGGCCGAATGGCTTGCTGAAGCGGTGACCCGCCTTTTTAACGGCGAGCGGGTCGGTTCGCTTGTTCCGCTGATCATCTTATTTACCGCCGCTTTTTTATTCCGCCACGCCGTGACCCTTGTCAGGCAAAGGCTGATTTTTGATTATGCCGCCAAGACGGGGGCGGACCTAAGGAAAAAGTTTTTGGAGAAACTTTTTCAATCCGGCCCCAGACTGGCGAGAAAAGAAGGAACAGGTCACGTCGTCACACTCGCGATGGAAGGAATTGCGCAGTTTCGCCGCTATTTGGAGCTGTTTTTGCCGAAAATGATCAGCATGGCCGTTATACCGCCGGCGGTTGTCTGTTATGTCTTTTTTAAAGACACTTCCTCCGCTGCAGTCTTAATGATTACGATGCCGATTTTAATCGCATTTATGATCCTGCTCGGTTATGCGGCAAAAAGAAAAGCTGACAGCCAGTGGAAGACGTATGAGATGCTTTCAAATCATTTTACTGATTCCTTGCGCGGCCTGGAAACATTGAAAGTGCTGGGCATGAGCCGTTCACATACGAAGAATATTTTTCATGTGAGCGAACGGTACAGGAAGGCGACGATGGGCACGCTTAAAATTGCCTTTCTGTCTTCGTTTGCACTTGATTTTTTCACCATGCTGTCCGTGGCAACCGTAGCCGTTTTTCTCGGTCTCGGTCTTGTTGACGGCACCATCATGCTGGAGCCGGCGCTTGCCATTCTGATTCTTGCGCCTGAGTTTTTTCTCCCTGTCCGGGAAGTGGGCAATGACTATCATGCTACATTGAACGGCCGGGAAGCCGGTAAAGCGATCAAGGCGATATTGGAGTCGCCCGGTTTCAAGGATGAGGAGCCTTTGGATCTTGAGCGATGGTCAGACGACGATCAAATCGAGTTCAAGCATGTAGAGGTGCAGCATGATGAGGAGGAAAACTCCTCTTTATCCGGCATTTCTCTATCGTTTAAAGGAAAGAAAAAAATCGGAATCATCGGGGAAAGCGGGGCCGGAAAATCTACGCTTATCGATGTGCTCGGCGGTTTCTTGGAAACGAAAAGCGGCGTGATCAAAGTCGGGGGAAAAGAGAGGACGCATTTGCAGACGGATAGCTGGCAAAATCAGTTCCTGTATATTCCGCAGCATCCCTATATCTTTCCGGATACGCTCGGAGCCAATATCCGTTTTTATCATCCCGGCGCTTCTGACGAAGAAGTTGAACAGGCAGCAAGAGCCGCCGGGCTGACGGAGCTGATTGATCAGCTTCAGTCCGGCTTAGAGGAGCGGATCGGTGAAGGCGGGAGGGCATTAAGCGGCGGACAGGCGCAGCGCACAGCCGTTGCCCGGGCTTTCCTGGGCAACCGTCCGATTCTTCTTTTAGATGAGCCGACCGCTCACTTGGATATCGAAACAGAATACGAGTTGAAAAAAACGATGCTGAAACTGTTTGAAGACAAGCTGGTTTTTTTGGCAACCCATCGTCTTCACTGGATGCTTGATATGGATGAAATCATCGTGCTGAAGGATGGGCAGGTGGCTGAAACCGGTACACATCAAGAACTGATTGAAAAGCGGGGCGTTTATTACGAGCTCGTGCAGGCGCAGTCGTTTGGAGGTGCATCATGAACAATGAAGACGGGTGGATTCTGCCCTATATCAAGAAAAATATAAGGCTTTTGATCATTGTCGTGTTGCTTGGCGGGATGACGACATGCTCGGCTGCAGCTCTCATGTTTACCTCCGGTTATTTAATATCCAAAGCGGCTACGCGTCCGGAAAATGTTTTGATGATCTATGTCCCGATCGTAGCGGTCCGCACCTTCGGGATTCTGCGCTCGGTGTCGCGCTATGTTGAGCGGTTGACCGGACACCATATCATCTTGAAAATTTTATCCGATATGCGCGTCAGGCTTTACAGGATGCTGGAACCTCAAGCTTTAAAATGGCGTGAACGCTTCCGGACGGGGGATATGCTCGGCATGTTGGCCGACGATGTTGAGCATTTGCAGGACATGTATTTGAGAACGGTATTTCCCGGGCTGTCGGCGCTTCTTTTATATGGCGTATTCATCACTGCTATCGGCTTTTTTTCTTGGCCTTTTGCAGGGCTGATCGCGATCTATGCAGCGGTTTTCGTGTTTCTTGTTCCGCTTGTTTCCCTGCTTGTGACAAGGGCGAAAAATGTTGCGCTGAAAAGAGGACGAAGCCTCTTGTACCGTCAGCTGACAGACGCGGTCATGGGCGTGGGCGACTGGGTTTTCAGCGGCCGGCAAAACGACTTCGTGCATGCGTATGAAGCGGCAGAACAGGAATGGCTGGCGATCGAAAGGAAACGGATGCGCTTCAGTCGTTGGAGGGACTTTGCCATGCAATGCCTGGCGGCAGGGCTTGTTCTTCTGATGTTAATATGGGCGGGCGGACAAAGCGCGGAAGGCGCCTTGGCTCCTGTGTTTATTGCGGCGTTTGTCCTTGTTGTGTTTCCTTTGACAGAAGCTTTCTTTCCGCTTTCAGACGCAGCGGCGTCAATCCCTGAGTATCAGGATTCTTTAGAAAGAATGGACGGGCTTGAGCCGGCGAAAAGGGAAGAAATTGGAGCCGCTGTTCAGCAGGAACGGGCGGAGGCCGTAGGTTTGGACGATGTCACGCTTCGCTTTGAAGATGTTTCTTTTTCTTATGAAGAAGGCCATCCGGTGTTGGACGGTGTTTCATTTATATTAAAGCAGGGGGAAAAGACCGCTTTGCTCGGGCCGAGCGGCGCTGGTAAATCGACGATCTTGTCGTTGATACAAGGGGCGCTCGCTCCTTCTAAAGGAAACATTACATTGAACGGCATTTCTGCGCAGTCGCTTCAAGGAGAAATCTCACGCGCAGTCTCCGTTTTTAATCAGCAGCCGCATCTGTTTGATACGACAGTTTTGAATAATATCAGGCTCGGGAACCCTGAAGCGAGCGATGAGGACGTGTATTGGGCGGCGCGCCAGGTGAAGCTTCACGATTATATTCAGTCTCTTCCTGAAGGATATCATACATCTGTTCAGGAAACGGGCATTCGTTTTTCAGGCGGAGAACGTCAGCGGATTGCATTGGCGCGGATTCTGCTGCAGAATGCGCCAATCGTTGTATTGGATGAACCGACCATAGGTCTTGATCCTAAAACAGAGAAAGAGCTTCTATCAACGATGTTTCAAGTGCTTGATGGAAAGACGGTTCTATGGATTACACACCATTTGGCAGGAGCCGAAGCGGCCGACCGGATTCTGTTTTTAGACAAAGGGAAGCTTGCAATGGCAGGGAGCCATCAGCAGCTTTTGGAAAACAATCCGCGCTATTCAAGGCTTTATCGTCTGGATGCGCCTGTTGGCCGGCTTTCTTAGTAGAAAACCGCAAAAGACAGCTTCAAGCCGCGAAGCTGTCTTTTTTATATGGCCCGCTCATCAACTGCTTTTATTTTGCATGTTAAAGTTCGGTGAAGGGTATGATTCAGTTAGTATTTAATTAAACGTTTGTTTAAACTTTGTATTGAAAGGTGTGATCCGGATGTCTGCAGAACAATTGCCGATATGGACGAAAGACTGCGTGAAGGGCTCATTGCCGAAAAGGGGGAATGGAAGTCATAAAGGAACTTATGGAACCGGCCTTTTGCTCGCGGGAAGCGATGACATGCCGGGAGCGGCTCTCCTTGCAGGAATCGGAGCGATGAGGAGCGGTCTTGGAAAGCTTGTCATCGGAACGTGCGGAAGTGCCATTCCGTTGATCGTCCCCGTTCTCCCTGAAGCGACGTATTGGCGGGACGGCTTAGAAAAGGCGGCGTCCGGCGAGATTACCGAACCTTACCGGGCGATTGCGATCGGGCCGGGGCTGCCGTCTTCGCAAGTGACTGAGCAAGCGGTCCGGAACGTATTGGAAAAAGGCTGCCCGGTTGTCCTTGATGCGGGTGCTCTTGCAAAACGATCGTACCAAGAAAGGGAAGCGCCGGTGATATTAACGCCGCATCCGGGCGAATTTTCGAGAATGACAGGCTTGTCCATTCAAGAAATTGAGGCGAATCGGGCCGGTTATGCTCGAGATTATGCAGAGGAACACGGTGTGACTCTTGTCTTGAAAGGCCATGAAACGATCATTGCTTTCCCGGACGGCGAGTGCTGGAGGAATGTAACGGGAAACGGGGCGCTGGCAAAGGGGGGAACCGGAGATACGTTAACCGGGATGCTTCTCGGGATGCTGTGCTGTCATGAGAATCCGAGAGAAGCGGTGCTGAATGCTGTCCACTTGCACGGTGCATGTGCGGACGCATGGACAAAGACCAGATCGGCTCATACGCTTCTCGCGCATGAACTTTCTGATCTGCTGCCTACGGTTTGGAAAGCGTATGTGGATGGAAATGAGTGAAACGCTCGGAATGCCTCCGAACGTTTCTCCTCAAAGTTTATGGATTGACTTTGCCGACTCCGGCATTTTGCTTGACGATTGATTTTACATTGTCGACATTGTCGAGTGAGTAGCTGTATGGCGGATTATAGGTTGTAGTAGAGGTAGTCGGCATGCTGCCCCTAGAGTTTACAAATTTGTTGTTGGATACATGCCAATAGCCCGGTGAACTGCTGTACCAAGAGACAATCGGATCTTTGGCGTTTTCAAAGAGATTGTTCTCAATTTTGATGCGCGCGCCCATCCTTGAATTAATACCGCTTTCAATGATGTTGCTGTAATAGTTGTTGTAAATGTGCCCCTCTCCGAAACGGAATGACGGCACACGCGAATTCAGATTCTCAAACCAGTTATGGTGGAATGTAATCGTCCGGTTGTAATTGTCGCTGTCCGATGAGCCCATCAGCATGGATTTCCACCCATCGTGGACATAGTTCCAAGAGAATGTAATATATTCCGCATCTCTTTTGACGTCAAATAATCCGTCATAGTAATCTTTGTCAACGTTCAGGCTGTGGTAAAGCTCATTATGATCAACCCAAATGTTTTTAGAAGGGCCTTCAATGCCGATCGCGTCTTTATCGCCTGAGGCGACCTCGTGAATTTTCAAGTTGCGGATGATGATGTTGTTGGCGCGCCATATTTTGATGCCGATACCTTTGAGTTCGCCTTTGGTCCCTGACCCGACAATCGATACGTTTGACACGTCTTTGACGTCAATCTTTGATGCGGATGTATTTGAAGTTGTAATGGTGCCGTTGACATAAATTTTTAAAGGCGTATTTGCATTCTTATTTTTTAATGCCGCAATCAGCTGATCTCCCGTTGTGACGGTTACCGTCTGACCGCCTTCTCCGCCCGTTGTTCCGCCGTTTAGTGTCGCGAAACCTTTTAAGCTGAAATCGGCAAGCGGATTGACTTTGCCCGAGCTTAACGAAGAAGCTGCTTCTGCCGAAACCGCCGCTGTCAAAGACCCGATAACCCCTAATACAAAGATAAAGATGATGCTGATTAATTTCTTCATATGAATTCCTCCTCTTCTTTTTTCATGCCGCCGTTGTATAGGAAGCGCTTACAATTACGGCGGATACCGAGTGATGGACACTGGCTATCCCTCCCTTTTATTGGAATCAGAGAGAGCATAGCACATGTTTCTCAATGATCTGAATAATCATGATGTGAGTTGGAATTGCGCATAATCTGGTGATTATGCCAAATGACACGAATCTGAGAATAAGCGTATTTAGATAAAGGTCTTTCATCATAATGGTGCAAAAAAAAGAATCTATGGAAATGAAAATCCACAGATTCTGATTCTAAATCATGTTTCTTCAGTTTTTCATTTTTCGGAGCGATCTACAGCTCTGCTTTCTCCTGTTCTGTGCTGTTGTATGTTCGCTCCACGACTGCGGCAAGCGTATCGATAAACCGCGGATCGGTGTTCGGCATAGGCGGACGGTGGTAGCTTGCGCCAAGCTCGTCCGTAACCGCTTTGCACTCATAGTCGTTGTCATACAGAACTTCCAAGTGGTCAGACACAAAGCCGACCGGTGCGTAAATAAATGACCGGAAGCCTTCCTGATACAGTTCCTTTGTTAAGTCTTGGACGTCCGGGCCGAGCCACGGATCGGGCGTGTTGCCCTCACTTTGCCAGCCTACGGCGATCTGATCAAATGAGAGCCGTTCTCCGATTAGTTGGGCCGTTTTCTCGAGCTGATCCGGGTATGGATCGCCATGCTGCTTGATTTTTTCCGGCAGGCTGTGTGCTGAGCAGACAACAACCGCTTTTTTCCGTTCTGTTTCAGACATGCCGTTTAAAATGCTGCCGATTTCTTCAGACCAATAGCGAATAAAGCCTTCTTCCTGATACCATTCGTCAATCGATGCGATCGGGGGGCCGCCGATTGCTGCTGCGGCCTGTTTGGCGCGCCGATTGTATACTTCGGTGCTGAAGGTGGAGTAGTGGGGAGCTAAGACGACGGAAACGGCCGCTTCAATTTGGTCTTTTTTCATTTGTTCAACCGCATCCTCGATAAACGGAGAGATGTGTTTTAAGCCGAGATACATCACATATTCGACTTCATCTTGGCGCTCGTTCAACGTTTTTTCCAACTCTTTTGCCTGAGCGAGCGTAATTTTCGCGAGCGGAGAGATCCCGCCGATATGCTTGTAGCGTTTTTTCAAGTCTTCAATCATATCATCGGACGGCCGTTTTCCATGACGGATATGTGTGTAATACGGAATGATATCTTCTTCCTGATAAGGGGTTCCGTATGCCATGATTAACAAGCCGACTTTTTTTCGGTTCATATGTCTTCACCTCTGCTGCTGTTTTTGGCATGTTGTACAGATTCCGTAAATTCCTAAATAATGCGAGTTCACTTTAAAGTTCGTCAATTGAGCTGCTGCATGCTCAATCTCTTTGAGGTGAGGATAGTCCAGATCAGCGATCTTCCCGCACGATTTACAGATGACATGATAGTGCTCTGATGTAAACAGTTCATATTTGCTTTTTGCGTCTCCGTGGGACAGCTCTTTTAAAATGCCGAGCTTCACAAATAATTTCAAGTTGCTGTAGATAGTCGGAAGACTCATGTACGGCAATTCCCGGTGAATGTCTTCCGCCGATGGATGGCCGCCCAAAGAGACAATCGTTTTTAAAATCAGGATGCGCTGGGCCGTTATTCGTAAACCCCGTTTCTTTAATAAAGGGACGAGCTGTTCGTCTTCCACACGTAACATCCCCTGTCGTTCTTTGATTAAGGGCAGGCACCCGCATGTTAAAGAAGACGGGTGCCTGTACCTGAGAAAATGAGAATAAAAGTGAGAATGATTGAAATGAATGAGCCTCAGACTTCCTGTGGAACGGACAAGCCCAATCCTTGGGCAACTCGTGTGCCGTATTCCGGATCTGCTTTATAGAAATGCTGAATTTGACGAAGCTTAATTTCGTCTTTTGTCACCGGCTTCATCGAACCTACGATATTGCTGACAAGACGGGTCCGCTCTTCTTCACTCAAGAGGCGGTAAAGATCGCCGGCCTGTGTATAGTGGTCGTTATGGTCGTAAGCCGTGCTGTCCGCCGAACCTGACACCGGATAAGCCGTTGTTTTGTTTTCCGGAGATTCCTGAGGGCCTCCGAAGCTGTTCGGTTCATAATAGACAGAGCCGCCGCCGTTTGAATCAAAGCGCATTTGTCCGTCTCTTTGATAATTATGGACCTCCGCTTTCGGACGGTTGATCGGCAGACTGTTATGGTTTGCGCCGACGCGGTAGCGGTGCGCATCCGCATATGCGAACAGGCGTCCCTGAAGCATTTTGTCGGGAGACGGTTCAATGCCGGGCACTAATGTTCCAGGGGAGAATGTCGCTTGTTCAACCTCTGCGAAATAGTTTTCCGGATTCCGGTTTAGAACCATGCGGCCGACTTCAATCAGCGGATAATCTTTTTGCGACCATACTTTTGTAACATCGAACGGATCAAAACGGTACGTATCCGCATCCTCCAGCGGCATGATTTGAACGTATAGCTTCCATGCCGGGAAGTCTCCTTTTTCAATGGCCTCATACAAGTCCTGCGTATGATAATCGGGATTTTCACCCGCAATCTTTGTCCCCACTTCTTCGGTCAGGTTTTTAATGCCTTGTTCTGTTTTGAAGTGGTATTTGATCCAGACACCTTCTCCTTCGGCATTCACCCATTTGAATGTGTGGGACCCGAAACCGTGCATATGCCGGTAAGTGGCGGGAATGCCTCTGTCAGACATCAGGATGGTCACCTGGTGCAGGGATTCAGGAGACAATGACCAAAAATCCCATACGGCATCCGGGTTTTTCAAATGTGTGACTGGATGGCGTTTTTGTGTATGAATGAAGTCAGGGAATTTAATCGCATCGCGAATAAAGAAAACCGGTGTGTTGTTTCCGACGAGATCATAGTTCCCTTCCTCTGTATAAAATTTAACAGCGAAACCGCGCGGGTCGCGGACGGAATCGGCTGAACCGTTTTCGCCTGCAACAGTTGAAAAACGGACGAATAACGGCGTGCGCTTTCCAACTTCTGATAAAAATTTGGCTTTTGTATATTTGGAAACGTCATTTGTGACTTCAAAGTAACCGTGCGCACCGGCGCCTTTTGCGTGTACAACCCGTTCAGGTACACGCTCTCTGTTGAAGTGGGCGAGCTTTTCGAGCAAGTGGACGTCCTGAATCAGTGTCGGTCCGCGAGAACCAGCTGTCATTGAGTTTTGGTTGTCTCCAACGGGAGCGCCCCAGCTGGTAGTTAGGTTGTTTTTATTTGTCGTCATCAAAGGATCACCTCGCGTAAATTTTAATTACAAAACAATGATAACATTTCTCAAGAAAAAAACAATATTTATTTATAATTATTATAAATAAAAATTCATTATCGTTGATTTAATATATTGTAACTTGAATAACTTCCTGAACTTGGGATAAATTATTGTTAATTCCAAATAAAGGAGGTAAAGGGATGGATCAGCGTTCAAACGAGCAGAAATCTGACATGGAGACGGATGATACGTTAACAAACCGGCAGGGCCACCCGATCACAAACAATCAAAATGTCAGAACCGTGGGCAACCGGGGGCCTTCTACATTGGAGAACTATGATTTCTTGGAGAAGATCAGCCACTTTGACAGGGAGAGGGTTCCCGAGCGGGTCGTCCATGCCAGGGGAGCCGGAGCACACGGCTATTTTGAAGCTTATGGGACAGCAGGCGACCAGTCGGTCTCAAAGTATACGAGAGCAAAACTGTTTCAGGAAAAAGGCAAGAGAACCCCGGTGTTTGTCCGTTTTTCGACGGTGACCCACGGGATATCTTCACCGGAAACGCTTCGCGATCCCCGCGGATTTGCCGTTAAGTTCTACACGGAAGACGGGAACTGGGATCTGGTCGGAAACAACTTGAAGATCTTCTTTATCCGCGATGCGGTGAAGTTTCCTGATTTAATCCATGCATTTAAGCCGGACCCGGTTACGAATCTGCAGGATGGCGAAAGAATCTTTGACTTCATTTCCAACACACCTGAAGCGATGCACATGATCACATTCTTGTTTTCGCCTTGGGGCATTCCGGCAAACTACCGGCAGATGCAGGGGTCCGGGGTCAACACGTACAAATGGGTGAATCAAGATGGAGAAGCCGTCCTTGTGAAATATCACTGGGAACCGAAGCAGGGCATAAAAAATTTGACGCAAAAAGAGGCGGAAGAGATTCAGGCGAAGAACTTCAATCACGCCACACAGGATTTATATGAAGCGATTGAGCGGGGAGACTATCCCGAGTGGGAGTTGTTCGTTCAAATCATGAGCGATGATGAGCATCCTGAACTCGATTTTGATCCGCTTGACGATACGAAGCTATGGCCTGAGGAGCAATTTCCTTGGCTTCCTGTCGGCAAAATGGTATTAAACAAAAATCCGGAAGACTACTTTACAGAAGTCGAACAAGCGGCATTTGGAACAGGGGTTCTTGTCGACGGACTTGATTTTTCCGATGACAAAATGCTTCAGGGACGTACGTTTTCCTACTCGGATACACAGCGATACAGAGTAGGGGCCAACTATCTGCAGCTGCCGATCAATGCGCCGAAAAAAAGGGTGGCAACCAATCAGCGGGGCGGCCAGATGCAGTACAAGGTCGATTTAGGCAAAAATCAAAGCCCGCACATCAACTATGAACCTTCAACCATTAACGGGCTGAAAGAAGCCAAGCAGGATGGCAAAGAATATACCCCGCATGTCGAAGGAAATCTGGTGCGCGAAAGTATCGACAGGCAGAATAATTTCAAGCAGGCCGGGGACACGTACAGGCATTTCGAAGATTGGGAAAAGGACGAGCTGATTACGAATCTGGTCAATACACTTGCCCCCTGCGATCAAAGAATTCAAACGAAAATGATCGATATGTTGAAGCAATGCGACAAAGAATATGGAAGCAGGGTCGAGGAAGGATTAAAAAACGCTTCCAGCCAAAATACATCCAGCCGGGAGCCGATCGGGGCAGAAGGCGCCGAAGATGCGCCGAGACAGGCGGAAGAAAAAGGGCATAGTGAAGATCCTTATTAAAAGATCTTCATTGTCTATTCAAATTGATATTAAGATATGGATGCGCTTCAGCGTATCCTTTTTATTTTGGAATAGAGACAATCGCTTCAGTCGTGGAGGGAAAAGAAGAATACAAAGAGAGGCTTAGGGTGTTCGCTCTAATTTGTCGAGAAAATAACGAGCAAAAGAAGTTTATCCCTGCTTACACCCTTTAACTAATATTTTCCTATATTCAACAAATGTACAAATTCACAGCAAAGAAGCAAACGGAAAATATGGTAAAATTAAACATGTGTAAAAAGTTGAAAAAAAGGGAGGAGTTTTCATGTTGAAAAAGTTGGCAGTTGTCATTTTCATGTTGGGAATCATGCTTTGCGGCGCCGGCGGAACGTCTGTTTTGGCATACGGAAAGTCAATTTCTCAGGAATCGATTCATCCCTACAGCACGGCATATACAGATGTCAAGGTGGTTGGCAAAACAGTCCGCTTTTATATTAAAGGATTGGAGAGTCCGTTTAATCAGACTTATTATGAAAGAGTCGCATGGACAAGCACTGATGAGGAGCCTGATACATTAAAGGACAACATTTTATCTGTGAAAATACCGGCGAAAACGGGAAGCAGGTATGAGGCAAATTCAAGCGAAAGGCTTGAGCTGGTCAGAGAAAAGGTCAATTCAGGCGATATGGTTTACGGATGGGCAAAAGCGCAGAATGGCAATTGGTATCCTGCCGGTTCTGCTAAAATATCTTATTGAGCAAGCAAAAAGCAGGCATCATCCCCGCCTGCTTTTTGTACGTATCGAAAACTGCTTTGAAACGAGCATCACTCCTGCCCCTGCCAATGACAAAGCCCCGGCAAACCAAAACACCTCCCGCAGCCCGAACAGTTCAGCCGTTTTTCCCGCCACAACCGGTCCGAGAAAAAAACCGAGCGCATAAAAAGATTGATAGAAACCCATCACAGACATTTTGAGCTGAGGCGTACCAAGCTGGACGACCTTGCTGACCAAAAGCGGAAAAATAAACCCCAATGTCAGTCCTGTCACGGCGTGGATCACACACACTGCGAAAAGGGTCTCGGCGAACGGCAGCAAGGAAAAGAAAACAGCCGTTATCACATAAGATATCCATATCAGTGCATCGGCGGCCTTGAATTTGTAAAAGATACACCACACGGAAGTCAGCGTTTGCGGAATAAAAAAAGCGCACATGATCCAAATCAGCTGCTTCTCATCGATGCCGACCGATTCCACGTAAATCGGCGTGAACCCGAACACAGTCATAAATAGCACGGCGTGGGCTAAAAACGATAATGTTGTAATCACTTTTAAATCAGGAAGGCGCAACGTCTGTTTAACATAGTCTGACAAAGCCATCCCCTTGGCCGTATGGCGGGGCCCGTTATCTTTAATGTAAAATGACAGAATCAGACCGATGCACGAAACGGCAACACCGATCCAAAACGGAAACATCCAGCCGAACAAATGGACGAGGTATCCGCTGACAGCCATGCTGACAAATTGGGGGAGAACCGTTAAAAACTGCAGAATGCCCATCGCTTTTGACGATTGATCTTTTGTGAAATACTGCGAGTATAAAACGGTTGCCATCACCCACATCGCCGCAGTCATACCGGCGAGCAGTCTGGCCGTGATCACCATGATGAACGAATCGAACAACAGAAATATGCAGCAACTCAACAGAGACATTGCAAAGCCGCTGATCAACAGCTGTTTTCTAAGCGGCGAAAGAACATCTGACAGGATGCCGAACGGAAACCGCAGTAATATTTGGGTGACGCCGTAGCTTCCGAGTACGATTCCTATCGCTGAATATGAAAATCCGATGTTATCTAAATATAATCCGAAAACAGGGACATAGATGTATGTAGCAAACCAGAAACAAAAGACGGCACCCCAAAAGATGATATGATCTTTCTTTAAAATTTGTTTTTTTTCATAGACAATTTGTTTTTGCAGTTCCATCCCTTTTTACTCTCACCCCTTTAAATTCAAGTACATCATAAACCCCTGTCGGAAAACAAGACGATTTTTTATCTTCTTGAAATACAATTGAACGGTTTGCTTGCAGCCGTCGTCTTAGATACAGAGACAAAAAGAAAGGGGGTTGGCGTTTTAGTGGATCAAGCAGATGAAAAAGAACTGATCATACAGGCAAAAGACGGGGAAGATGCGGCTTTTACGAAACTGTTTCAGCTTCATTACCCCTTTGTATATCAATATGTTCTGAAATTAACGCTGAACCCTGATCTCACAGAGGACTTGGTCCAGGAAACGATGCTGAAAGCGTATGTCAGCCTCCATCAATTTCAGGGCAACGCGAAATTTTCAACATGGCTGATTTCAATTGCTTCCCGGCTGTTTATCGACCATCAGCGCCGGAAAAAACGCGAAAACCGCAAAACGCAAGCAGCAGGGGAGGAAGCCTTGCGAAAAATGAAATGGAAGTCCGCCCTTCACGGCCACGAATGGAGCGAATACTTGGAGCTGTTTGCTGCTCTTGAGCCTGAGTTCAGAATGCCAATCTTGTTAAGACACTATTACGGGTTTACTTACCCTGAAGTGGCAAACATGCTGAAAATAAAAGAAGGTACCGTCAAATCGCGGGTGCATCATGGATTAAAGAAAATCCGAAAGGAGTGGGGACAGTGAATGAACGAGATGAAAAAGAAACGGTTACACATTTGAAACGCGAACTCGAAAGAATGGATGATACTTTTGTGCCGCCGGTTCCTCAAGTACTTGAACTGAATCAGCGCTTAGCGCGGTTTAAGCAAGAACGCAAGCGGGCGCTCAAAAAGGAATTGCTTTGTTTTATCGTCATGGCGCTGGTGATTTTATCGGCTTACTTGACGATTTCCGTTCAAGTACCGGCTGTTTTTATTATGGTGCAGGGAGCGGCGCTTATATTGCTGCCAGCGCTCGCCCTATTAGAAAAAAGGCGGCGTACGGCTGACGGGGAGGCTGATTAAATGAATCTTGATATGACTCAGGAAAAACTGCTGCTGCTGCTTTACATTTCACCGCTTTTATTTGCGCAGAGTATCTTTCTATTTCTTCATGCGAAGAAAAAGGGAGCCAATGCGTGGTTTTGGGGCATATGGGGCTTGATCCAAACACCGATGCCTTTATTATTCTATTATTTATTTGTTGTAAGGCCGTTTCATAAGAAAAGGAGGCCGTCATCATGACTGAAGCAGATATACCTTGGGCACTGCTCGCTCCTTTCATTGTGCTGTATTTCATTTTAGCGGTGTCCGCATTGGTCAGTTGCATGAAACAGGAGAAAACGAATGGCCCAAAGTGGATGTGGATTTTGATCATTTTCGGGATCAGTTTTGTCGGCCCCGTCTCTTACTTTATCATCGGTAAAAAAACATATGAAAGGAGGCGGGTGTGATGCTGTCCGTCAATGGCTTAACAAAAATGTATCAGCAGCACCAAGCTGTCCGAAATGTCAGCTTTGACCTTGAGCATCAGCAATGCGTTGCCCTTCTCGGGCCGAACGGGGCGGGAAAAACGACGACATTGCAAATGCTTTCCGGTTTATTGGCGCCTACATCAGGAGGCATCCGCTTTTTGGGGAGGGAATCGATAAACAGGCTGGAAATTGGATATTTGCCTCAGCATCCTGCGTTTTTTTCATGGATGACAGCTTTGGAATATATGGTGTTCGCTGCAAGACTTTCTAAAATGAAACGTCGTGAAGCCCTGGAAAAGAGTCGAACCGCTTTGCGCTATGTCGGTCTGGAAAAGGAAGAAGACCGGAAAATCAGCGGTTTTTCAGGAGGGATGAAGCAAAGGCTCGGGCTTGCGCAGGCCTTGGTTCATGAGCCGAGCCTGTTGATGTTGGATGAACCTGTTTCCGCGCTCGATCCGGCGGGGCGTCGTGAAGTCCTTGATATGATGAAAGATTTAAAAAAGAAGATGACAATTCTATTTTCGACTCATGTGCTGCATGATGCCGAAGAGGTGTGCGATCAAGTGATCATGCTGAAAGAAGGGGCTGTCAAATGGTCTGGTCCGCTTCACAGATTGAAGAACCGGCATTTCAAGCCATCTTATATCCTGGCAGCTGAAGAGAGCCTTGAAGGATGGCTGGAACACCTGCCTTATGTCAGCAAAGTCGTGTATCATAAGCCTTCACAAGCTGAATTTTATTTAACAGATCGGTCTGACAGCCGCCGACTGTTGGCTGAATGCTTGAGCAGACAAGTATCGATTGTTCGTTTTGAACAAAAAACGATGTCGTTGGAAGATATGTATTTGAAGGTGATGGGGCTATGAATTCATTTTTTATGTTATTTCAAAAAGAATGGACGGAAAGCTGGAGGGACGGAAAGCTGCTTTGGCTGCCTGTCATTCTGATTCTTCTGGGCTTGATTCAGCCGCTCAGCCTGTATTATATGCCCCAAATTCTCGATATGGCCGGCAATTTGCCTGAGGGAGCCGTGATCGATATACCAAGGCCGGGAGGTGAAGAGGTAATGGCGAGCACCTTGTCCCAGTTCGGCACGGTCGGTA
The DNA here is from genome assembly GCF_022832475.1 of Bacillus sp. B19-2. Taxonomy (NCBI): domain Bacteria; kingdom Bacillati; phylum Bacillota; class Bacilli; order Caryophanales; family Bacillaceae; genus Bacillus; species Bacillus sp. B19-2. The sequence continues at coordinate 276,465 of NZ_JALHKQ010000002.1, forward strand.
CGGCAATTTTCGTTTTGAGTGTGATGGGCAGCATTGTCCACGAACGAAACCAAGGATCCCTTTCATTGGTGATGGCGAGACCTGTCAGCCCGCTGCAGTATATCGGCAGCAAGTGGCTTCAGCAGGTGCTGCTCGTATTGGTTTCGTTTGCTGTGAGCTACGGTTTGGCTTTTTATTATACAAACCTTCTATTCGGAAAGGTTGAATTTGACCGATTTTTATTTAGTTTATTCGTTTACAGTATATGGATTGTATTTGTCATGTCGGTCACGATGTTTTTCAGCGCTCTGTTTCGCCATATCGGGGGGATTGCCGGCATGAGCATCAGTTTCATCGCCTTTGTTTCACTGGCGGGTTCCTTATTTCCCCGTTTTACCGAATGGATGCCAGATAAGGCGAAAAGCCAGGCTGGCTATTTTATCATGCACGGTTCATGGGACCAAGCTTTCGGCTGGATGGTGTTTTCGTCTTCGGGAATTGTGCTTCTTTTGTTTATGTCCACCGTTTTTGTTTTTAAAAGATATGAATCTTACTAATCAGCCGGGCTCGCCCGGTTTTTCTAATTGTCATCTACATAACTTAAGGTATACAATACACTGGTAGGTTCTGAGGGCGGTATGTAAGAATATAAAAAGGAGTGATCCAATGGGTGCGTTTAACAGCCAGGCAGATCTTGCGGCTCAGTCGAAAGCTAAGCCGAACAGGGTATGGATCGCTGTCATATTGGGTATTTTATCGGGAATCGGTCCGGTTGTGATCGATTTATATTTGCCCGGTCTTCCGCAGATGGCATCTGATTTACATACGAATGCTTCCGTCGTTCAGCTCAGTTTAACATCGTGTTTACTGGGGCTGGCAATCGGCCAAATTGTCATCGGTCCTTTCAGCGATGTCCTTGGAAGAAGGCTCCCGCTGATCGTTTCGCTGTCCGTTTTTGCCGCGGCCTCTTTTTTATGTGCTATGACATCCTCTGTATGGGTCTTGATTGCGATGCGCTTTATTCAAGGTGCAGCCGGTGCAGGCGGCATCGTCATATCACGCGCGATTGCCCGTGATCTATATTCCGGTACAGAATTGACAAAGTTCTTTTCGCTTTTGATGCTGGTTAACGGGATTGCGCCTATCATATCCCCGGTAGCGGGCGGACAGCTGATGAAATGGACGACTTGGAACGGCGTATTTTTCATCATCGGCCTTTTTGGCTTGCTGATGATTTTGTCCGTAATATTCGGGGTGAAAGAGTCGCTGTCACCGGAAAACCGCACGGCAGGCGGGTTTAAAGAGACGTTTGTATCATTTGGCAGGCTCTTCGGCCAGCGCACATTTATGGGATACGCCTTGGCGCAAGGGCTGATCGTAGCTGGGATGTTCGGCTATATATCGGCCTCTCCGTTTGTTTTGCAGGACATTTACAAATTGTCGGCGCAAGCCTTTAGTTTTTGTTTCGCATTAAACGGCTTGGGCATCATTATCGCAGCTCAGATTACGGGCAGGCTTGCCGGCCGGTTCGGCGAAGCGTCCCTTTTGCGGAGCGGTTTACTGCTGTCTTTTACCGCAAGCGTTGTTTTATTTGTTTCAGTCTTTTTCAAAGCGCCGCTGATTCTGATTTTAATCCCGCTGTTTGTCGTGGTTTCCTGCATCGGAATCGTGACGACGACCAGCGGATCTTTGGCGATGCAGAGCCAGGGAAAATCGGCCGGAAGCGCATCTGCGCTTTTAGGACTGCTTCCGTTTATTTTAGGAGCTGCCGCGGCACCGCTCGTCGGTATTGGCGGAAGCCATACAGCTTTACCGATGGCAGTCGTCATTCTGTTTTGCAATATCAGCGCGCTCGCTTGTTTTAACATGCTGGTTCGGCGGGCAGCGCTTAAATGAAAAAAAGCCTGCCGGTTCTTTTGCCGGCAGGCTGAAATGTTTTAGCGTGGCAGGATATCAACTGTAGCTTCAGCGTGGTTGTAGTTTCGTCCGAACTTTTGCAGCTCCGCGGTGACTCTGTGAGTTCCTGCGTTTGGAAGTGTTTTCCGAACCATGACCAGTTTGAACGCAGAAGAGCTGAAAGCGTAAACCGGCACTCTGACGGTTTGCCCGTCATTTAAAATTTGTGTATAGTTCAGTGTTCTGCCGTTCAGCGAATCTCTTGTGTTCGCATGGAAGCGGTATGGAAAGTTAAATTCAACATAGCTTGAACCGACAAAAGAGTTCGGTTTGTAGGTGACTTCAATGTCTGAGGTTGTCCACTCTTTGTTGCTATCAACCGTTTCGACATGAAGCGTCGGAGCGTTTCTGAAAAAAGTGGCGCTCGCTTCCTCGGTCGGAAGAATGAAAGAAAACAATGCTGCTGAAGTTAATAGCCCGACTCCCATTTTTCCGATAAATTTACGTTTCAACATGTACTTCCCCCTCCTAATGAATGTTTTAAAAAAAGATGAAAAAGGAAAAAATAAGTCCGTAATCTACTATATTCCTTTTCCTGCCCCATCAATCTATCACTATTTACCAATCAAGTAAATATCTTTCGAAGAAAATTCTAAAAACTTTTAAAAAATGCATGATATGTAAAGAGAAATACAGCAGAACGGCTGCCAGCAAATTGATGCCGGCAGGCCGAACATTGTTTTAACGAGGAACAATCTCCAAAGTTGTTTCAGCATGGTTGATGTTTTTTCCATTTTGCTGCAGTTCAGCAGTAATTCTGTGAGTGCCTGCATTTGGAAGCGTTTTCCGAACCATGACCAGTTTGAACTCAGAAGAGCTTAAAGCATAGACAGGGACACGGACCGTTTGTCCGTCATTTAAAATTTGTGTATAGTCAAGCGTTTTTCCATTTAGTGTATCTCTTGTGCTTGCATGAAAGCGGTATGGAAAATGAAATTCAACATAGCTTGAACCGACAAAAGTGTTGGGTTTATAAGTGATTTCAATGTCAGAAGTTGACCACTCTTTATTGCTGTTAATCGTTTTTGCCTCAAGGACAGGCTTCTGAGTCGGGTTATCCGGTTGCGGCTTAGGCGACGGCTTGAATGGCGGCGGACAAAAGATCGGTCCTCTAAAATGATTTGTTTTCACCTCTTGGGCATTTGCCCCTTGGGTAGGAATGACAAATGAAAACAATGCTGCAGAAGCTAATAGACCAACACTGATTTTGCGAATGAATTTTCGTTTAAGCATCGATAAGTTCCTCCTAAATGCAATGTTAATGTAGTAGAGGACGTCCTATTATGTTCAAGAAAAGGTAGAAACGAGATCGCGATCAACTATATTCCTTTTCTTGTTTATTTAATCTATCACCATTTACCAGCCAAGTAAATATTTTTAGATAAATTTCTAAAAAAAATTAGTATAAATTGATAGTTTTCTGTCAATTCATAGCCTTTTTTATAAAAAGGAGTCGTATAAAGAACAAAATGGTTAAAAATGTATATTGGGTTGCGATTCTTTAAGGGGCGTTTTAATATAAAACAAAAAGGAATGAGGGGGCTGGATGATGAGAGACGTTCAGTTGTTTTTGGCCGGTGATTCAACGGTTTGCGATTATGATAGCGACAGGGCGCCGCGTGCAGGCTGGGGACAGAAAATTGGCGCGTTTTTAAGCGTCAGTGTTTTGATCCGCAATGAAGCGGCATCAGGGAGAAGCTCAAAAAGCTTTATTGAAGAAGGCAGGCTGGAGCGAATCATGACACAGATCCGAAGCGGCGATTATTTGTTTGTCCAGTTTGGTCATAACGACCAAAAGCCGGATGATCGCTATACAGAGCCATACACAACTTACAAGCAGCATTTGCGCCGGTATATAGATGACGCCCGGTTAAAAAAAGCCAATCCGGTCCTCATTACACCGGTCCAGAGAAGATCATTTGAAAGCGACGGCCGGTTCAAAAATACCCACGGAGACTATCCTGATGCGATGATACAGCTTGCGGAAGAGCTTCGGGTGCCGCTCATCGATCTCGCCTTCAAAAGCCGTCAATTGCTTGAATCGCTGGGACCCGAAGCTTCCAAAAAACTGTTTTTATGGCTTGAACCGGGGGAACACCTCAACTATCCGGACGGAGCCAGGGATGACACCCATTTTTGCGACTACGGGGCAAACGAAATCGCTAAACTGGTTGCACAGGGAGCAAAAGAAACGGGAATTCCTTTATAAAACAGTCTACTTGAGAATAATTTTCAATTATTTTTCGGAATTTTTGCACTACCTATGCAAAACTATGATACGATCAATCTCGTAAAGATTCTCAAAAGGAGTGCACATCATCTTATGATACGCCGCTTTTTTTCATACTATAAACCTCATAAACGTCTGTTCTTCATTGATTTCAGCAGTGCGATCATCGTCGCACTGCTTGAGCTGGCTTTTCCCCTAGTCGTTCAGTGGTTCATCGATACGCTGATTCCCGGGGGAGACTGGCTTGAAATTGTCTGGGTAAGCATCGGCCTCTTACTGATTTATTTGCTCAGCACGGGCTTGCAATACATTGTCAATTATCTCGGGCATAAGCTCGGCATCAACATCGAAACGGATATGCGCCAGGAGCTTTTCCAACATGTACAGCGCCAATCTTTCCGCTACTTTGACAATACAAAAACTGGACATATCATCAGCCGCATCACAAATGATCTGTTTGATATCGGAGAGCTGGCCCATCACGGACCGGAAGATTTGTTCATCGCCGTGATGACCTTTTTAGGTGCATTTTGGATCATGCTGACGATTAATGTGAAGCTTGCTTTGGTTGCTGTTCTGTTTGTGCCGTTATTGATTATTTTAATCACTTATTCAAATATCAGGATGAACCGCGCTTGGCGCCAGATGTACAGCGAAATCGCCGATGTTAACGCCCGGGTTGAGGACAGCGTTTCAGGCGTTCGCGTCGTTCAATCTTTTACGAATGAGCGCTTTGAGATTTCCCGGTTTTTAAAGAACAATCAAAAGTTCCGCAAGGCGAAGCTGAAAGGCTACAAAACGATGGCTCTCACGACTGCCGGGACCTTTTTGATGACGCGGCTGATGATTCTGGCAGTGCTTGTGTACGGAGCTTGGCTCAGTTTTTCCGGGAATATGTCCTACGGGGAATTCGTCGGGTTTGTTCTTTATGTCAACGTGTTGTTTAAGCCAATTGATAAAATCAGCGCCATTTTGGAGCTTTATCCGAAAGGAATGGCAGGATTTAAGCGGTTTACGGAGTTGATCGATACAAAGCCGCAGATTGTCGACCGCAAAGATGCGATTGATGTTCCGGAGTTGGAAGGAAACATCGTCTTCAAGAATGTGACGTTCGGCTATGAAAAACATAAACCCGTCCTGCAAGGTGTCGATCTGTCAATTACAGCCGGAGAAACGGTCGCTTTTGTCGGCCCTTCGGGAGCGGGTAAAACGACGATCAGCTCGCTGATTCCGCGTTTTTACGATATAGACGGCGGGGCCATCACAATTGACGGCATCGATATTCGCGATATGACAAAACGTTCTCTCCGTTCGCAAATCGGCATCGTCCAGCAGGATGTGTTTCTTTTTACGGGGACGCTCCGCGAAAACATCGCCTACGGAAAACTGGATGCGACAGATGAAGAGATTCAGCGGGCCGCTAAAATGGCGCATTTGGAACAGCTGATCGAGTCGCTCCCGGACGGTTATGAGACCCAGGTCGGCGAAAGAGGGCTGAAGTTGTCAGGGGGCCAAAAGCAAAGGATCGCAATCGCCAGGATGTTTCTTAAAAATCCGCCGATTCTCATATTGGATGAAGCCACATCAGCACTTGACACAGAGACGGAGCAGGTGATTCAAAACGCTTTGACAGAGCTCGCAAAAGACAGGACGACGCTTGTCATCGCTCACAGACTTGCCACGATCCGCAATGCCGACCGGATTGTGGTCGTGACAGAAAACGGAATCGCAGAAGAAGGAACACATGATGAACTGGTTGAGCGCGGCGGTATTTTCGCGAATCTTCATCGTGTACAGTATCAGTCGTAAATGTTTGAAACAGGCAAGCCCATGTTTGGGCTTGTTTTTTTAAGGGCAAAAGACCTTGAAAAGAGAGAGAACCGATGCTACACTTTCGTTATAAACTATCGATATCGGATTTCGATATTGGATTTCGTTAAGGGGGTGCGGTATTGGAAGATAAAGTATTGCGAAAGCTATTTCTGGGATTTATTCAAATTCATATTTTGCACCATGCCAGCGAACATCCGATTTTCGGATTGTGGATGCTAGAGGAATTGAAAGAGCACGGATATAACATCAGTGCGGGAACGCTGTATCCGATCCTTCATTCAATGGAATCTGACGGACTTCTTCGAAAAGAAGAACAGAATGTGGACGGGAAAATCAGAAAATACTACTCAACCACGGAAAAAGGAGCAAGCGTACTGAAGGAAGCAAGGTTGAAAGCATATGAACTTTTTAAAGAAATTAAAGAATAGAGGAGTGGAATGATGACAAAGCATAAAGCGGACAGAAGCTTGAGGTCGCTGCTTGACATTCTATTCGTTTCAACCAGGCTTGGGTTGACATCGTTCGGAGGACCGATCGCCCATTTAGGATATTTTCATGCCGAATATGTCCGCAAAAGAAAATGGATGGACGAAAAAAACTATGCCGATCTGGTCGCTTTATGCCAGTTCCTGCCCGGCCCTGCCAGCAGCCAGGTGGGGATCGGAATCGGTGTCATGCGAGCTGGCATCATTGGAGGCATCCTAGCGTTCATCGGGTTTACTCTCCCATCTGTCATAGCACTCGTATTATTTGCCATGATTCTGCAAGGCTTCGATATCGGGACAGCCGGCTGGATTCATGGGTTGAAAATCGTAGCCGTAGCCGTAGTCGCCCATGCCATTATAGGGATGGCGCAAAAGCTGACACCTGATAAAAAGCGCAAGGCGATCGCGCTGTTTGCTCTAGTCGCCACCCTTCTCTGGCAGACGGCTTTTACACAGGTCGGCGTCATCCTGCTTGCCGCTTTCGCCGGTTATCTGATCTATAAAGAGCAAGCTGAAACGGATGATTCCGTCATGCGGTTTCCTGTGTCGCGCCGGTTTGCGGCGATTTGTCTCAGCTTGTTTTTCGGGCTTCTCATGCTGCTGCCGGTGCTCAGAGAAATGACATCTTCCGGCTGGATTGCTATGTTTGACAGTTTTTACAGGTCGGGTTCTTTGGTCTTCGGAGGAGGGCATGTGGTCTTGCCGTTATTAGAACGGGAATTTGTACCGACGGGATGGTTAAGCGAAGAGGCTTTTCTAGCCGGGTATGGAGCCGCTCAAGCTGTCCCGGGGCCTTTGTTTACATTCGCTGCATATCTTGGTGCGGTGATCAGCGGCTGGCAAGGCGGATTGCTCGCCACAGCGGCGATTTTTCTGCCGGCGTTCCTGCTGATTCTGGGGACGCTGCCCTTCTGGGATACGCTGCGCCGCAATCCTAAAGTAAAAGGCGCTTTAATGGGAGTGAATGCAGCCGTTGTGGGAATGTTGATTTCCGCATTTTATCATCCGATCTGGACCAGCTCGATATTGGCGCCGATCGATTTTGCATTCGCCGCGGTTTTGTTCAGCCTGCTTGTCTACTGGAAGCTCCCGCCATGGATCATCGTTGCGGCCGGTGCTGCCGGCGGCGCGTTGATGCAGCTGCTGTAAATGGAGAAGGCTGCCGACAATTTCGGCAGCCTTTTTTCGCGTATCAACGATGTTCTTTTCCGATTTCGGGAAGCACCGTTTTGGCGATATTTTCGTCCAGTTTTTCATAGTCGTAGTAATGAATCGCATCGTATAATTCTTCGCGCGTCTGCATGTCATTGAGTACACCCTTTTGCGTGCCTTTTTCGAAAATTTCCGCGAAGACCCGTTCATAAGCTTTCGCGGCAGCGCGCAGGGAAGTCACCGGGTAAATCACCATGCTGCAGCCGAGCATTTGGAATTCGTCCGCCGTGTAATAAGGCGTTTTTCCGAATTCGGTCATATTGGCGAGGAGCGGCGCTTTAATGGAGGAGGCCATTTCCTGGAATTCGGCGGCGCTCGTTAATGCTTCCGGAAAGATGGCATCGGCTCCCGCGTCGGCATATAAATTGGCGCGTCTGACGGCGGCTTCCATCCCTTCCGCTGCTCTTGCGTCCGTGCGTGCCACAATGACGAGCGAAGGGGCGGTTTCTTTTATCGCTCTAATTTTTGCGATCATGTCTTCTGCCGGGACAAGCGTCTTTCCGTTTAAATGTCCGCATTTTTTAGGCAGCTGCTGATCTTCGATTTGAACGGCTGCGACCCGGCTCTCAGCCATTTCAGCCGCTGTGCGTGCCGCATTTAGGACACCGCCGTAGCCGGTGTCGATATCGACCAAAAGCGGAAGATTTGCGGCTCTCACAAGTTCGCTGGCTTTTTCAGCGATTTCCTGGGAGTGAATCATTCCGAGATCAGGGAGCCCGCGGCTTGCCGTGTAGGCTGCCCCGGAGAGATAGAGCGCTTTGAAGCCGATGTTTTTTGCGGTAATGGCTGCCATCCCGTCATGAACCCCGGGTATTTTCAAAATATCAGGCGCTTTCATCAGCTTTCTGAATGCAATGGCCAGTTCTTCCTGAGTTGATTGTTTCGAGACAATCCACATATTCAACACCTCCTAAATCACAAACAATTCCATAAAGTCCGGCACAGGTGTACCGCTTAATTGGCGAGGATCGTTCAGCAGGGCGTTGATTCGCTCCGCTTGCCCCGCCGGAAAGCGCGTTTTTAAGTTATTGATAAATTTATCTTTTAACAGCGGGATGCCTTCGTTGCGGCGGCGCCGATGACCAATCGGGTATTCGACCGCGATTTTTTCCGAGTGTGTGCCGTCTTTGTAGAACACTTGAACAGCGTTGGCGATCGAGCGTTTTTCCGGGTCGAGATAATCGGTAGAATACTGTTTGTTTTCGACTGTCGTCATTTTTTCGCGCAGCCTGTCGATCTCCGGATTTTGCGCGGTTTCGTCTTCGTAATGGTCAGCGGTAATATCGCCGTAAATCAGTCCGATCGCTGTTATATACTGAAGACAGTGATCACGGTCAGCCGGATTGTGTAATTCTCCCGTTTTGTCGATAATCCGGATGGCCGATTCGTGCGTCGTGATCACGATTTGATCGATCTCATCAAGTCTGTCCTTCACTTCAGGATGAAGCCTGATCGCGGCTTCAGCAGCCGTTTGAGCATGGAATTCCGCCGGATATGAAATTTTAAAAAGGACATTTTCGATGACATAAGAGTCGAGCGGTCTGGAGAGCGTCAATTCTTTTCCGCCGAATAGGACATCCTGAAACCCCCACATTGGAGCGGACAAAGCGGTTTTATATCCCATTTCGCCTTTCAAGGTCATCATTGCGAGCCTCACGCCGCGGCTTGTCGCATCACCGGCTGCCCATGACTTTCGCGAACCGGTATTCGGAGCGTGGCGGTACGTCCGCAGGCTTGAATTATCGACCCAGGCTTGGGAGACGGCGTTGACAACATCCTGTTTTGTCCCCCCCAATAGTGAGCATGCCACAGCAGTGGAGGCGACTTTTACAAATAGCACATGGTCAAGCCCGTTTCTGTTTAAGCTGTTCTCGAGAGCAAGAACGCCTTGGATTTCATGAGCCTTCACAATTGCCGTTAATACATCGTGAATGGTAAGCGGTTCCTTGCCCGCCGCGAGCCGCTGCCTGCTGACATAGTCAGCGCAGGCTAAAATCGCTCCAAGGTTATCTGACGGGTGGCCCCATTCGGCTGCCAGCCATGTGTCATTATAATCGAGCCAGCGGATCATGCAGCCGATATTGAAGGCTCCGTGAACAGGATCGAGCTCAAATTGCGTTCCCGGGACGCGGGTGCCGTTCGGGACGACGGTACCCGGGGCAATCGGACCGAGATGTTTGGCGCACTCCGGATATTTGAGCGCCAAAAGGCCGCAGCCCAGTGTATCCATTAAGACGTAACGGGCGGTTTCAATCGCTTCTTCGCTTGAAATCTTGGCATTTACCGTATAGTCTGCGATCTCTTCCAGCAATTGATCGCAATGTTGGAGCGTTTGACTTTCTGTTTTCATAACATTTATCTCCCTTCTTTCTGAATCAAAGGCGAACTATGGATGAAGATGACGCGGTCCGGTATAGTGAACTCTCGGGCGGAACAGCCTGTTGTCTTCGTGCTGTTCAATGACATGTGCGCTTAGACCGACCGAACGTGCCGCGAAAAATATCGGAGTATAGAGGTCGATCGGTATGCCGAGCAGATAATAGACCGGAGCCGCATAGTAGTCGAGATTCGGATACAGGCCTTTTTCTTCGCGCATCAGCTTTTCGCCGGCATCGCACATCTCATATAAATCCTGTCTTCCGGTTTTATGAGATAGCGAATAGAGCGCCTTTTTCAGCAGGGCTGCGCGCGGGTCCATTTTTTTCATATAGACGCGGTGCCCAAAGCCCATGATTTTTTCTTTTCTGCTTAACTTATGCTCAATCAGCTTGCAGAAGCCCGACTTTGTTTTTCCTTCGAGCAGCATGTACATCACTGCTTCATTCGCGCCGCCGTGCAAATGTCCTTTAAGCGATGCCGCGGCGCCTGTGAAAGCACCGTATATGTCTGTGTTTGTCGATGCGATGACCCTTGCTGCAAATGTGGAGTTCGGCATTTCGTGCTCGCTGTACAGCATTAATGTTTGATCAAAGACGGCTGTTTCTTGCGGAGTCGGTTCTTTTTCCGTCAGCATGTATAAAAAGTTCTGGCTGAATGAAAGCTGTTTATCAGGCGTGATGACATTTTTCTGGTGAAGGATGCGGTAGCTGTTGGCGGTAATATTCGGAACCTGTGCGATCAAGCGCAACGCTTTGCTTCTGTTTGCTGATGGAGACCTGTCATTCAATTCGGGATCATATCCTGCCAAAGCGGAAATCCCGGTTCGAAGGGCATCCATCGGATGGGTGTTATTCGGAAGCGCCTTCAGAATGGTATAGATTCCGCCGGGCAGTTCATACGAATTTTTTATAGCGCTTTCAATTCCTTGCAATTCCATTGGATCAGGCAGTTTATTTTGAAGGAGAAGATAGACGAGGTCAAGATATGTTTTTTGTTCTGCAAGTTCGATTAAATCATAGCCTTTAATGACGATTTGTTCCGCTTCCGTATCTAAGTAGGAAATGTTTGTTTCCCCAGCAATAACGCCTTCTAATCCCGGTTTAAATACACCTTGTTTGCCCATTTTTCCACCTCTTATTCGTTTTTTAACTTTTGTGTCAAAAAAAACGTGCTGTGAGAATGGCATTGGCTTTTCGGCGGATTAGTATGAACGTTCCAGCGTTTCTTCAATGGAACGCAAGCTTCGTTTAATGTGGGAACGCATGGCGGCTTCTGCCAAAACGCTGTTTTTTTCTTTGACGGCATTAAAAATGTCCAAATGTTCATTGAAAGATACAGACGGTTTGTAGTCAGGATTTTTGTATCCGCTGATTCTGCGATACCGTTCAATCCTGCTTTCAAGCTGATCCAGAAAACGTTTTGCGGTTGCATTTGTGCTGATGGCGTGCAAGATGGAATGAAATTCTGATCCGTACTTGACCGTATCTGTTTTGCGGCCCTTTACGGCAGCCAGTTTCATCAGTTCGATGCGGTCTTCAAGCTGATGAAGGGTCTCCGGCGTCACCAGCTGTGCGGCTTCGGCAGTGAGCAGTCCTTCAAGCGCTTCCCGAACTTTAAAAACCTCTTTCGCTTCAGCGAGCGAAATCGGGCATACGCGAAGCCGGCCGTTCGGCTGTTTACTGACTAATCCTTCAAGCTCCAGCCGGTAAAGAGCCTGGCGAAGAGGCGTTCTGCTGATGTTTAAACCCTTTGCAAGACTGTCTTCAGCAAGCTGTTCAGAGGGAGGGTATTCAAGTTCGATAATTTTCGTTCTTAATTCGTTGTAAGCGTAATCACTTGCAGACTGTCTTTTGACTGGATTTGAAGAGTGCATGAAAAAAGCTTTCGCCTCCTTTTTTCAGAATATAATTATTATTGTATACAATAATACAGATATGTCAATGTCATCCACGAAAGACCGAAAAATAAAATCAATGAAGATCATCCTCTCAATCAAGGCGCCTTCATTTCTGGCATCCCGTCTGTTGAAAATGGTAAAATATATCACAATCGACAAAGAGGCGTTTCGCCTTAGAGCAAAAAGGAGGCCGTCCAAAAATGAATCCAGCTCACGAACCTCTTCCGCTCGAATTTTACAACAAACCAACAATCGAACTCGCCCAATCCCTGTTGGGCTGTCTGCTCGTCAAAGAAACAGAAGAAGGGACTGCTTCAGGATATATTGTGGAGACAGAGGCTTATAAAGGGCCCGGAGACAGAGCGGCGCACAGCTACTGCAACCGCCGGACGAAACGTACGGAAATCATGTATCATGAAGCCGGAGTGGTCTATACGTACACCATGCACACCCACACACTCATCAATGTTGTAAGCGGAGGGGCCGATGAACCTGAGGCCGTGCTGATCAGAGCGCTTGAACCCCATGAAGGCCTCGCGCTGATGGAGAAGCGTAGAAGCGGAAAGAAACCGCGCGATTGGACGAACGGACCGGGAAAGCTGACAAAAGCGCTTTCCATCACGATGAACGATTACGGCAGACCGCTGACAACGCCTCCGCTTTATATCGCAAAAGGGTATGAACCCCAGGACATTTTAAGCGGTCCGCGAATTGGCATTGACAACTCAGGAGAAGCGAGGGAATACCCTTGGCGATTCTGGATAAAAGGAAACCGCTACGTCTCAAGATAGTTAAAAGGTTTGGCTCCCGTTCAACAGGGAAAACAGTAAAAAAACAGGAGGGAGCCAAGCTATGAAAAAAATGTTTAAAAGCGCCGTCAAATGGGCGCCTGTCATCTATCCGATCGCATGGAAAATCATCAAAAACCGAAGAGAGAAAAAGAATCTGAAAGCCGGGTAAACCGGCTTTTTTTCTTGGAAAAAGGCCAAATTGACTTGAAAGCGCAACCATAATAGAATTTACTTAACTATGAGACAAATTTCACAAAAAGAATGAATATACCTCAGTGTATAGGTTTGGTCTCGATTCAAGTATCTTAGTGGGAGGGTCTTTTTCTATGCTCAATGCTCGGCTTAAGCTTATCCTCGGCGAATTGATAGGAGCAGAATCACCGTTAACCAGCACATATTTGGCCAATGAGCTAAATGTGACCTCTCGGACGATCAGGTCAGATGTGAAAGAATTAGACCGGCTTCTCTCCAAACACGGCGCTGCCGTCCAATCGATTAGAGGTGCAGGCTATCGGCTCTCCATCAAGAATGACCGCCTCTTTCGCCAGCTTCTGCAGCACACATTTCATGAAGAGCTTTCTACTCCCGTTTTTCCGAATGAGCGTATTCTCTATTTATTAAAAAGGCTTCTCTTAACTGAGGAGTATGTCAAACTTGAAGATTTAGCCGGTGAGATGTTTATCAGCAAATCGACGGTCCAAAACGATATGAGAGATGTGAAGAAAAGGCTCAAACCTTACGACATTGAACTGAAGATCAAACCGAATTACGGCTTTAAGCTGAAGGGAGATGAGATGAAGCTGCGATCCTGCATCGCAGAGCACCTTTTTCCAAAGCGGGAAACGGATACTGATATTATGAACACCCGGATATCCATTCTTCCAAAAGAAGAGCTTGCTATGATCCGTCAGACGATTTTAGAAAAAATAAGCGAAGATCACATTTCTCTTTCAGATATCGGACTAAACAACCTTCTCATCCACGTCGCCATTGCATGCAAACGCATCCGCAGCGGAAAACATGTTTCTCTTTATTCCACAGATGTAAAGGAGGTTATGAATCATAAAGAATATGAAGTGGCGAGGGCGATTGTCCGCACTCTTGAACAAAAGCTGCAAGTGGGCTTTCCGGAAAAAGAAACAGCCTACATCGCCATTCATCTGCTTGGCGCGAAAAGGACGGTTATGGCCTCCATTCGCAGCGATACAATCGAAAACATGATGGATGAAGAGACAGACCGGCTGACGCAATTGATTATGAAAGCCATCGATCAAAAATTGACCCTCGGCATTGGGAATGACAAAGAATTGAAAATCGGTCTCGGTCTTCACCTGAAACCGGCTCTGAATCGCTGCAGATACGGCATGAATATCAGAAATCCGATGCTGGACGCAATTAAAGCCAATTATCCCCTCGCATTTGAAGCCGGGATTCAAGCCGGTGAAGTCATCAAAAAAGAGACGGGATTTGACATTCAGGAAAGCGAGGTCGGCTATCTCGCTCTGCATATCGGCGCAGCCATGGAAAGACGCAACATGAACAGGCCCTCAAAACGCTGTATGATTGTCTGTGCGTCAGGAGCCGGAAGCGCCATGCTGCTTCAAGACAGACTGCGAGCAACATTCGGTTCAAAGCTTGAAATTCTTGGAACGGTTGATTACTACAAGCTGAATCTAATGTCGCTCCATGCACTCGACTTTGTCATCAGCACCATACCGCTGTCCGCTGAGCTTCCCATTCCGGTGATTCAAGTAAACGCCATATTGGGAGGGGGGGATTTAACGAAAATAGAACAAGTGCTTGCCGAAGATGACGGAATCGCTTCGACATATACGAAAAAAGAACTCGTCTTTTTGCAGGAAAGCCTGTCTTCCAGAGAGGAGGTCCTCCGCTTTCTGTGCGGAAAAGTGACGCAATCCGGGCTTGCAGACGCGGGGCTTGAAGCCTCCGTCTTTGAACGGGAGGCCGTTGCGCCCACTTGCTTCGGCAATCTGGTTGCGATTCCGCATCCGATGACACCAAAAACCGATTCGACTTTTTGGGCGGTTTGCACGCTGCAAAAACCGATAGTCTGGGAGAATAAGAGGGTTCAATTCGTTTGCCTTCTTTGCGTGGAAAAGGACAATACAGCAAATTTGCAAGAGATGTACAAATTTTTGGGCCGTGTTTTAGATGACAGGGCGATTGTCCGGGAACTTCTGAAATGCAAAACGTACGGGGAGTTTATGTCCGTCTTCAAAAAAAGCGGGCCGGCTCATCGATATGCTAAATAAAGATGTCCCCTTGTCTTTTTTCCTCTTCGCTGAGGAAAATCATTAAGTGTATATGAAAACGGTTTCATTATATGATAGAACTGTAAAAGAGATCAGACACGATAAGTAAAAGGGGGACATTTGAACATGAATATCTTATTAGCTTGCGCTGCAGGAATGTCAACGAGTCTGCTTGTGACGAAAATGGAAAAAAGTGCAGAGGAACAAGGCAAAGACTATAAAATCTGGGCCGTTTCCGGCGGAGAGGTTCAGAATCATATCGATAAAGCCGACGTCTTGCTTCTTGGCCCGCAAGTCCGTTACATGCTCCCGCAATTAAAAAAATTAGGAGAATCGAAAGGTGTACCCGTCGATGTCATCAATACGGTCCATTACGGAACTTGTAATGGAGCAGAAGTGTTAAAATCCGCCGAACAGCTTGCCGGCTCTTAAAGGAGGCGGCACAAGTGAATAAGTTTAATGCGTTTTTAGAGGAGAAGGTCATGCCGGTTGCCGGCAGAATTGCCGCTCAGCGCCATTTGCAGGCTCTCAGAGACGGTATTATTCTGACCATGCCATTAATCATTATCGGATCGCTGTTTCTCATCTTAGCCAATTTGCCGATTCCGGGATATCCGGAATTCATGGCAGGGATTTTCGGCGAGCAATGGGCTGATAAATTAAGCTACCCGGTTAATGTCAGCTTTGACATTATGGCGCTGATCGCAACGTTCGGCATCGCCTACCGCCTGGCCGAGAAATACGACATTGATGCTCTGTCATCAGGCGCCATTGCCGTAGCAGCTTTTCTGCTTGCGACCCCATACCAGATTCCGTTCACACCTGAAGGCGCAACAGAGGAAATTTTAGTGTCAGGCGGCATCCCGATTTCATTAATGGGAAGCAAAGGTCTGTTTGTCGGCATGCTGATCGCGATGTTCTCGACTGAGGTTTACCGCTGGGTCGTTCAAAAGGATATTGTCGTCAAAATGCCGGACGGCGTACCGCCGGCTGTCAGCAAATCATTTATCGCTCTGATTCCGGGATTCGCCGTTATCGGCTCGATCTGGGTGGCGCGTCTTTTAATTGAAATGACGCCGTTTGAAAGCCTCCATAATGTCGTCAACGTACTTTTAGGCACACCTCTGTCCATCCTTGGAGGCAGTCTCGGCGGAAGCCTTGTCGCCGAAACTGTGAAAATGCTGCTGTGGTCCTGCGGCCTTCACGGAGCAAACATTGTCGGCGGAGTGATGTCGCCGATCTGGTACGGTGCGATGGACGAAAACCGTCTTGCTTTCCAAGCCGGTGAAGCGCTCCCGAACATCTTTACGACACAGTTTTTTGAGATTTGGGTTAACATCGGCGGAAGCGGCGCCACTTTGGCTTTGGTCATTACGATGTTTGTTAGAGCGCGAAGCAAACAGATGAAACAGCTCGGCAGACTAGCCATCGGTCCCGCTATTTTTAACATCAACGAACCGATTATTTTCGGCATGCCGATCGTCATGAATCCGATGCTGCTGATTCCGTTCATCGTGTCGCCGCTGTTAATGTTAACGGCAACCTATATTGGAATGAGTACAGGTCTTGTCGCAAAGCCTGCCGGGATTGCGGTGCCGTGGACAATGCCGCCCGGCTTTTCCGGATATTTAGCAACAGGAGGGAAAATTTCCGGAGCGGTCATGCAGCTGATCAATCTGTTGATCTCGTTTGTCGTATACTATCCGTTCTTTAGAATGTGGGATCAACAAAAGCTGAGAGAAGAGAGCGAACTGGAGGCCGGGACGGCCGTAAGCGACGGTCAACAGGCCAGTGTATAGAAAAGGGGTGCCAAGATGTCCGAGGAATTGGAACGAACGATATTTCAAATTATCCTTCACGGAGGAAACGGCAGGAGCTTTTGCATGGAAGCGATAGCCGAAGCCAAAAAGGGAGATTTCGCCGCTGCAAAAGAAAAGATTCGGGCAGCTGACGAAGAACTGATCAAGGCGCATCACTTTCAGACAGCTTTGATTCAAAATGAAGCGAAGGGGACGAAAACCGAACCCTCACTTCTCATGATTCATGCGCAAGATCATTTAATGAATGCGATGACCATGAAAGATTTGGCCGCGGAGATTGTCGAGCTGTATGAAAAAATGAATGTCCACGGAGGTGTCAATTGATGAATAAAGGATTGAAAATCGTAACAATTGGCGGAGGTTCTAGTTATACGCCCGAGCTTGTCGAAGGATTAATCAAACGACATGACGAACTTCCGGTCAGCGAGCTTTGGCTCGTCGATATACCGGAAGGGGAAGAAAAACTCAATATCGTCGGCACGCTGGCGAAGCGAATGGTCGAAAAAGCGGGCGTCCCGATCGAAATTCATCTGACGCTCGACCGCAGAGAGGCTTTAAAAGATGCTGATTTTGTCACGACGCAATTCCGCGTCGGTTTGCTCGAAGCGAGAGCAAAAGATGAACGAATTCCATTAAAATACGGGGTGATCGGACAGGAAACAAATGGACCGGGCGGTCTTTTCAAAGGGCTCCGCACCATTCCGGTTATCCTTGAGATTGCAAAAGACATCGAAGAACTGTGCCCTGACGCGTGGCTTGTCAACTTTACCAACCCGGCAGGCATGGTAACTGAAGCACTGCTCCGCTACTCTAATTTGAAAAAAGTCGTCGGGCTCTGCAATGTGCCGATCGGCATGAAGATGGGGGTTGCAAAAGCGCTCGATGTTGATGAAAGCCGCATAAACATTCAATTTGCCGGATTAAATCATATGGTGTTCGGACTCGACGTTTTCCTGGACGGTGTCAGCGTCAAAGACAAAGTGATCGAAGCGATGGCAGATCCCGAAAATGCGATGACGATGAAAAACATCTCCGGAGAATCGTGGGAACCCGACTTTATCCGGGGCCTCGGCCTGATTCCGTGCGGCTACCACCGCTACTACTACAAAACGCAGGAGATGCTCGAACATGAACTGGAGGCTTCAAAAACGGAAGGAACGCGTGCAGAGGTCGTTCAGCAAGTTGAAAAGGAACTGTTTGAGCTGTATAAAGATCCGGAGCTGGCGATCAAACCGCCCCAGCTTGAAAAGCGCGGCGGGGCATATTACAGTGATGCCGCCTGCAACTTGATCAGCTCGATTTATAATGACAAGCACGACATTCAGCCTGTCAACACGATGAATAACGGAGCGATCGCAAGCATTCCGGATGACTCCGCAGTGGAGGTCAACTGTGTCATGACGAAAAACGGGCCGAAACCGATCGCGGTCGGAGATTTGCCTGTCACCGTGAGAGGTCTTGTCCAGCAAATCAAATCATTCGAACGCGTTGCGGCTGAAGCGGCTGTTACAGGTGATTACAACACCGCGCTTGTCGCCATGACAATCAACCCGCTCGTTCCGTCCGACAAAATTGCGAAACTAATACTGGATGAAATGCTTGAAGCGCATAAAGCGCATCTTCCGCAGTTTTTTAGATCTGTAGAAGCATAGGAATAAAATTGAGGTTCCGGTGTGTCAGCCGGAACCTTTTAATAGATATAGGCGCCGCCGTTTCCGAATGGCCCGGCGAAACAGCGGCCGTCCCATTCATGCTTACATATTTGCGCTTGCTTCTTTTTCTTTGACCAGATCTGACTGCCGGGCTTTGGCAAGCTGAGTGAAGATGAGGATGCCGATGCCCGCAATGATTTCGATGAAGCCGCCGATTGCGATCACGCTTCCCGCGCCAAGCGTTTTTGCGGCATATCCGCAGGCAATTGCCCCTAAAGGAAGCGATAGATTTGTGATCATATGGATGACTGCGAACACTTGAGGCTGGTCATCCCCTTCGACAGATGTCTGGATAATCGTGAATTCGGGGACATTGATCGAGCTGATGGCTGCTCCGAATGCAAAGGCGGCGAGAAATACGAGCGGCAGAAAAGTATTCAGTCCTGCGATAAAATAAGCCGCACCTTCAAGAATGCCTGCCGTGATGAAAAGGAGTCCGTACTTGTTGATTTTTACTTTTGCAAGGATAAAACCGAGTGAAAATGCTCCTCCTGCCGTCGTAGCCTTCAGCAGCGAGTGGATGAACGGCGTTCCGTTTAAATCCTCTGCAACATATACCGCAGAAAGGGCTTCCCATGGTGAAGCCGCCAGGTTCATGAAGATGCAATAAATCGCCAGCGGATATAATATTTTGTGGTTTTTCACTAATGTAAATCCTCTTTTTAATCTCGCAAAATATGTACCTCTTTGAGCAGGAGACTTAGATTGTGATTGATTCCGGGTGATGGTGTATTTGATGCAAAGCACGAATAGGCCCGATATGATATAAAAGATAAATGAAAAGACCAAAGTCGTTGCAGGGCCGATAAAAGTCAGCAGCACTCCGCACAATGTAACGGCTCCCAGCCTGATGACTTCTGAAGAAGACTGGAGAATCGCGTTGGCTTTTTGGATGAGATTTTCGTTCACGATCTGCGGAATCAGCGTAATCGACGCCGGGTTATAAGTCGCACCTGTTGCCGAATGGATGATCATGAGCCCTAAAACAAACCACATCGGTGAAAAGCCGTTTAAGTAGCAAATCGGTATTGTAATGACGACGGCTGCTCTTGTTAAATCCGAAAAATACATCCAGAATTTCAGGGCGCTTCTTTTGACTAAAGGCCCTGTAACCGGCGCCAAAAAGGCTTCGGGGAGGAAAGTGACGGCAAGAAGCAGGGAGGTACCGATTGCACCTTTTCCGTCAAAAATTAAGAACCATAAAATAGAGTTGAAGGCAAAACAGTCAGCCGAGATTTTGATTAGCCTGGAGATGAAAAGGAACGTGTAATTCTTTTCCCAGACGCTCAATTTTGTTTGATCCATTGTTCAGCGTCCTTTCTTGATTTGCATGTTACATGAGAACGGATAATCTCTCCTTTACGGTATGGTTATTGATAATTTTAACATAAAATATATAAAATGGAATCGTTTTGTGCGGAGGATTGACTAGGCGGAATGAAAAAGATGGGGAGCGGTGTGGAAACCGCCGGCACATTTCGCGATAAGGGTGCAAGCCCTCTTTTTTGCAAAAGAGAGCTTAAACCGCTTAGCAGGACTGGCTGACTTTATCAACTTCAACTGTCCAGCCGAATGTGTCTGGCAAAGCGCCTTTTTGAATACCGGTGATCGTTTGGTAGAGCCTTTTGGCGATTTCGCCTGTTTGCCCGCTGTTGATCACAAGGCTTTCGTCTTTCCAGATCAGCTCGCCGACCGGGGAAATGACAGCGGCGGTTCCGGTGCCGAACGCTTCTTCAAGCAGGCCGTCTTTGTGAGCCTGAACCAGTTCATCAACTGAAATTTTTCTTTCGGTTACGGAAAGTCCCCATTGTTTTAATAAATGGATGACGGAATTTCTCGTAATGCCTTCCAAAATGCTTCCGTTCAGAGCCGGAGTGATAATTTCACCGCTGATTTTGAAGAAGATGTTCATGCTGCCTACTTCTTCAATGTATTTCTTTTCAACTCCGTCAAGCCAAAGCACTTGCGAGAAGCCTTTGCTTTCCGCCACTTCCTGAGCCTTCAGGCTCGCCGCGTAGTTTCCGGCCGTTTTCGCATTGCCTGTACCGCCTGCCACAGCACGGACAAATTCGCTTTCAACGGCAATTTTCACAGGGCGGATGCCTTCTTTGTAATAAGATCCGACCGGCGATAAAATGATCAGCATTTTATACATATTGGACGGGGCGACGCCGAGGTACGGTTCCGTTGAAATAATGAACGGACGGATATAAAGGGATGTCCCCTCAGCTTGAGGAATCCACTCTTTGTCGATCTGAACCAGCTGCTTCAGCCCTTCCAGAACGGTGTCAGGATCAACCCGCGGAATGCAGAGGCGGTCGTTGGATTTATTGAGTCTCTCGAAGTTTTTTTCAGGTCTGAACAGAAGAACTCTGCCTTCGCTTGATAAGTAAGCTTTTAACCCTTCAAAAACGGACTGCCCGTAGTGGTAAACCATTGCCGCCGGGTCCATTTCAATCGGCTGATAAGGAACGATTCTCGGATCGTGCCAGCCGTTTTCAGCCGTATAGTCCATGATAAACATGTGGTCGGTAAATGTCCGGCCGAATTCGAGCCGGTCAGCCTCTGGTTTTTGCTTTTTTGCTGTACTGAGCTGTACGCTGATCGTTTGTTTTGTCATATTCATTCTCCCTGCCGTTTCTAGTCTTTTTCCAAAAAATATTTATCTTCTATTTTAAACCTTCTCTTGATAATCGCAATAGATTTCAGAGAAATTTGTAAAATAGAATTTTTGGAAACTTTAAAAATTTAAATCGGGCAAAAAAAGGACTCCCCATAGGGGAATCCTTTTTTATGATTGTTTTTTATAAAAGGATTCGATCTCCTGATCGACGTAAACCCAGCCTTTCCAGCCAAGGTGGAGCGTATCTTTCAAGAAGTATGGATCATATTCATGATTCGTTAAATCAGCAACTTGAAAGCCTTCTTGTTCGATTTCTTTTTTAATCTTTTTATAGAAATCTGTCCGGCCTTTTTTAGGGAAGCCGGTATAGTCGTAAAACTTGCCGTGGACCGGAACCGAGATGAACAGCGGTTCTGCGCCGGATTCTTTCAGAACATCCATCATGAGATGGAAATCGTGGAACTCGACTGACTCGGCGTAGTTCATCTTTTTATTGTGGCCTTTAAGCTTTTTCAGCTTCGCCTTCAATTTCTTATAAACGCCGTTTGAGATTTTAAACTCATTTTTGCGCGATTCTTTGGCGCCGACCTTTTCGGCCATCTGCTTTAATTCATCCCACGATTTGTTTTTTACATCCTGGGAAATGGTCCGCTTCGGTCCGTTTCCTTCAACCATGGAATAGTAGATATCCTTTTTCTCCAGAATGCTCCGGTAAGCTTTTGCCGGCGGCGTCAGAAGAGACAGCGCCACTTTGTCCTGATCGAGCTCGGCTTTAAAAAGGGCTGAAAGCAGAGCGTCATTTGTAACTGCATGAAATTTAAGCATGCGTTTGATCATTTTTTTCTTCAGCTCGGGATCGACATTTTGATTGAACACAAGATCGTATGCCTGCAAAGCCGAGAAGTTCGGCGCAAAGTGGGCTTCGTCTGAGCCGTCTTTTTGAAACCACTGCGGAGAAATAATGAAAACGATTTTTTTGCCTTTTAAATGATCAGACTGCGCCGCAAAGTTGATTGCATGAATCAAGGACTGTGAACCGCCTTTCCCGACCAGGTAAGGCGTGAACCCTTGATTGTTTACTTTAAAATAGTTAGACGGATGAAAGGCATCTAACCGGGACAATTCCGATGAACCGTAAATCGGCAGATATTTCGGATCTTCAAGCGCTTTGCCTTGAAGATACATACCCTGGAACATCATCGGGTTTATTTCTGTAGCTGAAGTTTCGACGCGATCTTTAGGAACCAGCTTTGCCAGCCATGCATTTGGGATCAAGATCGCGGTGAAAAAAAGTAAAAATGCCAAGATGATTGGCCCGAATAAAAAACGCTTTTTCATTATCTCAACTCATTCAGCTGCTTTATGATTTGATTTGGCGTGTTCCATGCATCCCGGTCAAACTCTGTAATCGGCACTGTGATGTTAAAGTGGCTTTCGAATGCGAGCAGCAATTCCACCGTGCCGAAGGAATCGAGGATTCCTTCTTCGAAAATATCAATATCCGGATTTTCCTTTACGATATCGTCCTGACATACCTCTGCTAAAACTGACAGTACTTCTTGATTAAAATCCATTATGAAAATCTCCTTTTAGTGTATTAGTTTCCCTGAGAAAATTAAAAATCCAAAACATACGAAGTGGAAGGTCACCACAATTGAGACGGCTGTCGTCCACTTATTGTTCGGCCACCACTTGTGCTTCTTATTCCATTTTTCAAAGAAGTTAAAGCCGACCATGAGCAGCGCGTGATACAGCCCGTAGACGATGTACTGAGGGGCAAGGCCGTGCCAGACGCCCATCAGAAGGAACAGCAGCACATATCCGATATTGGAAACAGCCATCCGGTTTGTGATCCATTTTTTCTTCGTCATCCAAAGGACAAAGCGCATGAACACGTAGTCCCTGAACCAGAAGGAAAGCGACATATGCCAGCGGTTCCAGAAATCTTTAATATTGCGGCTGATGAACGGCTTATTAAAGTTTTCAGGGGATTTGATTCCCATGATATAGCTGACGCCGACGGCAAAAGCCGTGTAGCCGGCAAAATCAAAAAACAGATAAAGGCTGTACGCATACATGTATGCCAATCCATGTGAGATGCTGCCGGAAGTCAAAAACGGCAGTTTCATAATGACATACGTATTAATGCAATAGCCGATAATGAATTTATATAAAAAGCCGAGAAAGATTTTATTGATTCCTTTGTAAAGCAGTTCTTCGTATTGCTCCTTCGTCCATACCGTCTGATCGTCTTTTTCAAAACGGCGGTACCTGTCGATCGGACCTGACGAGATAGTCGGAAAAAAGAGAATAAAGTAAAGCAGTCTGCTGATTGGGAGCTGCTTTTTAATGAGACCGTCGCGGGTTTCAATGATGAGCTGAACCCCTTTAAAAGTTAAATACGAGATTCCGAGAAATGTTGCCCAGTTGTCAACGGCGAAAAACGGCAGCAGCTTTGACAGTGCCAGAGGCAGGATAGAAGCTGCTGCAGCGAGACAAAATACGATGCCGCTGTTCGCTTTGAGACGGTAAGCGATATAGCCTTTGATCAGAACCACCTGCCAAAGCGTAAACAGACACAGCATGATCAGCCCGTGCAGGCTGTTTGAAAAAATAAGCGCCAGAACCAGAACGGAAACCGCCATGTTATATAAGCGGAAGCTTTTTCCGTTCAGTCCGAGAATGATGGTCGGCGCCAGTAAAATTCCTAATATAATGAAGAAAAGAAATGAACCATAGGGCGTCATACGGTTACCTCTTCTTTTAATCTCTTGCGGTCGATTTTACCGTTTGCTGTCATCGGAATCTCTTTTTGATACATGAATTTTCTCGGAATCATATAGGCAGGCAGCTTGCTGCCCAAATCTTTCTTAATCGCGCTGGTTAACTGGTATTCCTTTTCAAAATCGTGTTCGGCAGGCACGATCATGGCGATCAGATACTCGATTTTCTCCTCGCGGTAGAATGGAATAACGACCGCCGACTGCACGAATCGGGACTGATTGATTTGATATTCGATCTCTTCAAGCTCAATCCGGTAGCCATGCAGTTTGATTTGGAAATCGAGTCTTCCGAGGAAGAACAGCTGGCCGTTTTCTTTGTACCCTGCGTCACCGGTGCGATAAGCAGGGGCGCCGTTGTAAGAGAAAAACGCTTTTTCCGTCAGCGCTTTTTCCCCTAAATAGCCTTTGCTGACGCTGGCTCCGGTAATAATGATCTCGCCTTTTTCCCCGTCTTGGACGGCTTTTCCGTCTTCATCGATGATCACGATCTCGGTTTCCGGCTTTTCAGAACCGACGGGCAGAGAAGAATACTTGTTTAATACGTCGTCTGTTACTTCGATGGAAGTAACGGCAACGGTCGCTTCGGTCGGGCCGTATGTGTTAAAAACACGAGCCTTCGGAAATCTCTCTTTAAGCTGTCTGGCGACTGACGCCGGAAGCGTTTCTCCGCAGAACATAAACAAGCTCAGCTCAGGAAGCAGCTCTTCAGAATAAGACGGATCCATCAAGCACATTTGTGCGAATGAAGGCGTCGATGTCCAGACGTTGACGTTGGACTGTTTCAGCGCTTCAAACAACAATTTCGGCCGGTTAATCATATCTTTCGTAACCGTCCATAATGTGCCTCCGGACTGCAGGCAAGGGTAAAGATCCATCACAGATAAATCAAAGGAAAACGGGGCTTGATTTAAGAACACTTGGCCGCTTTCCACCGGAAAGTCATTCGTGATCCAATCTGTGAAGCTCTGAAGATTGTCGGCTGAGATTTGCACGCCTTTTGGATTTCCCGTGCTTCCGGATGTGTAGATAATGTAAAAGGTATCTTCACCATCTACCCAGCGTGCGGGATCTGTCTCCGGCACCCCGTCTCCTTCAAGAACGCCCGGTTCTACAACGGAAATGAGGGCGTCTCCCGTGTCAACCGAAGTGCCTGAGTTATTGAGTAAAAGCTCGGCTTTTGAGCTGTTGATGATTTTCAGAATCCGGTCTGCCGGAATCGATACGTCAACTGGAATGTACGGATGGCCGGCTTTCACGCAAGCCAGGAAAGAAACCGCCATGACCGGTTTCATATGTCCGTAGACAATGATCGGAGAAGCCTCTGTTAAAGCTTCGCTTTGAATCCGTGCGGCAAGGCGCTCAGATTGTAACCAAAGCTCTCCGTATGTCAGCTTTTCTTCTTCATTCACAAAAGCAAGGGTATCGGGTTGTGTTTGCGCGTATTTTTTAATTGTTTCTATCAGTTTCATTGTTTTTTTCTCCATTAAAAGTCATTATAAATATATGAACCTGTATTTGCTGTATGGAATCCGTAAATTAAAAACAGCAGCACGAGAATAAGAAAGTAATAGGAAGTGTTGAGCAGCCACTTCATTGTTGTTTTTTCATACAACATTCTTAGCTTATTTAACATTGATCTTTTCCTTTCCGTTATTGAATTGCCTTAACAACAGTATAAGACGAAAATGTTATATAAAAGTTTCATTTGTGGGAGAGTTTTATTTCTGAGCGCCGTCAGCTCAGAGCCTATCCTATTATAAACATTTTTTGTTATTGTGGAAATAAATTCTTTTTAAATCACAAAAAAACAGGCTCATATGAAAAGCGGAGCGCCTTTCGATATGAACCTGCAGTTTGTCGGAAGAAGGCTTCGTGCGTGAAGGAATTAATACCTTACAAACGCGGAACCCACAATGATCAGCAAAATAAATAATACAACAATTAAAGCGAAGTTTTTAGAGTATGACATATCATCACCTCCGTAATAAGTGGTAATACAGAATATGAAAGTTTTATGACTTTTGAAAGGGAAATAAATTTAAAAAAGTAGAAAATGATCAACCAGGCCACTTTTTGATCTTGCGCTATAAGTCGAAACTTTACTGTGGATTTGCCCGTCTACTAACTGAAAAAACGAAATGATGTCATAAGGAGAAAAATATGATGGATATGGCGATAGATAAGATGATAGGACTGCCTGAAGCCCAGATAGAAGATTTGAGAAACCTGATGGAGGACTGGAAGAACGAACTCCTCGTCTATAAATTTGCCTTGGATCAAATGGATACGAAGTTTTCGATTATCAGCCAGGAATATAATTTAATCCACGGCCATAACCCGATTGAGCATACGAAATCAAGGGTGAAAAGCTTTGAAAGCCTGATCAACAAGCTTGTGCGGAAGGGCTGCGATATTACGACAAAGGCCGCTAAGGAGCACATCAATGATATCGCGGGTCTCAGAATCGTCTGCTCGTTTTTATCCGACATTTACAATATGGTTGAAGTGCTGAAGGAACATGAAGACATCAAGATTTTAAAAATGAAAGACTACATTAAAAATCCGAAGCCGAACGGATACAGAAGTCTCCACCTGATTGTAGAGGTGCCTGTTTACTTGACCAACCGCGTCGAGCACGCCAAGGTGGAGATTCAAATCAGGACGATCGCGATGGATTTCTGGGCGAGCCTCGAACATAAAATCTACTACAAATTGAACAATGAAGTGCCGAACCAGCTCACGGATGAGCTGAAAGAAGCGGCTGACATCGCGAACTATCTGGATGAAAAGATGCTTCATATTCGAACAAAAGCGGATCAATAAAAAGCAGCCGGGCATTTTTTAGCCCGGCTGTTATTTTTTTCTGCCGCTTGAACCGAAGTTGTCAATGTTGATATCAACATCATATGTAATATCGGATTCGGCGAAAAGCTCATCCCATTTCCCTTTCACTTTTTCCCATTCCCGCGGATACTGAATTCTGTACTTTTCCCCGAATTTCAAGACGTCCGCCCGGTATTCGTCCTGCAGTTTGCCGAGCGCGCTCTTCATCCACACTTTGACCTGATCTCCGGCAAGACGCTCGGCTTCTTTCAGCTTTTTGTTTTGGAAGGCATGGCCCGGCGACGCCTTCGAGCTCTTCTTTTGTCAGCGTACTGATAAGTTTTTTGAATCTTTCACTATGCCAGCTCCGTCAAATACGTTTTTCAACTAAAAGAAAAGAGGAAGAACGCTCCTTTGTATCAAAGGTTATGACTGTCATGAATCGAAAAAACAAAACAAGAAAATGATAAGAGCATGAGGAGGTCTAAAAATGAAATCGGATATTGAAAAACTTGCGGAATGCGGTTTGCAATACGGAGCGGCAGCGATGATGCACCGGGAGTCGCAACGGCTTGATGCTGCTTTATACGGGGCCGTCGGCAGTGCTTTCGGCCGTGATGCGGGTGCGGGCGGTAAAGCGGACGGAGCTGGCGAAAGGCTGCTTTACGCTAACTAAATGGCCGGGCTGAAAAAGAACCGCGCCCTGTTTTTAACAGCCGTTGCATCCGGGACGATGCTGAATCCGCTCAACTCTTCAATGATTTCTTTGGCGCTGCACAGTATCCAGCATGAGTTTCACCTTTCATTTGCAACCGTATCGTGGCTGATTTCATCTTTTTATTTGGCCAGTGCGGTCGCACAGCCTGTCACAGGAAAAATCGGCGATTTAATCGGCCGGAAAAAGATGTTTTTGTCAGGGCTTGTTCTCGTTGCAGTATCGGCAATCGGCGCTCCTCTCGCACCGGCTTTTTCCGTCTTATTGATCATGCGTTTGTTTCAATCGATTGGGAGCGGCGCCATTTATCCTTCGGGAGTGGGGCTGATCAGAAGCCACATTCATGAAAAGCGGGCGTCCGCACTCAGTGTGCTGTCCATTTTTTCTTCGGCTATGACCGCTTTTGGACCGACTGTGGGGGGATTTTTAATCGTTCTCGGGGGATGGCCCGCCATTTTCCTCGTGAACTTTCCATTTATTTTGTTCAGCTTTTTGCTGGGGATGTATATGTTTCCGAAAGATGAGAAAAAAGCCGGCTTAAATGTCCGCGCCGTCATCAAGCGGCTTGATCTGACCGGGATTCTTCTGTTTGCGGGCGGAATCGTTCTCCTGCTGGCATTCCTGCTCTCATTGAGCACGGGCGAGCCCCGTTTTGCCGAGGGGATGTTCGGGCTTGTCTTGCTTTTGATGTTTGTTTGGTGGGAGCTGAGAGTGAGCAGCCCGTTTATTGATATCAGACTGTTGATCGCGCGCAGGACGCTAACTTCGGTCTATGCTCAATTTATTATGCTGAACATCTTTAACTACTGTTTGTTTTTTGGACTTCCGAGTTATTTTCAGGATGAAATGCACCTTTCCGTTCAAACGAGCGGTCTTTTGATGCTGTTCATGTCCGGGACGAGCGTATTGATTTCGCCTTTTGTCGGGACATGGATTGACCGTTCAGGTGAAACCCAGCCCGTTTTAATTGGTTCTTGCTTAATGGCGGCCGGCGCTATCCTGCTCACATTGTTTTTTGTCGATGCACCGATGTTGTGGAAAGGCATCATCCTCTCTTTGCTGGGGGTCAGCTACGGCCTTGGCAATGTCGCCCTGCAGGCTGCCATGTTTACGGCAAGTCCGCCGGACATCGTCGGGACCACTTCGGGGCTTTTCCAAACATGCCGCTATCTTGGCTCGATCTTTTCGTCTGTCATTCTGGGTCTGTTGTTTGGAGAAGAAATAACCGCGGGTCATTTTCAGGATCTGGGGGTGGTCATGATTGTGGTTGCCATCGGCAGCGTTTTGATGAGCTTCAGGTTTATTAAGCTGATGAAGGGTTGAAAAATGGAGCGCGAGATGCGGCTCCATTTTTGCTTCTCATAGATCCGAATGCTTGATTTGAAGATTGCACTTTGGCAATGGCAAAAGCGAAGAGGGAAAACCGAAAACTGGTATTAATTGCTTATTGAATGTTCTTAACGCTTCTTCTTTTTGATCACAGCTGTAATGATCATATAGACTATAAAGATAGTGAATAGCTGAATAAGGAAGGGAAACACAATCCATCATCTCCTAATAAATTTAAATATAAAAAACGTTGACTGTTGCAATAATAAGAGCGCTAAGGATTGTGATAACTGTCTGCGCACTCAATGCTGGCGAGATAAGAAAAAATTATAAAACATGGCTTTTTGTTTTATTAGTTTATTGCGCTCATCATTTTGCTTGAATTGAGGGTATAAATATCCCGATGTGAAAAACATGATAAATAAAGAAAAAGGAATTGAATTCATTTCAAATCGAGTTTTCCATTAGCCAATGTGCTAAAAACAGACAGAGACTTAAAGTCAACAAGGAAAAGAGTGACCTAAATGCGAACTCATGATTCAACTTCCTAAACATCTTCGCTTCTACTGTAGTATCGAAAAGGCTGCTTTCCCTGTGTCCTCATCTTGAAATAAAATAAACTTTACGTCAAGGAAGCTTTACAAAATGAGGCCCTTAGGCTCAACCTTGCAACTGCCGTTGATAGGAAAAGGCTATGCTTACATCCATCTTTAGGCTGGACGTCACAGCACAAACTGGACATGTTCGGAGAAATACCGGTTTTTTCCTGAATCGGTGAATTATTTTTTTAGGTATGCACGGGGAAGGTGATGACACGGAAGCGTGGGGAGGATAGGCGCTTTTGGTCTATGAAAAGAAGGAGGAGCAGATCAATTCGATCTGCTCCTTTTTAATATTACTGGGCAACTGAGGTGTAAGACGGTTTTCTGTTTTCTTTCTTGGTCAAGTTATACACGGCTGTTCCAGCGATTTGACCGGCTGTTTTCAGCCTGTCTTTGCTGATGTGTTCAATCGTGTCGTAAGGGGTGTGGTACCAAGGCTCCAATGCACCTGTTCCCGGCTCTCTCCAAATGAAGTTGGCCGAGTCGATGCCTGCTTCATGGAATGGGACATGGTCGGATGATCCGCCTTGATTTAAAAATAATACGTCTTTCCCAAGGCTTAAAGAAGCGGCTTTACTTAGCTGCCAGACGAGGTTTGCGGAACCGTCGGGCGTATTGATGTACAGCTGTGAAGCATTTTCCCAGCTTGTCGCCACCATATCTAAGTTAAAGTTGGCAACGCTCCGTTTGATTTCCTGACCTGACAAGGTGCTGACATAATGGCGCGATCCGAGGAGACCGATTTCTTCGGCGCCGAATGTAATAAAGCGAATTTCTTTATCGGCTGGAACCGTCTTCATGATCCGGGCCAGTTCAAGGACGACTGAAGTGCCGGAGGCATTGTCATTGGCTCCGGGAGCATAAGGGACGCTGTCATAATGCGAAGTCACATACACGATGTCCGGATTTTTGACACCTTTTGCTTTGCGGACGCCGATTACGTTTTGCGATGTTTGATTTTTATGAGCCTTCAGCTTCAAGATCGCTTCTTGTTCAGAAAGCAGCTTTTCTCCGTCTTCCTTTTTGACGCCGACTACCGGAACATCGACTTTATTACCGCCGAGATTCGGAGTCAGAGGGACGAGACCGTCGATGTTATTATAAATGATCACTCCGCTTGCGCCTGCGTCAGCAGCGTTTTTCGCTTTTTCATAGAATGTCAGCTCACCTCTTAAAATGACAGCGATTTTGCCTCTCGCTTCCTCGGCGAAGTCGCCGGGCAGGCCGAGGCCGGCATCATAGAGAGGAGCGGCCAGGCCTTCTGCTGCTGTCGGGGCGGAACCTGCGGCAGGCCGCGAAGGCACGTTATTTCCCTGAACGGTAAGCGTTCCTTCCAGCCGGTCAGGTATGCTGAAGGTTTGTGTGGTCACTTTCAAATGTGATTTTTTCATCTGTGAGGCGATGAAAGCGGCGCTCTTTTTTTCTTCTGCCGTGCCTGTCACACGCGGTCCGATCGTTTCGCTTAAATGATAAATCGTTTGATAGGCGCGGTTTTCGTTGAATTTTTTGCTGAATTTTTCGACATCTTTTACGATGGCTGTTTCCTGAGGCGCCGCTTGAACAGCATTCCCCGTTCCAGCGGTGAACACGCCGCCTGTTATTACGGATAGCGCCAATCCGATCATCATCATTTTTCTCTTCATACATAAACCTCCTCGATGGTCTTGTTTTCCTGAGAAGAGATATTCGCAGCAGAGCGGGTGAATCCTGCATGCATCTGATAAATGATTCGATAGACCAGTAATTTGAAGTTTGATAAAAAAGTTTTTTTGTTTAATAGGATGTTGACGTGAGCCTTCTTTCTGTTTAGAATACGTCCGACTTATCAGGATCCTGATTTTGAATCACATATGTGAATGTTGGAGGGTGTCATGTCAGTAAAATCCGCGGTACGTGTTGTACGTATATTTGAATTGCTGTCAAATCATCCGGATGGATTAACCGTAAAGGAGATCAGCAAAGAATTGTCGCTGCCGCAGAGCAGTACATTCAATTTGGCCGCTACACTTTTGGATGAAGGCTACCTTCAGCAGGATGCTATCAAGCGCTACAGGCTGGGGGCAAAACTAATTCAAGTTGGAACCGCTGCCATGGAGTCGATCGACATTTCGTCGCAGGGTGTTCCATTTTTAAAACAGCTGATGGACGGGGTTCAGGAGACGGTGTTTATGGCCGTTCTATCCGATGATCAGCTTGTCTACATTGCAAAAATCGATAACAACAGGTCAATCAGAACAACCGCACAGCCCGGTTCGCGCAAACCGCTTTATTGCACCGGGCTTGGCAAGGCATTTTTGGCATTCATGCCGGAGGATAAAAGGGAAGGGCTGCTCGACCGTATGGAATTCATCCGCTTTACCGGGCACACCATCACCGCCAGAGATGAGCTGGAAAAGCAGCTGCAGACATTTTTGGAACAGGGATATGCCGTTGACAATGAAGAAAATGAAGAAGGTTTGTTTTGTCTGGCGGCGCCTGTCTATGGTCCGGATGGCGTGATGAAGGCGGCGATCAGCACCGCCGGGCCAAAGGAGCGCATGCTCGCAAGAAAGGCCGTTATCGTTGAGCAGCTGCTTCACACAGCCGGAAAAATTACAGAAAGCATTGGCGGATTTAAAAAGCCGCTTGAGCAAAGGGGAGAGTTCTGATGGATGTTATTAGCATAGGAGAGACAATGGCGCTGTTCACTCCGAATGAAGACGGCCCTCTCAGATACGCAAGAAACTATCAGGTGAGAATAGCGGGCGCAGAAACCAACACGCTGATCGGGCTTTCGAAGCTCGGTAAAAAAGCCGGCTGGATTACCCGGCTTGGAAAAGACGAGTTCGGGGCGATGATTCTTTCTTCTGTCAGAGGAGAAGGCGTCGATGTCAGCCAGGTGAAGCTCGATGACGCGGCGTCGACCGGTTTGTTTTTTAAAGAAAGGAAAAGCGCGGCCAAAGTCAATGTCTTCTATTACAGGACGCTTTCAGCGGCGAGTTTTTTGAAAAAAAGCGATATTGATGAGCCATACATTGAGAAAGCGGGGTTTTTATACATTACGGGAATTACCCCGGCTTTAAGTGAAAGCGCTTCAGATGCAGTGTTTTATGCTGTGGAGCTCGCCAAAAAGCACAATAAATGCGTTGTATTTGATCCGAATTTTCGAAAAAAGCTCTGGGACGGAGAGCGGGCGCGGCAGACGATGTTTGATTTGATCAAACAGTCTGATATCGTGCTTCCGGGGTTGAGCGAAGGGCGTTTTTTGTTCGGCACCGCTGATGAGAAAAAAATAGCGGAAGCCATCCGCGGGCTCGGGGCTGAAACCGCCATCGTCAAGCTTGGTGCAAAAGGCGCCTATTATGCCGGCGGGAATGAAAACGGCTATGCGGAAGGCTATCAAATTCAGACTGCAGCGGACCCCGTTGGTGCCGGAGACGGCTTTGCAGCCGGCGTATTATCGGGTTTGATTGATCATATTCCGCTTTCTGAAGCTGTCAAACGCGGCTGTGCCGTCGGCGCCATGGTAGCTGCGGTAAACGGTGATATTGAAGGGCTGCCTGACCGCGATTCACTGTTTGCGTTTATGGAACAATCTGATGAAGAAGATGTCAGCCGATAAAAAAACCGTAAAGAAAGGGTGGCAGAAATGCATGTATTGTCACAAATCAAAGAACAAAAAGTGATTGCGATCATCCGCGGATATAATCCGGAGGAGGCAGTGAGCATTGCCGGCGCCTTAAAAGCGGGCGGCATCAGGCTTGTGGAAATTACGCTCAATTCCCCTCAAGCGATCAAAGCGATTGAAGCGATTTCAGCACATGTTGGAGACGAAATGCTTGTCGGAGCGGGGACCGTTCTTGATCCCGAATCTGCGAGAGCGGCGCTTTTAGCCGGCGCGCGGTTTATCCTGTCGCCAACTGTTCATGAAGAGACGATCAAGCTGACAAAGCGATATGGAGCGGTCAGCATTCCGGGCGCCTTTACCCCGACGGAAATATTGACGGCGTATGAAAGCGGGGGAGACATCATCAAAGTATTCCCCGGAACGATGGGGCCTGGCTATATCAAAGATATCCACGGACCGCTTCCGCATATTCCACTGCTTCCGACGGGAGGAGTCGGATTGGAAAACCTTCACGAGTTTTTACAGGCCGGTGCGGTCGGTGCTGGAATCGGCGGTTCACTTGTCAGGGCTCATCAAGATGTGAATGACGCGTTTTTAGAAAAGCTGTCCAAAAAAGCAAAGCAATTTGTTGAAGCAGCAAAACAAAAAAGGGGAGATCAGAGATGAAAATAACGGGATTCGAGTGTTTCCAAATTCCGCCGCGCTGGCTTTTCTTAAAAATCGAAACGGATGAAGGCATTACAGGATGGGGAGAGCCGGTAATTGAGGGGAAGGCGGCGACAGTTAAGGCGGCTGTCGGCGAATTAATGGAATATTTAATCGGCAAAGACCCGATGAACATTGAAGACCACTGGAATGTCATGTACAGAGGCGGATTTTATCGGGGCGGACCCATTCTGATGAGCGCGATTGCAGGCATCGATCAAGCGCTTTGGGACATTAAGGGCAAGTTTTACAATGCGCCCGTGCATCAGCTGCTCGGAGGGAAGAGCAGGGAATCGATCAAGGTCTATTCATGGATTGGCGGAGACAGACCTCAAGACGTCGGCCTCGCTGCCAAGCAAGTGGTTGACCAAGGCTTTACAGCCGTCAAAATGAACGGCACGGAAGAGCTGCAATACATCGATTCACATGAAAAAATCGATCAGGTGATTGAAAGAATATCAGCTGTCAGAGAAGCTGTCGGCCCGTACATTGGAATCGGCATCGACTTTCACGGCAGGGTGCACAAGCCGATGGCGAAGATTTTGGCAAAAGAGCTTGAACCGTTTCGTCCGATGTTTATAGAAGAGCCTGTTCTGCCGGAAAACAACGAGGCGCTCCGCGATATCGCCAGCCTCGTCTCAATTCCGATTGCGACCGGAGAACGAATGTTTTCAAAGTGGCAGTTTAAAAATCTGTTGACAGACGGCTATGTCGATATTATTCAGCCTGACTTGTCACACGCCGGCGGAATTACCGAATGCAAAAAGATCCTGTCGATGGCAGAAGCATTTGATGTCGCCGCCGCCCCTCACTGTCCGTTGGGCCCGATCGCTTTGGCGGCATGCCTTCAGGTTGATGCAACGTGCCATAATGCATTTATTCAGGAACAAAGCTTAGGAATCCATTACAACAAAGGCACGGATTTGCTTGATTATATAGTGGATCAAAAGGTGTTTTTCTATGAAGACGGCTATGTCCGGATTCCGGATGGACCCGGCCTTGGGGTTGACATCAATGAAGATCACGTCCGAAAAATGGCTTATATCGGGCACAACTGGCGCAATCCGGTATGGCGGCACAAGGACGGAAGCATAGCTGAATGGTAAAAATGATACCGTTTTCAAAAGGTGTCCGTCATTACAATCAAATAAAAGGAGAGGGCCTGTTCATGAAACAAACAACTTTGAAAGAGAAGCCGACAAAGGTTAGAGTGCGGGTACTGCTGTTTATTTTTGTATGTGTCGTGATCAATTATATGGATCGAAGCAATATCTCCGTCGCGGCTTCTGCAATCGGAGACGATTTAAACTTGTCTGCCGTTCAATTGGGCTTGATTTTTTCAGCTTTCGGCTGGGCATACTGCGCCCTGCAAATACCGGGAGGCGGGCTTGTCGACCGGTTTGGCCCGAGGCTTGTCTACGGTTTTACTTTGGTTACATGGTCGCTCGCAACATTGCTTCAGGGGTTTGTCCGCGGCTTCGGTTCTCTATTCGGGTTGCGTCTTGCGACGGGGGCGTTTGAAGCGCCGGCTTTTCCGACCAATAACCGGGTGGTGACTTCTTGGTTCCCTGAACAGGAAAGGGCTTCAGCCATTGCGTTTTATACGTCGGGGCAATTTGCCGGCCTTGCGTTTTTGACGCCGGCGCTCAGCAGCATCCAGCATGTCGTCGGCTGGCGCGGCCTGTTCATCGTAACGGGGGTAATCGGCATCATCTGGGGCCTGATCTGGTATATTTTTTATCGTGATCCCGACCGTCATCCAAAGGTAAACAAGGCTGAACTTGAGCATATAGAAAAAGGCGGGGGTATCGTCCGCCGCGGCCGGACTTCCGAAAAGGAAAAAACGGCATTTAATTGGAAGCATTTCAAACAAGTGACCGCTCATCGCAAGCTGTGGGGTATATATATTGGACAGTTCGCTGTTAATTCGACTTTATGGTTTTTTCTGACATGGTTTCCGACATACCTTGTAAAATATAGAGGCCTTGATTTTCTCCAATCCGGTTTTCTCGCCTCGCTTCCGTTTCTTGCGGCATTCATCGGTGTTCTGTTGTCCGGCTTCCTGTCCGACTATCTGATCAAAAGAGGCGTATCGGCCGGGGTTGCCCGCAAAACACCGATTATTACCGGATTGATCCTGTCTATTTCCATTATCGGTGCCAATTATGTCGATCAGACATCACTGATCATTTTATTTATGACGCTCGCCTTTTTTGGAAACGGTCTGGCCTCCATTACATGGGTGCTTGTATCGTCTTTAGCGCCTAAGCATTTGATCGGACTGACCGGCGGAGTATTTAATTTTGTCGGCAGCCTCGCTTCCGTTATCGTTCCGATAGTCATCGGCTTTCTCGCTAACGGCGGAAGCTTTGCGCCCGCACTCGTTTTTATCGGCACCCTTGCCCTTCTGGGAGCCCTTTCCTACATCTTTCTTGTCGGAAAGGTTGAACGGATTCAGATGCATGATGAGGAAAAGAAAAACGATTCTATATTCATGTGAATGTTCTCGGCGGCCGGATGCCCGGCGGCCTTTTTTGTTTGAAAGGAATAACCGCCGTGATTTGCCGCAAAATAACTCTAAAATATTTTGACGGACAGGTGTTCACGATGAAGACATATTTTCAAAAAGATTATCAGCTCGGCTCGTTTCAACTGTTTTCAACATCTCATATTCTGACTTTGCTGGTGCTTGCAGCGCTTGGTGTTTGTTTGTTCGTCTTTCGCAAGACGCTGCAAAAACCGCGGTGGAACCGGATGCTACGCTATGTCTTTGTGGCGGTTTTAGTCATTTCAGAAATCAGCTACCACTCCTGGTTCATCTATGTGAATTCCTGGACACCGCGCTATTGTTTGCCGCTTCACCTCAGCGACCTTTCGGTTTACCTTGTCATCATCCTGTTATTGACGAAAAACCTCAACTTGTTTAAATTTCTTTATTTTGCCGGTTTGGGAAGCGCTTTGCAAGCGATTCTGACGCCTGACTTGGGAAGGTACGGCTTTCCTCATTTCCGCTTTTTTGAATTTTTCATTTCCCACGGAATCGTCGTACTGGCCTGTCTTCTGATGATTGCGGCCGAAAAGTATAAGCCGACCGTGCGCTCTCTCTGGGTCACGTTTCTTCTCGTCAATATTTATGGGGCATTCATCTTTTTAATCAACCGTTTGCTGAAGTCGAACTATATGTACATGATGAAAAAGCCGGGCGGCGGAGCTTCGCTGTTAGACGTGCTCGGGCCGTGGCCATGGTATCTTTTATCAGCGGAAGCGGTCACGATCGTCTTCTTCTATCTTCTCTATCTGCCGTTTTGGATAGCCGGGAAGGTGAAAGACAAAAGGGATCTTGCATGATCCTTTTTTTTTTCGGCCTATCGACGGTGTTTATCTTTTGAAAAAAGGGAATAGAACAAAAAAAGAAAAGGAGATGGAAGACATATGAAAAGCGACCGAACCATGCATATTATTTCTTGTACAGACAATAACTACGCACAGCATTTAAGCGTGATGTTCGCATCATTGCTGACGAATATGGATCAGACGCGCGATGTGAAACTGTATGTCATCGACGGAGGGATTGAACCGGAAAATAAAAAGCGTCTGGAAGAGACGACCCTTCAATTCGGAGCCCCCATTACATTTCTTAATGTAGAAAAAAGCCAGTATGACCGGGCGGTCGAAAGCAGCCATATTACAAAAGCGGCATACTATCGGATTTCCATCCCGGATCTGATTGATGACGAATCCGTCAAACGAATGATTTATGTCGATTGCGACGCCTTAGTGTTAGAGGATATATCGAAGTTGTGGGACAAGGACATTTCACCGTATTACGCAGCGGCGGTTGAAGATGCAGGCCAGCATGAACGGCTGAAAAAGATGAACATCAGCGACGAAGCAAAATATTTTAACTCAGGTATCATGATCATCGATATGGAAGCCTGGAGAAAAAACGACATTTCGAAAAAAGTCATCGACTTTATCAATAACAACGATGAAGATATGTTTGTGTTTCATGACCAAGACGCGCTGAATGCGATTCTTTATGATCAGTGGCTCGAACTTCATCCAAGATGGAACGCCCAAACACACATTATTTTAAAAGAAAAAACACCGGCTTCCCTCATCGATCAAAAGCGCTATATGGAAACAAGGGCAAATCCGGCAATCGTTCATTTCTGCGGCGGAAACAAGCCTTGGAATTCACAAACCTCACACCCGTACGCCCGTCAATATTTTAAGTACTTGCAGTCCACAGCCTTTAACCAGCCGGCCAAATTGTCTAAAAACCATGTCAGCTAACATGCCAATCTCATTTTAAATCGCAGGATGAATCGATATAATTTACAACAAACCCTGACGTATCCCCATATTCGCTTGTTTCCTTTCATCGGAAACAAGCATTTTTCTTGGCGTGCAAACATTTTTGACGAATGGAGGAGTGCTTTTGGTTAAAGTGCTGTTGACGCTTAACGGACTGTTTTACCGCGCAGCGCCGCTGTTGAAGGAAAAGGTCGAACGGCTCGGTGCCGAATTTGCGTTTTTGGATTCAAATCGGTTGACGAGACAGGATTTACTGACTCATATCAAGGATGTCCATATTTATATCGCCGGCGTTGAAAAAGCGGATCGGGAGCTGATCGACGCTGCCCCGGAACTCCGATATATCATGAAATTCGGCGCGGGAATCGACAATATTGATGTAGAATATGCAAACGAAAAAGGAATCCTTGTCACGAATGCTCCCGGCCAAAACGCCTCGGCAGTCGCCGACTTGGCATTCGGCCTTCTGCTGTCTGGCGCCCGTTCGATCCCGCAGTCAAACGCCGCAGTCAAAGCCGGTTTATGGCAATCAGCGATGGGCTATGAGCTCGATGGAAAAACGCTGGGGCTTATCGGTTTTGGGGAAATCGGCAAAAAGGTTGCAAGGCGGGCCTCCGGGTTTCATATGAACGTTTTGGCGTACGGCACATATAAAGACTACAATGCAGCCAAACGGCTGAATGTACGGTTCGCAAAGCTTGACGATCTCCTGGCGAAATCGGACTTTGTCTGCATCAGCACGTCATTAAGACCTGCCACCTATCATTTGATCAATCAAGAAAAGCTGGCAAAAATGAAGAAAACCGCGTACCTGATCAACATTGCCCGCGGAGAAGTAGTAGACGAAAGCGCGCTCATTCAAGCGCTTGAACAAAAACAGATCAGAGGCGCAGCATTAGACGTCTTTGAAACCGAACCGCCGGCCGCCCGGATCACCAGCCTCGGCAATGCCATATGCACGGCGCATATCGGCGGCGCTACGTATGAGAGCATCAGGCGCATCGAAGAAGTGACATATCAAAATATCAAAAGGTTTATCGAAAAACAGCCGCCGGCTTTCCACGTTCCATCAAGACCGGAAACGCGATAAGCCGTGTCCGGTTATGTTCTTTGAAAAAACTCGACCATTTCTCCTTCCGGCCCAAAAAGAAAAAAATAGCGGAAGCCGTTCGGCAATACGGTGATCTCGTCTTCCATCAACTTGATGCCGGCGCCTTTTACGCGGGCGAATTCAGCCTCGATATCATCGGTTGAGACGGCAAAATGATGTACTTTTCCTTCCTGAGGAAGGCTGTCGTTATATCCCTCGATCAATTCAAGCTCTGTCTCGTCTCTGTTCTCAAAACCTAAAAAAGCGAGCTTCATGACGCCGTTTGTATGGGTCATTCTGCCTTTCAGCGTCATTCCGATCACATCCTGGTAGAATGCGATCGAAGCATCAATGTCTTTCACCATCAGCCCTACGTGGTCGATTCGCGACATTTCGCCATTCCTCCTTTTGTTTCTCCATCATTTTAGAAAGATCGGAATCATCTGTCAATTATATCGATTACATGATGAATAAGAATATTGATCAGGCGTTATGGTAGGATAGAGAAGACTTTAAAATAAGGACTGAAATCAAATGCATACATTAAAAATAAAACATCCATTCGCTGCAAAAATGAAAAAGGGCTATCCCTTAATTGAAAAAGAAGCTGTTTCTTCACAAGAAAACGGCATAAAAGAAGGTTCGCTGATCAGGATTGCCGATGAAAACGGCAGGTTTTTGGGAAAGGGCTATTATGGCGAGCAAAACAAAGGGATCGGCTGGATACTGACACGAAACGAAGAGGAATCGATTGATCAGACATTCTTTTTAAGCAGGCTGGCGAACGCCTTTCAGGCCAGAAAATCGCTTTTTCAAGACCCGGATACGACCGCTTTTCGTTTGTTTAACGGGGAAGGCGACGGAATCGGCGGCTTTACGATTGATTATTATGACGGCTACTATTTATTCCAATGGTACAGCAAAGGGATTTATACGTTTAAGGAAACGATTATGGAAGCCCTCGATGAATTGACGGACTATAAAGCCGTATATGAGAAAAAACGGTTTAATACGGCCGGGCAGTATGTAGAAGATGACGATTTTGTCAGAGGAGAGAGAGGGGAATTTCCGATCATTGTGAAAGAGAACGGCATTCATTTTGCCGTTTACCTCAATGATGGAGCGATGACAGGCGTTTTTCTCGATCAGCGCCATGTCCGCAAGGCGGTTAGGGACCGGTATGCGGAAGGAAAAACCGTGCTTAACACCTTCTCATATACAGGTGCATTTTCTGTGGCGGCGGCACTTGGCGGTGCTGAAAAAACGACGAGCGTTGATGTTGCAAACCGCAGTTTAAGCAGGACGATCGAACAATTCAGCGTGAACGGGCTGGATTATGAAGCTCATGATATTAAAGTCATGGACGTTTTTAAATATTTTCAATACGCGGCCAAAAAAGAACTCGCCTTTGACCTCGTCATCCTTGATCCGCCTTCATTTGCGAGAACGAAAAAGCATACTTTCAGCGCAGCAAAGGATTATAAAAATCTGTTGAAAGACGCGATTCGGATCACTGAAGATCAAGGTGTGATCGTCGCTTCGACGAACAGCAGCGCTTTTGGGATGAAAAAATTCAAAGGCTTTATCGAGGCGGCATGCAAAGAAACGGGGACGCGCTTTACAGTGCTTGAGGAGCATTCGCTTCCCGAAGATTTTAATACAGTGAAAAGCTATCCTGAAGGCGATTATTTAAAAGTTGTCTTTTTGCGGATCCGCCGCCGTTAATGTAAGGACGGGGAAAAATTTTGCGATAAAAACAATACCTGTCGATCAATTATTCATGTATATTGATATTACGCAAATCACTCAGGCAGGGGGAAGTTATGGATTACGGAATTTTAATATCGATAGGTATTTATATGGCAGGAATGCTTTTTATCGGATATTTTGCATATCGAAGAACTTCAAATTTGACCGACTACATGCTTGGCGGAAGAAATCTGGGCCCCGCCGTCACCGCGTTAAGCGCAGGTGCTTCCGATATGAGCGGCTGGCTATTAATGGGGCTGCCGGGTGCGATGTTTCTGAACGGATTGAGCAGCGGCTGGATCGTTGTCGGTCTGACAATCGGCGCTTATTTGAATTGGGTGTATGTTGCGCCGAGGCTGAGAACGTATACGGAAACGGCCGGCAACAGTATTACCATACCCGATTATTTCGAAAACCGTTTTAAAGACGGTTCAAGGCTGTTACGGGTGACGTCGGCTTTTGTTATTTTAGTATTTTTCACTTTTTATACATCATCCGGAATGGTGGCGGGCGGAGAGCTGTTCAGAACCGCATTCCACCTTGATTATCGGATCGGCATCTGGCTGACGGCCGGGGTTGTCATTCTTTATACGCTTTTCGGGGGATTTCTGGCTGTCAGCTGGACCGATTTTGTTCAAGGGACGATCATGTTTATCGCGCTCATCTTAATGCCGCTCGTTGTTTTTGTCCAATTGGGGGGAATTGCGCCGGCGTTTTCGGAAGTGAGCGCGGTCAACCCGGACCTCCTCCGCCCGTTTCAAGGAACAACCGCAATCGGTATCATCTCTTTACTGGCATGGGGGCTCGGCTATTTTGGACAACCTCATATTATTGTCAGGTTTATGGCGATTTCAAGCGTGAAAGAGTTGAAGAGTGCCAGAAGAATCGGCATGGGCTGGATGATCTTTTCGATTTGCGGAGCGATGCTGACAGGACTCGTCGGCATTGCCTATTTCAGCGCGAATCATCTTTCGTTAAAGAATGCCGAGACGATATTCATTAAGCTGGCCGACCTTTTGTTCCCATCGATGATTACGGGGTTTTTGCTGGCCTCCATTTTAGCAGCTGTCATGAGCACGATTTCTTCACAGCTTCTTGTAACCTCAAGCGCGCTGACAGAGGATTTTTATAAAGCGTTTGTCCGGAAAGGGGCTTCTGACAAAGAACTTGTTCTTGTCGGAAGGCTGTCTGTCCTCGCGATTTCACTGATCGCACTTATGATGGCGCTTCATCCGAATGAAACGATATTGAATCTTGTCGGCTATGCATGGGCAGGCTTCGGGGCGGCATTTGGCCCTGTCGTTCTGCTGAGCCTGTATTGGAAACGAATGACGAAGTGGGGCGCGCTTTCAGGGATGCTGTCCGGGGCGCTGACCGTTATTGTGTGGGAGCAAGTGAAAGCTTTTGACCCGGTTTATGAAATCATTCCCGGATTTATTGTTTGTACAGTCGTGATCATCGCCGTCAGCCTGATGACAAAGAAGCCGTCCGTAGAGATTGAAAAGGAATTTGAGACGGCGGTTGAACAGCTGAAAGGGTGAAAATACGGTGATGGTCTTTGTCAACGTACTGTTGACGGCCGCTTTTCTCACAGGGGCTTTCGCAGGATTCCTGTGGGCATTTTCCAAAGAAAAAGGCGATGAATTTTTCTCGGAAATGACGGCGGATGGATCGGGGAAATTTCACACTTTTCGGTTTGAATTTCCCCCAAACTGCCGCATGACAAGGCTATCAGGTGTATTTCTTTTATATTATTGCTGATGTGCTGCTTGATGTCTAAATGAAAAAAACCAAATTGGCGGAAAAAAACTTCCCCAATTTGGTTTTTTTATTTTTCGGCTATGATACTGCAATAAGGGAAATGAGCAACGGCGCTGCGCAAAGCGTGATGATCGCAGCCAGGATCATCGATACGCTTGAAATCGTTCCGGACACGGAGCTGAGCTCAAATGCTTTTGACGTACCTGCGCCGTGGGCGCTTGTGCCAAGCAGCACGCCCCTTGCGATTTCATTATCAATCCGGAAGTAGCGAATGACCATCGGTCCGATCACTGATCCGGACAGGGCGGTCAATATAACAAAAACAGCGGTCACCGCGGGCATTCCGCCGATCATTTCAGAAACGCTCATTGCAATTGGCGTTGTGACCGATCTGGGAACGAGGCTCTCAATCAGGTCTTCATTCAGCTTGAAAAGTTTTGCGATAAACGCTGTTGACAGGATCGCGATACAGCAGCCTACAGTCACGTTGATAATGATCTCAACCGCGTATTTTTTCAAGACTGGAAAGTATTTGTACAGCGGAATCGCAAAAGCCACGGTTGCCGGCTGGAGCATGTCTGTCAACAAGCGTCCGCCCGCATTGTATGCTTCAAAGGGCACGTTGATGAAAAGCAGCAGGCCGACAAGGATCACCGGCGTGACCAATAAAGGTGACGCATATACCTTTGGATGGCGTGAATAGACCGCTTTTGCGCCCAGATAAATTAACACTGTTGCGATCAGGCTTAAGCATCCGATGAGCATGTTTTTTTCCTTTCCTTTCTTTTGGCAATCAATTGAGTCAGCATTCCGGTCGACACCATGACGACGAATGTACTGATGAGGACAACGAGTATAATGCTTGTGCCGAATTCAGCCAGAATATCTCCGTAGTTCATAATCCCGACGGCTGAAGGGACAAAGAACAAAAGCAGCTCCGCGAGAAGCCACAAGGCGCCGATTTCAATCCATTCCAGCTTAATGATTTTGAAATGAAGAAGCGCAAAAATGACGATAATCCCGAGAATGCTGCCGGGAATGTTTATATGAAGAACCTCGGCAATCAGATTCATGAAACGCGCGAATAAAAACAAAAGAGCGACCTGACCTAATCCTTTAATGAATGTTTTCATGTCATTATCCCCCTTTCTAAACAAGAGTGTACATGAGTTTTAAGTATAGGTAAAATACATATACAGAATAGATATTATTCATTTTGTCTATAGTTGAAAACGCAAATCAGGTCAAAAGAAACAGTTTCCTGACTAAAATTAGAAATTGTCGTCCGGAATCATTTGGCGATTTTTTATGACCATTAAACTGCCGTATGCCCGTGTCTTTAGACTTGTCCGCGATGAAAGCGGTGTACAAATGATTCAAAAAGACGGGTTATATGTCCCTTGAAATGCGGTGTGAGGAAGACGGCGGCCTGTGTATATATCCCTAAAAACAGTATTTACAGCCTATTCAACATCCGTGATTTTCGACTTAAACTATAAATATTGGAAATGAGAGCAAGTCTAGTCAAAGATGTGAATCTATGAAAAACCACAATCAATGCGAATCATACTGCAATTTCAGAGGTGACAATAATGGACTACTCAGACACGCTGCAAAAAATACACGGTGTCCTCTCCCATAAGGCGGCAGAACTGGAAGAACAAATTGCAAGGCTGGAGCGGGCAAAGCGCGATGTAGAGCGGGAACAAAACCTCGGAATCGAAGAAATCAGGCAGATTTTGCGGCCGAACCTTGATGAGTCGTGGACCGGAAGCAGGGCAGCCGATTTTGACGAAGCACGTGATGAAGCGCACACGGCAATGTACAGAATTTTCACCGATGAGTATGATCGGTATATTCATAAAATTGATTTAAAGATATTTGCTTTAGATTCTGAAAAAGGGGCTGTTCAAGCTGCAAGCTGGTCAGCCGACCGGGCGGACTTTCTGATGGAAAAAGGAGAGGAGGCCG
Organism: Bacillus sp. B19-2; assembly: GCF_022832475.1. Classification (NCBI taxonomy): domain Bacteria; kingdom Bacillati; phylum Bacillota; class Bacilli; order Caryophanales; family Bacillaceae; genus Bacillus; species Bacillus sp. B19-2. The sequence continues at coordinate 321,107 of NZ_JALHKQ010000002.1, forward strand.
TCGACGCTCTGCACAGCACAATCAACGGTTTAAAAGGATGGTTGAAATGAGCAAAACGATTAAACTTAACCATGCAGCGGTTATGAAGCAGCTGGAACAAGTAAGCAGCACGCTTCAAGCCGTGTCTTTAAAAAGCCCGTCAGCCGGAGCGCTCGGGCGGAACAACCTTGATTTTACGAAAAAGTGGCTTGAACGGGAAGCCGAAATTTGCAATATGGTCAAACAGTATAAAGAGGCTGTTCGTAAAAACATTGAGGACACCCGCTCGAATGTGGACACGCTGAAGGAACAGGATGAGGCGATTGCCCGAAGATAGGCGCTGCCGGCTGTATGCCGGCGGCGTTTTTTTATGTTGATGTAGAAGGGTGCTCCGCGGGGGTGCAGAAAACAATGAAATTGGTTTAGAATATGAATACAAGCAGGAACTCTGAAAGGGTGTCAAACAAATGGACATACGCCACTTAACCTATTTCTTGGAGGTAGCCCGTCTGAAAAGCTTCACAAAAGCCGCGCAGTCATTATACATATCCCAGCCGACAATTTCCAAAATGATTAAAAATCTTGAAGAAGAGCTCGGGATCGAGCTGTTTTACCGGCGGGGGCGGCAGATCGAGCTGACTGACGCGGGGCAAAGCATGTATGTGCAGGCCCAGGAAATCACCAAGTCGTTTCAAAATTTAACTTCAGAGCTGAACGACTTGATGGACGTTAAAAAAGGGCACGTGCGGATCGGTTTGCCGCCGATGATCGGCTCCGGTTTTTTTCCGAAAGTGATAGGGGATTTCAGAGACAAATATCCGAACGTCACCTTTCAGCTTGTTGAGCACGGATCTGTGAAAGTGCAGGAAGGAGTGGAAGACGGGTCGCTTGATATCGGCGTTGTCGTCCTGCCTGCAAAAGAGGAGATTTTTCACTCCTTTACAATCGTAAAAGAAGACTTGATGCTGATCGTCCACCCGTCTCATCGTTTTGCCGATGCGGATGAGATCGAGCTTCGGCAGTTAAGCGAAGAACCGTTTATCTTTTTCCGGGAAGACTTTGTTCTTCACGAACGGATCATTACGGCTTGCTTGAAGGCGGGATTTCAGCCGAATGTCATTTATGAAACCTCGCAATGGGATTTCATCAGCGAAATGGTTTCCGCTAACCTTGGAATCGGGCTTTTGCCCGAAAGAATCTGCCGGGATCTTGACCCGGAAAGAGTGAGAATCATTCCGCTGGTGAGGCCGGCCATTCCTTGGCATGTCGCCGTCATATGGAGAAAAGACCGCTACCTGTCGTTTGCGGCGAGGGCATGGATTGATCATACAAAATCGTATATATGGAGCGATAATTCAAAAACAGAAAGGGATGCAGCCGAATGAATCTGGAAGATGCCGCAAGAGGAATTGAGAAAGTCAGAAAGCAAAAACCGCTCGTACACAATATGACAAACAATGTCGTCACCAACTTTACGGCAAACGGTTTGCTGGCTCTCGGCGCATCGCCGGTGATGGCGTATGCGAGGGAAGAGGCCGCCGACATGGCAAAGATCGCCGGAGCCCTTGTATTGAACATCGGCACGCTTTGCCGTGAATCTGTTGAATCGATGATCATTGCAGGAAAGTCCGCCAATGAACACGGAGTGCCGGTTATTTTTGACCCAGTCGGTGCCGGGGCGACGCCGTTTCGAACAGAATCGGCTCAGGCGATTATGCGCGAAGTGAAGGTTTCCGCCGTCAGAGGCAATGCCGCGGAAATTGCCAACACGCTTGGAGAGGACTGGCTGATCAAAGGCGTGGATGCAGGTGAAGGGAGCGGCGACAGAACAGAGCTCGCCAAAAAAGCCGCGAAATTATGGGATACAGCCGTTATCATAACCGGAGCTGAAGACGTCATAACGGATGGAACAAAAACGTATACCGTGGGCAACGGACATCAACTGCTAACGAAAGTGACGGGGACAGGCTGCCTGTTTACCTCTGTCATCGGTGCGTTTTGCGCAGTTGAAAAAGACGTTTGCCATGCCGCTGTATCTGCAGCCGCTTTTTATGGAACGGCGGCCGAGTTGGCCGCAGAGAAAACGGAAAACCGGGGGCCCGGAAGCTTTCAAATCGAGTTTTTGAATCAGCTTGCCGCTGTTGAAGCGATGGATATAAAAGAACGCGGCAGGATCAGAGAGGTGGAATAAGATGACGCGAGTCTCAAAAGAAACGATGAAAGATCTGTTGTCAGTCTATTTTATTATGGGTTCAAACAATACTGCGGGCGATCCTTTAACTGTCATTGAACAAGCTTTAAAAGGCGGTGCGACCCTTTTTCAATTCCGCGAAAAAGGCGAGGGCGCGTTAAAAGCAGGAGATCAAAAGGCGTTTGCTCGACAGGTGCAGGCTCTTTGCAAACAGTTCAATGTTCCGTTTATCATCAACGATGATGTAGAACTCGCGCTTGCGCTTGACGCCGATGGTGTGCATATCGGACAGGATGATGATAAGGCCGCCGACGTCAGAGCGAGAATCGGGGACAAAATCCTCGGCGTGTCCGCGCATACACTTGAAGAAGTCGTAAAGGCGGAAAAGGATGGGGCGGATTATATCGGTGCAGGACCGGTTTACCCGACTGAAACAAAGCAGGATACAAAAGCTGTGCAGGGCGTCTCGCTCATTCAAGAGCTCCGCAGGCAGGGGATTGGCATGCCTGTGGTCGGAATCGGCGGAATCACGGCCGAAAACTGCGTCCCCGTCATCGAGGCCGGCGCCGACGGCATCAGTGTCATCAGCGCCATCAGCAAGGCTGCCGATCCAAAGGCGGCCGCCGAGGCGTTCGGCAAGAAAGTGCAAGCTGCTAAACAAAGCGCGCATTCCTAAATGGAATATGCGCTTTTTTTGATATAAAAATTAAAATCTCTCGTTCATAAACCGTTCCAGAAAATGCCCGATCACAAGGGAGGACATGCCAAGCGATGAGGCAGTGCGGCCAAGCGAGGAGATTTTCAAATGATAATTAGACAAGGCTTCTGCTGCACTTCTTGAGGAAATCGTTTTTTTAATCGCATCGACGATGATCGGATAGGATTCCACAATGGTATTCCGCAAAATAATCGTATCGGGATTCAACGTCTTCAAGATGTTGAGAAGTCCGATGCCGATATGAAAACCGAATCTTTCAAACGTCTCCATCATACCCGGATCACTGCGGTCTGCAAGTTCTTTAACGGTTTCGTAAAGCGGGACTTCGGAATTCGCTCCATAGTGAGAGAAGACGGCTTTTTCCGAAGCGTAAAGCTCCCAGCAGCCTCTATTCCCGCACCGGCATAATGGGCCGTCAAAGTGAATGGACATGTGCCCGGCTTCTCCGGAAAAACCTTGCACACCTCTAAACAGTTTTCCATTCATTAAAATCCCTAAACCAATCCCGGTATTAATGCTGACAAACACGGCATGCTCCAGCTGTCCGGCTTCTCCGTATTTCTTCTCGCCCACGGCGCCGGCGTTTGCTTCGTTTTCAATTAAAATGGGAACGCCGAACCTTTCTTCCAGTTTTTCTTTTAACGGAATCAAATGGATCGGCTTATTTGGCGTAAACACCACCTGCCGTTCGTTGTCCACCAAGCCGGGTACGCACACGCCGATTCCGGTCAATCCGTATGGGGAAGGCGGTATTTTGTCAACGGCTAGCCCTGTCAATTCGATTAATGCCTCTTCTGTCGCCTGAATGTCTTCTTCATCCAGCGTCCGTTCGAATTGTTCAATCAAATGCCCTTCAAGATCGGTTAACACAACAATCAGATAATTGGTTCCGATATCTACACCGACCGCATAGCCGGCTTTTCGATTGAATTTCAGCATAACGGGCCTCCTGCCGCCGCTTGACTCGCCGGGGCCGGTTTCATAAATGATGTCCTTTTGAAGCAGGGAAGATACCTGGGAGGAAACAGTCGCTTTATTTAACCCCGTTATTTCCGAAAGTTTTGCTCTTGAAATGGGTGCGTTCTCAATAATCTGCTCAAGAATCAGAGCTTTGTTCATTTTTTTTACTAGGGCTTGATCCGCTGTATTCAATGTCAATCACTCCATTGTTTTGAAGCTGTGAATTTATTATAGTATAACAAATTTAGAAAACTCAATTTTTTCCTTCATTTCCATTGAAAGTGGTTGATTCATCTTGTAAAATAAATACAAGGAAGTTAGTTTAATGGTTAAACAAACTTGTTTTTCAACGTTTGCTTTGCAAGGAAAAGTGAAGGGGGAGATCGGAATGTTTTTTAAAAATGTCGGAATGATTGAGTATGAAGGAGCCGATTCGGAAAATCCTTACGCATTTAAATATTACAACCCTGATGAATACGTCGGCGGCAAAACGATGAAGGAACATCTTCGCTTCGCTGTTGCGTATTGGCATACCTTTGATGCGGACGGGAAAGACCCTTTCGGCGACGGGACGATGTTCCGGGCCTGGAACCGGATGACACATCCTTTGGATAAAGCAAAAGCCCGGGCGGAAGCGGCTTTTGAATTTTTTGAAAAGCTCGGCGTGCCCTATTTCTGCTTTCATGACGTTGATATCGTTGATGAAGGAGCAACGTTGCGTGAGACCTTTGCGTATTTGGATCAAATGTCGTCTTTTCTTAAAGAAATGATGGAGACTAGCCGTGTTCAGCTGCTTTGGAATACAGCCAATATGTTTACGCATCCGAGGTATGTCCACGGAGCCGCAACTTCTTGCAATGCAGACGTCTATGCCTATGCAGCCGCAAAAGTGAAAAAAGGGCTGGACATCGCCAAGGAGCTTGGAGCGGAAAACTATGTGTTCTGGGGCGGAAGAGAAGGTTATGAAACATTGCTGAATACAGATATGAAGCTTGAACTCGAAAACTTGGCTTCATTTTACAGAATGGCGGTTGAGTATGCGCGCGAAATCGGTTTTGACGGCCAATTTTTGATCGAGCCGAAGCCGAAGGAGCCGACGAAGCACCAATACGATTTTGATGCGGCCACAACGATCGCTTTTTTAGAAACTTACGGTTTAAAAGACCATTTTAAACTCAATCTTGAGGCGAACCATGCGACCTTGGCCGGGCATACATTTGAGCATGAACTAAGGGTGGCTGCCTTGCACGATGTGCTGGGTTCAATCGACGCCAATCAGGGCGATTTGCTCCTGGGCTGGGATACCGATGAGTTCCCGACCGATTTGTATTCTGCGGTTCTGGCGATGTATGAAATTTTAAAAGCAGGCGGGTTTAAAACCGGCGGCATCAACTTCGATGCTAAAGTAAGGCGCCCGTCTTTTGCGGATGAAGACTTATTTCACGCTCATATCGCAGGAATGGATACGTATGCAGTCGGCTTGAAAGTCGCCTCCCGTCTGCTTGAAGACAAAGCGCTCGACCAGGTCATTGAAGAACGTTATGAAAGCTATACGAAAGGCATCGGGCTTGAGATCAAAGAAGGCCGCACCGATCTGAAAAAGCTCGCCGCATACGCTCTTGAACACGACCAAATTGAAAATCAGTCAGGCCGCCAGGAACGACTGAAAGCGACCGTTAACCGTTACTTATTGAACGCTTTGCGCGAAGCGCCGGCAGAAAAGGAGACACGCTAGTGGAGGAATACGTGATTGGGATCGACCTCGGCACCAGCGCGGTTAAAATCATCCTTGTCAATCAGCGGGGAGAGCTGTGCGGCGAGGTCTCCAAACCATTTTCGATCATTCAGCCCCATTCCGGTTATTCTGAACAGGATCCCGCAGAATGGGCGGACAAAACGAAGGAAGCGATTAAGGAATTAGTTATGCATTTCCCGGGAAAAGCATCTCAGATTAAAGGGATCAGCTTCTCCGGACAGATGCATGGATTGGTACTTTTAAACGGCAAAGGAGAGGTTTTGCGAAACGCGATCCTGTGGAACGATACACGGACAACCGAACAATGCCGGCTGATTAACGACAAAATCGGAAAGGAACGCCTGCTCGAGATCGCGAAAAACCCGGCGCTCGAAGGCTTTACCCTTCCGAAGCTTTTATGGGTGAAAGAACATGAAAAAAAGCTGTTTGAAAAGGCGGCCGTTTTTTTGCTGCCGAAAGACTACGTCAGGTACACGATGACAGGGCGTCTGCACAGCGAATATTCAGATGCGGCCGGAACACTCCTGCTCGATGTGAAACATCAGACATGGAGCGGAGAATTCTGCAGCAAGCTCGGTATCCCGGAGTCCTTATGTCCGGATCTGATTGAGCCGGGCGCCTGTGTCGGCGGCGTCAGTCCGGAATTCGCGGCCGAAACCGGTCTGGCTCCTGAAGTCAAGGTGTTTGCCGGCGGCGCTGATAATGCATGCGGCGCGGTCGGCGCCGGTATTTTAAGAGAAGGAACCGCCCTTTGCAGCATAGGCACCTCAGGGGTTGTTCTCACATATGAATCAAACCGAGATCAAGAGTTTGCCGGCAATATTCATTTTCTGAACCACGCCGCCCCCAATGCGTTTTATTCAATGGGAGTGACGCTTTCTGCAGGACGGAGCTTCAGCTGGTTTAAAGATGTATTTGCCGGGCAAACGTCATTTGACGAATTAATCAGTGATATTGACCATTCCCGTCCTGGTGCCCGGGGGCTGCTGTTTACCCCTTACTTGTCAGGGGAGAGAACCCCTCATGCCGACGCAAATATTCGCGCCAGCTTCATCGGGATGGACAGCGCACATACACGGGCGGCCTTCGTCAGAGCAGTCATTGAAGGCATCACATTCTCCCTTCACGAGAGCATTGAACAATTCCGTGCCGCGGGAAAGGACATCAGCCGCGTGATTTCAATCGGCGGAGGCGCCAAAAGCGATCAATGGCTGCAAATCCAGGCGGATATCTTCAACGCCGACATCATCAGACTGACAAGCGAACAGGGGCCGGCATACGGAGCAGCCATGATCGCGGCCGTCGGGTGCGGCTGGTTTCCATCGCTTGAAGCTTGTGCAGACCGATTCGTTCTCATCAAAGAAACCTTTTCGCCCCGCCGTGAATACAGCAGACAATACAAAGCTCTGTTTCAAATTTACAGGGATGTCTACCGGCATACGAAAACGCTGAACGAGCGGCTGGCGAACTTTCGGGAATAAAAAAAACTTATGGGCCGGCCGGCTCATAAGTTTTTTTCGGGTGTGCATCCAGTTTAAGATTGATCCATGTGAATGCCAGTATGCGCTTTGACCTGAATTTCTGCAAATGCTTCTTGATCAGGGGTTTTTGAAGACAGAATCGTCCCGAGATAAGCGCCTAAAAAGCCGAGCGGAATGGAGATGATGCCCGGGTTGGAAAGCGGGATCAGCGGTTCTCCGACAAAAATGGCGTTTCCGGCCGGGTCCCAGACGCTCGGGCTGATGGAGACGAGAATCAGCGCGCTTAAAAGACCGGTCAGACTGCCGGCCAAAGCGCCGGCCGCATTGAATCTTTTCCAGAAGACGGTGAAGATAATGAGCGGCAGATTGGCGCTTGCCGCCACGGCAAATGCAAGCGAGACAAGAAACGCGACATTCAGCGATTGGGCGAAGACAGCAAGCAGAATCGAAAGGATGGATACGCCGATGGAAGCCCACCTTGCAGCGATCATTTGCTCTTTTTCCGTAGCCGTGCCTTTTCTGATAATCTGGCTGTATATATCATGCGCAAAGGCGGATGCCGCCGACAGAACAAGTCCTGTGACCACCGCCAAAATCGTTGCGAATGCGATGGCTGAGACGAAGGCGAACAGAAAATCTCCGCCGAGCGCCTGAGCAAGCAGCGGTGCAGCCATGTTCCCCGCTTTATCGGCAGCTAAAATGTTTTCAAAACCGACAAACGCGGCAGCACCAAAACCGAGAAAGACCGTCATAATATAAAATATACCGATAATCCATGTAGCCGAGATTACCGACTTCCTTGCCGTTTTGGCATCTTTTACTGTATAAAACCGGATGAGAATGTGAGGCAGGCCGGCTGTTCCGAGGACGAGTGCCAAATTGAGTGAAAGTGTTTCAAGAGGAACTTTATACTTATTGCCGGGGTTCAAAAAATCCGCCCCAAGCGGAGTAGCTGTTTTCATTTGTTCAAACATGTTCGTCAGACTGAAGCCGAATTTTGAAAAAACGATGATTGAAATAATGAGCGTCCCCGCCATCAAGAGAACGGCCTTGATGATCTGGACCCAGCTGGTTGCGATCATTCCACCGAATACGACATAGATGGTCATCAAAACCCCGACAATGCACACGGCCAGCGTATAATCGATGCCGAGCAGAAGCTTGATCAGCGCGCCGGCGCCGACTAACTGTGCAATCATATAAAAGGTGGAGATCGTGATCGTGTTTAATGCGGCGACACCGCGAATTTTCTTTTGTTTAAAACGGGAGGCAATCATGTCCGCCATTGTAAATTTGCCGAGGTTTCGGAGCGGCTCTGCCACAATGTAAAGCACGACTAAATAAGCGACGAGGAAGCCGATGCTGTAGAAAAAGCCGTCAAACCCGTTCAAAGCAATCATCCCGGCAATGCCGAGGAAAGAAGCCGCTGACATGTAATCTCCCGCGATAGCCAGTCCGTTTTGAATGCCGGTAAGCCCTCCTCCCGCCGTGTAAAACTCATTGGCCGTCTTTGTCTGTTTGGCCGCGAAATACGTAATGACAAGCGTGAGAGCAACAATGGCAAGAAACAGAATAAAGGCTGTGGCACTCATGAATCAACGCCTCCAATCTTCTTTTTGAAATCGTTTGCAATTTGATCGAATTGACCGGCTTTTTTTGTATACACAATGCACAGCGTCCATGTCATAACAAACTGAGCGATCGCGAAAACCCATGCCCATGTGATGGCTCCGACTGCCGGCTGATTCAAAAATGTGAAGTATGATGTCATAACCGGCAGCAGGAAATAAAAGAGCAGAAAGAAAATCGTCATCGGTACAATAAAAGCCCGTTTCCGTGATAACAACCGCTGGAACTCCGGAGATGCCGCAGCTTTGCTGTAATCTATTTTGCCTTCTCTCATTTGTTCTTTGCCCCTCCTTGTGTTTGTCTGAAAAGATACAACAAAGGTATGTAACAAGCTCCGGATTTATTCTTCAATTTTCACACAGCGTTTATTTATATAAGATGAAAGACCTGATCATCTCGAATAAATGTTTTTTCCATAAAAGAAACCGTTTGTTCACCTTCTCATTTGTCATGCCTTCCGCCCCGTTTCCGCCTCTGTCAGCTTCCTTCTCAGTTCATTTGCAGACGCAATCGCTTCCCGGTCTGTCATCACGCCGCCGGGCTTGTTCCCTTTGCCGAGCAAATAGCCGTCGAATGTCATGTTCATAAAATCAAATATGTAGTGAAACTGTTGGATAAGCGGCAGCCCTTTCAAGCGGGGATCATCGTCTCCGACAGCTGCGACGTAGACCGTTTTTTTCGCCATTTGCTGTTTAAATGCAGATCTTCCGTGCTCTACCAATGTCTGTGACCAGCGGTCAATAAAATTTTTCATCAGACCTGACATGCCGTACCAATAGATCGGAGTGGCAAAAACCAGGATATCCTTCTCAAGCACCCGGCTGATCAGGTCTCTGTAGTCATCATCAGGGTAAAAAGGGGCTGTATTGCTGTGCCTGTAGTCCGATACCGGCTGAATGTGATAGTTTCGCAGAAATATCTTATCGGCATCAAGTCCATCCACTAATCGATTCATCAGTTCTTCCGTATTTCCGTTTTCGCGGGAGCTTCCGCAGATTGCTGCTATCCCCATATTCTTCATCCTCCTTTGGAATCGGTTATGAATTCAGTTTAAGATAACAACAATTATCAGTAAAATTGATATTTTAGATATTTACCATCGGGAAAATCGATTATAGAGGCGAACTTAACAGAAAAGAGAGGATGGAAAGGAAGCCTGAGAATGTTATCAGAAGGATCAAGACGAAAAGCTCCGCCCTCCTTCGGGAGAAAGGCAATCGAAACCGATGCAGAAGAATGTGTATGGTACTGATGGCGTCAGCGTTGGTCAGCAATGCCTCTAAAACGCCTTAATCAATTCGTTCTGGTACCCCTTAAGAGAGTGAAGCTGGAAAAATGAAACGACCTATGTACAGGGCAAAGGTCAGGCTGCTCCTTAAAACGCGCGTTTCTATGGAGCAGACAGAATCTATACACAGGCAGCAGGCCTGCTGCTCAAATACGTCATTATCAATTAAAACACTCGTTAAAACAGCCGGTTGGATCATCTTGATAGATCAAGATTCAACAGAACCGCCTGTTTTTTTTGGATAACTGATGCTTCTAAACGCTTATTGCTTTATCGGTTTTTCAGCATCGCTTTGGATGGGCTGACTGTGAAGAAATTCTTTCACATCTTCAATTTGCAGCCCAAGTTTTTTCGCCTCCTTCATCAAAATCACCCAATCTTTGTCCAACTTGTGTTTCGTTTGAGTATTCATAGCTTCCTCCAATATGATAAGACGTTGTTCACCTCAAAGAAAAAACGGTTTTTCCTTGAGATGCAATAAAAGTTATAAAACAACAGCCATGTGAAAACAATGACAAATTTCATAAAAAATTCACAAAGTCATCATTGATGAACCTACCTATTCCCTAAATAACTGACTAAAAAAACCAAAAAATCTTAGATTCTTACTTATAATAATAAACAATCAATTACTGACTGGATAGTATTCAAATAAAAATGATCATTTTTCCCTATTAAGAATTTCTCAATTGCAGCCGAATATCCTTTGAATATTCTAAAAATAAGAAAGGGATTTTTGAGAGATTATTGTGTAGAAATATTAGAAAATCAATGGTTTCAAGGAATGATTTAGAATAAAGACATGATGGATAGGGAGGGTCCTTTCGGCTTAGTTGCTGTATGGGTTAAAGAAGGGTAATACGAAAATACTATTTTCGACCAGCATTAAGTGGAAAAAAAGAACATTGGTTTCAAATGCAGTGAAAAAAGTATAGCTTTTGCCTCAAAATCGCGTTAGTTCACCAAGAGAAAACCATTGTAATGGATAAAAACCCGAACTATTCCTTGTAAGGTATTTAATGGAACGGGGTTCTCTCATTTTGTTTTACCCCAAGTTTTTATTTGAAGAAATGATGAAAATACAAGCTGGAAAATGATGAAGGTGGTAAAATGAAAAAGCAAATATATCATCTTAGGATTGAAAAAGAAATTCACAGGCGTTTTATAGATTTAAATAGAAGAGTAACGCCGCTGAAAGGAGAGAAATCAATTGGCAATATTAGTATGCGGAGGGGCGGGCTATATTGGAAGCCATGCTGTAGCGGAACTGTTAAGCCGCAATGAAGAAGTCGTGATTATTGATAACCTGCAAACTGGACATGAAGAGGCGGCTTTAAAGGGAGCTTCTTTCTATAATGGAGATCTGCGTGATGAAGCATTCCTGAGAAAAGTGTTTCAGGAAAACGAGATTGAGGCTGTCATGCATTTCGCGGCCGATTCATTGGTTGGAGAAAGCGTAACAGATCCTCTCAAATATTATGACAACAATGTTTACGGAGCCGTTTGCCTGTTAAAGGTCATGAAAGAGTTCGATGTGAAGCAAATTGTCTTCTCATCAACGGCTGCAACATACGGAGAACCGGATCGTGTGCCGATTATGGAAACAGATCCGACGGATCCGACAAACCCGTACGGGGAAACGAAGCTTGCCATTGAAAAAATGCTGAAGTGGTCTGAAAAAGCATACGGAATCCGTCATGTCGTCCTTCGCTACTTTAATGTTGCCGGGGCGCATGTAGACGGATTGGTCGGCGAGGATCACCAGCCTGAAACGCACCTGATCCCGATCATCCTTCAAGTCGCGCTTGGCAAACGGGACAAGATTATGATTTTCGGCGACGACTATCCGACTCCGGATGGCACGTGCATCAGAGACTACATCCATGTGATGGACCTGGTCGACGCGCATATCCTCGCTGTCGAAAGGCTTCGAAAGGGCGGAGAAAGCACCGTATACAATCTCGGAAACGGCACGGGCTTCTCGGTCAAAGAAGTCGTTGAAACAGCCCGGAAAGTGACAGGCTGCACGATACCGGCAGAGGTTGCAGAGCGGCGTGCAGGAGACCCGGCACAGCTGATCGCCTCTTCGGAAAAAGCAGTGAAAGAACTGGGATGGCAGCCGAAATACGCCGAGCTGGAAACGATCATTGACAGCGCGTGGAAGTGGTTTAAAGCACATCCGAACGGCTATCAAAGCTAGAATGCGATGACGCTTATTAAATAGGATGAAAAAGAGCTTTCAGTTACAGAAGGAAGCTCTTTTTTTGATGTTTTGAAGTTTAAAGCGTGTTGTCAACAGGGAAAAGGAATGGGGGAAGATAATGATTCACTATGAAAAAATTTAACAATGTTAAATTAATCATTGACCAAAGTTTTTTATTGTGGTAAACCTAAATTTGACAGATTTTTTGTTCCGGAGGGATTTGTCAGCTCTTGCTATGTGTGTAAAAAGAACTAAAAAATTACCAGTCTATTTCCTTCGTTATTCATAATATCATGAACAAATTTTGACGATTTTGTGACATTCGGGTGAAAAAAAGGTGAACAATCGAAAAAAATAAGGCTAATTGGTGAAGATTTTGATAGCATAGCAAGGTAGAAGAAAAAAGTTTTTCAGAATCCTTTTATCTTAGATATTCTGACCAAATTTTAGACATCATTTAAGGAAGGATGGTGATCCTCTTGTTCAGAGCATTTAAACCACTGATTATGCTGACTCTGCTTTCCTCCGTTTTTTTATTGGGCGGCTGCAGTCAAATCGCGGTATTGGATCCTAAAGGACCAGTTGCTTCGCAGCAAAGAGATCTTATTCTATTATCGATTGGATTTATGCTGTTTATCGTAGCGGTCGTATTTGTCCTTTTCACTGTGATGATTGTGAAATACCGTGAGCGTAAAGACAGAAAGTCTCCTTACAGCCCGGAAGTAGAAGGCAATACATTTTTAGAAATCGTCTGGACAGTGGTTCCGATTTTAATTGTTATTGCGCTGTCAGTGCCGACAGTTCAAACAATTTATTCTCTAGAAGAGGCTCCAAAAGCATCAAAGGACAAGGAACCTTTGGTCGTATATGCAACATCTGTCGATTGGAAATGGGTATTCAGCTACCCGGAACAGGATATCGAAACGGTCAACTATTTGAATATCCCGACAGACAGACCGATCTTGTTTAAAATCTCATCTGCCGACTCTATGGCATCACTGTGGATTCCGCAGCTTGGCGGGCAAAAATATGCCATGTCCGGAATGGAAATGGAGCAATATTTGCAGGCAGACCATGAGGGTACTTATAAAGGCCGAAATGCAAACTTCACAGGTGAAGGTTTTGCAGAACAACAGTTTGATGTCAAAGCGGTATCTGAAAGCAAGTTTAACGACTGGGTGAAGAAAACGCAGAAAGAAGCTCCTAAGCTGACGAAAAGCCAGTACGATGAACTGATGCTTCCTCAGCATGCGGACGAAATGACGTTCTCATCGACACACCTGAAGTACGTTAACCACGGAAATGATGCGGAATACGCCATTAAAGCGCGCGAAAGATTGGGCTATAAACCATTGTCTCCGCATTCAAAATCAGATCCGTTTGAAAACGTGAAGACAAACAAAGATCAAAAACAATCTGAAGACCAAGATTCTCACTAGGAAAGGAGGAAGCTTGCATGAATTTGAAATGGGACGAATTCATAATTACAGGTGACCCATTAATTCTTGGAGCACAGATTTCCATTTTGCTTACATCCATTGCAATCGTATTTGTGCTGACATACTTCAAAAAATGGAAATGGCTTTGGAGAGAATGGATTACCACCGTCGATCATAAACGTTTAGGAATCATGTACCTCATTGCCGCAGTCATTATGTTTTTCCGCGGCGGTGTCGACGGGTTAATGATGCGTGCCCAGCTCACGCTTCCTAATAACGGCTTTTTAGATTCCAACCACTATAATGAAGTGTTTACGACACACGGTACGATCATGATCATTTTCATGGCGATGCCGTTTCTTATTGGATTAATGAACGTCGTCGTACCGCTCCAAATCGGTGCGCGCGATGTTGCATTCCCGTATTTGAACAACTTGAGCTTCTGGACCTTCATGGTCGGAGCGATGCTGTTTAATATTTCATTCGTCATCGGCGGATCGCCGAGTGCAGGATGGACGGCTTACATGCCGCTTGCAGGCAATGAGCTGAGTCCTGGGCCTGGGCAGAACTATTACTTGCTCGGACTTCAGATCGCGGGTATCGGTACGCTTCTCACCGGGATTAACTTTATGGTTACCATCCTGAAAATGCGTACAAAAGGCATGACCCTATGGCGGATGCCGATGTTCACTTGGACAACGCTGATCACTTGTGTGATTATCATTTTTGCCTTCCCTGTCTTGACAGTGGCTTTGGCGCTGATGACATTTGACCGCTTGTTCGGAACAGCCTTTTTCACCTTGGCGAACGGCGGTATGCCGATGCTGTGGGCGAACTTGTTCTGGATTTGGGGACATCCTGAGGTTTACATCGTGATTTTGCCTGCTTTCGGTATTTTTTCAGAAATCATTGCGACATTCGCAAGAAAGCAGCTGTTCGGCTACAAAGCAATGGTTTATTCAATTGTTGCCATTTCGGTTCTCAGCTTCGTCGTTTGGCTGCACCACTTTTTCACAATGGGCAACAGCGCGGCGGTCAACTCGTTCTTCTCAATTACGACGATGGCGATATCGGTGCCGACCGGAGTTAAAATCTTTAACTGGCTGTTGACGCTGCATCGAGGCAGAATCAAAATCACAACGCCGATGCTGTGGTCGCTTGCATTTATTCCGAACTTCGTCATCGGCGGTGTTACGGGCGTTATGCTTGCGATGGCAGCTGCGGATTATCAATATCACAACACATACTTCCTCGTATCGCACTTTCACTATGTGCTGATCGCGGGTACTGTGTTTGCATGTTTCGCCGGATTGATCTTCTGGTATCCGAAAATGTTCGGTCACAAACTGAACGAACGCATCGGAAAATGGTTCTTCTGGCTGTTCATGACGGGCTTTAACATCTGTTTCTTCCCGATGTATTTCCTTGGATTGCAAGGAATGCCTCGCCGAATTTACACATACGGAGCAGAAGACGGATGGACTGCATTGAACATGGTTGCGACATTCGGCGCATTGCTGATGGCCGCAGGATTCATCGTTCTCTGCTACAACATTTTCTACAGCTTCCGTCATTCAAAACGCGAGGAATCAGGAGATGCTTGGGGAATGGGTCGTACGCTTGAATGGGCTACATCTTCTGCGATCCCGCCGCACTATAACTTTGCGGTTCTGCCTGAGGTCACATCACCTGACGCATTTGCGCAAATGAAGGAAGACAATGTCGAGATTCATCCTGAAAGCAAGTTTAAAAAGATTCATATGCCGAGCAATTCAGGCCGTCCGTTTCTCATGTCATTATGCTTCGGATTTGCTGGATTCGGGCTTGTCTTTGAATGGTTCTGGATGGGAATCGTCGGTCTGATCGGTGTATTCCTCTGTATGATTCTTCGTTCATTTGAATATGACGACGGCTACTATGTAAGTGTTGAGGAAATAAAAGAGACTGAACGAAAGAATGCCAAGTAAAGGAGGCGGGATTGATGGAACATGCAGAACACAGCAATTCTAACGCTCCTATGGAATACCGTTCTGAAATCGGAAGGTTGAATATCCTTGGCTTTTGGATTTTTCTTGGAGCGGAGATTGCTTTATTCTCTACGTTATTTGCGACCTATGCTGTTCTTCATAACAGAACAGCGGGGGGCGTACTGCCGGCAGAACTGTTCGACGCAAAGCTCGTTTTAATCATGACGTTCCTGCTGTTAACGAGCAGTTTCACATGCGGCATCGCAGTGCATGAGATGCGCCGCGGCAGTTTGAAAGGCGTGATGATCTGGATGATCATTACCCTGTTGCTCGGTGCTGGGTTTGTCAGCTATGAGCTTTATGAGTTCAATCATTATGTACACGAAGGTGCCACTTTATCGACAAGTGCTTACTGGTCATCTTTCTTTGTTCTATTGGGAACGCACGGACTGCACGTATCGATCGGTATCTTCTGGATTATCGGCATTTTGCTTCAGACGAAAAAGCGCGGCCTAACCCCGCAAACGTCTGCTAAGCTGTTTATCTCAAGTTTGTATTGGCACTTCTTAGACGTGGTATGGATCTTCATCTTTACCGGTGTCTATTTGATAGGGTTGGTGAATGTATAATGGCAGCAAAACAATCGGCTGAACACAGCCACTTTCCTTGGAAGCATGTTGTCGGGTTCGTGTTGTCCATTGTGCTGACCTTATTGGCCTTGTGGGTGATTTATACGGATTTAAGCATGGCTGCAAAGCTGTGGATTATTTTCGGTTTTGCGATCATCCAAGCTGGACTTCAGCTCTTAATGTTTATGCATATGACTGAAAGTGACAGCGGCAAAATCCAAGTCGGGAATACGCTGTTTGCCGCATTTATTGCGGTTGCGATTATTGCCGGTTCCGTCTGGATCTTCGCTGCTCACAACTATCACGGAGACAACCCTGAGGGCGGTTCTCCAGGTGCAAAACATTCTGAGCACAGCGGACATTAATTGATTGGTAGAAGAGTGCGGATTTCAACGATCCGCACTCTTTTTTGATTGCTGTGAACGGAAAAAGAGAGAGCCTCGGGCTCTCTCTTCAGCGTGTCGACAAACCCTCGCATTCGTTGTCAGGTCTGCGCGTCGGTGCTCACGAATTCCAACATTCGCTCCGCTCCGATGCTCGGCCTTCCTAGACTGCAAGGGTTTTCAATCACGCTGAAAGGATGACAAAATCCCAAAACTAAAAGTCGTTTTGGGATTTTGTCAACAATCTGAAGAGAGAGCCTCGGGCTCTCTCTTTCTCATACACTCTTAACCGCGTTTTACGCCGCGGCCGAATTTGCCGTCGCCCGGCTTGCTCTTTTTAGAAAGAGTAACAGTCAGGAATGTACCATAGTTTTTAACTTGGGCAGTTTCCAATTTGCGCATCTGTGTCACCTCCTTATTACTTCCAGTTGATTACATATTCATGCTATCATAGAATAAAGTGGTAAAAACCACAAAAAGGCACGAAAACCCGACATCATCCTTCAATTCTATTCAGGGGGTTTTTATTGCGGTATTTGTTCGGAGGAAACTGACTTAAGGAGAGTGTTACTGATGATTCGCGTGTTGTTAGTAGACGACTACAGAGTTTTGACATCCGGAATGAAGGAAATATTAAAAAAATATAATATGGATGTCATCGTTTGCCACGAAGGAAATGAAGCTCTCGACCTCTTAAAAAATCAAGAGGTACATATAGACGTTTTTCTTTATGATTTAAAAATGCCGGGGATGAACGGGTTGGAACTGTCTCTTAAAACGCTTGAAATCGCACCACAATCCAAAATTATCATTATGTTTTCGGGAGATGAAATTCACTCATATTTTAATAAGCTGATCGAAGCCGGAGTCAAAGGGTTTATCGATAAATCGTATACAGACAGCATGATTGCTTCGAGTATTTTATTGTGTTTAAAAGGGGCTGTGTTATTTCCCGACGGCTTGCTGCAAAAACTGAGGCTCGATTCCGATCTTGCGGTGGACGAGCATTTAACAGACACAGAACTGGATATTTTGCAGAAGGTAGCCAGCGGTAAAACAAATAAAGAGATCGCAGCAGACTTACAAATGTCGACGCGCAACGTAGAGTATCACTTAAGCAAAATCTATAAAAAGCTTAAAGTAACATCGCGCTACTGCGCAGTAAAAAAAGGAACGATGCTTAATTTGATCAAGCAGAAAGCTTAAACAAGGTATATATTCGCTTTTCCCTGCAAAAGAGAGTCGATAGGCTCTCTTTTTCTTTTTTCCTCCGAATAAATCCCGTAATAATGGCCCATTGATGCAGTTGGCTAATCATGTCGGTTTTCGGTAGTTTTTTGCGGTTTTTTTAATATTGTCCTGTGATAATCTGATTCATGTGATCAGTTGGTAAATTCAGGGGTATCATCGCGTTGCAGGCTCTTTTTAAAACGCTCCAGCGCTGATAGGATAACGGCATTCGCTTGGGGAGTGGAAAGAACATCATGCATAAAGTGCTAAAAGAGAGCTTACCGGCTCTCTTCTCCTTTATCTTTCTGAAATCATGCATACCGGGGAGGTCTAACCTTTGAAAATTATTCGAAATCAAGAGACGGCGACAACCGTATTGGAGAATGAATGCATCGTCCTAAACCTGGACAACGGGCAGTATTTCGGATTGGAGGGAGCTTTAAAAGAGCTGTGGATCGAAATTGAAAATGAACGAAAGGATAAAAAAGATATTCTGATCAAGTGGCAATCGGCGTTCGATCAGACGGAGGAAGAATTGTCAGCGATTTTAAATGAGGCGATACAGGAACTGACACATCATAAGCTGATTAAAATAGAGGATAAAAGCTGATGAAAAAAAGAGCGCCTGTCAAAAATCATGAGTATTTTACAACCGTTCATGCTTTTGTACGTATGATGCTGTTAAATCATGACTTTGAAGAAGCCTATGAAAAAATTGCGATCCATCTGTTTCCGCTGTATGCGAGCGCACAGCAAAGAGGTGCTGGGCTGCTTGATACAGACGAACTGCACCGCCACGGCGAATATTTGTATTCGCTTGATGAAGACGACCATTTAGTTACTTCATGCGTTTCTATCGCATTGACAATTCAATCTATTTTATTCAGCAATGGGTCTGATGCCAGTCTCGTGATCGGTGTCAAGAAAATCGATGACAAGCTGTTTTCTCATGCTTGGGTTCAGATGGAAAACGGCAATTCAATTGACCCGAATCATAAAAATAAGAATTTAAAAGTTTTACAGACGTATAAGATGAGCGCTTATGCTGAAAGGTGGGTGTTATCTCTAGTATGAAAATATGGTTTGGAATGCAGGGAGACAACACCGTTGCATGGCAAGAGTGGGTCTCGGCCGTCAAAAAATGGGGGCGGGCGGAACAGATTCACAGCTACAGCGGCGGGATCGCAAACATGGCTGAAGCGCATATTCGATACGATGAAGCCTTTAGACCTTCGGCTCAAGCAAACCTTTTGCACCCCGTCATCTTAGACGGCTGGATCAGCGGCGGTCTTAACGCAAAATCGGATGGCACCAGAAAGATTGAACATGATGACAAGCTGTACGCGTCATTGCGGCAGGACAAAGCAGCCATGCTGTCTCACTCGCATGGCGAGTTTACAATGATGTGGTGGGAGGACAGTCTGCATAGTCTTGTTTTGGCGACGGATACATACGCAACCCGTCCGGTTTACTACTGGGTCAGTCCGAAAGGAGAATGGTTTGCAGCAAATGACATGCGCATCCTTTTGCTTGTTCACGATATTCCTTTTATCATCGATCAAGATGTGTGCAGAATGTTTCCCACTTCAGGGTTCGCTGTGGGAGAAAACGGCTTTGAAGATCGGACGTTTTTCAAAGGAATACGCAAAGTGCCTGCGGCCTCCTACGCTTTTCTCAGCAGGGATCATGCGGTTCACGTGCACAGCTATTGGGGACTTCCGCAGCTGTTAAACGAGAAAGGTCTTGCCGGAGATGCTGTTCCGCGGTTCCGGGAGCTTCTTCAGGAAGTGACAGCAGATCGTTTAAAAGATCAAAAGCATATTGTCGAATTAAGCGGCGGACTGGATTCAGCTGCCGTAACCGCCGCCGCAATCGCAGGCGGATGCAAGGAACAGCTGCTGGCCGTCAACATATCATTCGCCGATCCCGACATGATTTTAAGCCATGACAGGGACCTTGTGAAAAATATGATGCGAGATATGGACATCCCCGGCCTGATCATTCTTGGAGACGCTACAGCCAAAATTCCTAACGCGGAAATCGGGCGTGATCCGCTTTGGTTTGTAGACGGTCCTGATCCGAGAGCCAATTCACTGGTTAATGAGACTTTTACAGTGATCGCTGAGGAGTATGGTGCTTCGTCTGTCCTTACAGGTGAGGGCGGGGATTTCATTTTTAGCGGAGAAGTGTCAGTGATCGATTCTCTGCTTCGCCAGAGGCGTTTTTCTGAAATATTCCAATTGCTTCGCGAATGGTCAGGCGGCAGCGTGAAAGAGATGGTGAAGCTCGGGTTTCAATACGGAATCGCCCCTTTCATGCCTTATATCGGCGAAAAGCTCTATTATGACCTGCTGTGGTCAGATACGGAATATGAGCTGCCTGAATACTTTACTGCAGAACACCGAAAAAGAGAACGGGAGATCAATAAGGAAGATCATCTTCGCTACCGAAAAAGCCGGGAGCTCTCAGTGTGGGGGAAGAGGTTTCATTTTGACTTTTTGTGGCCGAGAGCGAGGTACATGGATGCTGTGGGTGTGACATTGCCTACGTACCATCCGTTTTTGGATCGGCGGCTGATCGAATTTTCATTTTCCGTACCGCCTGAACAGCATTTTGATGTTTTAAAAGGGCTTGAAGAACATTATGCCGGCTCTAAAATGCTTCTTCGCAAATCTTTCACCGATATCCTGCCGTCCTATGTATATAACAGATCAACGAAAACAACATATGCCCATATGGCCAGGAAAAGCTTTATGAATGACCGCAGACACGTCCTTCAGCTTTTTGAACCGGGGGAGCGCGTCTTCGTTGAAGAACTCGGTATCATTAAGCGCGATATATGGTGGAAACACTTGCTGGCTATGGCTATCCGCTCTGAAGATCCAAATAATGATCTGGGCATGGGCTATCAGTACATGAGATCTGTCATTGACTTGGAAATATGGCTCAGGGAAGCATCCAAGGGAAAGGAGCATCTTCTCGATCGGAGCCGTCCGGGAAAACCAAGGGTCATGGCTGATATCGAAACCGTCAATACGCCGGAGAAAGCCAAAATATACTCGTATCAATGACCACAATAGGTAAAGAAAATGAAGGTGAAGCATGTGTGGAAGATGAAGCATATCCAAGAGCCGCTGGAAACGGCGGGCCTGCTTGGAAAAATGGTCTGGAAATCCGGCCCGCGGCTGATGATTTGCATGGTTTTCTTTATGCTGATCGAGGCCGGAGCCCCTTTAATCCAATTGTACGCTTCAAAGCAAATGATCGACGGCATTGTCGAGCAGGAAGCCGTCATCCATGCGGAAATATGGGCTGTCATTTATGCGGGAAGCTTAATCATGATCAGTGTCGTTAAATCATTGGAAAAATGGGTAAAGGCCATGCTTTCTGAGAGATCGATGATCACAGTCAACAGTTTGTTAATCGACGCTTTTGACAGCATTCCGGGGATGCGTTTTTTTGAGGATCCAAAATACAGGGACCGGCTGGAAACGCTGCGGGATCGTTCGACATGGCTTCCTTCCCAATTCATTAATATCAGTTCCAACTTGGTGACTGCCATTATGTCTTTGGCGGGCGTCGTTTTGATCATCGCCTATCTGTCGCCCGTCCTTGCTTTCATCCTTATTTTATCTACCGCTCCATTCGCTTTTGTCCATAATCATTATAATGAATTGGAGTGGGAATATCACAAGGATTACGCCCCTGTCAGAAGGAGAGCCGCATATGCGCGCCACATTCTGCTCGGGAGACGATCCGCTAAAGAAGTACGCCTGTTTGGCCTGGGGTCTTTCTTTCTTGATTTATATCAATCTGCGTTTAAAGGCTTATATTCTGTGCTGCGGAACATTCAGATCAGAAGTGCACGCTGGTCGGTTTTAACGGGTTTCTTATCTGGGGCGGGAACGGGTTTGGGGTACTTTTGGATTCTGTCCCAATCCCATTCAAGCAGTTTTTCTGTGGGGGATATATCGCTGTACTTGGGAGCTGTGTTTCAATTATCAACGGCTCTCCGGGATATCGCCAAAGAAGGTGCAGACACGTTGGAGATATGGAGAATGGGAAGAGACTTTTTTCTTTTTATGAACGCTGAAAAGGATATCAGGCTTCCTTCCAATGGCGAATCTCTCGAAGAAGAAGGACCTCTGGCAGTCGAATTCAAAAATGTAACCTTCCGCTATCCTTTCAGAGAAGCGGCTGCGTGCACCCAGGTAAATGAAGCTGATGCGAATGAGGAAGATTTGGATATGTTCGATGAGCTTGGGGATGAAGAGCTGGGGGAACACGACAAGCAGCCTGAATCAGATGACATGGGTACAGGCGATGTTCTGAATCGAATCAGCTTTTCAGTATCACCGGGCGAAAGAATTGCCATTGTAGGGGCGAATGGATCAGGGAAAACAACGCTCATCAAACTGCTCTGCCGTTTTTATGAATATGATGAGGGTGAGATTAAAGTGAACGGCAAAGACATCCGCCAGGTTGATCTTCAAGAGCTGAGAAACAGGATGGCGGTCGTGTTTCAGGAGTTTGGCAAGTACGAATTGTCATTCCGGCACAATATCGCGATAGGCCGCACGGAAGCTTTAGGTGATGAGGAAAAAATTCGCGCCTCAGCCCGGGCTGCCAAGCTGGAACCGATCATCGAGGATTTGCCTGAAGGGCTGGAAACGATGATCGGTCCTGAATGGGGTGGTACCGATTTTTCTGGAGGCCAATGGCAGCGGATTGCTTTAGCCAGATCGTTTATGAAAGATGCCGGACTTGTCATATTGGACGAGCCTGCTGCAGCCTTGGATATTCGGGCTGAGTATGATATTTTCCGGCAGTTTCACAGCTTCACAGAGGGGAAAACGGTGATCATGATTTCCCACCGGTTCAGTACGGTAAAAATGGCCGACCGCATACTGGTTTTGAAAAACGGAAGAATCGCGGAAGAGGGAAGCCATCAGGAACTCATGGACAAAAACGGTGAATACAGCAGAATGTTCCGCATGCAGGCCAAATCGTTTCAGGGGAGGGACGAGGTATATTGCTGAAGTTTCATTCATTTTTCAAAAAGCTGCCTCAAACCGCTTCCATCATATTTTACGGTTTAACGTTGTTTTGGCGCTGCGACCCTTTTAAGTCGGCGGTTCTGTTTTTGATCACTTTGCTGGGTGCTATGCTCGGGCCGCTCCTCGTCTGGCTGAGCGCAGAGGTGATCGATGAGATTGCACGGGCGCCGTTTGAGCTGTCTTCTTGGAATACACTGGTCTGGGCGGCCTTTGCATACATTGCTTTTACACTGATCGTAGATGCCCTTCAGCCTGTGGCCGAAATGCAGAAAAGGCTCCTTACCGCCAAGCTCGAAGCTTATCTTGATGAAATGCTCATGAAAAAGGCCATTTCCATTCCTGATATCGCGGCTTTTGAAGACGCATCTTTTCATACCAATACACAAATCATCCGCTATAATGAATATTTTGTCACGATGTGGGTATCCATCGTGTCTCAAACCTTTGGCGGAATGGTGATGATTGCAGCCAGCAGTTTACTGATTGGCATGTCTGCACCTTGGGTGCCGCTGTTATTTCTCATATTGGCTGTTCCAAAGCTGTACTGGGAGGCGAAATTAAACAACGCGACCTTTGAAGGACGGAAAGAGGTTCAGGAACTGAGGCGGCGCGCGGAATATTATGCAGGTGTCCCTCTCATGTCTGAAACAGCCGGAGAGGTTAAGATATACAATCTTGTTCCTTTTTTTAAATCTTTTTATAAAAATACCTCGATGGAGCTCCTCCATACGCTGTCCAACGATCAAAAAAAACTGGCGCTGTATCAGCTGTTCTGGTCAGTATTACAATCTTTGGCCGCAGGTGCCGTCCTGATTTACATCGTGCACCAGGCTTTTTATGGTCGGTTGTCCATCGGGGATGTGATGCTGTTTATCGGGGCAGCGGTTCAGTTCAACGAAGGAATCAATGAAATGTTCGCTGCGTTTGCGATCGGTGCAAGAGAAACGAGGCATCTGGGAAATGTTCATTCTTTTTTAAACAGCAAAAATACCATGGAAAATGGGGATACCGCTCCAGCTGCTCAAAAGCAAAAAGGATTTACATGTGATCAAGTGGAATTTTCTTATGATGGAACCAAAACGGTCCTTGATATTCGTAAGCTCGATATTCCATTGAATAAGACAACCGTTCTCGTAGGAGAAAACGGATCAGGCAAAAGCACGCTCGTTAAATTGCTCCTGCGTTATTTTGATCCCAATCAAGGCACGATCTCGTATAACGGTTTACCGCTTCATAAGTATGATATTGAGCATTACCGGTCAAGTGCCGCGGCTGTGTTTCAGGATTTTTTGCGGTATGAAATGACATTGAAATACAATATCGGTTTGGGCGACATTTCTTCTTGCACCGACTTGGCTAAAGTAAAAAGTGCCTCGGCCTTCGGCGGAGTGGATCAGTTTTTGCATAAGCTTGAAAATGGTTATGAAACAGAGCTTGGCAGACTGTTCGGCGGCAGGAATTTGTCGGGGGGAGAATGGCAGCGGGTCGCCATATCCCGCGCGTTTATGCGGGACGAGTCTGCCGACATCTTGATATTTGATGAACCTTCCTCCGCTCTGGATGTATTTATTGAAGAAGAGATATTTGATAAGCTGCAAAAGCTGACGCGAGGCAAAACAGTCATTATCGTCTCGCACCGGTTAAGCACGGCCCGTTTTGCCGACCACATCGTATTTTTAGAAAAAGGAAGGGTAGCGGAGGCCGGTACCCACCAAGAATTGATGAAAAATCAGGCACAGTATGCAGAGCTGTATCGCATGCAGGCTGAAAAATACGCGCAGTAAAGGAGCAAACAATGAGCAATATAGAAGAACTTCGTCTGTTTCGAAAAGAAGATATTGAATGGCTGCAGACCTGGTTTGAGGATGCAGAAGTGAAAAGGCGGCTGGAAGGGATGATGCCGCTTGACGAGTGGTTCAATTTTGCAGACGGGAATAAAAACTACCGGGTATGGGCGGCTTTAAAGGAAGGCAAGCCCGTCGGTGCTGTCATGGTTGAAGTTGAGGAAGATTCGACTGGGAACATCGCTCTTTTAGTCGATCCGTTGTTGCGTGGAGGGGGATACGGAAAAGCGCTCATCAATAGAACGATGGCATTACCGGAAATGAGCCGGATCAACAAATGGTTTGCCGGAATTGAAGAGGATAACAAAAGTTGCTTAGCGTGCTTCCGATCAGTCGGATATTCATTGGAACACGATCAGCCGGATGAGGACGGCTACTACTCTCTGATTTATTTCCCGGAATCTTAAATAAGGAGCGTAAGACGATGAACCTGATCAAATGGATTGTTTTTTCCGTTGTTTCAGTCGCCTTTTTTCAGCCGGCATCAGCTGCTCTATTAAAAGAAAAGGATGACTATACCATTCTTGTATATATGATTGGATCTGACATGGAAAGCGATTTTCATATGGCAAGCGATGATATTCAGGAAATGATGGATGCCGGTTCATCTTCAAACGTCAATGTCGTTCTTCAGACAGGGGGAGCTAAGAAATGGGCGAACCCGTCAATCAGTCACAAGGTGAATCAGAGGTGGAAAGTCGAACATCAGAAGCTGGCGCCCCTCGAAAATATCGGGAAGACAAACATGGACAGTCCCGGCTCCGTCACAGACTTTATCACATGGGGAGTCAAAACATACCCGGCTAAAAAATATGTATTGATCTTCTGGGGGCATGGGCTTGGCTCCGTTGACGGCTACGGGGGAGACGAAAACTTCGGCAATAAAAAAATGAAAATAAGCGAGCTCCAGTCGGGAATCAAAAAGGCCTATGAACATACGAAGCAAAAGTTTGATTTAATCGGTTTTGACAACTGTAAAATGGCCGGAATTGAAACGGCATATGCCTTAAAGGATTATGGAAAATACATGCTGGCTTCAGTCGACTATACGAATCAAAATGGCTGGGATTACAAAAGGGCGCTGCAGTCTGTTCAAGACGACCCTTCAATCGATCCGAAAGAGCTTGGCAGGGAAATCGCGGCAGGCTACATACAGCAGTCAAAAGAAAACGGTGAAACAGAAGACCTGCAGCAGTCTATCATTCAATTGAACCGCGTCAAAGACGCTGTCGATGCCCTCGACAGATTGAGCTTAAGCATGAACCGGGCATTGAAAGAGCCGGATGGAAAGCGCCTGCTCCACTACGCACGCCTCGCTGCCGAAGATTATGCAGATGAATCGGATATGGTTGATTTGGCTGATTTGTCAAGCTTGATCGGTCAGCAGATCGGAGCCGAAAAAGAAGCGAAAGAGGTCGTAAAATCCGTCAAAAAGGCTGTCATCATGAACATCAAGTCTCCGGAGCACCCGAGAGGAAGCGGTATGTCCGTTTATTATCCGGCCAGAGACAACCAAAAGCGGTTTGCGGAAAAATCAAACATATACAACCTGCTTGATTTCAGCGGCCGGTATCAAACATTCATCAAAGATTACTCCCATTCAGCTTTTAACTTTGATCTATAATGGTGTCTCTTACAGCAAAAAAAGCGCCGGCTAAAAACCGGCACTTTTTTTATCGGCTCATGTGCTTTCGAATCAATGGAAGTCCGTAAATGATGAAAGCGGCGACATGGGCGATGACAACGTTGAGAATAAAGAGTACGATCATGAGAGAGTGTCCTGTAGGAGAAAGGCTGCTGGTCATATAGAAAAAGAAGAATACCCACATTAAAATGATTGGCGGAATAGAAGAAATCGCGACCTTTTTGTTGTCCAGCCATAAAAATAAAGGAGTGGCGCTTGCAATCAGCAAGTAAGCGAAAAACATATCCATGCGTTTTCAGCCCCTTTCAATAATGATAGCGCTGCCAAAAAAGCGGAATAAAACGACAATTGTGTCTAATTGGAGAATATTTTGTGAACATTCTGTTACATTTATTATACCACGTTCTTCGAAAAATGATACATACTGGAAAGCATTTTCCGCTCCAACTATCGTCTCAATTTTCGCGGTGATTCAGTAGGACATAAAGGGTGAAAGGGAAAAGAAGTAGACAGGCTGGACCGCACGATAAGGCCGCAGCCCACTTGGATCAACGATTTTTTCTAAACAAAAAAGGCCCTCGGCATTTGGCGCCGGGAGCCTTTTATTTGTCTAAAAAATAAAGTGGGCACACAATACAATGACAGGCAGCGTAATCAGCGTCCGAACGAGAAAAATCAAGACGAGGTCAAGGAATGTCACCGGGATTTTGGAACCGAGCAAAAGACCGCCGACTTCCGACATGTAGATTAATTGTGTAACAGATACACAGGCGATGATGAACCTGGTCATTTCACTTTCAATCCCGCTTCCGAGCACAGATGGCAGGAACATGTCGGCGAACCCGACGACAAGCGTTTGTGAGGCCTCGGCGGCTTCAGGAACCTGCAGCAGTTCGAGAAGGGGGATGAACGGCAGGCCGAGCCATTTGAAAACCGGCGTATATTCAGCGACAATCAGTGCGGCTGTGCCGAGCGCCATGACGACGGGAGCGACGCCCATCCACATATCGAGCACGTTTTTGGCTCCGTCCTGCAAGAAATCTTTGACGCTTGTATTTTGTTTTGCTTTTGCGACAGCCCGGCTGAGTCCCCATTGGAACGGAGTGTATCCTTCGGGAATCTCCTCTTGATCCTGATCCGCTTGGTCTGTAATATAAGTATCAGCCTTTCTTGATAAAGGCGGAATCCGCGGGCTGATCACCGCAGCTGCGGCACCCGCCAGCAAAATCGTCAAATAAAACGGAACGAACATATGAGCAAGGTTAACCTGTGAAATAATCACGAGGCAAAACGTGATGGAGACGACTGAGAAAGTCGTGCCGATGACGGCGGCCTCACGCTTCGTGTAGAACCCTTCTTCATACTGTTTGCTTGTCAGGAGCACGCCGATCGTGCCGTCGCCGAGCCATGAAGCCATACAATCGATCGATGACCGTCCCGGCAGCTTAAAGACAGGCCTCATCAGCTTTTTCATCAAAGCGCCGCACAGCTCAAGCAAGCCGAAGTTCAACAGAAATGGCAGAAACAGGCCTGCAAATAAAAAAACGGAGAAAAGAACGGGAAGCAGGCTGAATAATAATGTTCCGCCCGTACTCTTGGCATATACCGCTTCAGGGCCGATCTTAAAGTATGCCATCACTGCGAAAATCATGCCGAACAGGCGGACGATATACCAAAATAAAGATACATTCAGCAAGTTATAGAAAAACTCGCTTTTTTTAATGAAAGCCGGATGAAAGGTTTTGGTGATAAAGGTTAAGATAAATGTTGCGGTTACGATGACCGTCATGATCAACGGCAATTGCTGCTGAAGCAGCTTCTGCAATGCATTCGAAAAAACAGCAATAGGAATCGTTAAATTTCCTTCAATTTTAACGGGAATCATAAACAGAATGATTCCGATCAGCGAAGGGACCAAAAATTTTATGAGATCAAGCCGTTTACGCTTTTGAAGTGCTTTATCCAAAATGAAAAACTCCTTATGAATTGGTGATTCTGTACCGCTTCTGCCGAAGGCAAAAGTTTAATTTTATGCAACATTACTCATTTTAATACAAATCAATCAAAAATCAATGAATTTATCACATTCGACAATAGTTGGAAAAATCCTTTAAAATAGAATCGGAATTTGTTCGCAATAAAATCGAAACATTTTCTTCTTTTGTACGTCATATCATTTGTGAGGAAGCGGATGCCGTCTTCCTGCATGATTTCATCGTGTCATATTATAAGGGCGGGATTTCGAATGAGTCAGAAAAAGAATATTACAAATCCCTTTTATCAGGGGGATTTGATTTTTGTCTATATTGTCTTTTTTATCATAAGCGTTGTGGCTGTGTACGCCGCTCAGCAGTTTAATCAATATAATGAACCCTTTGCGATGAAACAGTCCCTTTACTATTTGCTGGGAGCCTTTATCATCATCGTGTTTCTTTATTTTGATTTGGAGCAGCTTGAAAAGCTCAGCTTTTATTTTTATCTGCTCGGCATTTTGATGCTGATCGTGTTAAAGTTCAGTCCGGCTTATATCGGATCATACAGATTTGCACCGGTCATCAACGGTGCAAAAAGCTGGTTTATGCTTCCCGGGTTTACGCTGCAGCCGTCGGAATTCATGAAAATCGGGCTGATCATGTATTTGGCTTCCTTCATGTCGAAAAACGGGCCTGTCGGAAAGCGTACGTTGAAAGAAGACTGCATCTTTCTGCTGAAAATCGCCGGTATTATCATTGTTCCGTTCGGCTTGATTTTAGAACAGGATACGGGTACAGCCGGGATTGTCGCGTTTGTCATTCTTGTGATGGTATTTCTGTCGGGCGTGAACTGGAAATTGATTTCTCTTATCTTTGGAACGGGTCTTACAGCCATTGTTTTGATTTTGTTTGTCATTATCAAATTTCCCGATGTCGCGGGAGCATTCGGGGTTGAACAATACCAAATCAACCGCGTCATGACCTGGGTCAATCCGAGCGAACAGAATGCCGACGATAAAATGCAGGTCGAAAGGGCGCAGCTGGCGATCGGTTCGGGAAAAGTATACGGAAATGGTGTAAGCGATCTTCAAGTCTATGTACCAGAGGCGCAAACAGACTTTATTTTTGCCGTCATCGGCGAGAGCTTCGGGTTTGTCGGATGCACGTTTGTTGTCATTATGTTTTTCTTCTTAATTTACCGGCTTGTCGTGCTCATCGACCGAATACATCCGTTCAGCAGGTTTGCCTCATTTTTCTGTGCGGGCTTTACCGCTTTAATTGTCATTCATACCTTTCAAAATATCGGAATGAATATCGGCATTATGCCCGTGACCGGCGTCCCGCTGCTTTTGGTCAGCTATGGAGGCAGCTCAGTCGTAGCAACCTTGATCGGCTTCGCGGTTGTCTACAATTCAAGCTGCCAGTTAACAAAGTATCAAAGCTATATGTTCAAATAACAGCCTGATGAATACAGGCTGTTATTTTATTCACCCTTTTTCACAATGTGAACGGTTGTTCATGCTATAATGAAAGTTAGTGCTTTTGATGAAGAAATAAGGCGGGGTATAATGAGCCAGAAGAAAAATACGACAAGTCCCTATTATCAGGGAGATTTGATTTTTATATTAGCGATGTTCTTTTTGATCAGTGTGATCGCTGTTTACGCTGCAGAGCCGTCTTTTTCACTGAAGGGTTATCCGGCCAAGCAATTGTTCTTTTATCTGCTCGGCATGTCGGTGATCGTCGGCTTTCTCTATTTTGATCTGGAGCAGCTTGAAAAATTCAGCATATACATATATCTATTCGGCATTTTGTCATTGATCGTCTTAAAGTTCAGTCCAACGTCGATCGCACCGATTATCAAAGGAGCGAAAAGCTGGTTTCAATTTGGTTCGGTCACACTGCAGCCGTCGGAATTTATGAAAATCGGCCTGATTATGATGCTGGCTTCGGTGATTTCCAAAGCAAGTCCGAAAGGCTCGCGCTCGATGCAGGAGGATGTTCACCTTTTGCTGAAAATCGCAGGGGTATCTGCAGTTCCGGTCGGTTTGATTTTAATGCAGGATGCGGGTACGGCCGGTATATGCATGTTCTTTGTCGCCGTTATGGTGTTTTTATCAGGTGTGAACTGGAAGCTGATTTCGATTGTGGCGGGGTCAGGAATCGCCCTCGTACTGCTCGTTCTGTTTTTGGTGATCAATTTTCCGGAGTTTTCGAAGGATACGCTGCATATCCAGCAATACCAGATCAACCGGGTGATGACATGGGTCGATTCGAGCCAGCAGGACGCGAACGATACGTATCAGACCGAAAAGGCCGTTACGGCGATCGGCTCTGGAGAAATCTTCGGAACGGGCATGAACAATTTGAAAGTAAACGTTCCTGAAGGCCAAACCGATTTCATCTTTGCCGTCATCGGGGAGAGTTTCGGCTTTATTGGCTGTACTTTTGTCGTCATCCTGTTTTTCCTTTTCATTTACCGGCTTGTCGTGCTGATCGATAAGATACACCCGTACAACAAGTTTGCGTCATTTTTCTGTGTTGGGTATACGGCGCTGATCGTCATCCATACATTCCAAAATATCGGAATGAACGTCGGACTGATGCCGGTTACGGGCGTTCCCCTTCTATTCATCAGCTACGGAGGGAGCTCTGTGTTGTCTGCTTTGATCGGCTATGCGATCGTTTATAACGCCAGCTGCCAGCTGACAAAATATAAAGGCTATATGTTTAAGTGAAAAAAGACAGCCGAATCAGGCTGTCTTTAGTCTTGGTTTAAAAATGCGAGAGCCGCCGACACAAGAACTTTCGCCGCGTTCAGCATGCCTTTTTCATCGATGTCAAACATCGGGTGATGGTGCGGGTAAACGGCTTCAGTCTGCGGATTACCCGCGCCGGTAAAAAAGAATGATCCAGGGACATGTTCAAGATAATAAGAGAAATCTTCGCCGATCATATTCGGTTCGAGTTCGATGACGGTTTCAGGGCCGACGATTCGTTTTGCACATTGGCGGACGATGTCCGTTTCTTTTTCATGGTTGACGACAGGCGGGTAGCCTTTCTCATAATCGAGTGAAAACGAAGCGCCGTTGCTGTCGCAGACGCCCTTGATGACGCGCTCCATCTCGGCGATGATCGTCTCTTGGACATGCTTTGAAAAGGTGCGGACCGTTCCTTCGATGACCGCTTCTTCGGCGATGACATTAAACGCCTGGCCTGAATGAAATGTTCCGATCGACAAGACGGCTGCTTCCGTCGGATCGATTCTGCGGCTGACGATTTGCTGGAGATGGTTGACGACCGAGGCTCCTGTGATTAAAGCGTCTGTTGTTAAGTGAGGAGCGCCTCCGTGTCCGCCCCGCCCGGATATCGTGACTTTAAATTTATCAGCGGCTGCCATCATCGGGCCTGATGTAACACCGACTTGACCGACGGGCATCGGAGCCCAGATGTGGGTGCCGAAAATGGCATCCACGCCTTCGAGACAGCCGGCTTCAATCATCGGCTTGGCTCCGCCTGGTGTGACCTCTTCACCGAATTGATGGATCAGCACGATATTTCCTTTCAAGTCTTTTTGGTGCTTTGCCAGGGCTTTTGCGGCTGTGAGGAGAGCCGACGTGTGGGCATCGTGTCCGCAAGCGTGCATGACGCCGGGGACAGTCGACCGGTACGGAACATTTTTTTGATCCTGTAATGGCAGAGCGTCGAAATCGGCTCTCAAGGCGACCGTCTTGCCGGGGCAGCCGCCTTTAATGTGACCGACGACCCCTTGGCCGCCGACGTTTGTTCTCACGTCAATCCCGAGGTTTTCCAAGTAATTTGGAATGGTGCGCGGTGTATTGACCTCGCGATGGGAAAGCTCCGGATATTGGTGAAAATGTCTTCTGAGTTCGATCATTTCCGGATATAATGCATCTAATTCTTCAATTACGGACTTCACCGTCATCTCCCTTTCCGCTTCAAAAATAGTAAGACGATTCTATCATTTTACCATATGAAATTGAATCCTTTTGCAGTCCGCCAAACCGTTTTGCTTTAGAGAAAAGCAGATATTGGATATGATAAAGGCTGAGGAGGTAAAAGGATGAATAAAACGATTGAAACCATTTTAAATCACCGTTCGATCAGGTCTTTTACAGATCAGCTCCTGACCGAAGAAGAGGTTCGCCTGCTTGTGGAGAGCGCTCAAAGCGCATCGACGTCAAGCTATATTCAAGCTTATTCGATCATCGGTGTCACCGACCCGGACAAGAAGCGCAAGCTTGCGGAATTGGCCGGGAATCAGCCATATGTTGAAAAAAACGGCCATCTGTTTGTATTTTGCGCAGACCTTTACCGGCATGACAAAATGGCCCGGGAAAAGGGTGTGGATATTACAGCTTCTCTTGAAGGGACGGAGACCTTTATGGTCAGCGTCATTGATGCAGCGCTTGCCGCTCAAAATATGTCAATAGCGGCCGAATCAATGGACCTCGGCATCTGCTATATCGGCGGGATTCGCAATAACTTGGACGAAGTCTCCAAGCTGCTGGAAACACCTGAATACGTTCTTCCGCTGTTCGGACTTGTCGTCGGCCATCCGGCCAACCCGTCGGCTAAAAAGCCGCGTCTGCCGCTTGATCATATTTATCATGAAAATGCCTATCAAGCGGACGATGCTGAGTTTAAAAAACATTTGTCTGCATATGACGAAACGATTTCAAACTATTATCAAAAGCGGACAGACGGCAAACGGTCTGACAAATGGACAGATCAGATCACCGGCAGCCTCAAAAACCCGCCGCGTGCGTATATGAATGAATTCGTTAAAGGAAAAGGTTTTAACAAAAGGTAAGGAACTTCCCCTCCGACTCGGAGGGGACTTATCTTGTCAGCATGTATTGAAGGAAAAGATAAAGCATCAGCCAAAAGGGAAGACTGAAAAGGATTCCGAATAAACAGCCTTTTGCAAAGCGTTCTTCTACGGCTGGCGGGTGCGTTTTTTGCTTCGTCTCATTCATCAGTATTAGGAGCTCCTTTAGGTTTTTCCATGATACTATTATTTCTTTTTGCGCAGGAAAAGTAAACGAAGATTTGGGGTGAAAAAGATGTTGTCATTAAGCATACTTGATCAGACTCCCGTTTCTGAAGGAAGCACAGCTGAACAGGCTTTGCAGCATACGGTGGAGCTCGCGCAAGCGGCGGAGCGCCTCGGATACAAGAGATTTTGGGTTTCCGAGCACCATTTTTCAAGAAACCTGGCAGGATCAAGTCCGGAGGTTCTGATCGGTTATCTTGCGGCTAAAACAAAAAAGATCCGTATAGGATCCGGCGGCGTCATGCTTCCCCATTACAGCGCCTACAAGGTGGCAGAAAACTTCCGCGTCTTGGAAGGACTTGCGCCCGGCAGGATTGATCTCGGTGTCGGACGTGCTCCGGGAGGGATGCCGATCGCTTCCATGGCTCTTCAAAATGGAGGAAGACGGATGGCTGACCAATATCCCGAACAAATTCAGGATCTCGTCACATATTTATACGATCAAGCCGATGAACACCACCGCTTTCCCAACTTGACCGCATCGCCGAACGTGGCCGCAGCGCCCGCTGTCTGGCTGCTCGGCTCCTCAGGGGAAAGCGCAAGGCTTGCCGCCCAAACAGGAGCATCCTATACATTTGCCCAATTTATTAACGGTGAAGGCGGAGAAGAGGCGGCAAGACTTTACAAAGAGAGGTTCGAACCTTCTGTATTGGGGGAACGGCCAAACGTGATCGTTGCCGTATTTGTGATTTGTGCTGAGACAGAAGAGAAAGCGGAGAACCTTGCCAAAAGCTTGGATTTCTCTTTATTGGCCAATGAACAGGGGATAGTGACCGAAGGCTTTCCATCATTGGAAACGGCGCTGTCATATCAATATTCTCCTTATGAAAGAAAGAGAGTGGAAGACAATCGAAAACGGATGGTCATCGGGACGCCGCGGCAGGTGAAGGAACAGCTGCTTGAACTGGCCGGCGCTTACGGAACGGATGAAATCATGGCGGTGACCATCACCCACGATTTTCAAGACAGGCTGGAATCATACCGGCTGCTGGCCGAAGCGTTTCATCAGTCAATTTAACGTTTTTGCTGAAAAAAATCGAGAAAATGGCGGATCGGAAAAAGAATAAACAGAATGCATATGTATAAAGCGGTAAACAGCCAGCTGAGGGGAACGAGGATGACGGTATCGACGGTTTGCTCCGCGGCTTTTTGAAAAGGCTGGGGCTCGCGCTTCTGCAGGTTGACGGCGAGGTACAAAATCGTGAAAAATATAAAGCAGACAATAATGAAGGATAGGCCGAATAATACGAAAAAAGAAAGCATATATACGATGTCCTCCGATTGCTTTTTTCACGTTTTGAAGAGAAGGGGGATCTTCTCCTGAACGCATTATCCGTATTTTAACATAAAAAAGCCTTGTTGAGTGGTTCTCAACAAGGCTTGTCATTATTCGACGATAAAAGGGTCTTCCGTCAGAATGTAGCTTGATTTTCCTTTGGCGGACGCATAGGCTAGCATATAATATTTTCCTGACTTAAGGGTTGCGGCGTCATTGATTTTGCCGTTCCATTGATAAGATTGATAGCCTTTGCCCTGGTTTTTGTAAACGCCGGCCTGGCCGAGAAGGTTCAGATTTTCATCATAGACGAGAAATGCGAGCTCTTCAGCCCCGCCCGGCAGGTAGGCTTCGATCGTGTAAGCGCCCTGCTTTGCCCCCGGTTCAACCGTTACGGATGTGACACGCGGATAGTCTGGCTCTTTGACGATCAACAGGAGCGGGATTTCGGCGACTTTTCTTCCGTCTTCACGGATGTAAACCGTGCCTTCATATGTGCCTGCTTTCGTTTTCGCGGAATTGACGGTTACTTTTGCCGCTGCTTTACCTGTTTGATGGGCCGGTACCACGACTCGTTCTGTTCCTGATACCGTGATGCCCGCTCCTTTAAAGGAGTATTCGAGCTGATAGGCTTTTCTGTGTGAAGAAAGGTTTTCAATCGTGAACGCTTGTTTTTTCGTTTGTTTCCCTTTGTCTTTCAGAAATGTTCCGTATGAATGGCTGCCCGGCGTTACAATGGATGAAGCTTTAAGGGCCTCGATGATGCGGATGCTGCCTGCTCCTTGCGTATTGTGAGGGAGAGGCTTTCCGTTTTCATCCGTCAATTTTTCCGCCGTATTCATCAGCACGCCTTTGATTTGCTCTGGCGTCCAATCCGGTTTAGCCTGTTTTAATATGGCTGCCGTTCCCGCGACATGCGGGGAAGCCATGCTTGTTCCCTGCTTTGAACCGTAACCGTGAGGGTTTTTCGGGTCGTGGGTCGGAATGGTGCTGACGATATTGACGCCTGGCGCTGAAACGTCAGGTTTAATCATCCATGTATCCATGACAGGTCCGCGGGACGAGAAGGAGGCAATCGTTTCCCCGAGTTTTTTGTCCAATTTGAAAGAAAAGACAGCGGAGCGTTTCCCTTCTTTGATTTGTTGAACAAGCTTTTCGCCCTCTTCTTTCGACAATTTGACGGTCGGTACGGCCATCCCTACAACAGTGGCCTCGATTTCCCCTGTTACATTATTGTAAATCACGGCTCCGACAGCGCCGGCGTTTTTGGCGTTTTCAGCCTTATCCACAAATGGAATGACGCCTCTCTGGATAACCGCTACTTTTCCTTTCACATCTTTACCTGTGAAATCGTCAGCTTGTCCGATGCCGGCTTCAACGAGTTCCACCTCTTGACCGTTCAATGCTTCAAGATCTTTTTCCTCCTGGTATCCCATCACTTTTGCTGACGAATACGAAGGAAGCGTCACCGAATATTCATTATACGGAAGCTGTGAGGCTCCGACGGAAATCGCATCCCTTGAAGTTCCCGGCGAGCCGACCGTCCAGTTTTCCGGACCGCTGTTCCCGTTTGACGTAACGGCGACAACCCCTTCGGCCATTGCCCAGTCCAGTGCGATGCTTGTTGCATAATCAGGGCTGTTCAGTGAATTTCCCAATGAGAGGTTCATCACTTTTGCTCCATCCGCAACGGCTTTTTCAATGCCCGCAATCACGTTCTCGGTTGTTCCTGAGCCGCCGGGGCCGAGCACACGGTAAGCAAGCAGCGTTGCTTCTGGCGCCACACCTTTAATCTGTCCGTTCGCGGCGATGGTCCCCGCCACATGAGTGCCGTGATCAGTTGCTTCCCCGCGCGGGTCGCCTGTCGGTGTTTCTTGCGGATCATAGTCATTATCCACAAAGTCATACCCCTTATATGGGCCGAAATTGTTCTTTAAGTCAGGATGTGTGTAATCCACACCCGTGTCAATGACGGCTACCTTAATGCCTTTGCCGGTATAGCCTGACTTCCATGCCTGATCCGCTCCGATGTATGGTGCACTTTTATCCATCTGTGGATAAATGGCGTCCGCTGCAAGTGTCACGTCTTTTCCTTTTATGCTGTCAGGTTTGTAAGCTGCGTTCGGATAAACCGCTTTAACTTCCTTGACGGCGAGCAGCTTCGGAATTTCACTGGCCGGCAGTTTCATTGAAAAACCTGAAAATACACGGTCGTATTCACGGCTTATTTTCGCTTTTTTGAGTGTTTTCAGCGCACTGTTTTTCGCTTTGCTGCGAGCGGTTTTTAAAGAAGCTTTCGTTTGTTTTTCCCCATTCGCTTTTGCTTCGGCAAGCGACTTTTCTTTCAGCTCCACAATAACCGTTGTCTGTTTATCAGACGTCACATCAATATCACCGTAGATTTCAGCTTTCTCAAGCTCAGGCGACTTTTGATCGGGAACGGTTTTTGCCTGCACTCCGGTGAGGAATGTGGATAACGCAAATAATAGAATAAAAGCCATAACGAAATTGCGCATGATACTTTTTCTCAATCTGTTTTCCCCCTTATGGATAAATGATTTCTTTGTAATCCTTAGAGTTTCGAACTTTTAAAATATTCTCTCAGTTTTAAAAAAATCCTTCTATATATAGAAATAATTTTCAAAGATTCAATGTATTGGAGTGAATATCTTTAGATTTATGCACAATTTACTGTGTATAAGTGAATAAACCTGTGTATAGATATTGTGGGGAATATACGTTCTTATACTAAATGTTGAATAAATATGTGGATATGTGGATATACCCTGTGGGTAATATGTGTTTATCCTTAGGATAAGCTGTGAGTAAGTTGCATTCATGGTTTGTTTCCGTTGAATCATGCGTTTCCATCAGTTTTCAACAAAACTTCTAAAAACTAGAATCATTTTGCACACACATTGTGACAAACATTTTCATTTTGCTGGGATAAGATAGAGCAAGAAAGTTTAATAGAGTTGCTAGTTTTATCACAACGAAACTGGAGGGGATCGGTATGAAAGGTTTGATATCATTTTTAAAATTATGGACGGCCGTGCTGCTGAATGCGGTGGTGCCTGTCAGAGAGACTCAGATGAAGGTGATGGCGTTCGCCGGCGGTACATATCAGGCTGCCGATGCTTATCAGGCAGGCGGCTTTTCGGAAAAAAGAGAAGAATCAACAGAGCGGATGCCGGGCTGTAAGAGAGCGATGTCCGGCAGTTTTACGACAGAACCCAACCGGGCTGTTTGCCAGAAAGCGGTGAAGAGGGTAAGAGCCGGACCAACTCTTTACACGGGAACTTAAACAAGGTAAAATCCCACTCATAACGGGAAGTGGGTGACAGCTTTGAAAATCTATAAAGTATTGAACAACAATGCAGCAATCATAAAGGAGGATGGTCAAGAAAAAATTGTCATGGGACCTGGTATCGCTTTTCAAAAGGGAAAAAACGATACCATTCCAAGAAACAAGGTAGAAAAAATTTTTACCATTCATGAAGAAAATGAAAAGTTTAAACAAATCCTCGAAACACTTCCGGAAGAACATATTGAAGCTGCCGAAGAGATCATCAGCTATGCGGAAGGGCGGCTGTCCGCACCGTTGAGCGATCATATCCACATCGCCCTTGTGGATCATTTGTCATTTGCGATCGAGCGAGTCCGCAAAGGATTCGTCATTCAAAATAAATTAATAAATGAAATTAAAGCGCTTTATAAAAAAGAATATGAGATCGGACTCTGGGCAATCGATTTTGTCAAAGAAAAATTGAAAGTCGAATTGCCTGATGATGAAGCGGGTTATATTGCGCTGCATATTCATACCGCAAAAATGGATGCGGAAAACATGCAGAAGACACTTAAATACACGAACATCATCAAAGAATTGATAGAAAAAATCGAATGCTGTTTTAATCAGAAGATTGACGAAAACAGCATCTCATATCAGCGTCTTGTCACGCATCTCAGGTATGCCATCAACAGGCTGGAATCAAATGAAGCGTTTCATGTCATGGACGAGGACATGCTTTATTTCATCCGGCAAAAGTATCCTGAAAGCTACCGGTGTGCGGCAGGGCTGGCGGATTACGTAAAAACTGAATATGATCTTCATCTTCCGGAATCGGAAGTCGGATATATTACGCTGCATGTCCAGCGTTTAAATGATTCCTATAGGTAATACCGCCTGATAACGCGCGATCAGGCTTTTTTTAGGTCTATTTTCACAGAAAATAAAAAAGTAGTTGACGAAAGCGTTATCACATAATAAAATGAAAGCGTATTAAAAAATAAATACCGGGGATTGTGACTGGTAAAGCAGGCAAGACCTAAAATTTGCTAGATGAATGGGGAGAATCTATCCGCCATTCGTTGGTGAATTTTAGGTCTTTTCTGCTTTTTTTTTAAAAAAAGGAGGAGTCATCATGAATCA
Source organism: Bacillus sp. B19-2 (assembly GCF_022832475.1). NCBI lineage: Bacteria > Bacillati > Bacillota > Bacilli > Caryophanales > Bacillaceae > Bacillus > Bacillus sp. B19-2. The sequence goes on from NZ_JALHKQ010000002.1 coordinate 360,261, forward strand.
CAAAGAAATCGCCGTACGTCTTATACAGCTTCTTGGCGGAGAAGATAATGTTATCAGTGCAGCTCATTGTGCGACAAGGCTTCGTTTGGTGATCAAGGACGAAGCGAAAATCGACCAGGAAAAGGTCGAAGAGCTGGAAGGTGTAAAAGGAGCCTTTTCGAGCTCTGGTCAATACCAGATTATTTTCGGAACAGGACTTGTTAATAAAGTGTATGAACAGTTTGCCAAAGAGCTGAATCTTGACCAAAAGGAAACGGTTCAGCACAGCGATGCCGCAAAGGGAAAAATGAATCCTTTAGCGCGATTTGCGAAAACGCTGTCAAACATTTTCGTGCCAATCATTCCGGCCATTGTTGCAAGCGGTTTATTAATGGGGCTGTTGGGGATGATGAAGGCATTTCAGTGGGTCGATCCTGATGCGGCGCTGTATAAAATGCTTGATATGTTCTCAAGCGCGGCATTTATCATCCTTCCGATCTTGATCGGTGTCAGTGCTGCGAAAGAATTTGGCAGCAATCCTTACCTGGGGGCTGTACTTGGAGGTATTTTAATTCACCCGAGCTTGTTCAATCCTTGGGGACTGGCAACTGCATCACCGGATGTCATGAACTTTTACGGACTCAAAATCGAGATGCTTGGCTATCAAGGAACCGTTGTTCCCATTTTGCTTGCCGTGTATGTGATGAGTAAAATCGAAAAAGGCGTAAGAAAAATTGTTCCAAACGCGATCGATCTTTTAGTGACACCATTTGTCACGATTATTTCAACGGGATTTATTGCCTTTATCGCGATCGGTCCTTTAGGAAGAATGCTTGGTACAGGGATCACAAACGTTTTAACTTATGTGTATGATCTTGCCGGACCTGTTGCCGGACTGATTTTCGGAGGAACATACTCGCTGATCGTTTTAACTGGTGTTCACCACAGTTTCCACGCGATTGAGGCCGGCCTTATCGCTGATATCGGCAGGAACTACCTGCTTCCGATCTGGTCTATGTCCAATGTCGCCCAAGGCGGGGCCGGACTTGCCGTATTCTTTTTGGCAAAGCGCGCAAAAACAAAAGAAATCGCTTTACCTGCTGCTTTCTCTTCTTTTCTCGGCATTACCGAACCTGTTATTTTCGGCGTTAACCTCCGTTACCGCAAGCCGTTTATCGCGGCGATGGCCGGCGGAGCGCTCGGTGCTGCATACGTTGTCTTTATGAATGTTGCGGCAAACGCCTACGGTTTGACGGGAATTCCGATGATTGCGATTGTCGCCCCGCTTGGAATGGGCAACCTGATCCATTATTTGATCGGAATGGCGATCTCTGTGTCTGTCGCGTTTATCACAGCCTTTATCTTAGGCATTAATGAAGACGAGAAAAAGTGACGGAAGGAGGGGAAAACGATGAACCAAGATCAGGAGCTTCGTCAAATGGCAATAAACCGGGTTGAAGAATACCGGGATATTGTAAACCTTGATCCCTATCGGCTGCATTATCATATCATGCCTCCTGTCGGACTGCTGAATGATCCGAACGGGTTCATTCAGTGGAAGGGAGTTTACCATCTTTTTTATCAGTGGATGCCTTTTAAAACGGGGCACGGTGCAAAGCTGTGGGGGCACTACTCTTCAACAGATCTCGTGAACTGGCGGCATGAAGAGATCGCCCTCACGCCGAGCGACTGGTTTGATAAAAACGGCTGTTATTCAGGAAGCGCGATCGCTGAACATGATGTGCTCCACCTGTTTTATACGGGGAATGTCAGAGACGGCGAGGGAAATAGGGAGGCCTATCAATGTCTCGCCGTCTCGAAAGACGGCATCTCGTTTGAAAAACAGGGGGTTGTTGCAAGGCTTCCGGAAGGATATACGGCTCACTTCCGCGATCCGAAAGTTTGGAAAAAGAATGGCAGCTGGTACATGGTACTCGGCGCCCAGACTGAAAATCTTGAGGGCAGGGCGGTGCTGTTTCAATCGGATAATTTGAAAGACTGGCAGTTCCTTGGCGACATCACAGGTTCAAATACAGATCAACTCGGGGAATTCGGCTATATGTGGGAATGCCCTGACATGTTCGAACTGGACGGCAAAGACGTCTTAATTGTCTGTCCGCAAGGCCTTGAAGCAGAAGAGATGCGCTACCAAAACGTCTATCAGTCAGGTTATTTTGTCGGTGAATTGAACGAGCAGAAACCAGATTTTACACATGGAGATTTTGAAGAGCTTGACCGCGGCTTTGATTTTTATGCGCCGCAGACTACAAAAAACGAATCAGGCCGGAGGATATTGGTTGCCTGGATGGGTGTTCCAGACCAGGACGAACAGAGCCAGCCGACGATTCCGCATCAATGGGTGCACTGTATGACATTGCCGAGGGAATTGCATTTGCAAAACGATAAAATCGTTCAAAAACCGGTCGCGGAGCTTAGAAATCTCCGTCAAAACGAAAAACACGCAGCTATATCACTTAATCAAGCCACCGAAAAACTGGACATTGTTCAACCGGACAAAACCGAGCTTTTGATCAGCCCGCAACTTATTGAAGAGAGCTTTGAGATTTCCTTCAGGGGTGCCGCGCGACTCATTTACAATAAAGCAGACGGCATCATAACCTTGGAGAGAAACAGTTATGTTGATGAAAGAACGGAAGTCAGACAGTGCCGTTTGCATGAGCTTCGCGATTTAAACATCTTTTTAGACGCGTCTTCTATTGAAATCTTCGTCAATGGGGGAGAGGAAGTCTTTACGGCAAGATATTTTCCTTACCCGGGAAATAATGATGTTTGGATCGGTGCCAGAAAAGAAATCATAGTGAATGTGACATCCTGGACGGTGGCATAAAGGGAGCGGCTGCGGTTTGCTATTTTCTGTACAATCCCTTTATGATATGCTTTTTTTAGAGAGAGTGCAGTAATAAAGGGGTTGTTTTTTTGGATCAAAACCAGCAGAAGTTGACAGCCGTGCGTTTGAAAAAAATAGCGGATCATATTGAGGATACGAGAGAGGAATACAATGGTTTGCTTCTTCAGATGAAGAAGCTGATCGGAGGTATTGAAGATAAAACAATTCCGAATGATGAAGAAATACAAAAGAAACTTCAAGACACGTATGAACAAATGAAAGAATATGCTCTTTTTGTGGAATCGATCGAGACTTTTTTAAGATCATCTGCAAGAACGATGAAACGCGAAAGCTAAATAAAAGCCAGCCCCTTTTAATGGGGCTGGTTATTTATTTGCCGCTGAGCCGTAAAGCAGAGTGCTTCGTCGGCCCGACGTATTGATTCAAACGGAACGATTCGCGGATCGCTTCCGTAATAAACGTTTTTGCAGAATATATGGCTTCTTTTACATTTGAACCTTTGGCAAGTTCAGCCGTAATCGCTGCGGAATAGGTGCAGCCCGCCCCGTGAGTGTATGGAGTTTCAATTCTTTCTCCTTCGAGGACTTCTGCATCGCGGCCATCAAATAATACATCTACCGCTTTTTCATGATTCAGTTTGCCTCCCCCTGTAATGAGGACGTGTTCAGCGCCGAGGCCGTGAATGACTTTTGCCGCTTCCTTCATTTGCTCAACCGTTTTAATTTCTCCAAGTCCGCTGAGCTGGCCGGCTTCAAAAAGGTTTGGCGTAATGACCGTGGCAAGCGGAGCCAGAAGCTCTCTTAAAGCCTTTGCGTGTTCGGGATACAGCACTTCATTTGCCCCTTTACATACCATAACGGGATCAATGACGACATTTTTCATGCTGTGCTTCTTGATTGTGTCTGCAGCCAATTCAATAATGTCAACGGTCGGAAGCATGCCTGTTTTCATCGCATCTACCCCGATGCCGTCCACAATCGTCGACAGCTGGGCGCGGATGACTTCCGTATCAACCGGGAATACCTGATGATTCCAATTGTTTTCAGGGTCCATGGCGACAACAACCGTAAGGGCCGTCATTCCATAGACGTTCTTTTCTTGGAACGTTTTTAGGTCCGCCTGAATGCCGGCGCCTCCGCTTGAGTCAGAGCCGGCGATTGTCAGTGCTTTGTGCATTGTCATGTTCAGTCAATCCTCCACGATAAGAGATTCCATCCAAAGTTGGTTTATTACTTATTATAGACAGCTTTTCGCAAGATCACAATGAAATGGCTGCCGCTTTATAGTGCAGCGGTCCTCTGCCAAATTTCGTGAATGGATTGGCATAAAAAACCAAACCATCTTTTGATCCATGTGAAATTATTCGCATTATGATTTAATATGTTTAGAATGAAATAAGAAGGAGCGTATATTACAAACATGAACATATCTATCGTAGTTGTCACGCACAACCGGGTCACCGCTTTGTGCGAATTGCTTGAATCCATTACAAAACAGTCTGTTGCGCCGTTTGAAGTCATTATTGTTAATGATGCAGGGGAGAGCGTCGACTTTGTTGAGCGCCTTTATTCAGACCTTCCGATCAGAGTTATCCATCTGAAAGAAAACGTGAAGCATGTAAAAGCGAGAAATATAGGGGTGAAAGAAGCTTCCGGAGATGTTATTATGCTCTGTGATGATGATGATTTTTTCACTCCGTGCCATATGGAAAGAATGTTGAATGCGCTGGAGACCGCTGATTTTGTTTATTCGGATGCTGAGATTGTGTCTTTCGAAGAAAAAGAGGATAAAAGAATTCCGACAAGCCGTTATCTTTTTGCGTATTCCTTTAACTTGGATGAAATGAGGAAGTTTTCTACATATGTTCCTTCAGGGAGTATGTACAAACGGTCTCTTCATGACGAGATCGGCTATTTTGATCCTGCCGTCCACAATTATTGGGATTGGGACTTTTTCCTGAGAGCAGCTGAGCGGTTTCGCGTGAAAAGGGTTCCTTTTGCAAGCGTAATCTATGCGTTTTCAGATCAGGGTGACAACCAATCCGGAGATCTTGGCGGAATGAGACAGTATTATTTGGATGTCTTGAGTGAAAAGCATCAGCTTGGCAAGCTGCCGACAAAGAACTTTTTCGTACTTCTCGAAGAACCTGCCATGAAAAAAAGGGAGGCGGAAAGCGAAATCGTCTGGGACGGAAAACCTGTCGCATCCAGGCTTTCCGCCGCAAGACAATTGAGTTAAGGAGGCCTGAACATTGAAACAGATTTTGAATGACAGCTGGTGGCAGCAGCTAAAGGACGAGTTTAATAAGCCTTACTATCAAGAACTGAGGGAAATGCTGAAAAGGGAGTATGCAGAACACACCGTATATCCTGAACCGAACGATATATACAATGCTTTGCATTATACTTCCTATGAAAATGTGAAAGTCGTGATTCTCGGCCAGGATCCGTATCACGGTCCGGGTCAGGCCCATGGCTTAAGCTTTTCCGTCCAACCCGGCGTCAATCCGCCGCCTTCTTTGAAAAATATTTTTATAGAATTGCAGAATGACATTGGCGCCGACATCCCCAATCACGGTTCTCTCGTCAGTTGGGCGAAGCAAGGCGTTCTGCTGCTGAACACCGTTTTGACCGTGAGACGGGGTCAGGCAAATTCGCATAAAGGAAAAGGCTGGGAACAACTGACAGACAGTATCATAGATGTTTTAAACAAAAGAGATAAGCCGGTCGTTTTTATTCTCTGGGGCCGGCATGCCCAAATGAAAAAAGAACGAATCGATACATCCAAGCATTTCATTATCCAATCGCCGCATCCGAGCCCATTCTCGGCTAGAAACGGGTTTTTCGGGAGCAGACCGTTTTCAAGAGCCAATCAGTATTTGGAACAAATCGGTGATGAGCCGATTGATTGGTCCCTTCCGAATCTTTAAAATCGCGAGAACCGCTGAAATAAGCGGTTCTTCGTTTTGTCTGGCTCCTATCTACCTGAGAAGTTTTTTGATGATCCGCAGCCCGTTTTTCGATGAAGGGTAACGGAATGAAATGTCAAACAGGTTTGTCTGTTTTAAAACGCTTTTCTCATGGGAAAACGTCTTAAAGCTATGATGCCCATGGTAACTTCCGATTCCGCTTTCACCTACGCCGCCAAAGGGGAGGTAAGGTGTGGCTGTGTGCATCAGCGTGTCATTGATGCATCCCCCGCCAAATGAAATCCGGCTGAGGATGTGATTCTGTACCGCTTTTTCATTCGTAAACAAATAGAGCGCGAGCGGTTTAGGGCGGCTTTGAACCATTTGGATAACGTCTTCGATTGTTTCATAGCCGATGACGGGAAGGAGCGGCCCGAAAATCTCTTCCTGCATGATCGGCGATTCCCAGTCAGGTTCATCGATAATGGCCGGAGCAATTTTGAGTGCGTCTTTTTGATACGTTCCTCCTGTAACGATATTCTCGTTGTGTAAAAAGCGGAGTAACCGTTCGAAATGACGTTCGCTTATGATTTTTCCGTACGCCGGATGGCTTTCCGGCGCTTTTCCGTAAAATGTTTGGATCGATTGCTTGAGAGCGCGCATCAGCCCGTATTTCACATCTTTGTGTACGAGCAGATAATCAGGCGCGATGCACGTCTGTCCTGCGTTTGTCAGCTTTCCGAAAACAATCCTTTGAGCTGCAAGCTTAAGATCAGCATCCTTGTGCACGATGCAGGGGCTTTTTCCGCCAAGCTCAAGTGTGACTGGAATGAGCTGTTTTGCTGCGGCTTCCATGACGACTTTGCCCACGGGAACACTGCCTGTAAAAAAGATATAGTCAAATTTTTGCCGCAAAAGCTCTTGATTCGTCTCCACCCCGCCCTCAATAACGGACACATATTCGGGCGGAAAGATTTCCTTCATCATCTTGGATATGACGCTTGATACGGCGGGAGCAAGCTCTGACGGTTTGATGACGGCGGTATTCCCCGCAGCAAGTGCGCCGATCAGGGGCGAAACGGCAAGCTGAAACGGATAGTTCCATGGCGCGATGATCAGGACCGTGCCGTAAGGCTCCGCAATGACGATGCTTTTTGAACCGATGTGCGAGACGGCCGTTTTGGCCTTTTTCGGCTTGGCCCATTTTTTTAATCGTCTGCTGATGAAGCGGATTTCTTCCAGTACAATGCCTATTTCCGTCATATAGGCTTCGTGCTCTGATTTATTAAGGTCTTGCTGAAGGGCTTCAAGTATGTCCCGTTCATATTTTTTTACAGCATCTTTAAGAATGTTGAGCTGTTCCAGACGATTTTCAACAGCGAGTGTTGCCCCGCTTAAAAAATATCGCTTTTGCTCGGTAACGGTCGTTTCGATGGAGAGTGTACGTTCTGCTGCCATTCCCTGTTTCCTTTCGCTTTTAGAAATTCGAGTGAAGTTTTTTTCATTATGTGTGACAGCCTTTTCAGCTGTCAACTTCTAGCCGTAAGAAAATCGGCGTTTTCCACCTGCGTTTGCCTGCAGATATCTTTTTTAAAAGTGCAAAAGGCCATATTTCACAGCAGGAGAGGCAATTTTTCGCAATGGATATTTGCAAAGTGCATTCGGCACGAGAGAAGTTAATTTGGTAAAATGAAATGGAAACTGAAAACGGTTTGGAGGATCGATTTGATGAACATACATATATCAAGTTTGCTGCAGAAGATGGAGGACGAATTGAAAAAAGCAAAGGAATGCAGCCAGGAAAACGAATTGAAAATGCACATCGCGGTTATCCGCTCCCTTTGCGACGTCATTGTTGAACCGCAGCAGCGGCCGTCCGTCCAGTCTTCACCCTATGTTCAAACGGCCAATAAACCATCGAGCGACCAGCTGATGCTAGAAAAAATGATGGGGAGCGCCGGTGCTGAACAATACAAAAAACAAGAGAAACAAAAGCATGAAGATGACGGCAACGGAGATTCTATTTTTGATTTCTAGGCGCCGTCCGGCTGTTTTAAAAAAGAGAGGTTGATCAACTTGAAACTGCTTTTTGGGGCTTTACAATGGACGGCATTTATTATTGCGTCCGCAATCGTGGTGCCCATTGCAATCGGGCAGTCATTTGGGCTGAACCAGGCAGAGACAGCAGGGCTGGTTCAAAGCACTTTTTTCGTGCTCGGCACAACGGCTTTTATCCAATGTTTATTGGGACACCGCCTGCCGATTAATGAGAGTCCGGCTGGCCTCTGGTGGGGCGTGTACACGATTTATTCCGGTCTAACTGGGACCGTATTTGCGACTCATATCGAAACGCTTCAGGGGCTGCAGGGAGCGATGCTGTTAAGCGCGGTTTTCTTCTTTATTTTTAGTTTATTTAAAGTCATTGATAAGCTGGCTGTGATGTTTACCCCTGTTGTGACGGGCATTTATTTACTGTTGCTGGTCATCCAGCTTAGCGATCCGATCGTTAAAGGTGTCATGGGGATCGGCTACCGGAAAAACGAGGTCGATATCCCCGTGTTTTTGCTGGCGGTTGTGATCATGCTGGCTACGTTTCTGATGAGCCGGTCAAACATTCCGGTTCTTAAGCAATATTCAATTTTAATTGCGCTTTTCGGCGGCTGGGTCTTATTTGCCGTATTCGGCGTGGCGAAGGCGCCTGAGCATGCGAACCAGCTGTTCCGCCTTCCGGATATTTTTCCGTTCGGAATGCCGCTGTTTGACAGCGGATTAGTCGTAACCTCGCTGTTTATTACAGTGTTGTTAATCGTCAATATGCTCGCCAGCATACGGGTGGTTGAAGGAGCGGTCAGACAGTTTGAGAAGCTGGAGGAGAGGAAGCGGGCCCGTCCGGCCGGATTTATCGCCTCCGTCAGCCATTTGCTGAGCGGATTGCTCGGAGCTGTAGGCACGGTGCCGATATCCGGGGCGGCCGGGTTTATCCAAACGACGAGAATGTCTTCGAAAAAACCGTTTTTGCTCGGGAGTCTGATCGTGATCGTCATCAGCTTTTTCCCGCTGGTCATGAATACTTTTGCCAGCCTGCCGTCTCCGGTCGGCTTTGCGGTGAACTTCGTCGTGTTTTCAACGATGGTCGGCCTGGCATTTGCCGAATTCGATTCTTATGAAAAGGACGAGGCGGGCCGCATCCGTTTTGTTACCGGGATTGCGCTCCTTGCCGGCGTGGGGGTCATGTTTGTACCTGAAAGTGCTTTGGAAGGAATGCATCCTGTTTTTGTTTCTATTTTAAGCAATGGGCTTGTCCTTGGAACAATTGTAGCGATTGCTGCGGAACAGATGCAGCTTCGGAAAAAGAAATTTGACAATATCGTGTCATGAGATGTGCAAACGTTGAAATTAAAGGCGTGTGCGCTATGATGATAAAAGAAAGGCGGGGGATTTGATCATGAAATTATTTTTAATTTTAGGTGCTGTCAATGCTATGCTTGCGGTTGCTTTAGGGGCGTTCGGAGCTCATGGTCTTGAAGGGAAAATTCCCGAGAAATATTTGCAAATCTGGCAGACCGGCGTCCAGTATCATATGTATCATGCGCTCGGTTTAATTGCCGTCGCGCTCATCGCGGCAAAGATTACAGATGCGGGAAGCGTAACTGCGGCAGGTTGGCTGATGTTTGCCGGAATCGTTTTATTTTCAGGAAGTTTATATGTCCTCAGCCTTACGCAAATCAGCGTCCTCGGTGCGATTACTCCGCTGGGCGGCGTGGCGTTTATTGCCGCATGGATCATGGTTGTTGTTTCAGCGGTCAAATACTTGTAGCTTTACTAAAAAGCCAATCTCCTGAAAAGGATTGGCTTTTTTTATTTTAACAGGGGCTGATTCATGGTAATTTAATGTTATGAACAGGGCGAAAGACCCGGCTTTTGCATTTTGACAGAAGGGATGTGCATGGCGGAGGACCGGTCTCCGTTCAAAGATGAAAATTAAAGTGATCATTGCGGATGACAATTCATTCATAAGAGAGGGTATGAAAATCATATTGAGCACTTATGATGAATTTGAAGTGCTGGCGACGGTGGAGGATGGCTTGCAAGCGGTCGAATTTTGCCGCGGCCAAGCTGTGGATATCGCACTGCTTGATGTCCGCATGCCCAACATGGATGGAGTGGAAGCTGCGCGGCTCATTTCAGAAACGGGCGCCAAGCCTTTTATTTTAACAACGTTTGATGACGACGAATACATCGTCGCTGCAATACGGAACGGAGCAAAAGGATATTTGCTGAAAAATGCCGAGCCTGAGCGAATCAGAGACGCGATTAAAAGCGTGTACAACGGCCATACTGTCATGCAGGATATCATCCTCGACAAGATTAAGTCCAATTTGGCGGAGCAAAAAGAAGCGGAATCCAAAATAGACGAAAGCCTGTTTACCGAACGCGAGCTCGGAATTATGGCTCTGATCGCCAGAGGGCTGTCCAATAAAGAAATTTCGAAAGAGCTGTTTATCTCTGAAGGTACGATCGCCAATTATATTTCCTCGATTTTGGGGAAAACAGGGCTTGAACACCGGACGCAAATCGCGATTTATTATTTAACCGGAAACGTTAACTTTTAACCTGGGGGATCACCATGGAATTGCGGATTATGATCGGTAAACTGATTTTGTTGGGATTTATCATCTATCAATGCGTTTCTTCGGAAATTGACAATCTGCCGTGGCTTGTGTTCAGCATTCTTGTTTACGCCTGTATCAACCTCGGGATTGCGATTTTACCTGAAGGGAAAATAAAAAAGCTTTTTATTATTTTGTCTGTCATCATTTCAATTGTTTCTTATGCAGAGGTGCACCCCCTATTTATTTTATTTCTTCCTTTTAGCCTGTATGAAGGAGCGGCTGATTTCGGGCTGCCGAAGTGGGTGGTACTTGCGGCTTCAATCGTTCCGGTATTGTTTATCAATGAAAGTATCTCAGCGGTATACGCGTTGACAGCCGCTTTTCAATTTTTGCTGTACTGGGCGGCAAGCCATGATGCAGCGCGGATTGAAAAGCTTGAACATCATATCGATCAAACGAGAAGAGACCTGGAGAAGCTAACAAACATGCTGCGGGAAAACAAAGAGTTTATCAGACAATCCGAATATACGTATAAGCTTGAGGAGCGCAACCGGCTTTCCCAGGAAATACACGATAAAATCGGCCATTCCATGACAGGAGCGCTGATTCAGCTCGAAGCGGCGAAGCGCGTCCTTGACATAGACAAGGAAAAAGCTTCCGAGCTCCTGCAAAACGCGATTAACATCTCCAAGGACGGGATCGAAAACATCAGATTGACGTTAAAAAGCGTCAAACCGCCTTCAGAACAGATGGGTATCCACAGATTGAAGCTGTTTATCGATGAATGTTCGGCGCGGTACCATATGAATATTTCATTTTTGCATAAAGGCGATTTGGATGTTATTTCTCAAATTCAGTGGAAGATTATTTTTGAAAATATCACCGAAGCGCTGACAAACTCGGTGAAATATGCTGAAGCGACACATGTGTCCATTTATATTCATGTGCTGAATACGCTCATTAAAGCCGAAGTGAAAGACAACGGAAAAGGGCGGCAGAAAATCAAGAAAGGGATGGGGATCATCGGGATGGAGGAACGGGCCGCTTCTGTTAACGGAAAGGTGATTGTTGACGGTTCGAACGGCTTCTCTGTCACCACCCTGCTGCCCAAGCATGAATGATTTCATGAATTGAATATGAATTTTCTCATGTGAAAAAGATGAAATGCTGCACTGCCGCACCTTTCATCTTTTTTTTATAATGAAATTAAAATGAGGTGAGAACATGAATGTATTGGAAATCCATCATCTAACGAAAAAATTTGGCGACTTTGTTGCTGTCGATAATATATCACTCTCAATCGAAGAGGGCGAAATATTTGGATTGCTGGGCGCAAACGGGGCCGGAAAAAGCACGACCATTCACATGATCTCGAGTTTGCTGAGAAGCAATGAAGGCGAGATTTTGATTCTCGGAAAAAACATTGCGAAACACCGTAAGTTCGCCAAGATGAATATCGGTATTGTTCCGCAGGATCTGGCCATTTACGAGGATTTGACGGCATATGAAAATGTGAAGTTTTTCGCCGGGCTCTATGGTCTGCGCGGAGCCCATTTGCACAATCGGGTGGAAGAAGCATTGCAGTTCGTCGGTTTAAGCGATAAGCATAAAAGCTTTCCGAAAAACTTTTCCGGCGGGATGAAAAGAAGGCTCAATATCGCCTGCGCGATCGCCCACAGGCCAAAGCTGATCATCATGGACGAACCGACGGTGGGAATTGATCCGCATTCGAGAAATTATATTTTGGAATCCGTCAAAAAGTTAAATGCGATGGGATGTACGATTATTTACACGAGCCATTATATGGAGGAAGTTGAAGAGATCTGTACAAGGATCGCCATCGTTGATCACGGAAAAATTATCGCCGAGGGAACGAAGGAGCAGCTGAAATCGATCATTACCAACACGAAAGATATTCAAGTCGTTCTTAAATCTGCGGAAAATATCGATATCGGCGAACTGAAAGCGATCAGCGGCGTGGAAGCGGCCGTTCTTGAAGACAATACGCTCAAAATCAACTCGGATGCAGGCGTCAATAATTTAAACCAGATTATTGAAAAGCTGATGAAAAACGGGGCCGAGATTCGTTCATTGGAAGAAAAAGCGCCTAATTTGGAAACCGTGTTCCTGACCTTGACCGGAAGACAGTTGCGCGATTAGAAAGGGGGGGCCATGGTTTGAATACACTCATCATTGCGAAAAAAGAAATTGTATCGGCTTTTCGGGACAAGCGGACATTCCTTTTTATGCTGGCATTTCCGATTGTACTGATTATGATTTTGGGTACCGCGCTGACGAACGCTTTCGATCAACAAGCAACAGCGGTCGGCGAGGTTCATGTCTTGTATAAAGACAAGGCTGACGGGGCGTTTTCACAAGGTTTTAAAACATTCGCAAAAGAAGCGAAAACATCCGGCGTTCATTTTAAAAAAGTATTGTCCGATATGGATGGAAGACAAGAAATCAAACAAGGGAATTACGATGCTTACCTTGAGATCGAAAACAGCGGCATCAAGCTTTACCAAATGGATAAAAACAGTATGAAAAACAGCATTATTCAAGGAATGCTGACCGCGTTTGCAAACCGGTACAATGCTGCAGCGGAGATCATCAAAGCCGCTCCTGAGCAAGCGGGTGCCGTGCTCGGGAACACACCGGGCGACCATTATATCAAGGAGGCGTCGCTCAGCTCAGATAGAAAGCCCGGCTCCATAGATTATTACGCGGTTACTATGACCACTCTGATCGCGCTTTACAGTGCACTAAGCGCCAGTTATTTAATAAGGGGAGAGCGGCTTGGAAAAACAGCCGACCGGCTGATCGCCGCACCGGTTCTTAAAGGCGAGATTTTTGCCGGCAAGCTGATTGGCAATCTTGTGACAAACGGATTGTGTATTTTTGCCGTCGTCATATTCAGCAAATACGTATTTAAAGCGAACTGGGGAGATCATATTGGACTCGTGGCGGCCGTGCTGTTCAGCATCGTATTGTTTGCCGTATGCCTCGGCCTCGGCGTCAGTTATTTGACGAGAACGGGGGAAGCGGCAGTGGCGATCATTAACGTGTTGATTCCGCTGGTTGCGTTTTTCGGAGGCGCTTATTTTCCTGTCGACGGTACGGAAGGTGTTTTAGCTTTGATCAAAAACCTGTCTCCGCTCGCCTGGACGAACGAAGCTATTATGAACATTATATTTGCGGACGATCTAGCGGCGGGGCTGCCCGCCATCTTGCTGAACATCGGTTTATCCCTGTTATTTCTGCTGATTGCCGTTGTCTCATTGCAGAGAAGGGAGGGGCTGTAAGATGAAAGAAATGCTATGGCTTGTCAAAAACACACTGAATGTCACCTTCAAAAAGAAGATCAATATCTTTCTGTTTGTATGTCTGCCCTTACTAGGCATATTCGTATCGCTTTTAACAGAGGGAAGCATGGACAAGACAGATTTGCGCGTTGGAATTATCAATCATGACGGCGGACGAATCGCCGAGGATACTAAGGATTTTTTGAAGGGGATCGAGAATGTCAACATCAGCACGGTCAGTGAAGCAGAAGGGAAAAGTCAAGTTGCGTCAGGGGAGCTTGATTGCGTCATTACGTTTGAACAAGGCTATTCTCAAAGCGTGCAGAGCGGAGAACCGGCTCATATCGCGATTGCATCTGTCAAAGGCGCTGAAATCACCGGATTTGTGAAATCGTATGTTTATCATTATATTGATAATATTGCCGCAATCGGCAAATCGGCGCAGGGGAATGAAAAGCGTTTTGAGGAAATGTATAAAAATTACCGGAGTTCTGAAACGGGTGTCAAAACATATACGGTTGAAGACACGGCGAAAAATAGAAACATGACGGAGCGGACGGTCGGTTTTCTTCTGATGGCGATGCTTTTTTCAGCGGGAAGCTTGACCGAACTGTTAGTGAAGGAAAAAGAGAACAGAACGTACTTCAGGCTTTTGACCACACCGATAACGGCAAGGCAGTACGTGATGTCCAACGTGGCCGTCAGTATGTCTGTCATCACATGCCAAATCTTTTTAACATTGATGATGGTGAAATATGTGTTCCGCATGGAGACCGGCATCTCATTTTGGGAGATGGCAGCGGTGCTGTTTATCTTTGCGCTAAGCGCGGTCGGCCTGGCATTGATCACAGTCGTCTTTGCAAACAGCTCCAAGTCATCCGGGGTATTGCGAAATTTAATTTTTATGCCGACGATCATGCTGTCCGGATGTTTTTGGCCGATTGAAATCATGCCGTCTTTCGCACAGCGTATCGCGGACTTTCTTCCGCAACGATGGGTGCTGGATACGCTGGCGAAATTGCAGGAGGGACAGCAGCTTCAAAGTCTGTATTTGAATATCATGATCCTGTTTGCTTTCGCTGCTGTCTTTTTCCTCATCGTTATTTACAAATTCAAACGCAATAATGATGTGAGAAACTTTGCTTAATATTGATAAAAAAAAGGGTTCGGTTTTAATTAAACCGAACCTTTATCTTGGGGTGTATGAGGCCATTGAATACGGATAATCATAAGTGATCGGCTCATCAAACGTAATATAGTCAAGATACACCATCAGCAGCAAATAGCGTGTGCCAGTTTTTCTGTCGCTTAAAATGATGTGGTCGCGGCCGGCTGCTTCAATTTCTCCCCGAAAGACTTTCGCATTCCATTCCGGATTGTTTTCGAATGTCATATATACGGTTGCCACTTTTCCGCGATTGAGCCGCAAAATGTTTTCAATGTAGGATTGCTCAAGCGGCAGCATGCCTGGGATGCTCGGCGAAGTCTGCTGTGCTGAAGGCATCGGAGGGACCTGGACTCCTGCCGGCTGCGGCTGAAACAGCTGTGGGCCGGGCTGCTGATGCGATTGCTGCCCTCCCATTTGGGTGAAAGGCTGCTGTCCCTGCTGCTGGTACATTTGCCCCATCTGTCCCATCTGCGGATAAGGGTTGGGCCCCATTTGCTGCCGGAAATCCGGCACCTCAAGCTCCTGAAGCGGCTGAAATTGATTTTTTTTAAATTTCATCTCGTTCCTCCTCATTTCATTGTGTCAAAGTCATGCCTACCGTCCATACATGAGGAATGATAAAGTGCTGCTATGAAGACGATCCGGCTGTAAAAGCAGGGGGGCTGACTCAAGATGATAGATCAATATTTCCCATCCCTTTTACAGTATGAACGGGCGGGATGGAATATGACGACACATCATGTTGGAAAGAGAAAAACAGAAAGACCGCTCGTGAAAAGAGCGGTCTTTCTGCATATCAACCAGTAATCACTTCATCTTCAGGATGGCGGATCGGCGCCTTCTTCGGCTTGGCCAGCGTAAACGCCATAGTCAGAGGCCCGACGCGGCCGATAAACATCATCATCATGATAACCGCTTTGCCTGCGGTCGTTAAATCAGGTGTCAGTCCCATTGACAGGCCGACCGTTCCAAAAGCGGAAAATACTTCAAAGACGATTTCCAAAAATGGAGCATTCTCTGTGATCGTCAATATAAATAATGCGAAAAGCACGAATAAAAAACTAATCACAATGATGGCCAAAGCTCTTAAAATGGTTTTCATCTTAATCGCCCTTTTAAACACAACCGTCTCGCTTTTTCCCTTTAAAAAGGTGATCGTCGCCAAGATCATCACGATAAACGTTGTCAGTTTAATTCCGCTCCCTGTTGACGCGCTTCCGGCTCCGATAAACATCAAAACGATGGTTAACAGGAGGGAAGGCGTTGTCATCTGGGCAATATCAAGCGTATTGAATCCGGCAGTTCTCGGTGTCACACCTTGGAAGTAAGCACCCCACATTTTGTCGGCTAAAGGCAGTCCGCCGAGCGTACCCGGATTCGAGTATTCCAAAATAAAAATCAGCAAGGCGGCTGTCGTATTGATGATCAATGTTCCAACGATCATGAGCTTGGAATGCAGCGATAATGTCCGGAAGTTTCGCTTTGTCCATAAATCCAGCAGAACGGTAAAGCCGATACCCCCTGTAATGAAAAGGCCTGTGATGACAATGTTGACAATCGGGTCGCCGACATATTGAGACAAGCTGTCCGGCCACAGGGAGAACCCCGCATTGTTAAAGGCTGAAATCGTGTTAAACAAACTATGAAACAAGCCTTTTTGCAAACCGTATTCAGGAACCCATCTGATCGAAAGGATCAAAAATGCGACAAATTCTATAACAATGGTGAAAATAAACAAATGCTTGACCAAGCGGACAAGTCCGCCTAAAGAAGTCTGGTTAAATGCTTCTTGCACGAGAATCCGCTGCTGCAAGCCGATTTTTTTGCCGATCATCATGACGACGAGGACGGCAAATGTCATTAAGCCGAGTCCGCCGATTTGAATCAGGCACATAATAACTGTTTGTCCGAAAACCGTAAAATCTGCCCCTGTGTCGACAACGACAAGGCCCGTAACCGTAGTTGCAGAGGTGGCTGTAAATAAAGCATCCACCCATGAAATGTAAGTTGTGGAGGCACCGGGCAGCTTCAATAAACAGGCGCCGATCGCAATGATAATCAAGAAACTGAGCGCCAGCGTCTGCGGCGGACTAATATTGATGATCTTACCTTTTACAAGATTTGAAGAAACCAATTTAGGCATTTTTTCGTTCCTTTCTTCATCCATTCAGTCAAAACATGAATGGAGAAAAAGCAAGGTGATTTCAATTTTAAACACAGATGGTAATGTTTCAATAATGTCAATAATGTACAGCCAGATACATCGTTTGTCAACAAAAATCAGGAGAATGAAGAGAAGGAATGTAGACGGGTCTTTTGTCCTTTACTAAAGCACAGCGGAGAAAATCAAGAGGAGCAACGCCTGGTTAAATTCTATTATTTTGTATTTATTTTAAAAATATGACATGGAAAACATTTACTACCTGCTGAAAAAATGGTAGTTTTTAATAGAAATCACCAAAGTGCCGGCGCTTTGGAAAGAAGGCGTTGCTTGATGTTGCCTTTCTTGCACGCTTTCGTCATGACGAATGATGAAAAAAATGATGACCAGGGGGAATTGCTGTGTTGAAAAGAATGTATCGTTCTAAATTGTCAATCTTGGCGGTTAGTCTCGTGATGATGGTTGCGATTTTTCTGCCTTCATTCCAGGCCAGCGCTCAAACAACCAAAACTGAATCTGTCTACCGCCCGGCTGCGAAAGCTTCCTTGTATTCGGTGATAACAGGTGCCAGCAAACAGGAGTGGTCGTTCTCGGATATTGAGCTGACGTATCGTCCGAATTCAATTCTGGCGCTGGGAACGGTTGAATTTACATTGCCGTCGGGATTTTCCGCAACAACGAAAGATACCGTGAACGGAAGAGCGCTGACAACGGGGCAAATTTTGAATAACGGAAAAACGGTAAGGCTGCCGCTTACAATTGATCTGTTGGGCATTGCGGAGTTTAAGCTGGTGCTGGCAAACAAAACGCTGCCTGCCGCAGGGAAGTATACATTCCGGGCGGAGAACAGAGTGCTGGGGCTCGGATCGACTTTTTATGCTGAATCTTCAATCGAGGTGCAAAAAAGGGCGACTCCCCCTACACAGCCGTGCAACTGCAAGTAAATTAGGAAAAAAGCTCCAAAGACCTCGGTCTTTGGAGCTTTTTATCATTACACATGCAAAAATGCAGGCAGCTGTTCATTTGCGAGGCGGTTGCCGACAAAGAATGAACCGAATTCACCGTAGCGGGCGCTTACTTCATCGAAGCGCATTTCATAGACGAGCTTTTTGAACTGGAGCACATCATCTGAAAAGAGCGTGACACCCCACTCATAATCGTCAAATCCGATTGAGCCGGTAATAATCTGTTTCACTTTTCCCGCATAGCCGCGTCCGATCATCCCGTGGCTGCGCATCAAGCTTCTTCTTTCTTCCATAGACAGCATGTACCAGTTGTCATCCCCCGATCTTCTTTTATCCATCGGATAGAAGCAGACATATTTGGCGGTCGGGAGCTCAGGGTACAGGCGTGCACGCACTTGCGGATTTTCGTAAGGGTCTCCGTCGCCGCTTCCCATATAGTTGCTCAGCTCGACAACAGATACGTATGAATAAGCAGGTATCGTGTATTCAGCGAGTTTAGATTTATTAAACTCAAGTTCAATTTGATTTAATTCCTCCATCGTAGGACGCAAAATCATCAGCATGAAGTCCGCTTTCTGGCCGACAATGCTGTAAAGTGTATGGCTTCCGTTACCTTCTTTTTGAGCAGCTCCCCATTTTTCAAGAAGACCTGTAAATTCGCTGATAATGATCTGGCGCTCATCGCTTGAAAGCATTTTCCATGCGGACCAGTCCATTGTCCGGAAATCGTGAAGGGCATACCAGCCGTCAAGCGTTTGTGCGGCTTCGTTCGTTTTTTGCTGTTCGCTCATTTTGCAATCACTCCCAATTTGTATGTACTTGCCTTCATCATATCATAGTTTGCCGCGTTTTATCCGTTTAGAAGATTTGAACAAAAGGTGACGATCTGTCGTATAACTGGGAAAGGCTGTTATATACTAATAGAAGTGTTTAAAGCCTGCCGCACTTAAAATTAATTTAAAAAAAGCGTTTAAAAAGTGAAAGCATTATAATAAAATACAGAAGGATTGAATTTATATCACAAAAGAGTATGCTTAATAGAGAAATGAAGTATTTGTGACACTTTCAAGGAGGGTATATAGTGGCAGATCTATTTACAACAGTGCAGGAAAAAGTAGCAGGAAAAGGAGTTAAAATCGTATTTCCGGAAGGTATGGACGAGCGCATTCTTAAAGCTGTCAACGACTTGGCCGGAAACAACGTGTTAAAGCCGATCCTTGTTGGAAACGAGCAGGAAATCAAAGATAAAGCGAACGGGTTGAATTTGACGCTGGATGGCGTTGACATATACGATCCTCATACATACGAAGGAATGGAAGACCTTGTTCAGGCTTTCGTTGAACGCCGCAAAGGAAAAGCGACGGAAGAACAGGCCCGCCAAATCCTTTTAGACGAAAACTATTTTGGAACGATGCTTGTTTATAAAGGACTTGCCGACGGTCTTGTCAGCGGTGCGGCTCATTCAACAGCGGATACGGTTCGCCCTGCACTGCAAATTATTAAAACAAAAGAAGGCGTGAAGAAAACTTCCGGCGTCTTTATCATGGCGCGCGGCGATGAGCAGTATGTATTCGCAGACTGTGCGATCAATATTGCGCCTGACAGTCAGGACCTTGCGGAAATCGCAATCGAAAGTGCGAACACAGCGAAAATGTTCAACATTGACCCTCGTGTCGCCATGCTCAGCTTTTCAACAAAAGGTTCGGCAAAATCAGACGAAACTGAAAAGGTAGCCAATGCGGTTGCAATCGCCAAAGAAAAAGCGCCTGAGCTTACACTGGACGGCGAATTCCAATTTGACGCGGCATTCGTTCCGTCTGTCGCCGAGAAAAAAGCGCCGGACTCCGTCATTAAAGGTGATGCAAACGTATTTGTTTTCCCAAGCCTTGAAGCGGGGAACATCGGCTATAAAATCGCTCAGCGCCTTGGCAACTTCGAAGCGGTCGGTCCGATTCTGCAAGGGCTGAACATGCCTGTAAACGACCTCTCAAGAGGATGCAACGCTGAAGACGTTTATAATCTTGCGCTGATTACGGCGGTTCAAGCGCTGTAATTTGTTTTTTAAAAAAGGTGAACCTGAAGAGGTTCGCCTTTTTTTATGCTTCAATCGCTACATTCAGCAGAGATTCCGCCCCTTTCCGACCGGGATCGAGAGGCGGCCACTGACAAAGGTCAAAAGGAAAATCGGAACCCGGAACAAGGCGGTCTTCTCCGATGAGCTTCTTCAAATATGCCGCACTTTCTTTCTCCCACAGCACGCTGTCAAACCAAAACTTCCGCAAATATTCGCGCGGCGGCGCCGAAAGCGATGAAGAAACACCGGCCCATTTGTCATATCCTTTGTCCAGTCTTCCGATCTGATAAGGCAAAAAGCCGCCGCCGTGCGCCAACAGAATTTTCACATTGCGAAAACGGTCTGTAAACCCGCTTAACAAAAGGTCAGCGGCGCAAATTGTCGTTTCCCACGGAACGCCGATCAAATTTGGCAGCATCCTGCGGCGGAGCCGCGGATCTTCAGAAAGAAGCGGATGGATAAAGATAATCGCTTTTCTTCTGTCAGCCGTTTCCCAAAACGGTGTAAATGCTTCGTCTGAGAGAAGCATTTGCGAAGCGCCGGGGCCGATAATCGCTCCTTTAAGGCCGTTGTTCATCGCTTCATTCAGGCGCTCGCTCGCCTGTAACGGGCTGTTCAGCGGGACGGTGCCGAGGCCTGAAAGGCGGCCGTCGTGTTTTTTTACCCATCCGGCAAGCGCTTTGTTGTATACAAAGGACAATTCGTCTGTGATTTCTTCGGCGAGATCGTAGAGGAAAAGCTGGGGAACCGGCGATACCAATGAGTGTGTAACGCCGGCCTCCTGCTGGGCTTCCAAATATAAAGCTTCCTGATAGAACAGCTCTTTTAATTCAAAGCCCCATTTGTGATTGACCGTCAAAAACTCCGCTTGGCAGCCAGCTTTTTTTTCGCGGACGGCGTGAACCTTCTTTTCATTGTCGTCCAGCCAAAGCAGCACATCGTGCGGTATAAAGTGCGTGTGAAGATCATACAAAGCCGATTCCCCCAATTTTTATATTCGTTTCCAGTACCCGATTCTTTCGGAAATATCCCGGGCCGCTTTTTTTACTTGGTATACGATTTTCGCCTGCCGTGCCTTGATGCGTTCTGCGGGGCCTACAACACTGACGGCGTACAACACTCGTCCCGCGTGGTTTCTGACGGGTGCTGAGATGGATGTGACACCATCAATGAACTCCCCGCAACTGACGTCAAATCCGTTTTCTTTAACGGTTTTCAGCGCCTCCCTTAATTTGTCCCCGTCTGTAATCGTTTGTTTCGTACAGCTTTTCAAGCCTTCTTTGACATACTCATCCAATATGCCGTCTTCGTCAAAGGCGAGAAGCACCTTGCCCGAGCTTGTGCAATGCATCGGGTTTTGCCGCCCGATATATGAGAGAAGTTCGACAGGGCGGGGGCTTTCCGTCCGATTGAGATAAACGACGCTGAGATCGCGTCGCATCGCAATATGCGACGTTTCGCCGGTCTCTTCTGTCAGCCGTTTGAGGACCGGCTGGGATTCGCGGTTGATTTCAAGAGTGGAGTTGACAATGGTGTTTAACTTCAGAACCGATAAGCCGAGCTTGTATCTTCTGGATTCCGGGTCCTTCATGACAAACCCTTCGCTTTCCAACGTAGTCAAAAGGCGCGAGACTGTGCTTTTTCCGAGGCCGAGCGATGAGGCGAGTTCGGTTAGTTTCTTTTCCGGTGTATCTAATGTAAACGATTGAAGCAGCCGAAGTGCATTTTTTACTGAACCGAGCAGCTGGTGGTCCTTTGTCTCAACAGTCATAGGTTCCTCAACTCTCTCCCTTGTTTTCGTTGCCTTTTATTCCATAATATAACATGATTTAAAAAATAAAAAAGCGGAAAATATCAAATTTTCGGAAAAAATCTCCGATTTGTTCCGCATAGAGGAACATGGCTGTTTTCTTGTCGTTTAAAATCATTTAACTTAATGGAAAGGATTTGAAAAGGAGGATGTTTGTAGAATATGAATGTTCAGACCCCATCGGCAAAACTCGTAAAACCTTTTGACTGTCAGCACTACATAAACGGCAGGTACTTTCCTTCAGAGAACGGCAGTACGTTTGACAACATCAATCCGGCTACACAGGAAATCATCGGGAGCGTTGCGGAAGGAGGCAAAAAAGAGGTTGATCTTGCAGTCGCGGCAGCAAGGCGTGCTTTAAACGGACGCTGGAAAAACATGACCGCTGACGAAAGGATTCGGATCATCAGAAAGGTCGGCGACATCATACTTGAGCGTAAAGACGAACTGGCAAGGCTCGAGACATTGGATACGGGGAAGCCGCTTTCGCTCTCAAGTAATTTAGATATTCCGCGGGCTGCTTTCAACTTTCATTTTTTTGCGGATTTTATGAGAGGAGCCGGAACAGAAGCTTATCAAACTGACGATCTTGCAATCAATTATGCGATCCGCCGTCCGGTCGGCGTCGTCGGGCTGATCAATCCGTGGAACTTGCCGCTGCTTTTGCTGACGTGGAAATTGGCGCCTTGTCTGGCGGCGGGAAATACAGCCGTCATCAAACCGGCTGAACTGACGCCGCTGACAGCCACGCTCCTCGGGGAAATCTGCCATGATGCAGGAATGCCTGACGGAGTCGTCAACATCGTCCACGGGTTTGGGCCTGATTCCGCCGGCGCTGCGCTTTCTGAGCATCCCGATGTTGATGCGATATCTTTCACGGGAGAAACGACAACCGGCAAAATCATTATGGAAGCTGCTTCGAAAACATTAAAGAAACTTTCCTTTGAATTGGGAGGAAAGAACCCGAATATTATTTTTGCCGATGCCGACATGGAGGAAGCCGTCAGCATCTCATTGAAATCGAGTTTCGTCAACCAGGGCGAAGTATGTATGAGCGGCTCCCGCATCTATGTCGAGCGGGAAGCGTATGACGAATTTCTGAACAAGTTCGTTGAGAAAACGAAAGAGCTCAAAGTCGGCGATCCTTTTGATCCGGATACGAATATCGGCGCCTTAATTTCTTCTGAACACACCGAGCGTGTGATGAACTACATCGAATTGGCCAAACGGGAAGGCGGCGTTATTTTAACCGGAGGAAAACGTCCTGAAGGACAGGAATCCGGCTGCTTTCTTGAACCGACGATTATCACCGGACTTTCCCGCAATTCCAGGCTCATCAAAGAAGAAATCTTCGGGCCGGTCGTGACGGTGATTCCGTTCGACGAAGAGGAGGAAGTTATTGCACAGGCTAATGATACACATTACGGATTAAGCGCGACCGTATGGACGAACGACCTCCGCCGGGCGCACCGCGTAGCCGGGCAAATCGAATCGGGCATGGTATGGGTCAACAGCTGGTTTCTCCGCGATCTTCGGACGCCGTTTGGCGGCATGAAACAGAGCGGGATCGGACGGGAAGGAGGCATTCACAGCCTCGAGTTCTTCAGCGAATTAACCAATATTTGCATCAAGCTGTAAAAGGGGGAAATCGGATGAATACGACAGCATTAAAAGATACGGCGCGCCTCTTGTATCTTGCCGAAACAGAGAAGCGCGAGGTTGAAAGAATCACAAAGGACTACCCGGAGCTGACCGTCGAAGAGGCGTATGCGATTCAAGAAGAACTGATTCAACTGAAATTATGGGATGGCAACGGTATTATCGGTCCGAAAATGGGCCTGACAAGCCGGGCGAAAATGGAGCAGATGAACGTCGAGGAGCCGATCTACGGTTATATTTTTGAAGATATGATCGTACCAAACGGCGGAAGCATCCGGATGAACGAGCTGATTCACCCGAAGGTTGAAGCCGAGATTGCTTTTGTGCTTGGAAAGGATATTGAAGGGCCGGGTGTTACAAAGGAGCAGGTCCTTGAAGCCGTTGCTGAATTGATTCCCGTTCTTGAAGTGATTGACAGCCGTTATGAAAACTTCTCATTTACCCTGCCTGATGTCATTGCGGACAATGCGTCATCTTCAAGGGTGGTGTTAGGTGAAAAAGTGAAGATGCCGGACCATTTCAAGCTTGATGAAGCAAAAGTCTCTTTAGTGATAAACGGCGAGGTCAAAGAGCAGGGCACTGGTGCAGCGGTTGTCGGACATCCCGCAAATTCGGCGGCCATGCTCGCCAATATGCTCTCCAGGAAGAAACAAAAGCTTGCGGCCGGAAGCATCATTTTAACGGGCGGTGTAACGGGAGCTGTCATGCTGCAGCCGGGCGACCGCGTTTCAGCACAAGTAGAAGGACTGGGAGATGTATCATTTTCAGTCCAATCATAACCTGAGGTGATCATATGCCGATCGTTCATATTCAACTATTAGAAGGCCGGCCGCCTGAAAAGGTCGAGGAAGTCATTCAAAAAGTGACGGAAACGTTGAGCGCCACCCTTGATGCTCCGAGGGAAAACGTCCGTGTTCTTGTCACCGAAATTCCTAAAAGCCACTGGGGCATAGGCGGAACACCGGTTTCAAAATTAAGACCTTAAAGAAGGCGATGGGAGGAATCGACATGTCAATCGAATTGGCGGCGCTTGTTCCGCATACACCGAGGATGTGCTTTGAAGATAAAACCCCTGACTTTCAAAAAGAGCTGGTCAAAGGGATGAAGCGGCTCTCCGGGATCATCGAAAGAATTCAGCCTGATGCCGTTGTCTTGATTTCCTGTCACTGGACGTCAAGCTTCGATCATCTGATCGATGCGGCTCCCGATCATCAAGGTGTTTTAACAGCATTGGAGTGCCCGAATTTAATTTCCGATGTTCCGTATTCTTACCCCGGGGACACGGAATTGGCGCTGCAGTTGGCCGAAGCCGGCGCAAAAGAGGGGCTTTCCGTCATTCCGATCAATGATCCAGCCTACTGCTGGGACTACGGGACGGTTGTTCCGCTGCGCTATCTCGTTCCAAAAGGGGATATTCCGGTCATCGATTTATCGGTTACATTGGCCGCGAACCTGGAAGAAACATATTTGTGGGGCCGGATTGCCGGAAGAGTACTGAAGGAAAGCAGAAAGAAAATCGTGTTCATCAGCAGCGGGGCACTCAGCCACCATTTAGTGAGAGGGCCCGAATGCATGCCGACTTTGGCCGAACAAGCCCTCGATGCTCAATTTTTAACCTATTTAACAGACAACGATCTTATATCTGCTCAGCAGATGCTGCCTCAATATGCTAAAAACGCCGGACTTGAAGCCGGCGGCCGCCATATTGCAATGCTTTTGGGCGTGCTTGAAGACGGATGTAAAAGCACGTTTTACGGATACGGCCAGTCTTCGGGGAGCTCCAATGTCGTCATGGCATTCGAACCGGCGGGGCAAAAAGCCCGCACGCACGCTTTCGATGAAAAAGACACCGTGCGTTAAGCTGTTTTCATAATACGATTAGAATCATGGAGGGGAACATGAAAAATCGTTCAGTTCATCCGGCAGAAATCATGGCAGCCAGCAAATTCAACAAAGTGCATCTGACTGTTTTTCTATGGTGTTTTTTCGCCATCGCTTTTGACGGTTATGATATTGCGATGTACGGCGTCAGCCTGCCGTGGCTGATGGAGGAATGGAGCCTGACCGCCATTCAAGCCGGAGCGATCGGCAGCTATACATTGATCGGTATGATGCTCGGCGCGCTTATTTTTTCACCGCTCGCAGATCAATACGGCCGCAAAAAGGTGTTAGGCTTCTGTATTTTTCTGTTCAGCCTGTTTACGGCATTAGCCGGGCTGATCGATTCTCCGCTTTTGTTTACGATCATGCGGTTTCTCGCTGCTCTTGGAATGGGCGGTTTGATGCCGAATGCGATTTCGCTGATGACAGAGTATTCGCCGAAAAAAAACAGGGCGGTGATCGTAGCTGCCATGTATTGCGGCTATTCCGCAGGCGGTGTGCTGGCTTCCCTCGTCGGCATGTTCGCCGTGCCCGGGACTAGCTGGAGAGTGCTGTATCTGATCGGAGCCGTACCGCTGTTCGTGCTCCCGTTCTTTTTCAACCGGTTCCCTGAATCTTTGTCATTTTACGTTTTGAAGAAAAAGACGAAAGCGCTGGCTGAGATTCTCAATCAGGTTCATCCGGCGGGACGGTACAGGGAAGACGACAATTATCAAATTTCGGTGATTACGAAAGAAAAGAAGGGCTTTCCGGTTAAAAAACTGTTCGAACAAAAACGTGCAGCGAGCACATTCGCATTCTGGCTTTCCGTTTTCAGCTGTCTTCTCATGGTTTACGGCTTAAATACATGGCTTCCGAAAATGATGCAGGCGTCAGGCTACGGGCTGTCGTCAAGCTTGTCATTCAATCTGGCGCTGTGCAGCGGACAAGCCGCAGGAGCGGTACTCGGCGGATATTTGGCAGATAAAGCCGGCCATAAAAAAGTGCTTGCGGCTATGTATATCATCGGAGCCTTTTGTTTTGCAGCGTTTGGAATGACGATGAACCCCGTTCTTCTGTACTTGCTGATTGCTTTAGGCGGAGCATGCACTGTCGGAGCGCAAAATATCGCCAATCCTTATATTTCAGAATATTATCCGAAAGAAATCAGAGCGACCGGAATCGGCTGGGCGCTTGGGGTCGGCAGACTCGGAGCGATCATTGCGCCTTCGCTGTTTGCATTGATTCTTGCTGCCGGGATGGAGCCGAAGCAGGCTTTCATGGTGTTCGCGGTCCCGAGTGTTTTTGCTGCACTCGGCATCATGCTCGTCCAAGAGAAGCACGCTTCATTTGATTTTGTCTCTAAATCGGAAAGCGCCGAGTTTACGTTAGAAGCCACATCAAAACATAGATAAAGGGAGGAAACCATTTTGCGGACACAAGTGGGAATTATCGGAGCGGGGCCTGCCGGGCTTATGCTCGCAAACCTGCTCCAGCGCCGGGGAATCGAAGCGGTCGTGATCGAATCCCGCTCGCGAAAGGAGATTGAAGAGACCATCCGTGCAGGCGTTCTTGAACAGATGACGGTAGATTTGCTAAATGAAACAGGCGCCGGTGAACGGATGATGAAAACAGCCATGTTTCATCAGGGGATTGAGATCCGCTTTGGCGGCAAGCGGCACAGAATTGATATGCACAAGCTGACGGGAGGAAAGCACATTGCTATCTATCCCCAGCATGAAGTGATCAAAGATTTAATCGATGTCCGTCTGCAATCGGGAGGGCGCATCGTTTTCAATGTGTCTGGCGTCCGCCTGTCAAATATTGATACAGAAGCGCCCGTCATCACTTATCAGACTGAAAACGGCGATACAGAAGAACTGACCTGCGATTTCATTGCAGGGTGCGACGGCTTTCACGGGCCGAGCAGACAAAGCATTCCGAAGGAGATTCGCAAAGAGTACGAAAAGGAGTACCCATACGGATGGCTCGGCATATTGGCCGAAGCTCCTCCGTCCTCGTCTGAACTTGTGTATGCCCATCATGAAGACGGGTTTGCCCTCGTCAGCACGAGGACTCCGGAAATCCAGCGGCTTTACCTGCAAGTCAGCCCTTCAGATTCAATCGGGAACTGGCCGGACGAAAGGATATGGGAGAAGCTTCATTTAAGGCTGTCGGCCGATGACGGATGGAAGCTGACTGAAGGCCCGGTGATTCAAAAGAACATTGTCTCGATGAGAAGCTTTATATGCGATCCGATGCAATACGGCAGACTTTATTTAGCGGGGGATGCCGCGCATATTGTACCGCCGACCGGTGCGAAAGGCCTGAATCTTGCGATGGCGGATGTCCAGCGGCTTGCGTGGGCGCTCGAAGACTATTACGAAGCCGGCAAAACTGAACGGCTGGAGCGCTATTCTGAGGCTTGCCTCCGCCGCGTCTGGAAAGCGGAGCGCTTTTCCTGGTATATGACATCCCTGTTGCACCGCCATCACGGCTACACGCCATTTGACTACCAAATTCAGTTGGCTGAGCTTGACCATGTCACAACCTCCACAGCGGCCGCTCAAAGTCTTGCCGAAAATTACGTCGGGCTGCCGCTCGAATTCGGAGAACCGTCTTTAAGCGTCACATGAATGAAGGGGAAGCGCCGGAGATAAGAAAAATCTCACATCATGTTTTCGTAAATGGTATAATGGATGTTGGCTGAAATGCATAACGAAAGGGTTTACAATATATATGGCAAAGCAACCGATTGATCTACTCATCCAGCCGAAATGGAGAATCATTGACCAATCCAGTCTCGGCCCATATTTTGATGCAAAACAATCATTTGCGATAGATGATACGCTGTGCGCTTCTGTCGGAAAGGGTTTGTCTCCGGCGACGGCGCGTTCCTGGGTGCACCACGACACGATCGTGCTCGGAATTCAGGATACAAGGCTCCCTTATTTACAAGACGGGATTTCATTGCTTGAAGAAGCGGGCTATCAAGTCATCGTTCGCAATTCCGGCGGACTGGCCGTCGTTTTGGACAGCGGGGTTTTAAACGTTTCGCTGATTTTTCAGGATAAGAAAAACGGAATTGATATCGACCGGGGCTATGAAGCGATGTTTGAGCTAGTGAAGCGAATGCTGTCATCCTATGACGCGGTAATCGAAGCCTATGAAATCAAAGGCTCTTACTGTCCGGGAAGCTTTGATTTGAGCATCGGGGGAAGGAAGTTTGCGGGAATTTCCCAGAGGCGGCTGAGAGGCGGAGTGGCTGTTCAAATTTATTTGTGCGCTGATCAAAGCGGAAGCGGTCGCGCTGAGCTGATCAAACGCTTCTACGACACCGCATTGAAAGACATGCGCGGGAAAACAAAAGCCGTTTATCCCGATATTCGCCCGGAAACGATGGCTTCGCTCTCTGAGCTTCTCAATGAAGACATCTCGGTGCAGGACTTGATGCTCTTGCTTCTGACACAGCTGAAAGAGCTGGGCGGGGAGATTTATCAAGGCCCCCTCACGCCCGCAGAAGAGGAAGCGTATGAAAAAAACCTCGTCCGTATGATTGAGCGGAATGAAAAAGTGTTTGGATAGAAGAAGAGCCTCTGCGCTCCCGTTATATTCGTTGGCAGGCATGCTTAAAGCGGTGAAAAACCGCAGTTGCCTCTAGCGGACTGTGAAAATGCTTCAAAGACGGCAAAATCCTAAAACGGTTGAACGTTTCAGGATTTTGTCACACCTCACCGCTTCCGGAGCGGTTTTTTTATGCTGCGCTTGAAGCGCTTTTTCGTTTTACATATGTTTTGATGAGAAGATAAGCCGCCAAAGCGATAATATACGCCAAACTGACGGCCATTAAAATAACGGTTGCCGGTGTATGCTTGGCCGCGTAGACGAAAAAATCAAGCTGGGAAATATCGTGTGCGTGTTTTATGGAGTCCCCTTCATAGAGCAACTTTGTAAATTTAGCTGTATATTTCCACTCCCACGGCACCTTTAAAAGCTCGCTGCCTTGATACCAGCTTGCCAATGCAGAAAACAAAAACAAAAGGGATGCCGTGCCGAACTGTACCGCGTATAAAACAAACTTCATCGAATACCCCGCCTTATAAATTGCTATCCCTATTATGAAATTTTTGTCATATGAAAGCAAGCAGAAGAGGTAAAAATACCCCCTTTTTCAAGAAAGGGGTATCAGCGAATCGGCAAATCTTTGTATGCGTTGTCAGTCCTGGCTGTCTGAGCTTCTCTCTGCCGCATACTCTGGAAGCGCTATTCAGCCATTTTTTCTAAATTGCCGTTCCGGTCCATTTTGAAGGCGGGCGCAGCGTGTTCGTCTTCTTCGAATAAAACTAGTTTTCTTGCACGGTTCATAATTTTTACGAGCGTTTCGTAGTCTTCCTGGATGGTCGACTGGTCTTTTTCTAGCTTTTTGACTTCCGCTTCAAGCTTTTCAACTTTTTTCGTCAGCTCTTCATTTTCCTGTTTTAAGCGGTCATTTTCCATTTTTAAAGCGGCAGTCTGTGCTTCGTTTCCTGTATAGTTTTGCAGGAAGCGGATCACATCATCGATCGTCATGTCTTTCGATGAATCGGCTGTATGGCCGGCCTGCGGCTGGTTTGGCGATAGAAGGTGCGATAAACTAGCTAACTCTTCTTTAAAGCTCTCATCAACATAAGGCAGATGCTCGCTGGCGATCGGCTGCTGTTCACTTGAATCGACGGTTGCGTTCTGCTGCTCAACGACGCTTTCTGCAGGCGGTTCAGCTTCTGTTTCGACAGGCGGCTTGTATAATAAGCGTTTTTTCGCCGGCTGGCCGTTTCCAAGGGCGCGCATTCTTTGCTTCCTTTGTTTTTTAGCCAGCTGCAATGCTTTTTCGTATTGGTGGCGGACAACCGCGTTCCATCTAAAACCGCAGGCGGCTGATGTCCTGTTCAGTCTGTCTCCGACTTCCTCGAAGGCGTTCAGCTGTGTGCTGCCTTCCCTGACATGCCGCAATACCGTTTCAGCAAGCAGTAAATCATTCTCTTCAGACCAAGCGTCTTGTCTTTGTTTCATCACTTCTCAACTCCCATTGTCAGTATTGGTATTAGATTGTCCATTTTGGAAAATATTTATACAAGTTTGCTAAAAGAATAGGAACTGATTTTTTTAGCGCGATCCTTGCAGGAATGAAAGAATCCTTGTAAAATGAAGGATGGTGTCATTTTTTATCAAAGTTCGGCACGGTTGAATGCCTTTCATAAAGACAGATGAACAAAACGAAAGGAAGCGTATGAAATGGCTAATGAATTTCGAGTATGCGACGATTGTCAGGCCACTAATTTAAAGACGCTTTTGCCCCGTCTGAAAGAAATCGATCCGGATGCAAAAGTGGAAATCGGCTGCCAGTCTTACTGCGGGCCGGGACGAAAAAAATCGTTCGCGTTTGTCAATAATCGTCCGCTGTCAGCTCCTGATGAAGACGAGCTGATCGAAAAAGTGAAAAAGAAACTCAAAAAATAACCGCCTCCCTAACGGGTCAGGCGTTTTTGCTTGTTTGCCGGCTTTTTTGCAGTCTGGAACAAATAGCCGGGTAAATTCAAGGATGTTTTCAAAAAAGCAGACTCGATATAATAGAAACAGACCTAAAAGAAAACAAGCAGATCGGGCAATACTTACAATATACATTTAGTTTTCCGAAGAAAAAGAGACGGATGGGCAGCGATCAGTTTGCCTCACGTTTGAAAAAAAGAGGGACAAAAATGGCGTATCCAAACGGAAAATTATCAGAAGAAAAAGTGTTTAAAGATCCTGTTCACCGCTATGTCCATGTACGGGACAAGCTGATATGGGACTTGATCGGAACCCGTGAATTTCAGAGGCTGCGCAGAATCAAACAGCTTGGAACGACCTATTTGACGTTTCACGGAGCCGAACACAGCCGTTTCAATCATTCTCTCGGCGTCTATGAAATTGTCAGAAGAATGGTTGATGACGTTTTTAAAGGCAGAGAGGAATGGGATGACAGCGAGCGCGATCTGTGCCTTTGCGCCGCATTGCTGCACGATTTGGGGCACGGCCCGTTTTCCCATTCGTTTGAAAAGGTCTTCCGGCTTGATCATGAAGATTTTACGAGAGCGATCATTTTAGGCGATACAGAAGTTAACCGAGTGTTAAACAAGGTGAGCCCGACGTTTGCAAAGGATGTCGCTGAGGTCATCGCGAAAACCTATCAAAACAAGCAGGTCGTCAGCCTGATCTCAAGCCAGATTGACGCTGACCGCATGGACTATCTTCAGAGAGACGCCTATTATACCGGCGTCAGCTACGGCCATTTCGATATGGAGCGGATTCTCCGCGTGATGCGGCCGCGCGAAGACCAAATCGTGATTAAGCAAAGCGGAATGCATGCTGTTGAGGATTATATTATGAGCCGGTACCAGATGTACTGGCAGGTCTATTTCCATCCTGTGACAAGAA
The DNA here is from genome assembly GCF_022832475.1 of Bacillus sp. B19-2. Taxonomy (NCBI): domain Bacteria; kingdom Bacillati; phylum Bacillota; class Bacilli; order Caryophanales; family Bacillaceae; genus Bacillus; species Bacillus sp. B19-2. The sequence goes on from NZ_JALHKQ010000002.1 coordinate 392,082, forward strand.
GCGCGGAAGTGATTTTGACGAAGATTCTTCACCGTGCAAAGCAGCTTCATGATGAAGGCTATGTTTTCACGCATGCGCCCGTGCATTTTTATTCTATTTTTGAAGGCAATGTCACATTGGAAGATTATTTGAGTCTTGACGAAGCCATCATTCTTTATTATTTTCAGGCCTGGGAAAAAGAAGAGGATGAGGTTTTGTCCGATTTGTGCCGCCGATTTATCAACCGCAGGCTGTTCCAGTATGCGGAATTCAATCCGAATGAGGAAATGGCGACTTACTTTGAACTGACCGCCTTGTTTAAAGAATCAGGGATTGATCCCGATTATTATCTTGTGGTGGATTCGTCCTCAGACCTTCCTTATGATTTCTACAGACCGGGGGAAGAAGAGGAGCGCCTCCCGATTCAATTGCTGACGCACAACGGCCAGATTAAGGAGCTGTCGCGGCAGTCCGATATTGTCGATGCGATATCAGGCAAGCGGAGAACGGACCATAAGCTGTATTTCCCGCTCGATTTAATCGAAGGATTGCCTGACGGCCGTCATGCGAAAAGAATGAAAGAGTTGCTCGGACTGATATAGAAAGAAAAGGATGAAGGAGATGGCGGAGATTTGTTAAAAGAACATGCAAAGCTGATGAAGGTCTTCTCGGATTCGGGGGAGATTGTCGGGCGGAAAAAGCTGCAGAAAATCATTTATATCGCAAAGAAATTGGAGCTTCCCTTTTATGAAAAGTATGATTTTCATTTTTACGGGCCCTATTCAGAGGAGCTGACGCTTCAAGTCGAAGAACTTTGCAATCTTGGATTTCTTCATGAAGTCAAAGAAAAAAAAGGCGGCTATTATCAATACCGCTATTCGCCCACTGAATCGGGAAAGCAGTTTTTGAGCCAGTGTGAGCTGGATATGCGGGATATTAAAGCCTATATAGACGACGTGAACGGCCAGTCATCGCGCTTTTTGGAACTGGTGTCGACGATTCTGTATTTTGAAGGACTGGAGCAGGAAGAGATTAGAGAAAAAGTGTTTACCGTAAAAAGCAAGCAGCGGTATACGGACGAAGAATTCGATGAAGCCGTCGCTTACATAAAAAAGCTTAGAGACCTTTGTTCATAAGCCTGCCGGAAAACGGTAGGTTTTTTGTTTTGTTTTTTTTGTAAACATTTTGGAATTTTTGTGAGGAAATAGAAAGGAGCAGTAAATAGAACACATGTAATATTTCCTCTTTTGGGATGAATTGAAGGAATTTTTAGATAACTAGAAGAATCTTTCTTTCGTTCAAAAAAAGGAGGGAATTAGCAGTGAAAAAGCGTTCTTTATTCTTATCTCTATTACTTTCTGTCAGTCTCATCCCCGGTGTGACGGCAGGCGCCGCCAAGGTGGACGGGCACGATCATGACCACGGCCATGAAGTAAAAGGAACTCATATCGATTCTTTGCCAAAAGCGAAAGACTTTAAAGACTTGAAAGGAAAAGTTCAAATTGAAAGAACGGTCAATACGAAAATATTGGATGAGAAAGGAAATGTGACGGGAACGAAAACGTTTAAAAAGAATACGAGCAAAGGGACATTTTCAACCCAGGCAGGCACGGGCAGTCAGAAAGTGAGCGTCCTGGCCGTGGCTGACGCTCAGTATCGCGCGAAATACAGCGATTGGCAGACGAGAATCGTCCAAATTATTGAGCAGGCGGATGTCATGTTCAACAGGGATCACGATATTGATTTTGTCGTCGAAGCCGTGGCGCCTTGGACTTCTTCAGGCAGCAACAGCTCTCAAATTCTATCAAACCTTCAGAGCAATTTCAGCGGGCGCAGCTATAAATTTGTCGTCGGATTTACGGCGAACAGCAATTTTGACGCCGGCGGTATTGCATACGTATACAACAGCAAGCCGAACGGCAGCGCCTTCAGCGTAAACCTCGACCAGGGAACGGCCAACACGGCAAAAGCGGCGACCCACGAATTTTCCCATAACTTCGGCTTGAACCACGATGCGCAAGGAAGCGGAATCCGCTGCATTATGAACTACGACTACGCCTACACGGTCGATGTCTGGGATTCGGCTCACAATAGCCAGATCACAAGAAATAAAGCTTGGTATAAATAATAAAAACGGCGTCCCGCACGTAAGCGGCAGACGCCGTTTTTATTACATATCGCTCATTCGTTTGCCGGCGACACCGTAGTTTTCCTTTTTCATTTCCTCAATGATGACCGCGATTTTTTCTGCAGGTGCGCCTGTTGTTTCGGAGACGGCTTCGGTCACTTTTTTCACCAGATTTCTTTTTTGGTCATCTGTGCGGCCTTCCAGCATTTGAACCGTTACATACGGCATATGTTCTCCTCCTCCTTTTAAAAAATGGCTGCTTACTTTAGCATCAGCTGCTCTTATAGTATACTGGAGATAGTAAATCTTTGTATATGAGAAAGAGGGAAAGCCACATTTTAGACCGTTTTCTTATTTATCCGCTGGAAATGATTCCGTATGTTGTTTTGACACTTGCTGCCGCATTCACCGTGCATGAGGTCGCCCATGCGTATGTGGCTTACAAATTCGGCGATGAGACGGCCAAGCGGCAGGGCAGGCTGACGCTCAACCCGCTCAAGCATCTTGATCCGTTTGGAACGATTTTGATTTTTATTTTGGGATTCGGATGGGCAAAGCCGGTGCCCGTTAACCGCTTTTATTTTAAAAATCCGAGGCTGGCCGGATTTCTCGTGTCAATCGCAGGGCCGATCAGCAACCTGATCCTTGCTTTCATCGGTTTTATATTGCTGCTTTTGTCCGTGAAGCTGTCCGGGACGCTGCCTTCCGGTTTTTACAGCGGCTTGCTTCAATTTTTTACGATTTGGGTGAATCTCAACCTGCTTTTATTTCTGTTTAATTTAATGCCGTTCCCGCCCCTTGACGGTTTTCGGGTTATACAGGATGTGGTCGCCCCCGATGTACGGGCGAAGCTGTCGAAATATGAAGCGTACGGCTCGATCGTGTTTCTGATCATCGTCATTACGCCGCTTGGCCAATATGTATTCTGGCCGTTTTTGAATGAAGGGCGGGAATTGATCATAGAGATATTTAACAGCGTTTTCCGGCCGCTGATGTAGGAGGTATTTTTGATGGAACAAGGAAAAAAGAAAAAAACAATCGGATTCAACATTATTAAAAGCGATCCGACAGACGGGCACGGGGGATTTGGAGCAGGCGCTTTAAGCCTTGACAACATCTCGCCTGTCTTTGTCGATGTCGAAGAGAAAGAAGCGTTTGTTGATATCGGCGCCATGCACGCCCGCAGCACGGTTGAAAAAGGAATCAAATTTTTGCCGAACAAGGAAGAGGTGCCGAACGGAAAACCTTACTGGCTTGTGTGGGTTACGATCGACCGCAGGGAAGAAGGCCCTTATTATGCGGGCGTGACGGCTTGCGAAATGACGGTGGACAGAAGCATCCGCCGCGGCTACAAATCGCTTCCAGAGCACGTGAATTTAATGGATAAGTCGATGAAGCGGAAGATTATCGTCGAGCATATGGATGAAGGTTCTAAGCACGTTCTTGCCGATTTTCTGAAAAAACATGATCAAGGGCTTTGGGAACGTTCATCAGACGAGCTGAAAAAGGGATTGCTCCAGCAATAGGAAAAAACCCCCCGGACCGCCGTGAAGTCCGGGGGGTTCGTCTATCCCGCTAAAAAAGTTCATTCTCCTTTTTTAAACCATTTTTCCCACCACTTTTTCCGCTTGTGGGGAGCGGCGGGCTTTTCGCGCCCGGCTTTTTGCTCCTTATAGATTTCTTTTCCGTAGCAAACCTGCTCAGGTTCAGTACCTTCGATAAAATAAGCGAAATATTTGGACGGGCAGCTGGGCGCCGCCGCATAGCCTGTAGACGGGTCAATATACATCCCTTTTACGCCTTCAGGCGGCTTTAAAACTGCAGCGGGCGCGTCTTTAAGTGCTTTTTCCATAAATTCTGCCCAAATTTGTTTGGCATAGTTTTTTTCTGCGACGGCATCGATTGTGCGCTCTTTGTCATATCCTGTCCACACACCTGAAGCAAGGCCGGGATAAAAGCCGACCATCCAGCTGTCGGTGCTGGTCGTTCCCGATTTTCCGGCGTATGGGCGCGTCAGCTGATCTGCGATCGTCCGCCCGGTAACAGATGTATAGCCGTTGAGTGATTTGTCGAACATTCCGCTCATCATGTCGGCCGTGATAAAAGCCGCTCTTGGGTCAAGGATTTGTTTGCTTCGCTTCGGTTTTTCGTAAAGAACCTCCCCGTTCGAATCGGTAATTTTCGTAATAAAGGAGGGTTCGATTTTTTTTCCGCCATTGGCAAACATGGCGTATCCGTTCACCATTTCAATTGGCTTCACGGGGGATGTTCCGAGCGCAAGCGACGGCACTTTTTGCAGCGGGCTCGTGATGCCGAATTGTTTTGCGGCATCAATCAGTTTGTCCATGCCGAGGAAAAGGTGCGTTTTCACGGCGTAAATATTATCAGACAAAGCCAGGGCCTGAAGAAGAGTGATTGGGCCGTTTGCGTAATAGCCGTGATAGTTGCTCGGGGAATAAGCGCTGCCTTGCCCGAGCTCAAATGTCGTTTCCGCGCTCCTCATCCGGGTGGCCGGCGTAAAACCGTTTTGAACAGCCGAATAATAAAGGAAAGGCTTCATGGTGGAGCCGGGCTGCCGCATAGCCTGGGTTACGCGGTTAAACGGGCTTTTTTCGTAGTCGCGTCCTCCGACAAGCGCAAGAACGCTGCCGTCGGACGGGTTGATCGCTGCAAACCCCGCCTGAATGTCTGATGACGAATCGATCGTGCGTTCAATCGTGTCCTCGGCAATTTTTTGGAGACGCGGGTTGAGCGTGGTGAATACATTGTAGCCGCCGGTTTCCGCTTGCTCCGGTGTCAAATGCAGCAAGCGCGCGATTTCTTTAACAGCTTCGTCATAAAAGTACGGAGCGGTTTTAGCGGTTGTTTGCTTATCCTGCTTTTCAAAGCGGAGCGGCAGTTTTTTCAGATCTGCCGCCTGCTTTTTCGTCAGCTTGTTTTCTTTCTCCATCATTGTCAGGATCATTTCCTGGCGTTCTTTCGCTTTTTTTTCATTAACAAAAGGCGAATAAACGGAAGGACCTTTTGGAATGCCGGCAAGCATCGCGGCCTCCGCCGCATTGATATCCTTGGCCCGTTTGCCAAAATACAGCCGGGAAGCCGCTTCGATCCCGTAGGCTCCATGCCCGTAATAAATCGTATTTAAATAGCCTTCCAAAATATCTTTCTTTGTGTAGTTTTGTTCGAGCCGTATCGTATAAAAAGCTTCATTCCACTTTCTTTTCCATGTTTTATCGTGGCCGAGGTAGAGGTTTCTCGCATATTGCTGTGTAATGGTGCTGGCTCCCTGAACCTTGGACATCGCCTTTAGATCGGCGATGAGGGCGCCGCCCATCCTCATATAGTCAAAGCCGTGGTGCCGGAAGAAGTTCCGGTCTTCAACGGCAAGCGTGGCATCGATGACGGCGGGATTCATGTTCTTCAGCGAAACCCAGTACCGCTTTTGCCCGTAATGCGTCTCCCCCATTTGCTTTCCGCTTCCGTCATACAACACGGTAGACCTCGGCACCTGAATCGAAGGAGCGCCTTGCCATTTGGCCGCCAGGACCACCGTCATGACAACGATTGAAAGGAAGATCAGCATCAATGCTCCCATGAACAAAAATGCGCGTATCGTCTTGATGGTTAAACGGACCCGCTTGTCCGTCATCATGTCCATGTTCAAATCTCCTCCCGCATAAATAAATGTTCTTATCATTATGAGGAAAAAGAGGAGGATTTAAACAAGCGGGAAGGAAAAAACAGCAGACCCTCGAGCAGCCGATTAACAGAGCAACCGGAGGAATCCTAAGTTTTGGCGGTCGCCGCGGCAGAAGCGCCCATCTGTGGCAAGCTCAGCCAAAACGGCCGCCGGGAATGGAATGACTCCTGAAAATGAATCGATCCGTCTTTACAATCACCTGCAATTCCTCTATACTTTTTCCTTAGGCAAAAGCCGATGCTTCAGTGCAGAATAATCGCCGCCGCAGGCGAGAAAAATAGATGGAAATACAGCTTATCATGAAAGGAAGATGACGCTTTGAGCGGACTTTGGTATACAGAGAAGCAAACGAAAAACTTCGGCATTACGATGAAAATCAACAAGACTTTACATACAGAACAGACGGACTTTCAAAAGCTCGAAATGGCCGAGACGGAAGAATTCGGCAACATGCTGTTTCTTGACGGCATGGTCATGACATCTGAAAAAGATGAATTTGTCTACCACGAAATGGTGGCGCATGTGCCCCTGTTTACGCATCCGAACCCTGAGCATGTCCTTGTGGTCGGCGGCGGAGACGGCGGCGTCATCCGTGAAATTTTGAAGCATCCGAGCGTCAAAAAAGCGACGCTTGTTGATATCGACGGCAAGGTGATCGAATACTCTAAGAAATTTTTGCCTTCCATTGCAGGCAAACTTGACGATCCGCGCGTCGAAGTAAAGGTCGATGACGGCTTCATGCACATTGCACAATCTGAAAATGAGTACGATGTCATCATGGTCGATTCAACCGAGCCTGTAGGGCCGGCTGTCAACTTGTTTACAAAAGGCTTTTACGCCGGCATAGCAAATGCGCTAAAGGAAGACGGCATTTTCGTTGCTCAGACGGACAACCCTTGGTTTACACCTGAACTGATCACTAACGTTCAGCGCGATGTAAAAGAGATCTTCCCGATTACAAAGCTGTATTTGGCCAACATTCCGACATATCCAAGCGGATTGTGGACGTTTACGATCGGTTCGAAAAAATACGATCCTCTTGAAGTGGAGGACAGCCGCTTCTTTGATATTGAGACGAAATACTATACAAAAGACATTCATAAAGCGGCATTCGTCCTTCCGAAATTCGTCAGCGATTTAATCAAATAAAACAGTTTGGCGCAGGATGGCATTCTGCGCTTTTTTTCAGGGAGGTTTTTGAAGATGAGATTTGATGAAGCATATTCCGGCAAGGTGTTTATTGCAAGCCGCCCCGATTGGGAAGAGGCGGACGCCATCCTTTACGGCATGCCGATGGATTGGACGGTCAGCTACCGTCCCGGATCGCGCTTCGGTCCGGCGAGAATCCGCGAGGTGTCCATCGGGCTTGAAGAATACAGCCCTTATTTGGACAGGGAGCTGGACGAGGTTCATTTCTTTGACGCCGGCGACATCCCGCTGCCTTTCGGGAACCCGCAGAAGAGCCTCGACATGATTGAAGAATATGTTGACAGCATTTTAGAAAAAGGAAAATTCCCGCTCGGAATGGGGGGAGAACACCTCGTTTCATGGCCGGTCATTAAAGCGATGTACAAAAAATATCCCGATCTTGCCATCATCCATATGGATGCACACACAGATCTCCGCGTCGACTATGAAGGAGAACCGCTCTCGCATTCGACGCCGATCCGCAAAGCAGCGGAACTGATCGGTCCCGGCAATGTCTATTCATTCGGCATCCGTTCCGGTATGAAAGAAGAGTTTGAATGGGCAAACGAAAACGGCATGCACATTTCCAAATTTGAAGTGCTCGAGCCGCTTAAAGCCGTCCTGCCGAAACTCGCGGGGCGTCCGGTTTATGTCACGATTGACATCGATGTCTTAGATCCCGCCCATGCGCCGGGAACCGGTACGGTTGACGCCGGGGGCATCACATCAAAAGAGCTGCTCGCTTCGATTCACGAAATCGCCCGCTCAGACGTCAACGTCGTTGGAGGAGACCTTGTTGAGGTCGCACCGGTCTACGACCATTCGGAACAAACCGCAAATACGGCAAGCAAGCTGATTCGCGAAATGCTGCTCGGCTGGGTGAAATAAACAGGCTGTCCTTTTTCGGGACGGCTTTTTTCTTAGAAAATAGTTTATCTTCCCGTCCGTTCTGTTAAGATGGTATAAAGGAGCAGCGGTTGAACTTTTTTTCCCGAATGATTATACTAATCAAGTCAAATCGGATCAAAAAAGGAAGTGTCGGAATGGATCAGGAGACACCCGTTAATATCCATGTGAAATCTGTCATCCGGGAAGGATCGGACACAGAAACGATCGAGTTCCGGACAACTGGGTTTTATTATATGAAAAAAGATAAAATATATCTTTCTTATCATGAAGAGCATGATGCTGGAAAGGTGAAGACGATCGTCAAAGCAAGCGAAAACGAAGTTCTGGTGATGCGTTCCGGCGCCATTGAAATGAAACAGCGTTTCAGGCCGGGCAGCCGCACCGTCACACATTATAAAATGCCTTTCGGCAGGCTCGAGCTTGGCGTGGATACAAAATCCGTATCAGTCACCCGGCAGCCGCCAGACGGAAAGATCAGCGTTGAGTACGATGTGATTGTAAGCGATGAACAAAAGCATTTACATATGATGTCGATTTCGTATAGAGGAGGACACGAGTCATGAACATAGTCGAACAAATGAAAGATGTGCTGAAGCAGGAAATTAAAGAAGCTGTCATGAAAGCCGGCCTCGCCGCAGAAAGCGAGATTCCCGAAGTCGTATTGGAAGTCCCGAAAGACAAGGCGCATGGCGACTATTCCACTAACATGGCGATGCAGCTGGCAAGAATCGCCAAAAAAGCGCCGCGGAATATTGCCGAGGAAATCGTCGCATCCTTTGACAAAGGAAAAGCGTCGATCGACAAACTTGATATCGCAGGACCGGGGTTTATCAATTTCTACATGAACAATCAATATTTAACGAAGCTCATTCCGGCTGTACTTGAAGCAGGAGAGGCCTACGGTGAAACAAATATCGGAGGCGGAGAACGCGTTCAGGTGGAATTCGTCTCAGCAAACCCGACGGGCAACCTGCATCTTGGACATGCCCGCGGAGCCGCTGTCGGAGATTCCCTCTGCAATGTACTTGAAAAAGCGGGGTATGAAGTGAGCCGCGAATATTATATCAACGATGCCGGCAATCAAATCAACAACCTCGCATTATCCGTCGAGGCCCGTTACTTTCAGGCGCTTGGAAACGACAAGCCGATGCCTGAAGACGGATATCACGGCGAAGATATTAAGGAAATCGGCCGAAAGCTCGCCGATGAATTCGGCGACCGTTTTGTTCATGAAGAAGAGAGCGAACGCCTCGCGTTTTTCCGCGAATACGGCTTAAAGTACGAATTGGGCAAACTTCGTGAAGACCTCGAGAATTTCCGTGTCCCATTTGATGTCTGGTACTCAGAGACATCGCTTTACCAAAACGGAAAGATCGATCAGGCGCTCGCAGCCCTTCGCGAAAAAGGGCACATCTATGAAGAAGACGGGGCGACATGGTTCCGCTCAACGGCGTTCGGCGATGACAAAGACCGCGTCCTGATTAAAAAAGACGGGTCCTACACGTATCTTCTGCCTGACATCGCTTATCACAAAGACAAGCTTGACCGCGGCTTCCAAAAGCTGATCAACGTATGGGGAGCGGACCATCACGGCTATATCCCGCGCATGAAAGCGGCCATTGAAGCGCTCGGTTATGACAAAGAAACGCTTGAGGTCGAGATCATCCAGCTCGTCCACCTCTACAAGAACGGCGAAAAAATGAAAATGAGCAAAAGAACCGGAAAAGCCGTGACAATGCGCGATCTCATTGATGAGGTCGGCCTTGACGCGGTGCGTTACTTCTTTGCGATGCGCAGCGCCGATACGCACATGGACTTTGACCTGGATCTGGCTGTCTCCACATCGAATGAAAACCCGGTTTACTACGCGCAGTACGCTCATGCGAGAATTTGCAGCATGCTGCGACAAGGCGAAGAAAAAGGTATTTCATTTGAAGGGAACCTTGATCTGACGAAAATCGCTTCTGAAAAAGAGTATGATCTGCTTAAAGTGATCGGCTCGTTCCCTGAGGCTGTTGCCGATGCCGCAGAGAAGCGGATTCCGCACCGCATTACAAACTATATTTTTGAATTGGCATCTGTGCTCCACAGCTTTTACAATGCTGAGAAAGTTCTCGATCCCGCTGATGAAGAAAAAAGCCGGGCGCGTTTATCATTGATGAAGGCAACACAAATCACATTAAATAATGCACTCAAGCTGATCGGCGTATCAGCTCCTGAAAAAATGTAAAACGAATCCCCCGTCCTTTGAACGGGGGATTTTTTCTTGATTTGGTGAGGAGGCGTCTCACACAAAGGAAGGCTCGCCGCCTTCCCTTATTGAACTTGAGCGTCAGAAAGAATCGATTGTGCTTTTCTTACTAACTCCTGCGCCATCTTTCCTTCGATGACAATCAGGCACTCATTTTCGCGATTGGCCATTCTGAACATTTCCAGCTCAATTAAATCTTTAATTTTGCACATCGTTTTTCTTGAGCATATATAAAGCTGATGTCTGGCTGAGCGGCAAAGTCTGTACAGCTCAATCAAGTTTTTTAACGTCATCGATTGTGCGCGGAGCTTAATAGACTCTGCTTGGTTCATCATATATCCCTCCGTATGTAATCATCACTTTGTTGAAATGTTACCCGCATGTTATACAGGATAAACGTACGATTCATAAAAAGTATGAAATCGACTTCGCCAGCCATTCGACGGGCCGCTGCATCATCGGCCGCTTCGCATACCGCTCCTTTGTCAGAAGCTCGGCGTGTTCAATGCTTTCCTTGACGACGTCAAAGAATTGTTTTGCCCAGTCTTTATCATGGATGACGACATTCACTTCATCATTGAAAAACAAGCTTCGGTTGTCAAAATTCGATGTTCCGATCATCACATGCCGGTCGTCGACGATCAATGCTTTTGCATGATAAAAGCCTCTGTAGTACCGGTAAATATAGCAGCCCGCTTCCAAAAGTGCGGGAAAGTTCGTGTAGGCGGCTTCTTTGACAAGCGGATGGTCGGCTTTCATCGGCACGAGAACCGACACGATCACGCCCCTTTCCCTGGCTGAAAGAACTGCCTGCTGCAAAGCCGGACTCGGAATATAGTACGGCGTGCAAATCATGATTCTTTCTTTTGCCTGTTCAATAAATGAAATATATTTTTCCTCCAGAGAAAATCCCTTTGTCGCATGCATCGAATGGGTGACAGCTCCTTGATGGAGCGGCGGAAACACGCCGCTGTCCGGCTGTGCCTGTGGCGCTTCTCTTTTGAAGTCCGATAAAAAAATGCGCTGCAAGTCGGCAACACCTTCCCCCGTCATTCGCAAATGGTAATCCTTCCACGGTCCGAATTCCGCTTTTTTACCAAGGTATTCTTTCGCAATGTTAAATCCGCCCACATAGCCGATCTTTCCGTCTATGACGGCGATTTTCCGGTGATTTCTTGCATTCAGCCGATAAAAGAAATAAGGGAAGCCCGGCTTGTTGACAAAAAAAACGTGCGCTCCGCTTTGTTTCAAGCCTGACAGCGTTTTTTTCTTTACCTTCATCGCGCCGATCCGGTCGATCAGCAAGCGGACGCATACGCCGGCTTTCGCTCTATCCTTCAGCACCTTCAAAAATTCAAGACTGATGTCATCGTTCTTTACAATATAAAACATGACATGCACCGACGATTCGGCCTGGCGGATGTCATCCATCAGCCGCTCACACAAGTCTTCTCCATTATGAATCAGTTCAATATCGCTTTTCTTCTCTGAAAAAACGGGTTCGTAGGCTTTCTTCTCAAAGGCTTTGCGGCCGAAACGGAAATCGAGCGCAAGAAGCAGGATGAGAAAACATACCATAATCATAAGCGGCACCAATGAAGACACTCCCTTTTTTCGTGTAAAGAATAGTGTCCCCCTAATTTCCTGCATTTATGAAAATATATTGACTGAACACTCATTCATTATTTAAGATAAAGGTAGTTCAAGGGGATTTAAGGTTGGGAAAATGAAAGGGGGAGCAGCTGATGAATGTCTTATTGTGGTTGAATTTCATTGCGTTTTTAGGTGTAACCGCTTACGCCGTTTATCTGTTTGTCTACTTGATCCGAACGAGAATCAGTTACATCAGGCTCGGACAAAAAGAGGATTTTGATAAGCGGATGAAGGAGCGCCTTCAAAAGATATGGGAGAACGTGTTCGGCCAAAAGAAACTGCTTAAAGATAAAAAAAGCGGCATTATCCACGTCATGTTTTTTTACGGCTTTATTCTCGTTCAGTTCGGAGCGATCGATTTTATTTTGAAAGGGCTCGTTCCCGATCAAGGACTTCCGCTTGGCGGCGTCTACCCGGCGTTTACGTTTTTTCAGGAAATCGTCACGCTGATGATTTTAATTGCGGTAGTCTGGGCCTTTCACAGGCGCTATATTGAAAAACTCGTCAGACTGAAGCGTAATTTTAAGTCGGGGATCGTACTCATGCTGATCGGCGGCTTGATGTTTACCGTTTTACTCGGAAACGGTATGAACATGATCTGGCATGAACATTCATTATCATGGCACGAACCGATGGCATCAGGCATCGCTTTTGTCCTCGGCTTCATGGGAGAAACCGCCTCAGCGGCAGTGTTCTATGCGGCATGGTGGGCGCATCTTCTCATCTTACTGACATTTTTAGTCTATGTGCCGCAGTCAAAGCACGCCCACTTAATTGCCGGACCGGCAAACGTATTTTTCAGCCGGCTGACAAACCCGGGAAAGCTTCAAAAAATCGATTTTGAAGATGAAACAAAAGAAACGTTCGGCGTCGGACGGATCGAGGAATTCAGGCAATCCCAGCTGATCGACCTTTACGCGTGCGTGGAATGCGGGCGCTGTACCAATATGTGCCCGGCTACCGGAACAGGCAAAATGCTTTCGCCGATGGATCTGATTTTGCGGCTCAGAGACCATTTGACAGAAAAGGGAGCAGCAGTAACATCGAAAACGCCTTGGGTTCCCGCGCCGCTCTTTCAGCATACGAAAGGCAACCAGCTGGCCATGGGGGCGGGGGGAGAAGGATCAAGAGAAGCGGCTGCTTCAGAGCTGTACAATCCGAGCTTAATCGGCGACATCATCACCGAAGAGGAAATTTGGGCATGCACAACGTGCCGGAATTGTGAAGATCAGTGCCCGGTCATGAATGAGCACGTCGACAAGATCATCGATCTCCGCCGCTATCTCGTGCTCACAGAAGGAAAAATGGATGCAGATGCCCAGCGCGCCATGACGAGCATTGAAAGACAGGGCAACCCTTGGGGATTAAACAGAAAAGAACGCGAAAACTGGCGTGACATGAGAGACGACGTTAAGGTGCCGACAGTGAAAGAAATGAAGAAAAAAGGCGAGTCCTTTGAATACCTGTTTTGGGTCGGGTCGATGGGATCGTATGACCGGAGAAGCCAGAAGATCGCCATGGCTTTCGCGCGTCTCCTCAATCAAGCCGGGGTCACGTTCGCGATTTTAGGCAATAAAGAAAAAAATTCAGGCGATACGCCGAGGCGGCTTGGCAACGAGTTTTTATTCCAGGAGCTTGCCGCAAAAAACATTGAGGAATTCGAAAAAAATGATGTTCGAAAAATTGTAACCATCGATCCGCATGCATACAATATTTTTAAAAATGAATATCCTGATTTTGGTCTGAAAGCGGAGGTGTATCATCATACAGAAATGCTCGCTGCTCTTATTGAAGAAGGAAGGCTGAAACCTGAGTTTCCGGTTCACGAAACCGTCACCTTTCATGATTCATGCTATTTGGGCCGCTACAATGAGGTTTACGATCCGCCGCGCGCTATTCTGCGCTCCATTCCGGGCATCCGTTTAGCAGAAATGGAACGCAGCCGTGAAAACGGAATGTGCTGCGGAGCGGGGGGCGGTCTCATGTGGATGGAGGAAGAGACGGGCACAAGGATCAACGTTGCCAGAACGGAGCAGGCGCTCAGCACATCACCTTCTGTCATCAGTTCGGGCTGTCCGTATTGTTTGACGATGCTCGGCGACGGAACAAAAGCCAAGGAAATGGAGGATCAGATCGGCACCTACGATGTGGCGGAACTGCTTGAACGCGCCGTATTCGGCTCAGAACAAAAAGAACATGCTTCATAGACGGATTTCATGTTTTGAATAAAGAAGGTGTGAGCCGGATCTCCGCCTTCTTTTATCATCGGTATCACAAATCATGATAAGGGGAGAGGATGTCAGGTGGCGAGATCGGTTATTGCAGGCGGCGCGCGCACACCTTTTGGAAAACTCGGGGGCGCGCTTCAGTCAAAGACGGCAGCGGAGCTCGGCGGAATCGCCGTAAAAGAAGCATTAAAACGTTCCGGTGTACATCCTGAGGATGTCGATGAAGTCATCATGGGTTCCGTTCTTCAAGGCGGACAGGGGCAGCTGCCGTCGAGGCAGGCCGCGCGTTTTGCGGGACTGCCATGGGACGTCAAAACGGAAACGATTAATAAAGTGTGCGCTTCAGGTTTAAGAAGCGTCACAATGGCGGATCAGATCATCCGGGCCGGTGATGCGGAGGTCATTGCCGCAGGAGGTATGGAATCGATGTCAAATGCCCCTTATTTGCTTCAAAAAGCGAGATGGGGGCTGAGAATGGGAGACGGAGCGGTTAAAGATTTGATGATCACAGACGGGCTGACATGCTCATTTACGGGCGTTCATATGGGCTCCTACGGAAATGCAGCTGCGAAAGAGTTGGAGATTGCCAGGGAAGAGCAGGATCGATGGGCGCTCAGGAGCCACATGCGGGCCGTACAGGCTGCGGCTTCAGGTGCGCTCGGAGAAGAGATCGTCCCGGTTCGTATACCGCAAAAGCGGGGCGGCGAATTAACGGTCGATCAAGATGAAGCTCCGCGGCGCGACACGTCATTGGAAAGGCTGTCACAGCTTGCTCCGGTTTTTGACCATGACGGGACAATTACTGCGGGAAACGCGCCGGGTGTAAATGACGGGGCATGTTCGCTTATCGTGATGAATGAAGACAGGGCAAAGGAACTCAATGTGAAGGCGTCCGCCGTCATTAAAGCGCACACATCCATTGCAGTCGAAGCCAAAGACTTCCCGAAAACCCCAGGGCTTGTCATCAGAGAACTGCTTAACAAAACCGGAGCTGAGCTTTCTGATATCAAACTGTTTGAAATCAATGAAGCTTTCGCCGCGGTAGCTTTGGCAAGCGGAAAGATCGCGGGCCTTGACATGGAGAAGGTCAATGTCAACGGCGGCGCCATTGCACTTGGCCATCCGATCGGCGCGAGCGGGGCAAGAATCATTTTGACGCTTATGTACGAATTAAAACGGCGCGGCGGCGGTACAGGTATTGCTGCCATTTGCAGCGGCGGCGGTCAGGGAGACGCCGTGATGATCGAGGTATAAAAAGGGGGATTTTAAATGAAAAAAGACACGATCATGGTCATCGGAGCCGGCCAGATGGGAGCCGGGATCGCCCAGGTCTCTGCCCAGGCCGGATACAATGTTTACATGCATGACGTATCACCTGACCAAATTGAAGAGGGAATGAAGCGCATTTCCGGCCAGCTAGTCAGACAGGCGGAAAAAGGCAAGCTTCCGCATGGTGACGTGCAGCAAATCTACCAGCGTCTTTCCCCTTCGGCTTCGCTCGACGAAGCGCGGGAAGCTTTTCTCATCATTGAAGCGGCTGTTGAGCAAATGGATGTAAAAAAAGAAATTTTCAAACGGCTTGATGAAGTGACCGAAGACTTAGCCATATTGGCATCAAATACATCGTCATTGTCGATTACGGAACTCGCTTCCGTCACGAAAAAACCTCAGAATGTCATCGGCATGCATTTTATGAACCCGGTTCCGGTCATGCAGCTTGTCGAGGTCATCAGGGGGCTTGAGACGAGCGGTGAAACATATGAAACTGTCGTGGCTGCGGCGGAGCGGATGAACAAGGTTCCGATCGAGGTGCGGGATTTTCCGGGATTTATCTCCAACCGCATTTTAATGCCGATGATTAATGAGGCAGTTTTTGCGCTTTATGAAGGCGTCGCCGAGAAAGAAAGCATAGACGGAATCATGAAGCTAGGCATGAACCATCCGATGGGCCCGCTGGCTCTCGCTGATCTGATCGGTCTGGATACGTGTCTGTATATTATGGAGACGCTGCATGAAGGCTTTGGCGATGATAAATACCGGCCATGTCCGCTCCTTAAACAATATGTCAGCGCAGGACGTCTCGGAAAGAAAACGGGCAGAGGGTTTTACACGTACGAAAAGCAGCCGACATAAGGAGGGGTGACCTTGAATTTTCAGTTTACAGAAGAGCAGACCCGCATGCAGAAGATTGTCAGGCAATTTGTTAAACAGGAGGTCGCTCCTTTTGTACCTGAAATGGAGAAAGGGCGTTTTCCAACCTCTCTTTTGAAGAAAATGGCGGAGCGCGGCTGGATGGGGATTCCGATACCGGCTAAGTACAGCGGAGCCGGTCATGACTTTATCACCTATATGATGACCATCCATGAGCTGTCAAAGAAAAGCGCCGTTCTTGGCGCGGTTCTATCTGTACACACGTCAATTGTCACCATTCCCATTCTTTTATACGGAAATGAGCGGCAAAAAGAGCACTATGTTAAAAAGCTGGCAGCAGGGCAGTACTTGGGAGCTTTTTGTTTAACCGAACCGAGTGCCGGTTCCGATGCGGGCAGTCTAAAAACCAGGGCCATAAAGCGCGGCGATACCTATGTGCTGAACGGAACGAAAGTTTTTATCACAAACGGCGGTGCCGCGGACATTTATCTTGTTTTTGCTTCAACCGATCCGAAAGAGGGAGCGGGAGGCATTTCGGCTTTTATTGTGGAGAAGGGCACGCCGGGCTTTTTTATCGGGAAAAATGAAGAGAAAATGGGGCTTCACGGTTCGCTGACGGTCACTTTAAGTTTTGATAACGCTGTCATTCCCGCCCGGCAGCTGCTGGGGAAGGAAGGAAAAGGATTCAAAATGGCCCTTTCCAATCTGGATACCGGGCGGATCGGAATTGCGGCGCAGGCTCTGGGTATCGCCGAAGGAGCGCTTTCTGAAGCCGTCCAATTTCTGGAAAAACGGTATCCGGACGGAGAGCTGTATAAGAACGGGCAAGGGCTTGCCTTTAAGCTGGCCGACATGGCGGCGAGGACAGAGGCGGCCAGGCTTCTCGTCTATCAGGCCGCTTCATTGAAACAGCAAGGCGTTCAGACGGGAAAGGCTGCTTCAATGGCCAAACTGTTCGCTTCGGAAACGGCGATGTATGTCGCCGGAGAGGCCGTGCAGCTGCTCGGAGACTTCGGATATACAAAGGATTTCAGCGCTGAACGATATTTCAGAGATGCGAAAGTGTGTGAAATTTATGAGGGCACGAGCGAGATCCAGCGGATCGTCATCGGTAAGCATTTATAAGGGGGGAAAAGAATGATCTTTAAGCTGAGTGAAGAGCACCAAATGATACAGAAGATGGTGCGCGACTTTGCCCGTCAAGAGGTGGAGCCGACTGCAAAGGAGCGGGATGAGGAAGAGCGGTTTGACATAGAACTATTTTCCAAAATGGCGGAATTGGGGCTGACGGGAATACCGTGGCCTGAAGAATACGGGGGGATCGGCAGCGACTATCTCGCCTATGTCATCGCGGTTGAAGAGCTTTCCAAAGTCTGCGCCTCAACGGGCGTCACCTTGTCAGCCCATACTTCGCTTGCGGGCTGGCCGATTTATGCATTCGGAACGGAAGAACAGAAGCAGGAATACTTAAAGCCGATGGCCCGCGGTGAAAAGATAGGCGCCTACGGATTGACGGAGCCCGGTTCAGGCTCTGATGCCGGCGGCATGAAAACGACCGCGGTCAGAAATGGTGATGAGTATATTTTAAACGGAACGAAGATCTTTATCACAAATGGCGGAATTGCAGACATCTACATCGTGTTTGCCAACCTTGCGCCGGAACAGAAGCACAAAGGCACAACCGCTTTTATCGTTGAAAAGGATTTTCCCGGTTTTTCTGTCGGGAAAAAAGAAAGGAAACTGGGCATCCGTTCATCGCCGACAACCGAAATTATCTTTCAGGACTGCCGCGTGCCTTTAAAAAACCGCCTTGGCGGGGAAGGTGAAGGCTTTAAAATCGCAATGCAGACGCTTGATGGAGGCAGAAACGGAATTGCCGCTCAAGCCGTCGGGATTGCCCAGGGTGCATTTGAGGCGGCGAAGGCGTATGCGAAAGAGCGGAAGCAATTCGGCAGGCCGATCGCCGAGCAGCAGGGCATCGCTTTTAAACTGGCTGATATGGCGACTGAGATTGAAGCTTCAAGGCTTTTAACCTACCAGGCGGCATGGCTTGAATCAGAGGGGCTGCCTTATGGAAAAGCTTCCGCCATGTCAAAGCTATACGCAGGGGATACGGCTATGAAAGTGACGACGGAGGCCGTGCAAATATTCGGCGGATACGGCTACACAAAGGATTATCCGGTCGAGCGCTTTATGCGCGATGCAAAAATCACACAAATCTATGAAGGAACGCAGGAAATTCAAAAGCTCGTCATTTCGAGAATGCTGATGAAATAAGGGTGGAAAACAGCCGTCTGGCACGGTTTGGGCTGCTGCCGGCGGACAGGCCGCCGACGCAGTTTTTTTCGTTTTCAAGGGGCCGGACGCTCCCGGCTGTTCTATGTTTCAATCCCGCTTGCCGCCGATTTCCAATGCAACAGGTAAAAATTATTGAATTAACGGGAATAAAGGTGGCATAAAGTGATTTCTTTTGTTTATAATGAGAGGTATGGTTTGTCGTAAAGACAGGGATTACATGCTTATTTTCTATGACAGAGATAGTAGATACATACATGAAGATAGAAAGGGAGTGTCTGGCGATGAGTTTGAAACAATACTCAGAGGAACAGCTAAAGGAAATGGCTTTAGTTGAAATCGCATACGAAATTTTCTCGGAACACAAAAAACCGATTACATTCCAGGAGCTAACAGATCAAGTGGCTTCCTTGCTTGGAATGGGGAAAGAAGAGCTGGAAGACCGCATCGCCCAGTTCTACACAGATTTAAATATCGACGGACGCTTTTTGGCGCTGTCAGACCAAACGTGGGGCCTGCGCAGCTGGTATCCGTATGATCAGCTTGATGAAGAAACACAGCCGACTGTAAAAGCGAAAAAGAAAAAAGCGAAAAAAGTGGTTGAAGAAGATCTTGATCTTGACGAATTCGAAGAAATCGATGAGGATGATATTCTTCTTGACGATGTCGAAGAAGATTTGGACATTGACGCCGATGAATTCGAAGAAATCGATGAAGCCGACGATGATGAGCTGGATGATCTTGAAGACGAGATCCTGGATGATGATGAGGAAGATTTTGAAGAAGAGGAAGACGAAGAGTAATTTTGCCGTCTGAACGGAATTCATGTTTAAATCGATCTTGACTTTCGCAGGCGAACTATGTAGTATGTATTTTGGGCTCTTCAAAACGAAGAGATTCGAGTGATACGGACTATCAGCTCCCTTTCAAGAAATTGAAAGGGAGCTTTCTTGTTTTTCCGCCTCCTTATCATTTAAATCATTTAGAAAAGATCTAAATGATTTTTCATAAAAAGAGCATTTTAAGGAATAAGCGTTAATCGAAGAGAGGGGTACAGAAATGACAAAATATATCTTTGTAACCGGAGGAGTTGTATCCTCGCTTGGAAAAGGAATTACGGCGTCTTCGCTCGGACGCCTGCTGAAGAACAGAGGTTTGAATGTCACCATTCAAAAATTTGACCCGTATATCAACGTAGACCCGGGGACGATGAGCCCGTATCAGCACGGTGAAGTGTTCGTAACCGACGACGGTGCGGAAACGGATCTTGACCTCGGCCACTATGAGCGCTTCATCGACATCAATTTAAATAAATACAGCAACGTGACAACAGGAAAAATCTATTCCACGGTACTGAAAAAAGAGCGCAGAGGCGATTATTTAGGCGGTACCGTACAGGTTATACCTCATATCACAAATGAAATTAAAGACCGCGTATTCCGCGCCGGAAAAGAAACGGGCGCTGATGTCGTGATCACCGAAATCGGCGGAACCGTCGGTGATATCGAATCGCTGCCGTTTCTTGAAGCGATCCGCCAGATCAAGAGCGATGTCGGCCGCGACAATGTGATGTACATTCACTGTACGCTCGTTCCATATCTTAAAGCGGCGGGAGAAATGAAAACAAAGCCGACTCAGCACAGCGTAAAAGAACTGCGCAGCCTCGGCATCCAGCCAAATGTCATCGTCGTGAGAACAGAAATGCCGATTTCTCAGGACATGAAAGATAAAATCGCGCTGTTCTGCGACATCGATCCTAAAGCCGTCATCGAGGCCGGCGATGCGGATACGCTCTACTCCATTCCTCTCGACCTGCAAAAACAAGGGCTGGACAGCCTGGTCTGCAGCCACTTGAAGCTGGATTGCAGAGAAGCCGATATGGAAGAATGGAAAGAACTTGTTAAAAAGGTGAAAAGTCTGTCCAAAACGGTGACCATCGCTTTGGTCGGTAAATACGTCGAGCTCCCTGATGCTTACATTTCAGTTGTGGAATCGCTTCGCCATGCAGGTTATGCGTTTGACGCAGACATTCAGGTTAAATGGATCAATGCGGAAGAAGTGACAGAAGAAAACGTTGCCGATCTTGTTCAGAATGCGGACGGTATTCTTGTGCCGGGCGGATTTGGAGACCGCGGTGTTGAAGGGAAAATCACGACAGTCAAATATGCCCGCGAACAAAAGATTCCGTTCTTCGGCATTTGCCTCGGAATGCAGGTGGCATCGATTGAATACGCGAGAAACGTGCTCGGTCTTGAAGGAGCGCATTCAGCCGAAATCGATCCTTCCACACCGTATCCGATTATCGACCTTCTCCCTGAACAAAAGGACATTGAAGACCTCGGCGGAACACTGCGCCTCGGACTTTATCCGTGCAAGCTTCAAGAAGGGTCGAAAGCGTATCAGGCGTATGAAAATGAAGTGGTCTATGAACGCCATCGCCACCGCTACGAATTCAACAATGAGTTCAGACAGCAGATGGAAGAATCTGGATTCGTATTTTCCGGGACAAGCCCTGACGGCCGCCTCGTGGAAATTATCGAGCTTAAAGACCATCCATGGTTTGTCGCGTCTCAGTTCCACCCTGAATTCACGTCAAGACCGACAAGACCTCAGGCTCTGTTCAGAGACTTCGTACATGCTTCGCTGAAGACTTCGGAAAAGCTGTAAAAAAGAAAAAGGCCTGCCGGCAAATCACGCCGGCAGGCCTTTTTTTGGGATTTTTCTGGTGATCATGGCGGCCTGAACTGGTACTATATTCATTAAGGCCGGCCTCACCGTCATTAATTTCCTTTAGGCAACCCTGTTTTATTGGTATTCCTGAAGAATTTCCTTTAATGTAAAGGATAGGGCATGATAAATGTAGAGGCTGACCATCAGGGACGGAAATCCGAACCTTGTTCCGTCTTCATCAGGAAGAAGCGGCATTTTCAGCTTTGAATCGATATGGACATCGGCGAATGATGCGATCGGGGCGCCGTCTTTTCCCGAAGGGGAGACGACAACAAGTCCGATTCCTTGTTCATACAGTTTTTCTGCCATTTTCAGCTCTTCGTCATCCGCTGAACCGGCGCAGAACATCAGCACTTTGTCCGTCATTTCAAAATCGGGCCAGTTTTCTTCGTCCTTCGGCAGCGCTTTGACTGAGGGGAACGGTTCAGAACTGTACATCGCTTCTTTCGAAATGCCTTCCAATTCATTTTTTCCGTATACATAAACCGAATGATCACTGATGACCGCCTGGGCCAACAAGCGGGCGCCGTCCTCTATCGATTGGGCCTCGCCCTCTTGAATCCGGTTGAAGATTCCCGTCAATTGAGTGGTGAAAATTTTAAGCAAGCTGACTCCTCCTTCTTTACTGACTATCATTATATAACAAAAGAGAATAATGGGAAAAATCCTCTAAATATGTCGCAAACTTAAATATTTTAATTAAAGGAAAAGAGAAAAACAAAACAGAATAGATAAACTACTGCTTAATTTTGGCGAAAATTATAAATATAGAGGTGTAAATCATGAATGAGAAGATTTTAATCGTAGACGACCAGTACGGGATTCGGGTTCTGCTGAATGAAGTTTTCAATAAAGAAGGATACAAAACCTTCCAGGCTGCGAACGGGATTCAAGCGCTTGACATTGTGAAAAACCAGCGCCCCGACCTCGTTTTGCTCGATATGAAAATCCCCGGCATGGACGGAATTGAAATTTTGAAAAGGATGAAGGTCATTGACGAGGGGATCCGCGTCATCATTATGACGGCCTACGGAGAGCTCGACATGATCCAGGAATCGAAAGAGCTTGGAGCCCTGACGCACTTTGCGAAGCCTTTTGACATCGACGAAATTCGCGATGCCGTTAAAACCTATCTGCCCATAAAATCCAACGGATAGCGGAAAAGTTTTTGATGTTGTCACAGTCACAATGTTGCCGATTTGTTGATTAATTGTTATTCTATATAAGTAGAGAAAAGCTATCTAACGTATTTAAAAAACCAAAACATTTTACATATGGCGGTTTTTTCTGGTCATGCTAGGTAGGTGTGGAGGCTTTTTTCGCAAAAGCAAATCAGGCTACATAAGGAGGACTTTCGACATGCCTTTAGTATCAATGACGGAAATGTTGAATAAAGCAAAAGAAAACGGATATGCTGTCGGACAATTTAACTTAAATAACCTTGAGTTCACTCAAGCGATTTTACAAGCCGCTGAAGAAGAGAAATCTCCTGTTATCCTCGGTGTATCAGAAGGTGCAGGACGCTATATGGGCGGATTTAAAACCGTTGTGGCAATGGTTAAAGCGCTGATGGAAGAATACAACGTAACAGTACCTGTTGCGATTCATTTAGACCACGGCTCAAGCTTTGAATCTTGTGCAAAAGCGATTCATGCGGGATTCACTTCCGTTATGATCGACGCTTCCCACCATCCTTTCGAGGAGAACGTTGCGACGACTTCAAAAGTTGTTGAGCTCGCTCATTTCCACGGCGTATCAGTTGAAGCTGAGCTTGGAACTGTAGGCGGACAGGAAGACGACGTCATTGCAGAAGGCGTCATCTACGCGGATCCTAAAGAGTGCCAAGAACTTGTTGAGCGCACAGGAATCGACTGCCTTGCACCTGCATTAGGTTCTGTTCACGGCCCTTACAAAGGCGAACCAAACCTTGGATTCGAAGAAATGGAAGAAATCGGAAACGCGACTGGTCTTCCGCTCGTACTTCATGGCGGTACAGGCATTCCGACTGCCGACATTAAGAAATCTATTTCTTTAGGTACGGCAAAAATCAACGTCAACACTGAAAATCAAATTGCTTCTGCGAAAGCTGTTCGCGAAACGCTTGCTGCGAAGCCTGAAGAGTATGATCCGCGCAAATACCTCGGACCTGCACGCGAAGCTATCAAAGAAACAGTGATCGGCAAAATGCGTGAATTTGGTTCTTCAAACAAAGCATAATGACGATTGGAAAAGCATCTGTTTTCCCGCAAAGCCGGGGAAACAGGATGTTTTTCTGATGTTTTAGGGAAGTGCTGTTAACACATGCCTTTGACGGCATGAGGCTCTTTTGCTTCCCGTTCAGTCAAAAAAGCCGCCTGATAGCGACAGGCGGTTTTATCCATATCATCCGGAAAGCGCAAACAAGTTCCACAGTTCAGACATTTTCATGACAGGAGGTTTTATCAATATGCTGTTTTTTATTGATACTGCAAATTTAGACGAAATTAAAGAGGCGCACGCTCTCGGCGTGCTTGCGGGAGTTACGACAAATCCTAGTTTAGTAGCAAAAGAAAACATTTCGTTTCATGACCGTCTGCGTGAAATTACCGAAGTGGTTTCTGGGTCAGTCAGCGCTGAGGTTATTTCTCTGAAGGCTGAAGAGATGATTGAAGAAGGAAAAGAGCTTGCGAAAATCGCGCCGAATATTACGGTGAAAATTCCGATGACGTCTGACGGCCTGAAAGCTGTTAAAGCATTAACCGATCTCGGGATTAAAACGAACGTCACGCTGATCTTCAGCGCAAACCAGGCGCTTCTTGCCGCAAGAGCAGGAGCTACGTATGTTTCCCCGTTCCTGGGACGCCTTGACGATATCGGCCACAACGGCCTCGATTTGATCAGTGAAATTAAACAAATTTTCGATGTGCACGGTTTGGACACGCAAATCATCGCCGCGTCCATCCGCCATGCGCAGCATGTGACTGAAGCCGCGCTAAGGGGAGCGCATATCGGCACGATGCCTCTCAAAGTCATTCATCAGCTTACAAAGCACCCGCTTACTGATAAAGGGATTGAACAGTTTTTAGCTGACTGGAATAAATAATTGCTTCATGTGGGTGGCAAGTGGAGGGGCTCCCTCCGTTTGTCACCATTTTGTCTTACAAAGAGAAATGAATGTTTTGCAGAAGAGAACCTTGCCGCAGTCTGCTTCGCTACTTTTCTTCCCGATAAATTTAAAATGTGTTGTATTCTTTCTCTTCTAATTGGATAGATTTTGAAATGAACCATTTATTTTGGAAATCTCATTATGAAGCGCTCCATTAGCTATCTTCTTTAAGGAAGGAGACGATCATGGAAAAGTTAAATATAGCCGGCGGCGATCCTCTCAATGGCACAGTACATATAAGCGGAGCGAAAAACAGCGCTGTCGCTCTCATACCCGCGACGATTTTGGCTGATTCGACGGTTACGCTTGAAGGCCTTCCCCATATTTCAGACATTTTGACGCTGCGCGATCTGCTGAGAGAGATCGGCGGAAACGTTCACTTTGAAAAGGGAGAAATGGTCGTTGATCCTGCGCCGATGATCAGCATGCCTTTGCCGAATGGAAAAGTGAAACAGCTTCGGGCTTCTTATTACTTAATGGGCGCGATGCTCGGACGCTTTAAGAAAGCGGTCATCGGCCTTCCAGGCGGCTGCCACCTCGGTCCGAGACCGATTGATCAGCATATCAAAGGTTTTGAGGCGCTCGGAGCCGAAGTGACGAACGAACAGGGTGCGATCTATCTGCGTGCAGAGGAATTAAAAGGCGCGCGCATTTATCTTGATGTCGTCAGTGTTGGAGCAACGATCAACATCATGCTTGCCGCCGTGCTTGCCAAAGGCAGAACCGTAATTGAAAACGCTGCGAAAGAACCTGAGATTATCGATGTTGCCACCCTTTTAACGAGCATGGGAGCAAAAATAAAAGGTGCCGGTACGGATGTCATCCGCATCGAAGGCGTTGAGTCGCTTCACGGGTGCAGACACTCGATTATTCCGGACCGGATCGAAGCCGGCACTTTCATGATCGCAGCCGCTTCCATGGGACAAGAAGTGCTGATTGATAATGTGATTCCGACGCATTTGGAATCGTTAATCGCCAAGCTCCGCGAAATGGGGGTTCGAATCGAAGAAAGCAGCGAGCAGATTTTAATGGTCGGCGGGCAGAAAGAGCTGAAACCGGTCGATTTGAAAACGCTCGTATACCCCGGTTTTCCGACCGATCTGCAGCAGCCGATGACATCGCTCTTAACGAAGGCAAACGGGACGAGCGTCGTCACTGACACCATTTATTCCGCCCGCTTCAAACATATTGACGAGCTGAGGCGCATGGGCGCGTCGATGAAGGTCGAAGGCAGATCGGCGATTATTACCGGTCCCGTTCCGCTGCAGGGCGCCAAGGTGAAAGCGAGCGATCTGCGGGCGGGAGCGTGTCTCGTTGTAGCGGGTCTAATGGCGGAAGGAGTCACTGAAATCACCGGTTTGGAGCACCTTGACAGAGGCTACAGCCAGCTTGAAGAAAAGCTGGCAAAGCTCGGGGCCACTGTCTGGCGCGAAAAATTGACAGACCAGGAAATTGAACAGCTGCAAAATTCCTGATGGACAAATGCTGTGATAGATCAAACATAAAACGATTTCATATGGGGGAGAGGAGATTAGATAGGGATGGAAAGAAGCTTATCGATGGAGCTGGTGCGTGTGACAGAAGCGGCTGCGCTTAAGTCAGCGCGCTGGATGGGTAGAGGTAAAAAGGACGAGGCCGACGACGCCGCGACAAGCGCCATGAGGGATGTGTTTGACACCATTCCTATGAAGGGAACGGTCGTAATCGGAGAAGGGGAAATGGACGAAGCGCCGATGCTTTATATTGGAGAAAAGCTCGGCAACGGCTACGGCCCTCGCGTAGACGTAGCAGTAGATCCTCTCGAAGGGACGAACATCGTCGCAAGCGGCGGATGGAACGCGCTCGCAGTCATTGCTGTGGCTGATCACGGAAACCTGCTGAATGCGCCTGACATGTATATGGATAAAATCGCTGTAGGTCCTGAAGCTGTCGGCTGCATCGATATTGAAGCGCCTGTGATTGATAACTTGAAAGCTGTGGCAAAAGCAAAAAATAAAGATGTAGAAGATGTCGTAGCCACGATTTTGAACCGTCCGCGGCACGAGAAAATCATCCATGAGCTTCGCGAAGCGGGCGCCCGAATCAAGCTGATCAATGACGGGGACGTGGCCGGTGCCATTAACACCGCTTTTGATCATACAGGCGTCGATATTTTATTCGGCTCAGGAGGCGCTCCGGAAGGCGTCCTGTCTGCTGTCGCACTCAAAGCTCTCGGAGGAGAAATTCACGGAAAGCTTCTTCCTCAAAACGAAGAAGAACTGAGACGCTGTGAAAAGATGGGGCTTGATACGGGCAAAGTGCTCCGCATGGAAGACCTCGTCAAAGGAGACGACGCGATTTTCGCCGCAACCGGTGTCACAGACGGAGAGCTTTTGAAAGGCGTGCAATTCAAAGGATCTGTTGGAACGACCCACAGTATAGTCATGAGAGCGAAATCCGGTACGGTGCGGTTTGTGGACGGAAGACACAGTCTCAAGAAAAAACCTAACCTGGTCATCCGGCCATAAGGAAGAGAAAAGCGGGGATATAGACGACCCGCTTTTCCCTTGTATTTCACTTCACGAATTGAATCAAGGTTCATACTCTGATACAATAGCTAACGGCTTTTCTTCTTCATGTCAAAGCATTTTCAAAACAGGGTCATCTCTATCAATTTCATGTCAAATCGTAAATGAAGTTGAATATGTACGACAAATGAGGTAAAACTAAAGAGTGCTGCGAAATTTTCTGCACATGTTGGTTCTTAGAGAGCCAAAATCCTGCCGCATCTATCAGATATGCGATTATCTTCTCTTGTTAAGTCCTCGCTTCTTTCTCGACTCATACTTATAATCCTTTTCAATACGTCGATATATATGGGTAGAAGCGTTGCCGGTAAACGAATCGGCAGTATAAATAAGCGTCTTACGTGAAATTGATGAAACAAAGTAAATTATTCGATTAGAAAAGAGTGGTGTTCTTAGTGAAAGATGTATCCATTTCATCTTTGGAAAATATGAAATTAAAAGAGCTGTATGAGCTTGCAAGGCATTATAAAGTCTCTTATTACAGCAAACTGACAAAAAAGGAACTGATTTTTGCCATTCTGAAAGCAAACGCCGAGCAGGAAGATCTGCTGTTCATGGAAGGCGTATTGGAAATCATCCAGTCCGAAGGGTTCGGCTTTCTCAGACCGATCAATTATTCCCCTAGTTCAGAGGATATCTATATTTCCGCTTCGCAAATCCGTCGTTTTGATTTGAGAAACGGTGACAAAGTGTCCGGAAAGGTCCGTCCTCCAAAAGAAAACGAACGGTATTACGGCCTTCTGCATGTTGAAGCGGTTAACGGAGACGATCCTGAATCGGCAAAAGAACGCGTCCACTTTCCAGCGTTAACGCCGCTTTATCCAGACCGCCAGATGGTGCTTGAAACGAAACCGAATCACCTGTCAACACGGATCATGGACATGATGGCGCCGGTCGGCTTCGGACAGCGCGGTCTGATCGTCGCTCCGCCTAAAGCAGGTAAAACAATGCTCTTGAAAGAGATCGCGAACAGCATCACAACCAATCATCCGGAAGCGGAGCTGATCGTGCTTCTTATCGATGAAAGACCTGAGGAAGTGACCGACATCGAACGTTCGGTTGCAGGAGATGTTGTCAGCTCAACGTTTGACGAAGTTCCTGAAAACCACATCAAGGTGGCCGAGCTTGTATTGGAACGTGCGATGAGGCTTGTTGAGCATAAAAAGGACGTTATCATTTTAATGGACAGCATTACAAGGCTTGCCCGCGCTTATAACCTAGTCATTCCGCCGAGCGGCCGAACGTTGTCAGGGGGAATCGATCCCGGCGCTTTCCACCGTCCAAAGCGTTTCTTTGGAGCGGCCCGCAACATCGAAGAGGGCGGCAGTTTAACGATCCTGGCGACCGCTCTTGTCGACACGGGCTCGCGGATGGATGACGTCATCTATGAAGAATTTAAAGGGACAGGGAACATGGAGCTTCATCTTGACCGTTCTCTTGCGGAAAGAAGAATCTTTCCTGCCATTGATATTCGCCGTTCGGGTACGCGTAAAGAAGAGCTTCTCGTTCCGAAAGAGCACCTTGACCGTCTGTGGTCCATCCGGAAAACGATGTCTGACACGCCTGATTTCGTCGAAAAATTCATGAGAAAAATGAAAAAGACGAAAACGAATCAGGAGTTTTTCGATATTCTGATCCAGGAATGGAAGCAAGCGAATATGTCAGCGGCAAGGCGCTGATTTAAAACTTTAGTTTGCAAAACGTCCGAATCGCTGTTATAATTCTATCATATGCGTTCCGGAGGTTTTGTCCCGGAATAATAACTCTGTTTCCGAATTGGATTCAGGGCGGAAGGAGATGACAGACATGAAAGCAGGAATTCATCCTGAGTTCAAAAAAGCAACAGTCAAATGCGCTTGTGGAAACGAATTTGAAACAGGTTCAGTAAAAGAAGAGGTACGCGTTGAGATTTGTTCTGAATGCCATCCGTTCTACACTGGCCGCCAAAAATTCGCTTCTGCTGATGGTCGTGTTGATCGCTTTAACAAAAAATACGGTCTTAAGTAATAATAGATATGATAAACAGGCAGGATTTTTCTTGCCTGTTTTTTTACTTGCAATTATTGCTGGAGAGGAGTTAGTCGGATGTACATCATGAAGCAAAGCGGATGGCTTGAGCTCATATGCGGAAGCATGTTTTCGGGCAAGTCAGAGGAGCTGATCCGCCGGATCAAAAGGGCAACGTTTGCGAGACAGGAAGTCAAAGTGTTTAAACCGGCCATTGATAATCGCTACAGCAGCGAATCGGTTGTTTCGCATAATGGGACATCCATTGTTTGCCATGCCATCGCATCTCCGGAAGACATTTTTCAATACATAAGCAAAGAAACGGATGTCATCGGCGTCGATGAAGTCCAGTTTTTTGACGAAACGATTGTCGGCACGTTAACTTCTCTGGCTGATCAGGGCTACCGTGTGATTGCAGCAGGTCTTGATTTGGACTTCCGGGGCGAGCCTTTCGGTGTCGTGCCTGATCTTATGGCTTTAGCGGAAACGGTGACGAAGCTGCAAGCGGTGTGCTCTGTCTGCGGATCTCCGGCCAGCCGTACGCAGAGGCTGATCAATGGAAAACCTGCTTCTTATGACGATCCGGTCATTTTGGTGGGGGCTTCCGAAGCATATGAAGCACGCTGCCGCCACCATCATGAAGTGCCTGGAAAGCCAAAATGAAATCGGAAAAACATATAGATTTTCACGCAAAAACACTTGGTAAAAACAAGTGTTTTTTTTATTGAATCCTTTTTATAGGAATTAATGTAATTAAAAAACTTAATTAAGAATACGAAAAAATTAACTAATTTTCATCGCTTGAATTTTGACAAAGTCAGGCATAAAATGACTTACTGTAGTCAGTAAAAAGTAAATAGGTTTTAGGAAATGTTCAGTTTTTTGTCAAAAACGCGCGTTACATATTTGACAATCTACATGTGTAAAAAGGCAAATGTTCTATATTGTTTACCGTATTTATTTCACTTCATTAACATTTTAAGAAAGAAGGTAATTAGTGTGAACAACATGAGAAGAACGAAGGAAGGATATTTGGAGACTTCTTTGCGGGGAAAAGACGTTCTTTCCATTCCGACGCTTAATAAAGGTGTTGCATTTTCGCTTGAAGAAAGAAAAAACCTTGGTCTTGAAGGGCTTCTGCCGCCGACTGTTCTCAGCCTTGATCAGCAGGCGGACCGGGCTTATGAACAATTTTCCCGTCAACCTGACAGACTTCGTCAAAATGTATATTTGAACGATCTGCAAAACAGAAACGAAGTGCTTTTCTATAAATTATTGCAAAACCATCTGCGTGAAATGCTTCCGGTTGTCTATACGCCAACTGTCGGGGAAGCGATTCAGGAATACAGCCACGAATACCGCAGACCGCACGGTGTTTACTTGTCAATCGATGATATAGACGGAATCGAGACGGCATTTAAAAACCTGCAGGCATCTGCTGATGACATCGATTTGATCGTTGCGACCGATTCCGAAAGCATCTTGGGTATCGGCGACTGGGGCGTCGGAGGCATCAACATTGCAATTGGTAAGCTTGCAGTATATACGGCGGCAGCGGGAATCGATCCGAGCCGCGTCATCCCGGTCGTACTGGATGTCGGAACGAATAACGAAAAACTGCTAAACGATCCGCTTTACATCGGAAACCGTCATCCGCGTGTAGAAGGCGAGCGTTACGAACAATTTATCGACGCTTATGTTGAAACAGCATTGAAGTTTTTCCCTGATGCACTTCTTCACTGGGAAGATTTCGGAAATAAAAACGCCCGCAACATTATGAGTAAATATAACCATAAAATTTCAACATTTAATGATGATATCCAAGGAACAGGGGCTATCACGCTGGCAGCCATTTTAGCAGCTGTCCAAAAGACTGGCACGTCTTTGAAAGACCACCGCGTCGTCATCTTCGGACCTGGTTCTGCGGGTATCGGAATTGCTGACCAAATTCGCGACACCATGGTGCTTGAAGGGCTTTCAGAAGAAGAAGCCAGCCGCGCATTCTGGACAGTCGACTACAGAGGATTATTAACGACAGGCATGGATCAAATTTTGGATTTCCAAGAACCGTATTTGCGTGATACGGAAGAAGTGAAAGAATGGAAACGCAATGAAAAGGGAGAGATTTCCTTTGAGGAAGTCATCCGTCAAGTGAAGCCTACCATTCTGATTGGTACATCAGGTGTCGCCGGTGCCTTCACTGAAGAAATTATCAAAGAGATGGCGGCTCATACTGAGCGTCCGGTGATTCTGCCGATGTCCAATCCGACACATCTGGCTGAAGCTGTTCCTGAAGACTTGTTCAAATGGACGGACGGAAAAGCGCTTGTGGCGACGGGAAGCCCGTTTGAAGCTGTTGAGTACAATGGCGTGAAACACGAAATCGGACAATCCAATAATGCTTTCGTCTTCCCTGGATTAGGCCTGGGAACAATCGTTTCGAAAGCGAAAGTCATCACAAACGGCATGTTTGCCGCATCTGCAAACGCGGTCGCGAACATGGTTGACCATGAAAAACCGGGTGCAGGCCTTCTGCCGAAAATTGACGACCTGCAAGACGTATCTGTTCAAGTGGCAATTGATGTTGTGAAAGCTGCCATTAAAGACGGCGTGGCCCAAGTTCAGCCTGAAGATGTCGAAAAGGCCGTTCGCGAAGCCATGTGGCGTCCGGAATACCAAACAATTGTTGCAAAGCGCGACTAATATTTATTACTGAGGAAACGATAAAAAGAAACGGCAGCCCGGGTCCGGATGTTTTGTCACCGGGCTGCACCAATCAAAGATGAAAAAACGGGATCGGCGGCTGGTAACAGGGCTTCCCGCATTTATCAGCCGCCGTTAATTCGTCCCCTGAAAGGGACAACATAGAGGAGGAAACAGTCTTGGACTTTTTAAATATTTTAATCCTCCTTGCGCCAATATTTTTTGTTATTGCGCTGGGATGGTTCGCGGGTCACTTTGGAAGCTATGATGCTAAATCTGCAAAAGGGGTAAGCACGCTCGTTACGAAATACGCGCTTCCGGCCCACTTTGTATCAAGCATTTTGTCAACGCCAAAAGATAAGTTTTACAGCCAGATTCCGCTGATGATTTCATTGGTTATCGGTATCGTTGGATTTTACGTTATTATTTTACTTCTTTTACGATTTTTGTTTAAATACGATTTAACAGATGCTTCAATGTTCTCATTAAACTCAGCTCAGCCGACATTTGCTTTTATGGGAATTCCGGTATTGGGCAGCCTGTTCGGTATGCAGGAAGTTGCGATTCCGATCGCGATTACGGGAATTGTCGTGAATGCGATGCTTGATCCTCTTGCGATCATCGTTGGAACTGTCGGCCGTTCTTCTAAAAAACAAACGGAAACGACAGAAAGCATTTGGAAGGTAACAGGAAAATCAATTTTACACGGTTTGTCTGAACCGCTCGCTTTTGCGCCGCTTGCAAGTATCATTCTTGTATTATTCGGTCTGCAAATTCCTGAATTGCCGCAGAAAATGCTTGATATGATCGGAAATACGACTTCAGGTATCGCCCTTTTCGCAGTCGGGGTGACTGTCGGAATCCGTAAAATCAAATTCAGCATGCCTGCTTTGAGCATCGCTTTATTAAAAGTCGCTGCTCAGCCTGCTTTAATGTTTTTGATCGCGATGGTCGTCGGCCTTTCTTCCGCTGACATGACAAAAGCGGTTCTGCTTGTGGCATTCCCTGGTTCTGCCGTGGCGGCTATGATTGCTACAAACTTTGAAAGCCAGGAAGCAGAAACGGCATCCGCGTTTGTGATCAGTGCGGTACTGTCAATTATTTCACTACCGATATTGATTGCCATTACAGCATAAGGAAAAAGCTTGCAAGAAGCCGTTGGCCTTGCAAGCTTTTTTGCGCTTTAAAAAGAGAAGATCGATTTCAATTTGCTTTTCGGTTTTTTTTCTTCTCTTCTGCCGGCTGTATCTTTTTCCTGGCGGTTCATGTTTTCCAATTCGCTGATTTTCTGTTCGAGATGTTTGATCTGCTGCCGTTCTTCTTCCAGTTCGCGCCTTTGCTGCAGAAGCTGATAGGAGACGACATCGTCCGCTTTTTGTTCAAGCTTTCTTTCCAGCTCAGCGATTTTCTTTTGGAGCAGCTCGCGTTCAAGCTGTTCATGTTCTAAAAAACGCTGCAGCCTTTCTTCGAGCCGCTCATTCAGTTGCGGTGCAGGCTCTTCCGTTTGAATCATTTCGTTTTTCTTGATGAAGAAGGTTTTTTTCGGGCGTTTGATCGTGACATCCTGCATAGGCGTACCGTTTTTTAACTGCTCTTTTACTTCTTTTAAGATGGCGATATCGTCTTTCGTGAAAAAGTAGTGGCCAAGCTCATTTCGGGAAGCGGGCAGTTGCAGCTGCTTGACCCAGCGCTGCACCGTTTTGGTTGAAACCCCGAGTTCATTTGCCGCATCAGCAGTATTCATATGATACCTCCTTTTAACCTGTAACTGTTCATTAAAAAGGGTATTCGACCTGAATGAAAAGCTTCCTTCCTGTTAGACAAAAGAAGAAGGGATTCGGCAAAGAAAGCGTTTTTTCCACAGATGGCGAAGGCGTCGCTATGCCTCGTAAAGCTCTAAAGGCAGGCCGTCCGGGTCGGAGAAGAACGTATAGCGCTTGCCTGTTCCGGGATCGGTGCGGATCGGTTCAGCAGTGATGCCTTTTTGCTTGAGCTCCTTGACGGTCTGATCTAGATCGGCCACTGTGAAAGCCAAATGGCGGAGTCCGGCAGCTTCCGGTCTGGTAAGGCGCTCGGGCGGATCTGGAAAAGAAAACAGCTCGATGACATAGCGGCCGTTTAATGAAAGATCCAGTTTATATGAATCCCGGTCCTTTCTGTACGTTTCGCTCAGAATCTCAAGTCCGAGCTTGTCGACATAGAATGTTTTGGATGCTTCATAATCCGAGCATATGATGGCGATGTGATGAATCGATTCCAGCATTGAGTTAAGCTCCTTTTTTCTTAAAAGTATAGCAAAAAGACGCGGCAGCTGCCGATAACGGCGAAGTTGTTTTGACGGGGAGGAGTCCCTGTACTATAATTAGAATGTTACGCACAGCAAACAGAGGTGAATAGCGTGTTAGACCGTTTAAAATCGATAGAGGACAGGTACGAAAAATTAAATGAATTATTAAGCGATCCGGAAGTTGTCAACGATCCGAAGAAGCTTAGAGAATATTCGAAAGAACAATCTGATTTACAGGAAACAGTTGAAGTATACAGACGTTATCGGAGCGCGTCGGAACAGCTGAGCGATGCCAAAGCTATGCTTGAAGAAAAGCTGGACTCCGACATGCGTGAGATGGTTAAAGAGGAAATTTCCGAACTGCAGGAAGAAATCGAGTCGCTCACAGACCAGCTGAAGGTACTGCTGATCCCGAAAGATCCGAACGATGACAAAAACGTTATCATCGAAATCCGCGGCGCAGCGGGCGGTGAAGAGGCTGCTTTATTTGCCGGCAACCTTTACCGCATGTACAGCCGCTACGCAGAGCTCCAAGGCTGGAAAACAGAAGTGATGGAAGCGAATACGACAGGTACAGGCGGATATAAAGAAATCATTTTTATGATCAATGGGAACGGCGCATACTCAAGGCTGAAGTATGAGAACGGCGCACACCGTGTACAGCGCGTTCCGGAGACCGAATCCGGCGGGCGCATCCATACATCCACGGCAACGGTAGCCTGCCTGCCTGAGGCTGAAGAGGTAGAAGTCGATATTCATGAAAAAGACATTCGCGTCGACACCTTCGCGTCGAGCGGTCCGGGAGGGCAAAGCGTCAATACGACGATGTCAGCCGTCCGTCTGACCCACCTTCCGACAGGTGTTGTCGTGTCTTGCCAGGATGAGAAATCTCAGATCAAAAACAAAGAAAAAGCGATGAAAGTTCTGCGCGCGCGAATTTACGATAAATTTCAGCAGGAAGCTCAGGCTGAATATGATCAAAACCGGAAATCCGCCGTCGGAACAGGGGACCGTTCTGAGCGCATCCGCACGTATAACTTTCCGCAAAACCGCGTCACCGATCACCGGATCGGCTTGACGATTCAAAAGCTCGACCAGATCCTTGAAGGCAAGCTTGACGAAGTCATCGACGCGCTGATCGTCGAAGACCAGGCAAGCAAGCTTCAGCAGGCGGAGAGCTAAACATGAAAACAATTTTCGAAGCCCTCAGGTGGGCTTCTTCTTATTTGACGGAAGCGGGAAGAGACCGGAATGCCGCGGAAATTTTGCTGACAGATCAGCTGAACATCGACCGAAGCAAACTGTTGGCAAGCTTCCATGATGTCATATCAGAGTCTGATTTTTCGAGGTTTAAAAAATCTGTCGAGCTTCATCATCAAGGAGTGCCTGTTCAATATATCACCGGAAAAGAGTCCTTTTACGGACGGGAATTTTCCGTAAATGAACACGTTCTGATTCCGCGTCCTGAAACAGAGGAAGTCGTAGAAGCTGTTCTTTCCGAAGCGGAAAGAGTTTTTCCAGGAACAGATCGTCTTAAAGCCGTCGATATCGGTACAGGAAGCGGGGCGATTGCGGTGACTCTTGCGCTTGAGAGCCCGCGTTTCTCCGTCACGGCGACGGATATTTCGGAACAAGCTTTAAGTACGGCAAGACACAACGCTGACCGGCTTGGGGCGAAAGTGGATTTCATCGGCGGCGATTTGCTTGAACCGCTTATCACGCGAGAGAAGAAAGCTGATGTCATCGTTTCGAATCCACCTTATATATCTGAGGAAGACATGAAGATGCTGTCAGATGTCGTCCGTCTTCATGAACCCGCCGGGGCTTTGACGGACGGTGCTGACGGATTGCAGTTTTATAAGCGTTTCATGAAGGAAATTCCATTTGTCATCGCAGATCAGGCATTGGTGGTGTTTGAAATCGGCTGGACTCAGGGGGATGCCGTCAAAGACATGTTTCACCGGTTCTTTCCTGATGCTGACGTACGGGTGAAAAAGGATCTTAATGGAAAAGACCGCATCGTCTGCGCGGTCATTGAGCAACATCGTTAAAAAAACCGCCGGAAATGAAGCCATCCTAAAAAGTTAGACAAATAAAATCTCATGAAGCAGTTTGACTGGCATGATTCCGGTATTGTACCGGGTCATGCCTTTTCATTTGATCTTGATCCGTTTATGTCCCTTATTCCCCGCAAAACACCTTTTAACCGCGTGTATTTTTTCCTCAGCTGTCAATTTAGCCATACAAAAACTGCACCTCCAATTGTTAATTGTGTCTAACAAAAAGGGTGCAGTTCAAATTCCCGGCGGTCTTTTTCGTTAAAAAACAGGAACCGCAGCTATGACCGTTCAGACAACCTGCTTTACTATTTTTTAACAAAATCTTTATCTGAATAAAATAAAAAATAGTTCAAGATTAATATATAGCCTAAACAGATTGTCTTATTTTTAATGTAGGGGACAGTGTCACGACATCCCGCTGTAAGCCGCTTTCCCCATTCAGAAGGTTTATCATTGCACATACGGCTTTTTGAGCCAGCTCTTCAACAGGAATATCGATTGTCGTGATTTCCGGATCGGTCACCTCACAGATCGATTGATTGTCATATCCAAGCACTGCAAGCTGCTTTGGCACTTCATATTGATAATAGCGGGCCCTTTTAATCAATCCTGCGGCCACTTGGTCATTTCCCGTAAAAATGGCGGTCGGCTTTTCGGACATGTTGTGGATCTGGTCCATAATGCGGAAGCCGTCATGAATGGTAAATGCGTGGCTGAACATCCACTTCTCCTGGAAACGTAAACCCGCATCAGACAATGCTTTCATAAACCCTTCTTTTCTCATAATCTGGGCCTTGCTGTGTATCGTGTCACAGCAAAAGGCCATTAAATGATGCCCTTTTTGAATAAAAAGCTCCGTTCCTTTATATCCGGCTTCGAATTCGTCATAGCAGATCACCGGCACGTCCGCTTCGGCGTGGAATTCATTTGCCAAGACCACGGGACCGTATTTGACGTATTTTTTGATGTCTTCCCACTCATTTTCAAGGCTGCATAACATAAGCCCGTCAACTTCTTTCCTCTTGAGCAGCTCCAGTACTTTCAGTTCATTCTGCTTTTGATAAAACGTCTGAAACACAATGACTTTGTATTGGTGTTTCAGTGCTTCAGCGGACATATGCTTCATGAGCTGCGCGAAGAATGGGTGGTCCGCGTGAGGGACAGACACTGCGAGAAACATCGTTTTGTTGGATCTGAGCTTTCGTGCAGACGTGTTCGGGATGTAATCCAATTTTTCGATGACTTCCAAAACCCGCTTCCTTTTTTCTTCAGATACATAGGGATGGTCGTTCAGTACTCTTGAAACAGTTGTTTTTGACACATTACTTAATTTTGCAATTTCGTCAATCGTAGGCATAAAGTCACTTCCTGAAAAAAAGAGTTGTTATGGTATCGATTCCATCATTTAAGATATGTCATGAAATATGACAATTTCCCAAAATAATAAAAATGGGGTGAAATTGATGAAAACCGCAAGCGAAAACATGACTTGCACAAGCAAACAGCTATTTGTTCTTCTGAATGATTTGAAGGAAGGGAAGCTCGCTGGTGAATGCCGTATAGACGACACACTGGCCAATCAAAAATTAAAAGAGACATTGCAACAGGACCAATTCGACTTGACCGCCAATTTGCTGAACAGAATGGATTCTCCGCCCTCCAGAGTTGATTTTATGCCGCTTCATCGACTGATCACAGAAGAAGAAGTAGATGACGTGATTCATGCGGTGAAAGGCGTGTTGCCGACCGGGCAATTTACAAGCGGTTCTTATGTCGGTGTATTTGAAGCTGAAATAGCCGCTCTTTTGAGAAAAAAGCATGTCATGGCTTCCTCCAGCGGAACCGATGCCATGATTGTCGCACTGAAAGCTGCGGGTGTTGGACAAGGTGATGAAGTCATTATGCCTGCAAACAGCTTTGCTGCAACGGAAAACGCCGTGCTTGCAGCTGGAGGCACTCCGGTTTTCTGCGATATTGACCCTGTTACATTTTGCATGGATCCTTCTGAAATTGAAGCATGCGTCACTTTGAAAACAAAATGCATTTTGCCTGTACATCTTTATGGAAAGCTGCCTGACATGGAAGCCATTGCAAAAATCGCTGATAAATACGGCATCCCGATTATTGAAGACGCCTGCCAGTCGATCGGCGTTTCCGATCTGGGAAAAAACAGCCTTTGCTCCATATTAAGCTTCAATCCGTATAAAAATCTCGGCACTTGCGGAAAAGCCGGCGCAATTGTGACGGATGATCCATCATTTGCATCCGCATGCATGGAATATATGTATCACGGCTTTGAACTGAACCAAAAAAATAAAAAGGCGGCTGATTACGGCTTTAACGCCAAGATTGATAATCTGCAAGCCGCTATTGGACTGGCAAGGATGAAACATCTTTCATTAAATAATCTGAAGCGTTTATATTTAGCTGATCGTTATATTGCGCATTTGCAACAGTATGAAGACAGAGGTCTGATCCAATTGCCTCAAATGACCGATGATCACGTGTGGCATTTGTTTACAATTAAAATAATAAGCGGAAATCGAGATCAAGTCAAAGATATGATGCTTAAATTTCATAATGTCCAAACAGATATATACTACCCGATTTTATCCCATCATCAAAACACACCACTTGTAAAAGCCGATTATCAGCACACATCGCTGCCGGTCACTGAATCAGTGCATAAACAAATGCTTCAGCTCCCTCTCTATCCGGGACTCACCGTAGAAGAACAAGACAAAGTAATGGAGGCTTTAATTGATGTCGTATCATGAAACACTTTCTTTTCACACCTTGCAGCAAGTAAACAAGCCAAAGTACGCCGTATTTTGTGATTTTGATGAGACATATTTCGCCCACAGCATCACCGATGAATCGAGGAAAGCGCTCATGGACCTTGAAACATTTATTCATTCGCACCATCTTGATCACAAGATTTTGCTCGGCTGGGTGACCGGGAGCGGCCTGTCATCCGTTCTTGCAAAAATGAAGCGGGGAGGCTTTCGATATCTTCCGCATTTTGTCGCCAGTGATCTTGGCACTGAGATCACTTATTTCTCTGAAGAAGGCCAAGTCTCTGATAAAGATTGGGAAGCCCGCTTGCAAGAATCAAATTTCTCCCATGATCTGGTCGAAGAAATCAAGCAGACTCTCTCTGAAAAATATGAGATTGCGCTTGTGCCTCAGACTCAGCATGGTTTTTCCCGTTATAAAATCAACTATTACTATAGATCTTCGGATGAGAGCACAGATAAGAGGGCGCTTGAAGCCATCAGGCGGCTTGCAAGAGAGCATGAAATAGGAGTAAATATCAATCGCTGCAATCCTTTGGCAGGCGATCCGGAAAACAGCTATGATGTGGACTTTATCCCCTTGCGGACAGGCAAACCGTACATTGTGGATTTTATATTGGATAAATTCGCGATAGAGAGGGAGAATTCATTTGCTTTCGGCGACAGCGGAAACGATGTGGATATGCTTAAAAAAACCGGACATGGTTATCTGGTGGGGAATGCGACAGCAGAAGCCAAGTCGCTCCATTCCCGTATGACAGAAGGAAGCTATACGGCTGGAATTTTAGAAGTGCTAAAAGCCCATATCAAACGATAAGGAGTGTCCTTAGATGAAAATCGGAATTATTGGAGCCGGAGGAATTGCAAAAGCTCATGCGAAAGCTCTTTCAACAGTCAAAGGTGCCGAGCTTTCAGGGTTTTTTGATGTCAATTCGCTTGCCTCGCGTAAATGTGCGTTTGAATACGGGGGAACTGTATTTAACAGTATGCAGGAGCTGCTGAATCAGTCGACGGCAGTCATCGTTTCATCGCCGAACTTTTGCCATAAAGAACATGTACTTGAAGCGATGGCCGCAGGTAAGTATGTATTGTGTGAAAAACCGATGGCTGTCTCAATGGAAGAAGCGGAGGAGATGAAAAACAGGGCGTCTCAATCTGCTTATATTCCGATCATGGGCTTCAATTACCGCCATCTCACATTTGTTCAGCGCCTAAAAGATATGATATCCGGCAATGAACTTGGAGATATTTTGTCCATCAATGTCCATTTTAAGAAAAACAGCGCCTTGAGAAGAAAAAAATATACTTGGCGCGATCATTCGAAAAGCAACAAAACGAGCGGTGCATTAGGAGATTTGGGTGTGCATTTAATCGATCTCATTCTCTATTTGTTCGACAGTCCGTTTAAACTGGACAGTTTAAAAGTCAAAATGATGACGGTCGTCAAAGAAAAAGAACAAAAACAGGTATATGTTGATGATCATTCTGAAGTATACGGCCAGCTTGAAAATCATGTGTTTGTCAATATGATTACGTCAAAATGCACAAAAGCGGATGAGTGCGGCTTTAGCATTGAGGTCAATGGCCAAAACGGCGTATTTTACTATCATTCACAGCAGAAAAATCAGTTTTTGCTGAGGACCGGATTGACGGAGCAGATGATAACAATGCCGGACACGTGGCTGACAGACCCTGAAAATGAATTTTACGGATGGGCCGATTCCTTCAGAGTTCAGCTGATTCAATGGATGAACGGAATTCGGGATCGCAATTTCGCATCGCTTGCCGCTTTTGAAGATGGATACAAGACACAATTCTACTTAAATGAATTTTTCAATAAAGGTCAGCAGCTGTCCCTTTCAAAACAAGCAAACTAGCATTGCGAAAAACCCTTGCCGGCCGTGCCAATAGCCGCAAGGGTTTTATGGTCTGCAACGAAGGAGTGAGTCTATTGAAAAAAATATTTCTATTCGGTTGTTCGTTTTATTTTCTTGTAGGGGTTATCCATATTCTGCTGGGGAGCCTGTCACCGTATATCATTCAAGAATATCACCGGGATGTTCACGATCTATCCTTCCTGATCTTTTTCCAATTCACCGGTTTTCTAATCGGCGTCCTGCTTGCGCCGATATTTGTCAGACGCACCTCTCATACGGCTGTATTGACGTTTGGCCTTCTACTTATTCTCGTAACGCTTTTAGGCGCTTTCCTTTTTGATATGTTCATCTTTTTTGTCATCATGGGGTTTTTGCTCGGCTTTGGCGCCGGTACTTTAGAAACGACGATGGGAGCGTATGTGATTGCACAAGATAAAAATGCGAAGGGGATGAATATTTTAGAGGTTTTTTTCGGATTAGGCGCTTTGCTGTTTCCTTTTCTTATTTATATCCTTACGGAACGATATGCCTGGCATTTCCCCTTGTATGCTTTATTTATCTTCGTTTTTGTGCTTGCGTGTATGTGGGTGGTTTATTTGTGCAGAAAAACCCCTGACACTGCTTCCGGTCAAATGGCTTATCAGGAAAAACCGACTGTGTCAGCCATATTTGAAACCGGAAAGAAAGAAAAAAGCATTTTCCTCTTTCTCATATTCGCTTTTGTATATGCGGGTATCGAGACCAATTTCGCAAACTTTTTGCCGGCGCTGATGCTGGAAAAAGGAGCAGGAGAAATCAGCGTGATCAGCGTTTCGTTTTTTTGGACGGGAATGGTGTGCGGGCGTTTATTGACAAGTATTTTTGGCGGACGCTTAACTTCCGTTGCCTTTCTGATCTTCAGTGCCGGAGCCTTGACTGTTTTGCTTTTGATTCTGGCGTGGTTTCCGGTTCATCAAACACAGCTGCTCCTCGTATTTTTCATCGGGCTGTCGGCAGCCGGCATTTTTCCGTGCGCCGTCACTCTGGCCTCGTTGGCTGGAAAGCCTTTTACAGAGGAAATCACCAGTCTCTTCATTTCATCCGCAAGTCTGGGAGGAGCGCTTCTTTCATTCTTGATCGGCTGGGCGATTGATGCAAGCGCAGCGGCTGTCTTCCCGTTTCTGTTGTTCGGCGGATTGGGGGGCTTGCTGCTCGTCATCAGCGCGGTGATTTTTTTATCCGGCCTGCAAAAAAACAAGCAGAGCCATTTGGATATGTAGATTTTAGAAAGAGATTACAAGCTTAGTAGGATTTTTTTCTGCATCCGTTTAAACCGTTCCATCTTTGACCATAATATTGCTAGAAAAGGTTGAAGAACGGAGAGGAACGGTGGGGAAAATGAAGAAATCAAACATTGCCTGTATGTATATTTTTCTTTTATTAATAGGAGCGCTTGCAAATCTCACGACGGAAGAGACGGCCCAATCATCGGGCGGGAAGCCTGCCGTGATTCCAGATGAAGCGATTCGGCTGCGAATTTTGGCAAACAGCGACAGCGGGAGCGACCAAAGCGTCAAACGTAAAATCAGGGATGAGGTCAATAAACAAATTACGAATTGGGTGGAAAACCTGACCTCGGTTGAGGAAGCGAGACAAGTCATCAGGTCGAAGCTGCCTGAAATCAAAGAGGTTGCCAAGGATGTCATGAAGCGCGAAAATGTCCGGCAATCCGTGTCTGTCCGTTTTGATCGAGTTTCATTTCCGACAAAACTATACGGCAATATGGTGTATCCAGCCGGAGAATATGAGGCTGTTTTAATTACATTAGGCAAGGGAGAGGGAGCCAACTGGTGGTGCGTCCTGTTTCCGCCGCTTTGCTTTCTTGATTTTTCCAATGGGGAAGCCGTAAAGTCGCCTGAAGACGAACAAACCGCTGCCGGGGAAAACCGTCGGGAAGAAAAAACAGTCGCGGCGGATGAAGCGGTATCTGGCGAAGATAAAGAAGACAAAGAAGTGAAATTTTTTCTTGTCGAATGGATTACCGGGCTTTTTTCTTAAAGAGACCGCCTTGCTTTCGTGCAGGGCGGTTTTTTACTGTTTGTTTTTTCATGATGGTTATTCACGCTTTTGAATATGATATAATTTTCCAAAACGGTTCGGGGAAAATACTGCTTTTCGGATATACACCTTCTGCCCCTTCCTGATGTGCCAATTACATTGCCCAGCAGAAGAGAAACTGTCTTATCACCAGTACAGAGTTCATTTGCATACTCATTCAAAGCATGAGTTCCTGCTAATCAAAATTGAAAAATGAATAGCCGGCATTCTTTCAAATCAAAAGGTATATTTTACTGTCGCCCTCATAGATTGGATAGAGAAGTTAAAAAACGGGGTGAAAAGATGTTCTACCAATTGAGGTTAGCGGAAATGAAAGACATGAATGCGATTGAAGCGTTTTTAAAAAAGGCGGGGACAAGCCATAAAGGCCTTGAGGAAGCGAAGAGCCAGTTTATCATGATGGAAGACCCTCCCGATGAAATCGTCGCCTGCCTCGGAATGGAGGAATTTGAAAACAAAAAAGGGCTGCTGCGCTCGCTTGTCGTGTCTGACAAGCTCAGCCAGGGCCACATCGTTTCCCTGTTTCAAAGCATGCAGGTATTGTGTGAAAAGCGGGGAATCCAAACCCTGTATTTAGTTGCCAATAAACGAACATCGATGGATTTCCTTGAAGTGCTCGGTTTTAAACAAGCTGCGGCAATTCCGGTAGAGCTTGATGGATCAGAGCATGTTTCAGACTCACTGAGCGTAAACGGAGCCGTTTTGATGGAGAAAACGACTCATTAGCCGTTAACTTATACACAGAGATATCCACGGATTCAAAAGCGTTATCCACAAAATGTGGACAACGCTTGTTTTCTTTTTCTTCATCTTTTATACTTTCAACAGGATTTACATGAATGATTAACGTTTTTAGTGTTTTGTTAAGGGAGTTTTGATGGTGATGAAAACAAAAGTATGGACTGTGGATGTAAAACGTGATTTGTCCACAAACTGTCCACAAATTGCACAAGCGGCAAGACTGCTCAAGCAAAATGAAACGGTTGCTTTTCCGACAGAGACGGTTTACGGTCTTGGCGCAAACGCCAAACACAGTGAAGCCGTAGCTAAAATATACGAAGCGAAAGGGCGTCCGAGCGACAATCCGCTCATTGTCCACATCGCTGAAATTGAACAACTCGGAGAATTTGCAGAGATTGATTCGCCTCAGGCCGAAATGCTGATGAAGCGTTTTTGGCCCGGACCGCTGACCCTTGTGCTGCCGTGCAGGCCCGGGGTGTTGTCCACAAAGGTGACGGCGGGGCTCGACACGGTCGCGGTCAGAATGCCTGATCATCCTGTTGCCCTTGAGCTGATTAGACAGGCCGGCGTTCCGGTAGCCGCCCCGAGCGCCAATCTGTCCGGAAAACCGAGTCCGACGAAAGCCGAGCATGTCGTCCACGATTTAAACGGACGGATTGCAGGTGTCGTTGACGGCGGTCCTACAGGAGTAGGGGTTGAATCAACAGTTGTTTCATGCACCGGTGAAATTCCGGTCATTTTGAGGCCGGGCGGCGTCACAAAAGAGCAGCTCGAAGAAGCGGCCGGCTCTGTCTTGATTGACCAGGGCCTCACCGACGAAAAAAAGGCGCCGATGTCTCCAGGGATGAAATATACGCATTATGCACCGGAAGCCCCGCTTGCCATTGTGAACGGAGGCGTTGAAGATATTCAACGGCTGATCGGTCAATATCAGAAAGACGGCATGAAAGTCGGCGTCCTTACGACAGAGGAACGGGCCGGTGCCTATCAGGCGGATGCCGTCCGCATCTGCGGCAGAAGAGACCGTCTTGAAACGGTTGCCGCCGGTTTGTATGACGTTCTCCGCAGCTTTGACGAAGAACAGCTCGATTTTATTTTTGCGGAGTCTTTCCCTGAGGAAGGGGTGGGCCGGGCGATTATGAACCGGCTCTTGAAAGCGGCAGGCCACCGCGTAATCGAAGCATAGCCTAAGCAGGGTTGTTCTATCCGC
The DNA here is from genome assembly GCF_022832475.1 of Bacillus sp. B19-2. Classification (NCBI taxonomy): domain Bacteria; kingdom Bacillati; phylum Bacillota; class Bacilli; order Caryophanales; family Bacillaceae; genus Bacillus; species Bacillus sp. B19-2. The sequence goes on from NZ_JALHKQ010000002.1 coordinate 436,783, forward strand.
CTTTGGACGTGCATAAGCTAGAAAAGCTGGCGTGTCCAAGGGGGAATTGCATGAATGTTGATGTGTTGATAGGCGAAATCCTGACGCTCTCGATCATGGCTTTTGCACTCGGCATGGATGCCTTTTCAGTCGGTCTTGGAATGGGAATGGCCAAGCTGAAAAGGAACCAAATCTTTCAAATCGGCGTCATTATTGGATTGTTCCATGTCATCATGCCGCTGGGCGGAATGATTGCAGGACAGTTTCTTTCGGGCGCGCTTGGTGCGCTTGCAGGGTATCTTGGAGGAGCGCTTTTATTGGTGCTGGGCATTCAGATGATTGCCGCATCTTTTAATAAAAGCGGAGAGCAGATCATCTCTCCGCACGGCTTCGGCTTATTCATTTTTGCCGTCGGCGTCAGCCTCGACAGCTTTTCAGTCGGTCTCAGTCTCGGTCTCTACGGGACGAAACCGTTATTAACGATCTTTTTGTTCGGTTTGTTCAGCATGGTGTTAACCTGGGCGGGTCTGCTGCTTGGAAAAAAGGTTCAAACGTGGCTTGGCGCTTACAGCGAAGCGCTCGGAGGAGCCATCCTGCTGAGCTTCGGTCTGAAGCTTTTGCTGCCCATTTAATTGAAAGAGGAGAAAATCTTCTTCCCGCTTTGCATAACATAATAAAACATAGAAAAAGAGGGGGCGATAACCCCCTCTTTTTTGATTTCTGGAGCGGATTTTATTATTTTCCGGCTGAATCCTTTATAATATGAACAAAGGAGTGAACAAGATTGAACATATTATTTGTCTGTACTGGAAATACGTGCCGCAGCCCGATGGCCGAAGCGCTTTTTAAATCTGCGGCCGCCGAAAAAAAACTGAATGTCTCCGTCAAATCTGCCGGGTTGTTTGCTCCTGAAAACGGAAAAGCTTCTTTATATGCAGTCGAAGCGCTTTTTGAAAAAAACATCGCTCTGAATCATACATCTTCACAACTTTCCGGGAAGAAGGTTGAATGGGCGGATCTCGTGTTGACGATGACGGAGCAGCACAAGCAGGTGGCAGTACATGAATTTCCAAAGAGCCGAGATAAAATCTATACGCTGAAAGAGTATGTCAAAGGAGAAAGCGGGGACATTATTGACCCGTTCGGCGGATCTCTCAGCGACTATCAAAAAACGAGAGATGAGCTGGAGCAGCTGCTGAAAAAATTGGCAGAAATGCTGGCGGGGAAATCTCGGGAATAGAAGCTAAGGAGCGTTTGCAAATCGAGCGGCAGCGGGTACAATAGACATGATCAATCAGAAATATATACCGGCTGTATACTGCTTAACGGTCTCCGCGAGACTTTTGGCGGCACATCAAACGAGGAGGAGTCATTCCAATGAAAGTAATCATTGCTTCAGATCACGGCGGAATCAATATCAGAAAAGAAATTATGGCATTGATGGATGAATTGAACATCGAATACGAAGATTACGGCTGCGAATGCGGTTCAGGATCTGTGGACTACCCGGATTATGCGTTTCCGGTAGCGCAAAAAGTGGCGGACGGGGAAGCCGACAGAGGCATTTTAATATGCGGAACAGGAATCGGCATGAGCATTTCCGCCAATAAAGTAAAAGGCATCCGCTGCGCCCTTGTCCACGACGTTTTCAGCGCGAAAATGACAAGAGAGCACAATGACACGAATGTTCTTGCGATGGGTGAACGGGTGATCGGCCCCGGTTTAGCGAGAGAGATTGCAAAGGTTTGGCTTACGACTGAGTTTTCAGCCGGGCGGCACGCCGTCCGTATCGGAAAAATCGCCGATTATGAAGACAAGCATGAATAAAGGGTGTCGTCAATCATGAAGAATCTCGAACAGACATGGTGTTCTATATTAGATGAATTTCATCAGCAGGCAAATTTGCGCGACGGCCAGATCGTCGTCATCGGCTGCAGCACAAGCGAGGTGGCCGGAAGGCGAATCGGCACTTCGGGAAGCGGACAAATCGCTGAAGCGGTCTACAAAGGCTTAGAAGAGCTCAGGGATCAGACAGGAGTCGCCCTTGCTTTTCAATGCTGCGAGCATTTAAACAGGGCGTTGGTCGTCGAGGAAGAAACGGCGAACACATACCGTCTTCCCGTTGTTTTCGCCGTTCCTGTTCCGAAAGCGGGGGGTTCCATGGCTTCATATGCCTATAAACATATGAAGGCTCCTGTCCTTGTTGAACAAATAGAGGCCGATGCGGGGATCGACATCGGCGACACGTTTATAGGGATGCATTTAAAGCCTGTGGCCGTTCCTGTCCGCGTCTCTGAAAAACAGCTGGGCGAAGCGCATGTGACGCTTGCGCGGACAAGGCCGAAGCTGATTGGAGGCGTCCGCACCGTCTATGAAGCGGAGTAGCGGAAGAAGCGGGGGGAAGAGCCGGACAGGCTTTTTTTCTTTATTAAAATAATTTTTTGAACAAATGATATGTCGAACTATATGATTTGTCTATTCGTTTAATATTCGGTTTTTCCAATAATAAAAAACGATTTTTAAAAATAATCTCTTACATTTGCATGAAAAACCGTGTACAATGAGATGGTATAATTAACGAAATGGAAACAGATAGGAGAGGATCTCGCTGATGAAACATTTACCTGCGCAAGATGAACAAGTTTTTAGCGCCATTCAAGATGAGCGGAAACGTCAACAGTCGAAGATTGAGCTGATCGCTTCTGAAAACTTTGTAAGCGAAGCGGTTATGGAAGCTCAAGGCTCGGTTTTAACAAATAAATATGCGGAAGGATATCCTGGTAAACGCTACTACGGCGGATGTGAGCATGTAGATGTCGCAGAGGATATCGCGCGCGACCGCGCCAAGCAGATTTTCGGCGCCGAGCACGTCAACGTTCAGCCGCATTCCGGCGCACAAGCGAACATGGCGGTATACTTCACGATTTTGGAGCACGGTGACACCGTATTGGGAATGAACCTTGCTCACGGCGGACATTTAACGCACGGCAGCCCTGTCAACTTCAGCGGTGTTCAGTACAATTTCGTTGAATACGGCGTTGATAAAGAGACGCAGTATATTGACTACGAAGATGTACGTGAAAAAGCGCTCAAACATAAGCCTAAGCTGATCGTAGCCGGGGCAAGCGCGTATCCGCGCACCATCGATTTTAAAAAGTTCCGCGAAATCGCTGATGAAGTCGGAGCCTATGTGATGGTAGACATGGCGCATATCGCCGGACTTGTAGCAGCAGGTCTTCACCCGAATCCTGTTCCTTACTCTGACTTTGTGACGACGACAACTCATAAAACGCTTCGCGGACCGCGCGGCGGCATGATTCTTTGCCGTGAAGAGTTTGCAAAGCAAATCGACAAGTCGATCTTCCCTGGAATTCAAGGCGGACCGTTAATGCACGTGATCGCTGCAAAGGCTGTTTCCTTTGGCGAAGCTTTAAAAGACGAATTCAAAACATACGCCCAAAATGTCATCAACAATGCGAAGCACTTGGCTGAAACGTTGAAAAAAGAGGGTATCGAGCTCGTATCAGGCGGAACGGATAACCATCTTGTGCTGGTCGACCTGCGCTCTCTCGGCATGACCGGAAAAGTGGCTGAAAATGTGCTTGATGAAGTCGGCATCACCGTTAACAAAAACGCGATTCCTTATGATCCTGAAAAACCTTTCGTAACGAGCGGAATCCGCGTCGGTACAGCAGCCGTGACAAGCCGCGGCTTTGATCTGGAAGCGATCGAAGAAGTGGGAGCGATCATCGCGCTTGCCCTTAAAAACCATGAAGACGAAGCGAAGCTGGAAGAAGCAAAACAACGCGTAGAAGCGCTGACAAGCAAATACCCGTTGTATACCGGGCTTGATTACTAAGATATTTGTGCCGCTCCCAAAAGGGGCGGCTTTTTTCATAAAATTGTCTCCTGATTTTTGTTGAAACAAGCTGTTTTTTTATGTAGAATCAATAGAAGTGTGTGAAAAAAAGGAGCTGAAAACGGATATGGGAAAGGTATATGTGTTTGACCACCCTCTTATACAGCATAAGCTTACATACATCCGGGATGTAAAGACCGGAACGAAAGAATTCAGAGAGCTTGTTGATGAGGTTGCAACGCTGATGGCATTTGAGATTACGCGGGACCTGCCGCTGGAGGAAGTGAATGTAGAAACTCCTGTGCAAATGGCAAAGTCAAACGTCATCGCCGGAAAAAAACTCGGGGTTGTTCCGATTTTAAGAGCGGGACTGGGAATGGTAGACGGAATTTTGAAGCTGATCCCCGCTGCAAAAGTCGGACATGTCGGGCTTTACCGTGATCCTGAAACATTGAAGCCTGTTGAATATTATGTCAAGCTTCCATCCGATGTTGAAGAACGCGAATTCATCGTCGTCGATCCGATGCTTGCTACCGGAGGTTCGGCGGTAGAGGCGCTGAACAGCTTGAAGAAACGCGGTGCAAAAAATATCCGTTTTATGTGTCTGATCGCTGCTCCGGAAGGTGTAGACGAAGTTCAGAAGCATCATCCTGATGTTGACATTTACATTGCCGCTTTGGATGAAAAACTAAATGAAAAAGGATATATCGTTCCCGGATTGGGCGACGCCGGAGACCGCATGTTCGGAACGAAATAATGTAAGAAAATCCTGAAAAAGGGTTTTCTTTTTTTGTGTTTTATACCATAATTAAACATGTGTGCGTCTGAAATGGGGCGAATTTGTGAACATTTTGTGAGAGGCGCTGTGATTATGAATAGTTTTTTAACTTTAAACAGATTGACACCTCAGGGGGGCTATTGTATGCTAAAATAGGCTATTATGATAAGGTTTTCATAGCGGTTATCATAATGACCAGTCCTCTGTTAAAATCCTTTGAAAACCCCATATTTGCAGGCGACAGACAGATCACCGGCCCGAGAATTTTCGGAGTGTGTGAAGTCTTGAGCAGAACACTACGTTCTGTAAAATGGTCAGACTGCCTAGTTTACCGTAATCGTAAGATAGATTTAAAATTTTCACATCAGGAGCGTATTTGATGACCGATGCGAGTCTTTCATTCCGTAGGCAACAAAAATATGTCCTATATATTTTAGCAGTCTGCGTGTTAGGCTATGGATTTCTGCCATTTCAGGCGATTTTTTTAGGCCTGATTACCGGCACTGTTTTCAGCTATTTCAATCTCTGGCTGCTGACCAAAAGGATGCAGGCCTTCGATAAAGCAGTGGCAAAAGGCAAAACGATCCGTTCTCTCGGGACTGCTTCCAGATTGTGCAACGCCATTATCGCGGCGGCCATTGCTTATAAATACCCTGAATATATTCATTTGGCAGGCGTCATTGTGGGGTTGATGACAATTTATCCTGTCATTATGATAGATTCCTTTATCCAGCTAAAACGTTCATCAATGGAAGAGAGGTGAAGACCCTTTGCACGAATCAAGAGTTGTTAACTTTTTAGGCCTTAACTTTGATGTATCAAGTATTTTAATGATTACTGTGACAAGCATCATCGTCTTTCTGATAGCGGTGCTGACCACAAGAACACTCGCGATCCGGCCGACGAAAGCCCAGAACTTTATGGAGTGGATTGTCGACTTTGTTCGCAATATTATCGGCAGCACAATGGATCTTAAAGTCGGCAGAGACTTTCTCGCCCTTGGCATAACCCTGCTGATGTACATATTTGTTGCCAACATGCTCGGCCTTCCGTTTTCCATTACAGTAGGCCATGAATTATGGTGGAAATCCCCGACAGCCGATCCGGCGGTTACTTTAACCCTCGCCGTCATGGTAGTAGGCCTCACTCATTACTACGGAGTGAAAAGAAAAGGGTTGGGGGAGTATACCAAAGATTTTTTCAGACCAATTCCGTATTTAGTGCCGCTCAAAATCATTGAAGAATTTGCGAATACATTAACATTGGGATTGCGTCTTTACGGTAATATTTTCGCCGGCGAAATTCTGCTCGGCCTTCTTGCCGGACTGGCAACCAACTTCTATTCTCAAAGCATTTTCATGGGGCTGGTTGGAACCATTGGAGCGGTTGTGCCGATGATCTTATGGCAGGCGTTCAGCTTGTTTGTAGGTACAATCCAGGCATTCATCTTCACGATGTTAACAATGGTTTACATGTCTCACAAAGTAAGTCATGAACACTAAAAATAAGACATATCCGATAAGGATAACAATTTAAAGGAGGAACTTTTTCATGAATTTAATAGCAGCTGCAATCGCAATTGGATTAGGTGCACTTGGTGCAGGTATTGGTAACGGACTTATCGTATCACGTACAGTAGAAGGAATCGCACGTCAGCCTGAGGCTGGTAAAGAATTAAGAACGCTTATGTTCATCGGGGTAGCATTGGTTGAGGCCCTTCCGATTATCGCTGTTGTTATCGCGTTCTTAGCATTCTTCCGCTAAAAACTTATATAACTAGTAAAATGGCGAAGATCACTGCAAGAGGCCTTCGCCATTGCTTTATGGTTGCTTGAACTGTCATAACGGCCGGAAGAAACACCCTCCTGAAAAAAGAGGGAGAACATTTTTTCGATGGCCTCGGAGAGATAATCTGCAAGAAGGGAGTTGCCGTATTCGATGTCTTTTTTACCACAGGTTATGGGTGCAGGAGTAGGGTTTAACGCCGGAACGATGCTGTTCCAGCTTGTTGCCATGCTGATTTTGTTAGCGCTCTTGAAGAAATACGCTTTAGGGCCGCTATTAAATATAATGAAAGAGCGTGAAGACTACATTACCGGAGAGATTTCCTCTGCCGAGAAAAAGAATGAAGAAGCGAAGAAGCTCATTGAAGAGCAGCAGGCGCTTTTGAAAGAAGCGCGCGAAGAATCCCAGTCTCTGATTGAAAACGCGAAAAAACTGGGAGAACAGCAAAAGGATGAAATCATCAAGGCTGCGCGCCAGGAAGCGGAACGCATGAAAGAATCAGCCAGAAGCGAAATCGTCAAAGAAAGAGACCAGGCTGTCAGCGCGCTGCGCGAGCAGGTTGCATCACTGTCTGTAATGATCGCTTCGAAAGTGATCGAAAAAGAGCTTGACGAACAAGCCCAGGAAAAACTGATCCAAGACTATCTTAAAGAAGTAGGAGAAAGCCGATGAGCCAATCAGCTGTCTCCAAACGCTACGCAGCCGCTTTATTTGACATTGCCCTTGAATCCAAGAAGGTCAATGAAATAGAAGAAGAGCTGACCGTCGTTAAGAAGATATTTATTGATCATAAAGACCTCAATGCCGTTCTGAGTCATCCTAAAGTGCCCGCTGAAAAGAAAAAGCAGATTTTAAAAGACTCGTTCGGATCTGTTTCGACTGCAGTCTTACATACGCTTTATCTTCTCGTTGACCGCAGCCGCACGTCAATCGTCCCGGATCTCGCGGACGAATATGTCAAAATGGCGAACCGGTACCGCGGGACGGAAGATGCGATCGTATACTCTGTAAAACCGCTCAGCGAAGAGGAAATTTCCTCTTTTTCTCAAGTGTTTGCGAAAGAAGCAGGCGCCGCTTCACTGCGCGTCAGGAACGAAGTGAATCCGGATCTGATCGGCGGTGTGAAAATCCGCATCGGAAACCGTATTTATGACGGCAGTGTAAGAGGAAAGCTTGACCGGATAGAACGTCAATTAGCAGGCGAAAATCGAAAGAAGGGGTGAAACCTAAGTGAGCATCAAAGCTGAAGAAATTAGCACTCTTATTAAACAGCAAATTGAAAATTATCAGTCTGAAATAGAAGTTCACGACGTAGGTACGGTAATTCAGGTCGGTGACGGTATCGCACGCGTGCACGGCCTTGATAACTGTATGGCAGGTGAGCTTGTCGAATTTTCAAACGGTGTGCTGGGCTTAGCTCAGAACCTTGAAGAATCAAACGTAGGTATTGTTATTTTGGGACCTTACAAAGACATCCGTGAAGGTGACGAAGTCAAAAGAACCGGCCGGATCATGGAAGTTCCCGTCGGTGAAGAGCTGCTCGGCCGCGTTGTCAATCCGCTCGGTCAGCCTGTAGACGGAATGGGCCCGGTTCTCACAAGCAAAACCCGTCCAATCGAAAGCCCGGCACCTGGTGTTATGGATCGTAAATCCGTACATGAACCGCTTCAAACGGGAATTAAGCCGATCGATGCGCTGATTCCTATCGGCCGCGGCCAGCGTGAGCTGATCATCGGTGACCGTCAGACGGGTAAAACATCGATTGCGATTGACACGATCTTGAACCAAAGAGATCAGGACATGATTTGTATCTATGTTGCGATCGGTCAGAAAGAATCGACTGTTCGCGGTGTCGTTGAAACGCTGCGCAAAAAAGGCGCGCTTGACTATACCATCGTTGTCACAGCTTCCGCTTCACAGCCTGCACCGCTCTTGTATCTTGCGCCGTATGCGGGTGTTACGATGGGTGAAGAATTCATGTACAACGGAAAACACGTGCTGGTTGTGTATGACGACCTTTCAAAACAGGCGACGGCTTATCGTGAACTTTCCTTGCTTCTGCGCCGTCCTCCAGGCCGTGAAGCATTCCCTGGGGATGTATTCTACCTGCACTCCCGCTTGCTTGAGCGCGCTGCAAAACTGAGCGACGCTAAAGGCGGAGGATCTTTAACAGCATTGCCGTTTGTTGAAACGCAGGCTGGCGACATTTCAGCCTATATTCCGACAAACGTCATCTCAATCACAGACGGACAGATCTTCCTGCAGTCTGATTTGTTCTTCTCAGGCGTGCGCCCTGCCGTCAACCCTGGATTATCGGTATCCCGTGTCGGCGGATCTGCGCAAATCAAAGCGATGAAGAAAGTAGCCGGTACGCTTCGTCTTGACTTGGCATCTTACCGCGAGCTTGAGTCATTCGCACAGTTCGGATCTGACCTTGATAAAGCGACGCAGGCCAAGCTGAACCGCGGAGCCCGTACAGTAGAAGTTCTGAAGCAGGACCTGAACCAGCCGCTCCGCGTCGAAAAGCAGGTTGCCATTCTTTATGCCCTGACCCGCGGATTCCTCGATGATGTGCCTGTAGAGGACATCAGACGCTTTGAAGAAGAGTTCTTTATGTACCTTGATCAAAACCATAAAGATCTCCTTGATTCAATTGCTCAGACAGGAAACCTTCCGGCCGACGAGGACATGAAGGCTGCGATCGAAGGCTTTAAACGTACGTTTGCACCTAGCAACTAAACATTTGAAGTGAGAAAAAGATTTTCTTTTTCTCTCTTTTTCACGTAAATTCGAAGTGAATTTGAAAACAAAAAGGTGGTGAAACCTTTTGGCCTCATTACGGGATATTAAATCCAGAATTACTTCAAATAAAAAAACGAGTCAAATCACCAAAGCTCAGCAAATGGTTTCTGCCTCAAAGCTGAACCGCGCTGAGAGTAAAGCGAAGTCGTTCGTTCCATACATGGAGAAAATGCAGGAAGTCGTTGCTGATATTGCGCTTGGATACACCGGAACGCATCCGATGATGTCGAGCCGTCCCGTGAAGCGGACCGGCTATCTGGTCATCACATCTGACCGCGGACTTGCCGGCGCTTTTAACGCAAACGTTCTCCGCAAAGCGTACCAGAAAATCCAGGAGCGCCATCAGTCAAAAGACGAATATGCGGTCATCGCGATCGGAAAAATGGGACGCGAGTTTTTCAAAAAACGCGGCATCCCGGTCATTTCCGAAATGACCGGAATCAGGGACGAAGTGTCCTTTCCTGAAATCAAGGATTTGGCGAACAGTACGGTACAAATGTTTATCGATGAGACCTTTGATGAACTTTACTTGTTCTACAACCACTTTGTCAGCGCGATTTCTCAAGAGGTGACGGAGAAAAAGCTGCTGCCATTATCAGATATCGCGCCAAACAAAAAAAGAACTTCCTATGAATTTGAACCGGACGAAGAAGAAATTTTGGAAGTGCTTCTGCCTCAGTACGCTGAGAGCTTGATTTTCGGTGCGATTCTGGACAGTAAAGCGAGTGAACACGCTGCGCGGATGACAGCGATGAAAAACGCAACGGATAATGCGAAAGAGCTTATCGCTGACCTCGAGCTGTCTTACAACCGTGCCCGTCAGGCGGCGATTACGCAGGAGATTACGGAAATTGTCGGCGGTGCAGCTGCCTTAGAATAGAAAAAGCTTGTCAGGAGGGATAGAGATGAAAAAAGGACGCGTTAGCCAGGTATTGGGACCGGTCGTAGACGTTCGTTTTGAAGACGGTCACTTGCCTGAAATATATAATGCGATTAAAGTTACACATAAAGCGCAGAACGAGAATGAAGTGGATATCGATCTTACCCTTGAAGTAGCGCTTCACTTGGGTGATGATTCAGTTCGGACGATTGCAATGGCTTCAACTGACGGTGTTACACGCGGAATGGAAGCCATCGACCTGGGAGAGCCGATCTCCGTTCCGGTCGGAAACGTGACACTCGGCCGCGTATTTAATGTACTCGGGGAAAACATCGATTTGGATGAGCCGCTTCCGGCTGATGCTGCCAAAGATCCGATTCACAGAGAAGCTCCAACATTTGATCAGCTATCAACAGAGGTTGAAATTTTAGAGACGGGTATTAAAGTCGTCGATTTGCTCGCTCCATATATCAAAGGCGGAAAGATCGGTCTTTTCGGAGGAGCGGGAGTTGGAAAAACCGTATTGATCCAGGAGCTGATCAACAACATCGCTCAAGAGCACGGCGGTATCTCTGTATTCGCAGGTGTCGGCGAGCGTACGCGTGAAGGAAACGACCTGTACTATGAAATGAAAGATTCCGGCGTTATCGGCAAAACGGCAATGGTCTTCGGTCAGATGAACGAGCCGCCTGGTGCGCGGATGCGCGTTGCCTTGACAGGACTTACGATGGCCGAGCATTTCCGTGATAAAGAAGGCCAGGACGTATTGTTCTTTATCGATAACATCTTCCGCTTCACTCAAGCCGGATCTGAAGTATCTGCGCTTCTTGGACGCATGCCGTCAGCGGTTGGTTATCAGCCGACGCTTGCAACTGAAATGGGTCAGCTTCAGGAACGGATCACTTCTACAAATGTCGGTTCCGTTACATCGATTCAGGCGATCTACGTTCCTGCCGATGACTACACTGACCCGGCACCGGCAACAACGTTCGCTCACTTGGATGCGACAACAAACCTTGAACGTAAGCTGTCTGAAATGGGTATTTACCCTGCGGTTGATCCTCTGGCTTCAACTTCTCGTGCACTTGCGCCAGAAATCGTCGGGGAAGAGCATTATCAAGTGGCCCGCCAAGTACAGCAAATCCTGCAGCGCTATAAAGAGCTTCAGGACATCATTGCGATTCTCGGTATGGATGAGCTTTCTGACGATGATAAGCTTGTCGTCAGCCGTGCGCGCCGCGTACAGTTCTTCCTTTCACAAAACTTCCACGTAGCTGAACAGTTTACGGGACAGAAAGGTTCTTATGTTCCTGTTAAAGAAACGGTAAAAGGCTTTAAAGAAATCCTTGAAGGTAAGTATGATCACCTTCCAGAGGACGCTTTCCGTCTTGTCGGCCGAATCGAAGAAGTTGTCGAAAAAGCGAAAGAAATGGGTGTAGAAGTATAATCTGGTCCTAGGAGGGTAAAAGCATGAAGACCTTAAAAGTCAATATCGTTACTCCCGACGGCCCAGTATACGATGCGGATATAGAAATGGTAAGCGTTCGAGCAGAGAGCGGTGAGCTTGGTATTTTACCCGGCCATATTCCGACGGTTGCTCCGCTAAAAATTGCTGCAGTCCGTCTGAAAAAAGACGGTCAAACTGAGCTGGTTGCCGTCAGCGGGGGCATAGTGGAAGTCCGCCCTGACCATGTCACCATTCTGGCCCAGACGGCGGAAACATCTGAACAAATTGACAAAGAACGCGCCTTGGCCGCAAAACGGCGTGCCGAGGAACGTTTGCAAAAGCATACGCCAGATGTTGACATTATTCGGGCAGAGCTTGCTTTAAAACGTGCGATTAACCGGTTGGATGTTGCGAGATAAAGATGAGGATCCTTCCCATATTTAAGGATGGGAAGGGTTCTTTTATATTCATGATCAAACAGAACCTGAAAATGTTGAAAAAAGTTCACAAATTGTTCGCCTTTTTAGTTTGAATCTATCTATAATACAAAATAGTAAGCTATGTTCTCTTCCACCAGAAAGAGGACGTAAGACATTCAAGCAAGCTCCTCAACTTACGCCTCAGGCAACAGAGGATCACTCCATCTATGGGAAAAAGTTCTATCCATGAACGTCTTAACATGAAACATCAAAACTGTTAAAATGACTTGAAATGACCGGCATCATTCCTTTATCCCACAGCAGAAGAGACTAGGCAGGCCGGAACCACCAGACCGGCTGGAACGTAAGGAGGCGTCATCAATAATGGAAGAGATCGGACAACAGGCTGCTGTCAGTATCATCGTTCATCTTTTTTTTATTGCATTGACTTGGTGGGCTCTTCTGGCGGTCAATATTGATCCGCTCATCAGGAAAGGGAAAGTCATTCAGGCGAGGGTGTTAATGATCATCATTACAATCGCCGTCGGCTCCACCGTCAGCAATTTTTTCCTGGACTATCTTTATTATTCCAGACAGCTTCAAAATTTATTTTCATGATTGAGTAAAAGAATTTTTGGGAATGGACAAATGTGGGTAACGCCGCGTTCCGCAAAATCACCGGGGGACCTTGTTTTTCCACGTATGCTTTTCCTGCGATCCGTCAACAATGGAGAGTAGGAGAGGATGATGCGGAATGAAGACAAAACAAACGGTTAATGCCCTCATTTTTATTGTGATTTTATTTTTAATTGTTCATGTCTTTCAATCGCTTGAAGCAGCGGGCAATACGCCGCTGGAACAGCTGGCGGAAGGTTTGAGCCGCCATGATGTCGAGCTTGAAGAATGGACCCTGCATACAAAAAAACAGCTTACCCTAAGTGAAAAAGATTTTTTTGCAAAACTGAAACATTTCAAGAAACAGCATCGACAATATCAATGGACTTTAACGCGGGAAGACGATGATACAGTTAAAGCGACAGGTGTTTTTCAGGACAAAAAAAATCACATTAATTCCAAAATACATTTGGTATCCACCCACAAAAACCAGAGACTTGTTTCGTATTTATTGTATGAGCAAAAAGGCGCGGGACCACGGGAAAACTGGAATGCTACATATAAGCAGTTTGAACGGGATGCATTCGACATAATGCGAGAAAAGACCGCAATTTTTACTTGTCTAAAGGGCCATTTAAATGGTATGATGAATGTTGTTTTGCAAAAAAAAGCAAATGAACTAGTACATGAATTTGATGCAAAGTCAGTTGAAGATTTAATCGAACCAAATTTCGTTTCTATTTCTGCTTACACTAACGAGTGGAAAGAATCCATCAAGACAGAAAAACACCGTATGAATCTGCAAGTCTCGCTTAGAAATGCGGGAATGGGCGAAAAACTTACCGTCACGGTTGGCACACCAATCGTCACGACTGAATATTAATATAGAGAAATTGGGACGCGGAGGGGAATACCTTGGAAAAAATCATCGTCCGCGGCGGTCGAAAGTTAAACGGCACAGTCAAAGTTGAAGGAGCAAAAAATGCCGTTTTACCAGTTATCGCTGCATCTTTATTAGCCAGTGAAGAAAAAAGCGTAATATGTGATGTGCCTACGCTCTCCGATGTATATACGATTAACGAAGTGTTACGTCATTTAGGCGCAAGTGTACATTTTGAAAATCATACAGTAACGGTTGATGCATCTCGCACTTTGTCTACGGAAGCTCCGTTTGAATATGTTCGTAAAATGCGCGCATCTGTATTGGTGATGGGTCCGCTTCTTGCTCGCACAGGTCACTCGAGAGTGGCTTTGCCTGGAGGATGTGCAATCGGTTCAAGACCGATCGATCAGCATCTGAAAGGCTTTGAAGCAATGGGCGCAAAAATTAAAGTCGGAAACGGCTTTATTGAAGCGACTGTAGAAGGCCGCCTTCAAGGAGCAAAAATTTATCTTGATTTCCCTAGTGTCGGAGCAACTGAAAACCTGATTATGGCTGCAGCTTTAGCTGAGGGCACGACAACGCTCGAAAACGCTGCTAAAGAGCCTGAAATCGTTGATCTGGCTAATTATATCAATGCAATGGGCGGTAAAATTCGGGGTGCCGGTACAGGCACCATTAAAATTGAAGGCGTTAAGGCGCTTCATGGTGCAAAACATACCATTATTCCTGACCGGATTGAGGCGGGAACGTTCATGGTTGCCGCGGCGATTACCGAAGGGAACGTACTGGTAAAGGGAGCGGTTCCTGAGCACTTGACATCTTTAATTGCGAAAATGGAAGAGATGGGCGTTCAAATCCAGGAAGAAGGAGACGGTCTTCGGATCATCGGTCCTTCTGAATTGAAGCCTATAGATTTAAAAACTATGCCACATCCAGGTTTCCCGACTGATATGCAGTCACAGATGATGGCTCTTTTGATGCGCGCAAATGGAACCAGCATGATCACAGAAACCGTCTTTGAGAACCGCTTCATGCATGCGGAAGAATTTCGCCGTATGAACGGAGATATTAAAATCGAAGGCCGTTCTGTCATCATTAATGGTCCCGTGCAGCTTCAAGGTGCTGAGGTGGCCGCGACGGACCTTCGCGCCGGCGCAGCTCTTATCCTTGCTGGCCTTGTCGCTGACGGTCATACACGCGTAACCGAATTAAAACATTTAGACCGGGGATATGTCAACTTCCACCAAAAACTTGCCGGTCTCGGCGCTGATATTGAGCGCGTTAACGATGAAGAAGCGGTTCATATTGAAAATAAAGAAGTTGTATCCGATTTAAACGCATAAATCAACGTGAAATCAGTATGTCACACGGCATACTGATTTTTACGTTTCAAGTATTCTATATCAGTATGCCTCCCATATCTATCATTATGCACAAGAATGGCTTTTAAAATACGCAGCAGCAGTTGAAAAGTACAGTCATATTAGCTTGTCCCCGCCCATAAAATGAAAGAGACAAAACAGAAATGGGGGCACTGATTTGAAACAGCTATTTATTGTACTAGCAGGAATCTGCATGCTGATTTTACTCATACCAACACTGCTTGTCCTCCCTTTTCACGGGGGGCCGGGGGCAATCAAAACAGAAAAACACGCTCAGCAACACGAGGAAAAAAAGAAAGTCACCTTAAAAGAGTCTCCCGTTTCAATTCCGGTCTACAGAACGGCTGACCGGAAAGTTGAAGACATTCCGCTTGAAGAGTATGTCATCGGTGTCGTTGCTTCGGAAATGCCGGCTGATTTCGATATCGAAGCTTTAAAAGCACAAGCGCTCGCGGCCCGCACATATATTGTGAGGCAAATGGTATCAGAGCAGGCTGTCCAATCACCGAAGGGCTCGCTCGTCGATGACACGCAGATGTTCCAGGTGTATAAAAACAAAGAGGAACTCCGCAGACTGTGGAAGAAAGATTACGATTGGAAAATCAAAAAAGTGACCGAAGCTGTAGCCAGTACGCAAGGCAAAATTTTAACCTATGATCATAAGCCGATTGACGCTTCGTTTTTCTCGACGAGCAACGGGTATACGGAGAATGCCGGGGCCTATTGGACAAGTGATATTCCGTATCTGCAAAGCGTGAAAAGCTCCTGGGATACAAAGTCGCCGAAATTCCTGAACCACAAAACGTTTACTGTCGCTGAATTTGAACAAAAGCTCGGCGTGAAGCTGCCCAGCTCAAACAGCATTGGGAAGATCACTGAAAGAACGCCGGGAAAACGCGTAGCGACTGCTGTCATCAATGGGAAGAAGCTTGAGGGAAGAGATATTCGGGAAAAGCTCGGCCTCAAATCGGCAGACTTTGATTGGAAACGCGACGGCAATCAGATTACCGTCACGACAAGGGGTTTTGGACATGGAGTAGGTATGAGCCAATACGGCGCGCATTATATGGCGAAAGACGGCAAGAAAGCTGAAGCCATCGTCAAGTATTATTACAAAGGAACAGCTGTAGCCAATGCTGATGAATTTTTAAATAAATACATGGCGAAAAAATAAAAAAGAGACGTCTGCCTTATTGGCGGCGTCTTTTTAAATGTCATCAAAATTTGGCATTCTCATGAAGTTGATGCACGCCAAAATACTATACAAATATTTCAAAATTCTGTGCCGGAGGGCTTGCTGAACAGCGTCAAAAGGCCGTGAATGTGTTGATAATATAAGGGTTCACAGGATATAAAGTCTATTTTAACCGCTTGTTGTATGCTGAAATAAATAACGAGGAAAAGGAGACATGCCCTATTTATTTCTCCCTGGTGTTCTTCTACGATATTAATGTGTTAACGACTTTATTTAAGAAAGGGGAAAGGGAGAAATGAAGAAGAAGCTGACATTGGGTATTTTAACCGCTATGGTTCTTAGCCTTGGTTCGCCTGCTTTCGCAGCTGAGAAAAAACAGGAGGTAACAGTTGCCGAAGATTCGCCTAACGTTGCGATTATGCTTGATGCAAGCGGCAGCATGGCTAAGAAGATCGGCGGTGTCTCAAAATACGAGCTTGCCAAAAATGAGGCGTTCAGCTTTGGTTCTAAGCTTGAAAATGCAAACGTGCTCATGAGAGTTTTCGGTTCAGAGGGAAACAATAAAAATTCCGGAAAGGTACAATCCTGCAATGCAATCAGAGGAGTGTACGGGTTCCAAACGTATGACGAGCAAAGCTTCCGCAACTCATTAAACGGCATCGGACCGACTGGATGGACACCGATCGCCAACGCGCTGCAAGATGCCAAAAACGCGCTTGATCAGCTGAACAACAACGGGAAAAACGTCGTTTACCTGCTGACAGACGGTGAGGAAACATGCGGAGGCAATCCGGTAAAAGTTGCAACAGAACTGCGCAAAGCTAATGCGGTTGTCAATGTGATCGGCTTTGATTATGAAGGAGATTTTCACGGACAATTGACAAGCATCGCAGCAGCCGGCGGCGGTGAATATTTCCAAGCAAAAACCAAAAATGACATCAAAAGAATTTTCACTCAGGAAGCCATTGAGCTTTCTAAATAAACTGGAAAAAAGCTGTGGACATGTTTCCGCAGCTTTCCTTTTGTGATGAAAAGATTGTCAAAAAGTCAAGCGAAACACTTTACAAATATTAAGTTATTGTTTCAGAACGTTGAACCCTGCTGAATCCTTTGGAGGGGTAATTTGTCGTAACTGTGGTGTTATTGGGACGAAAACAGTCTTTTAGCGGACTTTTTTGATAGGACTTAAGTGAAAGTGTCGATCGATTATCGTAAGGATTATGAAGAATTTGTGAATTTGAAAAGGAGATCCGGCCTATTTATTTCTATCAAGCCTTCTTTTACGATGTTGGTGGACTAGATCTCATGCGGAAGATCGGTCCGAAAAACAAATGCGGAAAGGAAAGTGAGAAAGGTGAAAAAAAGGTTTACTCTGTTAACAACGTTCACCATGCTTTTGTCATTGGCTCCGGCTGCTGCTTTCGCGGCTGAAAACGGAAATGCGGACAACAGCAAAAAAGATGTCAATGTTGCAGTTGTGCTTGATGCAAGCGGCAGCATGGCACAAAAGGTTGAAGGAGAAAGAAAATTTGATATTGCCAAAGAATCCGTAACCGACTTTGCTGACCTGCTTTCAAGCGATGCGAATGTCATGCTGAATGTGTTCGGACATAAAGGCAACAATAAAAACTCCGGAAAAGAACTATCTTGCGGTACGACGGAAACCGTCTATGATCTGCAGCCGTTTTCTTCCAACTCGTTCGAAAACGCTTTAAGCGGAATCAAGCCTACAGGCTGGTCTCCAATTGCAAAATCTCTTTATGATGTAAAAGAAGATCTTGCCGATAAAGATGGTAAGAACTATGTTTACATCGTGACAGACGGTGAAGAAACATGCGGAGGAGACCCTGTTCAGGCAGCGAAAGATCTGCGCAAATCCAACATTAAAACGATCGTCAACATCGTTGGGCTTGACGTGAAAACGGTGAAAGAAAAAGCAAAGCTTAAAAAAGTAGCTGCTGCTGGCGGCGGAAAATTGATTGAAGCCGACTCAGCTTCTGATTTTAAAAAGGTATGGAAAGAAGAAGGCGTAAAACTGTCTCAGTAACTCCATACGAGAGCGGGACGGCAGCAGTGCCGTCCCGACCTTCTGTTAAGCTAATCTGTCGACATTTCGAGTTCTTCGATTCGTTTTTCTGCATAGCGCGGATCTTTTCTTGAATGGAAAATCTCCGCTTTTTCAATCATGACCGCCGTGTTGTATTCCGGAATACGGGCGTGGTTTTCGTATACGCCTTTAGGGATCAGGACATTTCCTTCCGGCCAGTAGACAGCCGTGTTTCCGCGTTGTACGCCGGCATATTTTGCCCGGCCTTGGAAAGTTCCGTAGCGGTTGAATAGAACGATCGCTTCTCCGTCTTGAATATAAAGGTCCTCGGCATCTTTTGGATGGATCATGACATCCCGGCGATCTGCCGCGTTGAAAGGATCTTTTTCACTATAAATCATCGAATTGAACTGTTTTCCCCGCCTTGTCGTCACGAGAAAGCGTCCTTCAGTTTGTCTGTTTTCAGGAAGATCGACGGGGATCAGGTTACCCCTGCTGTCTGCCGTCGGACAAATTCCGCCTTCACAAAGCCAGGCGCCGCCCCATTGAAAGACATCTCCGCGTTTTTTCAAATGCTGAATTCCTTCATAATTCCGGTTGGCAGCAGCAATTTCTTCACGGATTTCCGCAGCGCTGTCAAAATGGATCAGTTCTTTGTCTTCGGGCCGAACCCGTTTGGCAAGATCCAAATAAATTTCCCATTCAGAACGGGCTTCTCCGATGCGCGGTCCTTTAATTTCGGGGCTGAAATAGACCATCCGTTCCGTACTGGTTGAGGTTCCTCCGCCAGGCTGTTCATACCTTGTCATCGCGGGAAGAATGATAACTTCCTCTTTGGCATCGACAAGGGTAGAAGTATTGAAGATGATGTCCTGATGGACTCTCACCTCTACTTCCTGTAACGCTTTTTTGATAAAATCGGGGTTCGGCATCGTCTCCAAAAAGTTGCCTCCGCTTGTATAAAACACTTTTACTTTTCTTTCGCTTTTGCTCGGCAGGAGCATGTTTTCGATCGTCTGGCCGATCGTATCGCCTTGCCAAGTCGGTATACGGAAGCCCCAAACCTTCTCGATCCGTGCTGCATTTTCTTCGTCAAAATCACCGCCTGGAAGGACGAAAGGATCGGCACCCATTTCTCCAGAACCCTGCACACCGCTGTGTCCTCTGATCGGCATGACGCCGCAATGCTTTCTGCCGATGAATCCTTGTAACAGGGCGAGATTTGCCACCTGTGAAATGTTGTCGGTCGCAAAACGGTGCTGTGTGAGTCCCATGCTCCAAATGAAAACGCCGGTTTTCGCCCGGGCCAGCAAGACGGCGAATTCTTTCATTCGATCTTTCGATATGCCGGATGACTCTTCAAGCGTCTTCCAATTTTGTTTTTCGATATGCTGTTTAAGCTCAGTGAACCCGTTTGTGTGTGCTTCGATAAAGGCGCGGTCAATGCTTGAACCGGGGGCCTCCCGTTCCATTTCAAACCAGTGCTTCATTACCCCGTTCATAAAGGCAATGTCGCCGCCGATATTGACTTGGTATACGTCATCAGTGATTTTGGTGCCGAAAAGGGCGCTCTCAGCTATCGATGGAATCCAGTATTTCTCCATCGAAGGTTCCAGGTAGGGGTTGATCATAATGATTTTTGTTCCCGCTTTTTTGGCGGCATACATGTATTTTGTTGACACCGGCTGGTTGTTGGCGGCGACAGATCCCCAGAAGACGAGGACATCCGTCCCGATCCAGTCTCGGTAGCTGCAGCTTGAGGCACCGATGCCAAGGGACCTTTTTAAAGCCGTTTTGCTTGGCGAGTGGCAGATCCGCGAGGCGTTGTCAATGTTGTTTGTGCCGATAAACCGAGCCGCTTTTGCGGCCGTATAGTACACCTCATTCGTAATCCCCCTGGCCGTTAAATAAAAGGCGAGCTGTCGTTTATCAATCGATTTGATTTTGTCCGCGATTCGGCTGAGCGCTTCATCCCAAGAAATTCTCGAGAACGACCGTTCTCCTTTTTTTCTCGACAGCGGATAAGGGATGCGTCCGAGCTTTCTCAGTTCGGTGCTGTCCAGCTTTCTCAGCTGTTCGATGTCGGCGGACAGCCATTTGTCCTCGATCGCAGGCATCGTATTTAAGCGGAGGACGTTCAGCCGCGTCGTGCAGAGATGAGGCCCTGTGAGCGTCTGATCGCGGAGTCCGGACACACCGAGCGCACAGCCGTCGCACACGCCTTGCGTCAAAATTCTGTAGGCATACGAAAGGTTGTCTTTATTGTCCCACGCTGTTTTCATCGTATCTCTGATATGCTTTGGCTTTACCTTTCCGAGTCCCATCGGCGCCCAAGACGCCCACAGTTTTGGCGCGGGCTTTTTATTCAGCTTCATCGGACCTTGATGCTTTGTTTTTCCCATTCCATTCTCTCCTTTCCAGCGGATACTGCAGGATCATCCTTTTACCGAGTTTGAGACATGAACCGCCGCTTTTTTCCGCATCTGTTTAATGTCGGTTCTAATGAAGATCGAAATGAACAGGCCGATGCCGAACAGTGCTGCAAAAACCGTCAGGCTCTGGCTGTAGCTTCCTGTTGCATCACGCACCCAAGAAGAGAACATCGGGCCCGCAAGTCCTGCCGCCGCCCATGCCGTTAAAATGTAACCGTGGATTGCACCGAGCTGCTTTGTTCCGAACAAATCCCCGATATAAGCCGGAATTGCGGCAAATCCTCCTCCATAGCACGTATAGATCAATGCCATTAAAACAGAGAAGACGGCCTTGTCGGAAATAAACGGCAAAAGCGGAAAGGCGATCAGCTGTACAGCGAAAAAGACGGTATACGTATTCGGCCGGCCGATGTAATCAGATGCAGAGGCCCAGCCGATCCGCCCTAAACCGTTAAATGCGCCCAAAACGCCGACGAGAGCGGCAGCAGCGGCGGCGGACATGCCCGTACTTTCCTGCGCCAGCGGTGAAGCGATGGATATGATGGCGATTCCGCACGTAACATTAATAAAAAGCATCAGCCATAAATAATAAAAGCGTTTCGTTTTAATGGCTTCATTTGCCGTCAGCTGGGAAATATCGGCGCTTTGCGCCTTTCCGTTTTTTGCGGTTGAAAATCCTTCAGGCTTCCAGCCGTCTTCCGGCGGAGCGAGGTAAAGCGAAGACAGCATCATCACAAGAAAGTAGCAGATGCCGAGAATAAAAAAGGTATTGGCTATACCGACCGCTGAGATCAGCTTCTGCATGATCGGGCTGCTGATCAAGGCCGCAAATCCGAATCCCATAATGGCAAGCCCTGTAGCCAAGCCGCGGCGGTCAGGAAACCATTTAACAAGCGAAGATACGGGCGTAATATAGCCGACGCCGAGTCCGATTCCTCCGAAGACGCCGTAAAACAAATAAAGCAGGGGAAGGGAGCCGATCTGAACGGCGAAGCCGGAAAACGTCACGCCAGCTCCGAAGAAAAGAGCGGCGAGCATGCCTGCTTTTTTGGGTCCGTGCTTTTCGACGAAGTGTCCCAAAAATGCGGCTGAAAGACCGAGAAATAAAATAGCGATGCTGAACGTCAGGCTGATCTGGCTGAGGCTCCAGCCGAAGGTTTCAGCGAGCGGGTTTGTAAAGACGCTCCATGCGTATACAGACCCGATAGACAAATGAATGCCTACAGCACATAAAGCAATGAGCCACCTGTTTTTCACTTTTTTCATGCGAGAACCTCCTGTGGAAATGAAAGGCTTGTCATAAAGACAGAAGGCTGCCGGGGAGCGATTGTTTGAAAGCGGTTTCCGGGGTTGCTGCGAAGAAAGGCAGTCTGTTTGAAAAGTGTATATTTTTTGAACTTTTAAAAAATAATATCATGTTTTCAAGCTATCAACAAGATGAAGCTTCCAAATTTGACCTGACGGTTGTGAAACGGCATGATAGACGAGTATAGTAATAGATATGATAAGAAACAAAGGGGCGGGGTTTATTCATGGGGAAAAACATCACAACAAGCCGAAACATTTTCCGTTATGATAATGGAGAGATGACAGAGCAAGAAGATCAGATGGCAACGGAATTCCCCCTGACTGTCATGGTGAACGGTGAGGAATTTGTCACGCTTGTTTGTTCGCCGGACAGCCTGGAAGAACTGGTGATCGGATTTCTCGCATCTGAAGGTGTGATCCGATTTAAAAATGAGATTAAAAGGTTTACAATAGATGAAAGTCTCGGATTCGCATATGTCGACCTTGTCAGCTCCAAAAAGCTGGTGCTGAAGGATTACACGAAGCGGGTGATCGGGTCCTGCTGCGGAAAAGGGCGGCATTTTTATTTCCAGCAGGACGTCAAAACTGCAAAAACGGCGATTGACGGCGTGACCATTACGCCTGAGAACTGTTTGGCGCTGATGCGGGACATGCAGAAAAGCAGCAAGCTTTTTCGCCATACGGGGGGCGTTCATAATGCCGCTTTGTGCAGCACTGACAAGCTGATTGCAGTCAGATCTGATATCGGAAGACATAATGCGCTTGATAAATTGTACGGATATTGTCTGCTTCACCAGGTTCCTGTGCGCGACAAGCTGATCGTGTTCAGCGGCAGAATTTCTTCGGAAGTGCTGCTCAAAGCCGCAAAAATCGGGGTTTCCGCGGTCATTTCCAAGTCGGCGCCGACCGAGCTGGCCATTCAAATGGCGGAGGAGCTGAATATCATGACGATTGGTTTTGCGAGAAACCGGTCATTCAATGTATATACGCATCACGAGCGAATTCAGTTAACATAAAGGAGGCAACAGGCGTGAACACCAACAGTGAACAAGTTTTGGATCAGAAAAGCCGGCCGCTTCGGGATTTAAGAATTTCTGTCACCGATCGCTGCAACTTAAGATGTACGTATTGCATGCCTGCCGAAATCTTTGGACAGGATTATCCGTTTTTGCCAAAAGGCGAACTGTTGTCCTTTGAAGAGCTTGAACGATTGGCCAAGCTGTTTGTTCATCAGTTCGGGGTGGAAAAAATCCGCCTCACCGGCGGCGAGCCGCTGATGAGAAAAGATATGCCGGAATTAGTCGGGAAGCTTGCGGGGATCAAAGGGATTCGCGATATTGCGATGACGACGAACGGCGTTCTGCTGCCGGTTTACGCTGACAAGCTGAAAAAAGCGGGGCTGAAACGGGTCACGGTCAGCCTGGATTCCCTGGATGACGAGCGTTTCAAAGCGATCAACGGCAGAGGCGTCTCCGTCAGCAAGGTGCTGGCCGGAATTGAAGCGGCGAAAGAGGCCGGACTCGGCGTCAAGATCAACATGGTCGTCCAAAAAGGAGTCAATGAAAAGGATATTTTGCCGATGGCCCGCTATTTTAAAGAAAAAGGCCATATTTTGCGGTTTATTGAGTTTATGGATGTCGGGAACACAAATGAATGGAACCGTCAGTCAGTGGTTACAAAAGCGGATATCATCCGGATCATCAATGAAGACATGCCGGTTGAACCGATCGACCCGAACTACAAAGGAGAAGTCGCCAAACGGTACGGATATTTGGACGGTTCAGGAGAAATCGGTTTTATCTCTTCTGTATCCGATGCTTTTTGCAGCACGTGCAACAGAGCAAGACTATCGGCGAAAGGCGAGCTTTTCACATGTCTTTTCGCATCGAGCGGGTTTGATTTAAGAACCCTGATCAGAAGCGGGCAGACCGATCAGGAGCTGGCAACGGCGATCGGCACCGTCTGGCGGAATCGCGATGACCAGTATTCGCTCGACCGCGCTCTTGCAAAAGCGGCTCCGCGGAAAAAGGTTGAAATGTCCTATATAGGAGGATAATTGACTGATTTGGAGAAAGCCGTCCATTGAAAAGATGGGCGGTTTTTTTATGCATTCGGAGACCGGCTTGACTTGCATATTGACAGGTTTGATACGGGGGAAAAGCGGAAATTTTTTAAAAAACATGGGCTGAAACAGAAAGGATGATTGAATGTTCGGAATGCAGGATATTGTCAAATTTTTCTGGTCGTTCTTGATCGTTTTTCCCGCCGTGTCGGTGCTTCATGTCTTGGGCCACAGCGTCATGGCGGTGTTGTTCGGCGGAAAATCTTCGCTTGAAATCGGGATGGGCAAAAAATTGCTGAAAATCGGCCCCGTGCAAATCAGAAGTGTTTACTTTATGGATTCCTTCTGCAAATACGGGGATCTGAAATACGATAACCGTTTTACGAATGCGATGATTTATGCCGGCGGATCGCTGTTTAACTTAGCGTCTATTTTTATTGTCAATCTGCTGATTATCAAAGACATCATACCCGAAAATATTTTTTTCTACCAGTTTGTTTATTTTTCAACCTATTATGTATGTTTTGCTTTGATTCCCGTGAGATATTCCGAAAATCATCTTTCTGATGGAATGGCAATTTATAAAGTGCTGAGATATGGGGAGAAGTACGAGATTAATAATTGAGTATGCCGGCTGCGGGCACATCCCGGAGCCGGCGTTTTTCAGACATGCATGATGTCTTCAGGCAGTTTCCTTAGCTTTCGAACGGATTCGATGAATGTTTCCAAAGGATCGCAGCCGCTAAAATATTGAAATGCTTCCCGATCCCCGTTGTTCATCACGACGAGGTGATCGCCTCCTGTTATCAGCCCTTTTTCGCGGCGTAACGAGGAGATGGTATCATAGCGGATGTCAAGGTGAAAAGGGGCGCCAAACAGAGAAGAATAAAACATGAGCCGCCTGTTGGTGGCCGCAAGCACGCCTCTGTAAGGAGTGTAACGTGCAGACAGTCTCGCGTTATACGCGCAAAGAATAATAGATCTGATTTCTTCATTCGGCTCAAGCCGGACATCCAAAGCTGCTTTTCCTTCTGCTATCTCTTTCATTGAAAAACACTCCTTTCATCAACCAATACGAAAGACCCTGTGAAAAAGTTCCAAAGTGAGACATGAGGGTGGTTTGAAAAAAATTTTATTTATTCTTACGATCATTAAGGATATGATAAGAGTTGACAAAAAACTTATCCTGTAACTATAATAATTACATCGGTGGTGAAAACTTATGGTGAACACCCGTCTTTCAGTGGCTATTCATATTTTATCTTTAATTGCCGCAAACCCGCGGGAATCTTCGGAAATGATCGCCGGGAGCGTCAATACGAACCCTGTTGTGATCAGGCGCATGATCAGCCAGCTCAAAAAAGGCGGTATTTTGACGTCGAGGCCGGGAGTGGCCGGGGCAACCCTGAAAAGAGATCCTGAAGATATATCTCTGCTGGATATTTACCGCGCGGTTCAGCCGCAAGAGGAATTGTTTGCGATTCATGACAAGCCGAATCCAAACTGTCCGGTTGGAAGACAAATTCAAACAACGCTTGACCAAACGTTTCACAGCGTACAGCAGGCGATGGAGAACGAATTGGCCAGCAAGTCTCTTAAAGACGTCTTAACTCATCTCTTTTAAATAAGAGATGATGTTTCATCATCAACATGTAACTTATTTTGTTACAAATGTGGAAGTATTATCGGTGACACATGCACAATCATCACAACAAAGCCTTATGAGTTATGGGGGACATTCATGATCGTATGCCGGTTTTCCTTATTGATGTGAAGGAAAAGGGAAGGCTCACCCTTAAAACTGAATATCTACAAAGCTTGCTGCAGTCATATGATGCTAGCATATCGCTTGATATATCACCTTCGCTTAGCTGCTATGTTCTAAGCAGTTGGTGATATTTTGTTGTATCCCCAATTAAGGTATCGTACAATTCCACTCTTCCTTTAAAATGGCGTAATAATATTCATCCCACCATTCATTGCCTTTGGGAATACATTTTTTAAAGAAGCCTTCTCTTCTCATTCCAATCTTCTCCATAACTCGGTATGACGGAATATTCTCAGGTTGACACGTAGCTATAATCCTATGCAGGTTCATTTCTTTAAATCCATATTTCAAGATCGCTTGTGCTGCTTCAGAAGCATACCCTTTATTTTGATATTTAGGATGAAACACCCACCCGATCTCATATGTATGTTCACCAAAATACTTATGAAAAACAATATGGCCTATAAGTAAATCTTCATCCATTCGTATGACAGGGAATTTTTCAGCGTTATCACCTTTGTTTTTATTTACAAATGCTTTTGCATCTTCTTCAGTAAAAACGCCTTCCGGTATATACTTCATCACATTACTATTTGATGTATACTCATATACAGCTTGCCAATCTTTGAATTCAAATTCACGTATCAATAACCTTTCTGTTGTGATATGCATGAAACGAACCTCCCATCAAAAAAACTTCTGCTTATCTTTATTTCGATATGAAGACAACAATAACCTCTTTAAAGCCAATCCCTATTCAACAATCTGGCAGAAAACAAGCACCTCAGCCTGTATCTGCATGCAGACTTTTATATATGCTTTTAATTGGTCTCATCATCATCCTTGTTCTCATGTACTAATCGTTTAACTTTCCGCATCAGCCCGGCGGCATTTTTCAACCCGTAAGGAAAGAGAACAGGTTCATCTCAAAAAGGTCAGAAAAACTTGATCGTAACACCGCCGGAGAAAGCTGCCTCAGTTATGCAGGCTATGCCATTGCGATGGTGACGAAGCTGAAAAAGGCGAGCACATCAATGAGCGTTTCACCGTTGGCGGAGAAGCCGAATCATAAAAGCCTGTCTCGGTAAATTCCCGAGACAGGCTTTTGATCATCATTCGTAATAATAAGGATCGTATCCGCTGTGTAAATCGGTAAGAATACCTAAAAAGATCAGGAAGAAAAAGGCGACTATGCATAAAATGAAGATCACAATATTGGATAGTAAGAAGAAAAATTGCCATTTCATAAACTTCACATAGTTATCAAGCAATGCTTCATGCGGTTCTTGCGGCATGTCATCACTCATTTTCTGAGCGGCGTTTGCCGATTTTATAAGGTAGATCCCCGAAAAAATCATCAGCACACCTGGAGCGGCTCCGATGATAAGCAAAGAAATTCCGAAGAAGGCATAGATGCCTCCGCCGATAATCATAAAAACGCCGGTTATTTTCCCCCATTTTGCAATCGCATCGAGCGATTTTTTCATGCTGGCTGTCATTTCCAAAATAAGAAGTCACGCCTTCCCTGTAAATATAGTATTTTCTCTATAGTTATACACTAGGCAAAAAGATATTGAAATGATAAGTATTGATTTTTTATTATATTTTAAAGTGCACATGGGCAGATGGCCGCACTGACAACATGATTTCCCAATAAAAGCGACTGTGTTATAGTAAATCGTAAGAAGCATATCAGCTATAAATGATGTGAAATGCACCTTGCAAACTGGTATTTTGTGCCGGACCAGAACCCCGCAACCAATTTACCATATTGTTTTAGGGGCATTTTTATTTTTGTGATATGACTGGTGTTACGAAAGGCGGTTTTTCTATGAAATCTTCTTATTTCTATCGTCTCTTGCAAATCGATCATATAAGAAAGCCCGGCGATCTTCCGGATGAACAGCAGCTGGCAGACTCTTTCGTTTTGATCTTTCACTTGAAGGGTGAAGGGAGAATCGATATACAGGCATCAGGCAGGCCGCTCCAAAAAGAAACGCTGTATATTGTTCCGCCTTATGAAACATTCGGAATCACAGCTTCGTCAGCTGAAATCAGCGGGTATCTCATCAGGCTGCAGCCCTACAGCTATGACGACCGCCGCCTGACGCTTGAAGCAGACACCGACCCTGATGCTTTTTCCGATCTTCAGATGATGAATGTCCATTCTGTCGGAAATCTGGCCTCCCGCCTTCAGGAACTTTCCGCCTTATGGCCGGCTTCTTCAGCGCTCCAGGAGCTGAAATGCCAAGCAGACCTGCAGCAGCTTTTGTACGATATCTATTCGGCTAAACTGACTCATCCCGAAAACACCGCATCAGCCATAGGAAAAACAAAGGAGTATATTGAAGAGCATTCAGATGCACACCTGACGCTTGATCAACTCGCGCAAATGGCCGGAATCAGCGCGAAGCATTACAGCGAAACGTTCAAAAAGCTGTACGGTCGAAGCGTGACAGAGTTTATTACTGAGACGCGGATGACGAAAGCGAAGCAGCTGATGGCGAAAGCAAGCTACAAGCTGAGGGAAATCTCAAGCCAAATCGGGTATCAGGATGAATTTTATTTCAGCAGGACATTTAAGAAGCATACCGGTTTATCCCCGACCGTTTATATGAAAAAAAGGCGCAGGAAACTGGCGGCCTACGGCCAGAATACGATCGGACAGCTGATACCGCTTCACCTCATTCCTTACGCCGCTTCCCTGCATCCGAAGTGGACATCGTATTACTATAAGCATTATGCGGCAGATATTCCGGTCCATCTGAGCGCTTACCGCTTTCACGAGCCGTGGGAAGAAAACCTGCGGACATTGTCATCGGCTGCCCCTGAGCTCATTATCAGCATGGACAGCGTGTCTCACAAGGAACGGGAGCAACTCCAGTCGATCGCCGATGTCTTCTTTTTGCCTTCACAGGAACAATGGAGGAGGCATTTTATGCTGACCGCATCTCATTTGGATGAAGAAGCGGAGGCTCAGAAATGGCTGCTGTCTTACCAGCGTCTCACCGAGACCGCGAAAGAAACGCTTTATCCGATCTGCGGACGCCGAAGCTTTTTGTTTTTGCGCCTGCATAAACACGAGATTTATCTGGCGCATAACCGCTCTGTTCAAGATGTATTTTTCGGCGACCTTGGCTTTGAATCGGCTGTATCGCTTGAAGAACCGACTGACAGGGCCGTGTCGATCGAAACGATCGCGGCATATCGGCCGGATATCATTATGATTTTCATTTTTAAAGAGCCGGAGACGCTGGCATTCTACCGGGAGCTACAGCAGTCGGCTGCATGGCAGGATTTGAAAGCGGTCCGGCATCACCGGGTGTATCAGGTAAATTCGGATCCTTGGCGGGAATATTCCGCATGCAGCCATGAACGAATCATTCGCCAGGCGGTTCGGCTGCTGTCCGGAAAAAATCCATTTTAATTGCCGGATATTATCCATGGTGTTCTCGGAGAGGCAACCCTATAATTTTAATTGATAATAGTTATCAATTAAATCAGGGGGTCTCAATCAGATGAGAAAAATATCAATATTTCTATTTATTCTCCTTCTCGCGTTTGGCGCAGCGGGATGCGGGAACAGCAAAGAAAAGGCGGGCGGCGATGGCAAGAGCTCAGCGTCAGCTGAGAAAAGCATCGAGTACCTCGATCATACATACAAGGTGAAGACCCCGGCCGAACAAATCGTCATTACGGGAAGCGTGGAATCGATGGAAGATGCAAAGCTTCTGGATGTACACCCGGCCGGTGCCATTTCCTTCTCCGGAAAGTTCCCGGACCTGTTCAAGAGCATTACTGACAAAGCAGCTGCCGTCGGCGAAAAAACGGAACCGAACCTGGAGAAAATTCTTGAGCTTAAACCGGATGTCATCCTGGCTTCAACGAAATTTCCGGAAAAAGTGGTGAAAAAACTGGATAACATCGCGACGACGATTCCTGTTTCCCACGTTTCTTCAAACTGGAAAGACAATTTAGAGCTGCTGGCTGAACTGACAGGCAAAGAAGATAAAGCGAAGCAGATTATTTCGGATTATGAAGCAGACCTTAAGGAAGCAAAAACAAAGCTTGAGAAAACGGCCAAAGATACAAAAGCGCTCGTTGTCAGAATCAGACAAGGCAATGTCTTTATCTATCCGGAAGACGTATTCTTCAATTCCACTTTATACGGCGAGCTGGGCTTCACAGCTCCAAAAGAAGTCAAAGCGGCAAAAGCCCAGGAGTTAGTTTCTTTAGAAAAACTGAGCGAAATGAATCCGGATTATATGTTTGTTCAATTCTCTGACGATGAGAATGCTGACAAGCCGAATGCGCTGAAAGATCTAGAGAATAATCCAATTTGGAAAAGCATTTCTGCAGTGAAAAACGACCATGTATTTGTCAATGCTGTAGATCCGCTTGCGCAGGGCGGCACGGCATGGAGCAAGGTAGAATTTTTAAAGGCTGCAGCTGAGAAATTGGCGCAGAACAAATAGAAAAGGTTTCTTGAACGATGCATTCAAAGCACATGACCCGCATCATTATGATCTCTGCTCCGTTTGCCATACTGCTGTCCGTTTTTCTGTCGGTATGTTACGGTGCAAAACAGCTTGAGCCCGAAGTGATTTTTTCGGCGCTGCTGCATTTTGATCCGGGCAACACAGATCATCAAATCATTTGGCATTCCCGTCTTCCGCGCGCTGCCGGCGCTCTTTTAATCGGAGCGGCGCTGGCGGTGTCCGGTGCGCTTATGCAGGGCATCACCCGAAATTATTTAGCTTCCCCGTCGATTATGGGCGTTTCCGACGGATCAGCATTCGTGATCACGCTGCTGATGGTGTTGATTCCGGGTTCGACTTCCCTGGAGATGATGGGCTATTCGTTTATCGGATCAGCCGTTGGCGCCGGCCTCGTCTTCGGCCTCGCCTCGGTGATTCCAAACGGTTTTATGCCGGTTCAGCTTGCCATCATCGGGACGGTCACAAGCATGCTGCTCAGCAGTCTGTCAGCGGCGATGTCGATTTACTTTCAAATTTCCCAGGACGTCAGCTTCTGGTACAGCGCCAGGCTGCATCAATTGAATCCCGAGCTGCTGAAGTATGCTGTGCCGTTTTTTGTGATCGGCATCATTCTGGCGCTCTCTCTCAGCAAAAAAGTGACAGCTCTATCATTGGGAGATGACATTTCCGAAAGCCTCGGCCAGAAAAAGCAGGCCGTCAAATGGACAGCGATGGCAGCGGTCGTCATTCTGACAGGCTGCTCCGTCGCTATGGCGGGTAAAATAGCTTTTGTCGGATTGATTGTACCGCATATTACGCGTTTTCTCGTCGGGGCGGATTACAGCCGGATGATCCCATGCTCCTGCGTTCTCGGCGGCATTTTTTTGACGCTGGCCGATCTTCTCAGCCGGCTGCTCAACTATCCGTTTGAGACACCGATTGAAGTCGTCACTTCGGTGATCGGCGTTCCTTTCTTCCTTTATTTGATCAAAAGAAAAGGAGGGGAGCAGCGTGCCTAAAAAGGTTGCAGTCATCTATGCTGTTTTTATTGTGCTGATTCTCACAATCTGTTATCTCAGCATAACAGTAGGATCGTTTGCCGCACATCCGGCTGAGCTGTTATCAACATTGCTTCACATCAACCCGAATGAGCAATACGCCATTCTCCTGTTTGAGCTGCGTCTTCCAAGGATTGTGACGGCAGCACTCGTGGGCCTCGGGCTCGGCATTGCCGGTTCCGTCATCCAGGCGATGACAAGGAACGGACTGGCTGACCCGGGAATTCTGGGGATTAATGCCGGTGCGGGTGCGGCGATCGTCGGCTACATGCTGATCTTTCAAGGCCAGACTGAAACGACAAGCCTGCTCGCTGCAATGGGGATGCCATTCTTCGGCTTGATCGGTGGCATTTTGGCGGCGATATTCATTTTTATCTTTGCCTGGCATGGCGGCAACTTGGATTCGGGCAGGATTATTCTCGTTGGAATCGCGATTAATTCGGGTTTCAGCGCTATTTCGCTGTACCTGTCATTGAAGATGAATCCGAATGACCACGAAATGGCCATGGTTTGGAAAAACGGAAGCATCTGGTCGGCGAATTGGACGTATATTCAAGCGGCACTGCCGTGGCTGCTGCTTCTCATTCCATTCCTGCTGACAAAGTCCGGCCTGCTCGATACCATTCGCTTTCATGAAGATACGGTGAAGAGTCTCGGTGTATCCGCCAATGTTGAAAAAGTGGTGCTGCTGACGGCTTGTGTCGGCATCATCAGCGCCTGTGTGGCTATCTCCGGGAGCATGGCATTTGTCGGCCTGATTGCTCCGCACATCTCGCGGAGGCTCGTCGGCGTTCTGCACCGCCACTCATTGCTGTTAAGCGGTTTGATCGGGATGTTTCTCGTATTGTGCGCCGATTTTGCCGGAAAGCTGCTGTTCCAGCCGTCCGAAGTGCCGGCGGGTATCATCCTCGCCATTTTCGGTGTGCCTTACTTCTTATTTTTACTGTTTAAACAAAAAAAGACGGTTCATTAGACTGTTTTTAGCTCATCAAAGAGGGGAAGGGAGAATCACATGGCTCAAGAAAAACTTCAGCAGTCTGTCAATGCTGCTGAATGTATTCCGGTGGCGATACCGGGGACAGAACAGCGGTGCATGCGTTCACCGGATGGGAGCCGCACATACCGGATTTTTATTGCGAAACCATTTGGGGAACCGCCGCCCGCAGGATATCCCGTGATTTATCTGCTTGACGCCAATTCCGTGTTTGGAACAATGGTGGAGGCATTGCGGATGCAGTCGCGTCGTCCCGATAAAACCGGCGTCATGCCGGCCGTTATCGTCGGCATCGGCTATGAAACCGACGCTCCCTTTGACCGGGGGCGGTATTACGATTTTACTCTGCCGGATTCGGGCGCCGAGCTGCCCAGGAGGCCCGATGGAGCAGATTGGCCGGAGCCGGGCGGGGCGAAAGCTTTTCTGTCCTTCATCGAACAGCAGCTAAAGCCGGAGATCGAACAGGAATTCACCATTGATGTGAAAAGTCAGGCGATTTTCGGTCATTCCCTTGGCGGACTTTTTGTTCTGCAGACCCTGTTTACAAAACCGGCCCTGTTTCAGACATATATCGCCGGCAGTCCGTCCATCCATTGGCATCCGTCCTTTTTTGATGAAGAGCATGACTTTATTTCGAAGCTGCAGGAAGCGGATGGCGATGTAAAGGTATTGCTCGGGGCCGGAGAGCTCGAAAAGACGCATAAAAGCGGGATGAACGACAATGCAAAAAGATTGGCCGCCCGCCTGGCCGCCTTGGAAAAACAGGGGATTCGCGCGGAGTACCATGAATTTAAAGGGGAAGGTCATATATCGGTTCTCCCTGTGTTAATCAGCAGAGCGCTCCAGTTTGCCTTCAAGCCTGATTGACAGCGGGGCGCTTCCGGCGCCCCGTGCTTTCAGAAAAGATAAGAATGGATAACAGATAATATACCATGAGCATTGATACGGATAAACAATCGAAAACGATTTGACCGTTTGCATTTATTGGTATATTATATTTTTAAACGATAATGATTATCATTATCAATTAAGAGTTTAGCTGGCAGTGACTCTTTAAGACTTGGGAGCTGCCGTTTTTAAGAAAGGAAATGATAAGAGTGAAAGGCAAGGTTGCTTTGGTGACTGGGGCTTCGCAAGGAATCGGCAAAGAAGTGGCTCTGGCGCTTGCTGAACGCGGGGTGTTTGTTGCCGCAGCTGATCAAAATCGAAAAGGGCTGCTTGAACTTGAAGCCGAACTTGAACGAAAAGATCTGCAGGGTTCCGGTTTTGCCGCGGATGTGGGCGACAGTGCCGCCGTCGAGCAGGTTGTGGCCCATGTTGAACGTGAGATCGGTCCGATAGACATGCTTGTCAATGTAGCCGGCGTGCTCAGAACGGGTCTGATCCATTCATTGAGTGATGAAGATTGGGAGAAGACGTTCAGCGTCAACTCCACCGGGGTTTTTAACGTATCGCGTGCCGTCGCCCGCCGGATGATGACGCGCAGAACTGGAGCGATCGTGACTGTCGGATCAAATGCGGCGGCAGTGCCGCGGATGCATATGGCCGCCTACGCGGCCTCTAAGGCGGCCGCTTTAATGTTTACGAAATGTCTCGGCCTTGAACTTGCCGAGCACAACATCCGCTGCAATATCGTATCGCCCGGATCAACCGATACGCCGATGCAGCGGTCGCTATGGCAGGATGAGGAAGCTGCGCAAGGCGTCATTGAAGGATCACTTGAAACATTCAAAACGGGAATCCCGCTCGGAAAATTGGCTTCGCCGGCTGATATTGCAGATGCTGTAGTATTTTTGCTGTCTGACGGGGCTCGCCATATTACGATGCACGATTTGCGCGTCGATGGCGGAGCAACGCTTGGAGCCTGATTCAATCTAAAGGAGGTTTTAATGATGATGGAACGTCATGTCGTGTCAGAAGCGCTTGCGGATCAGCTGTTGAAGGAATATCAGGCCGGTGCTTCATTCTTTTTCTCTTCCCCGGAGCGGACCATTCTGGCGGAAGGTGTTTTGGCTTCTGTTTCTCAAACGGAAGAGCAAAGCCTTGCTCAGCGGGCTGCGGAAGTTCTGAAAAAAGCGAGGGAGAACGGGCAGAAAAATCCGATGGTGGTCGGAGCTGTGCCGTTTGACGATGCAAAGCCGGCGCAGTTAACCGTGCCGGTCGAAGCGTGGCAGGCGGGGCCGCTGACATGTGAAGAAGACGGTAAAGAGGAGCCTGAACCTGCCCTTTACCCCTATGATATCGAGCAGATTCCAAGCCCGGAAGCGTATATGACCGGGGTCAGACGAGGATTGGCAGGTATAGCAGCAGGAGAATACAGCAAGATCGTCCTTTCCCGGTCATTGCAGCTGACCTCGCCGATCAAAGTCGATATCGGTCAATTACTGCGAAATCTTGCCCGTCGCAATACAAGCGGGTACAACTTTGCTGTTGACTTAACCGGACAGTCGGCGGAAGCGCCTCGTACCACTTTGATAGGGGCAAGTCCCGAGCTGCTTGTATCACGGTCCGGGTTCCGTGTTACGGCAAATCCTTTAGCAGGTTCAAGACCTCGAAGCGATGATCCTGAAGAAGATCGAAGAAGGGCGGCTGAACTGCTTGCTTCTCCTAAAGACCGTCACGAACATGCGGTCGTAGTTGAAGCGGTTGCTTCCGCGCTCAGGCCGTTTTGCCGAAAGCTGGAGGTGCCGGAACCGTCGCTCATCAGCACGCCGACGATGTGGCATCTTTCAACTGAATTGAAGGGAGAGCTTACAGATCTTTCTGTATCATCATTAGAGCTCGCCGCCGCCCTTCATCCGACGCCTGCTGTTTGCGGCACGCCGACGAATGCGGCGAAAGAAGCGATTAAACAGATTGAGCCGTTTGATCGCGGATTTTTCACAGGTATGGTCGGCTGGTGTGACGCGGACGGTGACGGTGAATGGGTCGTAACGATTCGCTGTGCTGAGGCGGAGGAACACGCGCTGCGGCTGTACGCAGGCGCCGGAATTGTCGCCGGATCGAAGCCTGAAGAAGAACTTGCCGAAACGTCTGCAAAGTTTCGGACAATGCTTCTTGCGATGGGAATGAACAGTGAATAACGGAGGGATAAAGGATGTTGAAAGGGTGCCCAACATGGCCGAAGGAGTTTGCGGATAAATATCGGAAGGAGGGATGCTGGCGAGGCGAAACATTTGGAGGAATGCTGAGGGAACAGGCCGAAAAACATGGCAGCCGCATTGCCCTTACATACGGAGATACCCATTTAAGCTATCGAGAGTTAGACAAGAGAGCCGACTCTTTGGCTGGCGGTCTTTTAAAGCTTGGGATCAAAAAAAATGACCGCGTCGTTGTCCAGCTGCCGAATGTCATCGAGTTTTTTGAAGTTTGCTTTGCGCTCTTCCGAATCGGAGCTCTGCCTGTCTTTGCGCTTCCATCGCACAGACATAGCGAGATCACTTATTTTTGCGAGTTTTCTGAAGCTGCTGCTTATGTGATTCCCGATCATCACGCAAAGTTTGACTACCGCAAGCTGGCGAGACAGGTAAAGGGAAAGCTGCGGGGGCTTCGTCATGTCATTGTCGCCGGCGAATCGGAGGAGTTTGAAGCGCTGTCGGGCCTTTATGATCAGCCTGCCCCTCCGCAGAACGTCCATTCAGAAGATGTCGCTTTTCTTCAATTGTCAGGGGGAAGCACAGGTCTGTCCAAGCTGATCCCGAGGACGCATGATGATTATATATACAGCTTGAGGGTCAGCGCAGAGGTTTGCAGGCTTGATCACAACAGCGTGTATCTTGCCGCTCTCCCAATCGCTCACAATTATCCGCTCAGTTCGCCGGGAGTGCTCGGTACACTCTATGCGGGAGGCCGAGTCGTTCTTGCGTCAGGAGGCAGCCCGGATGAAACCTTTCCTCTGATCGAAAAGGAGAGCGTAACGATCACAGGTCTCGTACCGCCGCTTGCGCTAATCTGGCTTGACGCTGCTCCGGCTCGCCAGGACGACTTGTCAAGCCTCCAGGTCCTTCAAGTCGGCGGGGCGAAATTCAGTGCCGAAGCCGCCAGGCGCGTCACATCGGTGTTTGGCTGCAAACTGCAGCAGGTTTATGGCATGGCAGAAGGTCTGGTCAACTATACCAGACTTGATGATCCTGAAGACACGATCGTTCACACACAAGGCAGACCGATGTCTCCGTTTGACGAGATTAAAATTGTGGATAAAGAAGGACGCGAACTTGGACCCGGACAGACCGGGGAGCTTCTGACAAGAGGTCCTTATACGATCCGCGGCTATTACAAAGCTGAGGAACACAATGCCAAAGCGTTCACTGAAGACGGGTTTTACCGTACGGGCGACTTGGTCAAAGTCAATTCATCAGGCTATTTGATTGTTGAAGGACGAGCCAAAGACCAGATCAACAGAGGCGGGGAGAAGGTTGCCGCGGAAGAAGTGGAAAACCACCTGCTCGCACATCCCGCCGTGCTTGATGCGGCGGTTGTCTCGATGCCGGATCAATTTCTCGGCGAAAGAACGTGTGCGTATGTTATCCCCCGCGGCGCTGCACCTGCTCAGGCTGAATTGCAATCGTTTTTGAGAGAAAGGGGCCTTGCAGCCTACAAAATACCCGACCGGGTGGAAATGGTTGAAGCATTCCCGCAGACAGGCGTAGGAAAAGTCAGCAAAAAAGAACTGCGTACAGCGATTGCTGAAAAAATGTTAGCAGCTAAGAATATCACGTGATAAAAAAATGAGAGGATGTGATTTGATGGCCATTCCTGCCATCTTACCGTACCGAATGCCAGAAGCATCAAATATGCCGAAAAACAAGGTGTCATGGACGCCTCATCCGAAGCGCGCTGCACTTCTCATCCATGACATGCAGCAATATTTTCTCAACGCTTACCGTTCCGGCGAGTCTCCGGTAACAGATCTGCTGGCTCATATTAAGAAGCTGCGGAAGCGATGTGCCGAGCTTGGCATCCCGGTTATTTTCACGGCTCAGCCAGGCGCTCAAACACCGGAAGAACGGGGGCTTCTCCAAGACTTTTGGGGAGCCGGAATCGGTCCTGATCCCGATGAGCAAAAGATCGTAGATGAGCTGAAACCGAATGAAGGCGACATCGTTCTGACCAAGTGGAGGTACAATGCGTTTAGAAAAACCAACCTTTTAGGTGTGCTGGAGGAGCAAGGTCGGGATCAGCTCATCATCACCGGCATCTATGCCCATATCGGCTGCCTGATGACGGCATGTGATGCGTTTATGCAAGATATTGAAACGTTTTTTGTCGCCGATGCGGTGGCGGATTTCTCATTAGAGCATCATGAAATGGCTATCACATACGCAGCTGACCGCTGCAGCGTCACAATCACTGCGGAACAGCTTTTGAGCCAGCTGAAAGATGACGAAAGCCATGAACACGCAAAAGAATGCTCTCATGCACTAACAAAACAGATCATTCGTGAACAGGTCGCAACGCTTCTTCTTGAATCACCTGAAAAGATAAGCGATAGCGAAAATTTGATTTACAGGGGACTTGATTCCGTGAGAATCATGAGTCTCGCGGAGCGCTGGCGCCGAGCGGGGCGGGAGGTGTCATTTGTGGAGCTTGCGGAGGACCCTTCGATTGAAAACTGGTGGAGACTGTTGTCCTCCTCTAAAGAAGCACCCTTGCCAAATGCAGACTATCAATGAAGGAGGTCGCCTTAATGCCTGAAAGTCAACATAACCGAAAGCCATTATCAGGAGCGCAAGCCGGCATTTGGTTTGCTCAGCAGCTTGATCCGGAAAATCCGATCTACAATACAGCTGAATACGTTGAAATAAAAGGCCCGCTTGATCAAGAGCTTTTCGAGAAAGCGCTGCGCCATGTTATGAAAGAAGCTGAATCATTCCATGCCAGATTTGGAGAAGATCAAGACGGACCGTGGCAAGAGATCGTTCCGTCGGCAGATTTTCCGATTCATTACATTGATGTCAGCTCAGAAACCGATCCGGAACAGGCGGCTAAAAGCTGGATGAAGGATGATCTTGCCCGTCCGGTTGATCTGACCCGCGGTCCGCTTTTTACAGAAGCGCTTTTCAAAACGGCGCCGGATCATTACTTCTGGTATCAGCGAACTCACCATATCGCAACGGACGGGTTCAGCTTTACACTGATCGCCGAGCGGCTGTCAAAAATATATACCGCATTAATGCAGAACAAATCGATCGACCAGAGCGGAGCCTTTGGCTCCCTCGATTTGATTCTCGCGGAGGAAACGGCTTACCGGGCATCAGAACAGTATCAGGAAGATCGGCGATTTTGGCTTGAGCGTTTCAGCGATGAACCGGAGGTGGTCAGTCTTGCCGAAAGAGCGCCGCGTACCTCTTCAAGCTTTCTTCGCAGGTCTGATTATCTGCCGAGTGAACATGCTGATCGTCTTCTGTCTGCCGCAAGCAGAATGGGGACAACTTGGCACGAAACCGTGATGGCAGCAGCTGCCATATATGTTCATCGGCTGACGGGGGCAAATGACGTCGTTCTCGGGATGCCGATGATGTGCCGCCTCGGGTCAGCCGCTCTCCATATTCCGGGTATGGTCATGAATCTCCTTCCGCTTCGGATTGGCATGCAGCCGGAAATGAGCGTAGGAGAGCTGGTCAAGCAAATCTCAGCGGAGATGATGAAGCTGAGGCGTCATCAGCATTACCGCCACGAAGAACTGCGCCGGGATCTCAAGCTGCTTGGCGAAAATCAGCGGCTGTTCGGTCCGCAGCTTAATTTGATGCCTTTTGAGAACCGCTTGAATTTTGCCGGCTGTCAAGGCATCGTGCATAATCTTGCCACGGGACCTGTGGACGATCTGTCAATCAACATTTACGGCCGCCCGGACGGAGGCGGGTTGAAAGTAAACATGGATGCAAACCCCGCTGTTTATCATGCGGATGAACTTGAACATCATGTTCATCGTTTTCTTGCTTTTCTGAAAACGATTGCCGATTGCGAGCAAACTCAGCCGGTGGGGACGTTGGATATTCTTCTCCCGGAAGAACGCGCTCAAATTTTGATCGAATGGAATCAAACAGACCGCGGTCTTCCCAATGAGAGTCTGCCGCAGCGATTTGAAAGGATGGCGAAGGAGTGCCCTGAATCTCCGGCAGTCGTTTGCAATGATGAGGTTCTCACCTATTCCGAATTAAATAAAAGGGCAAATCAACTGGCTCATCTGCTGATCAATCAGGGGGCGAAACCGGAGTCATTCGTTGCTTTGGCACTGCCGCGATCAGCGGAAATGATTGTCAGCATGCTCGCCGTTCTCAAGGCTGGAGCGGCTTATTTACCTATAGATCCCGATTATCCGGCTGACAGGATCGAGTATATGTTCAATGATGCACAGCCGCTGTTTGTCATCACCAGCAAAAAAGCACAAGACATGATCAGGTCGCAAACGCCGAAGTTAATCCTTGATGAACAGACTGTTGTGGAAAAAATCTCCGGCTATTCTGAAGAAAATCCCGGCGGACAGCATACCGGCGCCCAGCCGGCATATATGATCTATACGTCCGGATCAACCGGCAGACCTAAAGGCGTGGTTGTACAAGCTGAAAGCTTATTCAATTTTTTGCTGTCAATGCAGGATATGTTCCCGCTTAATCAAGACGACCGGCTGCTGGCCGTCACAACGATTGCATTCGACATCTCAGCACTCGAAATGTATTTGCCGCTGATCAGCGGGTCGGCAGTCGTTCTTGCCGAGAAGGAGACGGTGCAAGACCCGTCCGCATTGGCCAAAATGATTGAAACATACGGAATCACCATGATGCAGGCTACACCGACCCTCTGGCACGCATTGGCCTCAAGCGCTCCGGACAAGCTTAAAGGTCTTCGTGCGCTTGTCGGCGGTGAAGCTTTGCAAGCCAGCTTAGCCCGGCAATTGCAGCAGCTCGGATGCACATTAACGAACCTTTATGGACCGACGGAAACAACGATTTGGTCTACAGCCGCCGCGCTGGAAGCAGGCTGCACGGAACCTCCGGGAATCGGCCGCGCGATTTGGAATACGCAGCTGTATGTTCTAGACGCCGGATTGCAGCCTGTGCCTCCGGGAGCGGCTGGAGAACTTTATGTGGGAGGAACAGGAGTGGCGCGCGGCTACTTGAACAGACATGCTCTCACGGCTGAACGCTTTATTGCGAATCCGTACGGGCCGCCTGGATCGCGGATGTACCGGACGGGCGACCTTGTGCGCTGGCGCGAAGACGGGTCGCTTGATTATATCGGCCGTGCGGACCACCAAGTTAAAATTCGCGGATTCCGCATTGAAATGGGAGAAATAGAAGCGGTGCTTGCAAATCATCCGGTTGTTAAACAAGCTGCTGCTATTGTTCGTGAAGACCAGCCCGGTGATCCGCGTATATTTGCGTATGTCGTTCCCGCTTCGGGAGAAAGCCTTCATCCTGCCGAGCTTCGCGGCTACGTTGGTGAAACACTGCCCGACTATATGATTCCGTCTGCATTTGTCATCCTTGATGAACTGCCGCTTACGCCGAACGGAAAGCTTGACCGCAAATCCCTGCCGGCTCCGGCGTTGAGTATGCATACAGGCGGACGTGAGCCAAGGACTCCGCAAGAGGAAATATTGTGTGATTTATTCGCTGAAGTGCTGGGGGTGCCGCGAGTCAGTATTGATGACAGCTTTTTTGATCTTGGCGGACATTCGCTTCTGGCAGGCAGGCTCGTCGGCCGGATTCGGGAAACGCTCGGCGTCGAACTCGGGATCGGCCGTTTATTCGATGAACCCACAGCCGCCGGACTTGCCAAACAGCTTGATCAGGCGCAGAGCGCCCGCCCGGCATTGCGTAAAAGAGAGCGCCGGGAAGAGATTCCGCTGTCCTTCGCGCAACGGCGCCTATGGTTTTTGCACTGTTTGGAAGGACCGAGCCCGACCTATAATATTCCGGTTGTCGTTCATTTAACCGGACGTTTGGACCAAGAGGCACTGACAGCCGCTTTGGGCGATGTGGCAGCAAGACATGAGCCGCTTCGAACCATTTTCCCGGATCAGCAGGGGACAACACACCAGCTGATATTGGAAGCAGATCAAGCGCGTCCCGAACTCGCTGTATCCCATGTCAGCGAACATGATTTAGAAAAAGTCCTGGCTGAGGCTGTTCGGCATCGTTTTCATTTAGAAAAGGAACCTCCGTTTCGCGCCCAGCTATTCGTACTCGGACCGGACAAGTTTGTTCTTCTTCTGCTTTTGCACCATATGATTGGCGACGGCTGGTCTTTAACGCCGCTGACCCGCGATTTGGAAACTGCCTACAATGCGCGTCTGAATGGTGAGGCACCTGCTTGGGAGCCGCTTTCTATACAATATGCCGACTATGCCGTATGGCAGGAACATCTGCTTGGCAGTGAGAACAATCCGGACAGTCTGATTGCCAAGCAGCTCGGGTATTGGTCAAAGGCGTTGGAACATCTGCCTGATCAGCTGGAGCTTCCGACTGATCACCCGCGTCCGTCGGAATCAAGCTACAGAGGCGGTACGATTGATCTCAGCATTGACGAACAGCTGCACGGCCGTTTGCTCGGTTTGTCCCGCAGCACCGGAGTCAGCATGTTCATGATTTTGCAGTCGGCCCTTGCCTCACTGTTGACACGGCTCGGAGCAGGCCGCGACATTCCTCTCGGCAGTCCGATAGCGGGAAGAAACGATGATGCTTTAGGCGGAATTGTCGGATTGTTCGTTAATACGCTTGTGCTCCGAACGGATACATCAGGTAATCCAAGTTTTCGAGAGCTTCTGAACAGAGTTAGAAAAGTAAATCTTGCAGCATATGAGCATCAGGACCTTCCGTTCGAGCGCCTTGTTGAAGTGCTCAATCCTGCCAGATCAAGAGCGAGACATCCGCTGTTCCAAATCATGCTCGCCTTTCAAAATACGCCTGAACCTGAGCTTGAACTTTCCGGCCTTAAATCAGACATTGAAATTCGCAGTGTCGGCGCAGCCAAGTTTGATTTGACGATTGAGCTTCGCGAACATCGAAAAGCGGACGGAACACCCGCAGGTATCGGCGGATTTGTGGAATACAGCACAGATTTATTTGAGCGAAATACGGTTCAAACATTGGCCGAACGTCTTGTCAGACTGCTGGATTCAGCGGTATCCGATCCTGATCAGCCGATCGGAAGACTTGAGATTCTTCTTCCGGCCGAACGTGAAAACATGCTGACTGACTGGAGCAAATCGTCCAACAACATACCTTGTTCATCTTTGCCTGTTTTATTTGAAAAGCAGGCCGCGAAGGACCCGGAAGCCGTTGCGGTTATATATGAAAATGACTCGCTCACATACAGCGAGCTCAATAGACGCGCTAACCGGCTTGCCCATCTCCTGATCGCCAAAGGGGTCGGTCCCGAACAATTTGCTGCCCTGGCGCTGCCAAGATCTTTGGATATGGTTGTCGGACTGCTTGCAGTGCTGAAAGCTGGCGCGGCATATGTTCCTCTGGATCCGGACTACCCGGCAGAAAGGATAGCGTTTATGTTGAATGATGCACATCCTGCCTGCGTTGTAACGAGTTCAGCGGTCGAATCAAGCCTTTCTGTTCCCGCATCTGTTGAAAGGATTGTACTTGATGACCCTTGCATACAAGAGGAACTGAACGGATACGCTTCTGTGAATCCGGTTGATGCCGACCGTACGACGCCTTTGCTGCCTCTTCACCCGGCGTATGTCATTTACACATCCGGCTCGACCGGTAAGCCGAAAGGAGTGGTCGTTCCGCATCAAAATGTCGTGCGGCTGTTCGGAGCGACTGACCAATGGTTCCATTTTGGCTCTGACGATGTTTGGACGATGTTTCATTCTTACGCATTTGATTTTTCGGTATGGGAAATTTGGGGAGCGCTGCTCAATGGGGGGCGGCTTGTCGTTGTGCCTCATACAATCAGCCGCTCGCCGGCCGACTTTCTCAATCTTCTCGTACGTGAGGGAGTGACTATGCTCAATCAGACTCCTTCCGCATTTTATCAATTGATGCAGGCTGACCGGGACAATGCTGAGACAGGAAAACGCCTTTCCTTGCGCTTTATCATTTTTGGAGGGGAAGCGCTCGAGCTGAAGAGGCTTGAAGATTGGTATGAACGCCATCCGGAGCATGTCCCGCGGCTGATTAATATGTACGGAATTACAGAAACGACGGTACATGTCAGCTATATTTCCCTCGATCAGCAGACTGCAGCACTTCAAGCGAACAGCCTGATCGGTCAAAGGATTCCCGATTTAGGTGTATATGTGCTTGATGAATACCTTGAACCGGTACCCCCGGGCGTCACCGGAGAGATGTATGTGTCGGGGGGCGGCCTCGCACGGGGTTACTTGGGCAGACCCGATTTGACGGCAGACCGCTTTGTCGCTGATCCGTTTGGTCCGCCGGGAACCCGAATGTACCGAACCGGTGATCTTGCCCGGAGGCGTCAAGACGGCTCTCTTGATTATATGGGCCGGGCCGATCAGCAGATCAAGATCCGCGGCTTTAGAATCGAACTCGGCGAGATAGAAGCGGTGCTTGTCCGCCATCACAGGGTGAATCAAGCCGCTTTAGTTGTAAGGGAAGACCAGCCCGGGGACAAGCGCCTGATCGCCTATGTTGTCCCGACGTCTGCAGACGAAACCGATCCGGCTGAGCTGCGCCGGTTTGCCGCAGGCACTCTGCCGGAGTACATGGTGCCTTCTGCATTTGTAAAAATTGCAGACTTGCCATTGACTCCAAATGGCAAACTTGATCGAAAAGCACTGCCTGACCCTGATTTTGCCGCGGCTGTTAAAGGGCGGGGGCCAAGAACACCGCAGGAAGAAATCTTATGCGATCTTTTTTCAGAAATCCTCAATGTGCCGCGGATTGGTATTGATGACGGATTCTTCGAACTCGGCGGTCATTCTCTGCTCGCCGTACAACTGATGAGCCGCATTCGTGATGCGCTCGGCGTCGAGCTCGGCATCGGCGACCTGCTTGAAGCGCCTACTGTCAGCGGACTCGCTGAACGGCTTGAATCCGGCGGCGGGCAAAGTGCGCTGGATGTACTGCTTCCGCTGAGAACCGGAGGCAGTCAGGATCCCCTGTTTTGTGTGCACCCGGCCGGGGGCCTCAGCTGGTGTTATGCCGGTTTAATGACGGCACTCGGGAAGGAATACCCGATATATGGTCTTCAAGCCCGCGGGATCGCAAGGCAGGAAGAGCTTCCTGATACGCTCGACGACATGGCCGCCGATTATATCCGGCACATTCGTACGATTCAGCCAACAGGGCCTTATCGTCTTCTCGGCTGGTCTCTCGGAGGCAATGTTGTACATGCGATCGCAACTCAGCTGCAGGAACAAGGGGAGGACATTTCGCTTCTTGTCATGCTTGATGCTTACCCGAATCACTTCCTTCCAATTAAAGATGCACCTGATGAGCAGGAAGCATTGATTGC
Organism: Bacillus sp. B19-2; assembly: GCF_022832475.1. Lineage (NCBI taxonomy): Bacteria > Bacillati > Bacillota > Bacilli > Caryophanales > Bacillaceae > Bacillus > Bacillus sp. B19-2. The sequence goes on from NZ_JALHKQ010000002.1 coordinate 481,395, forward strand.
ACTCTTGGCATTGGGAGGATACGATCCGGACAGCCTTAACGGGGAACCGCTGAAACTTTCCAGTGCGATCGATATTCTGCGCCGCGACGGCAGTGCGCTTGCCAGCCTGGATGAGACTGCAATCTTGAACTTAAAGGAGACGTATGTGAATTCCGTCCGGATTTTAAGCGAATATAAGCCCCGCGTCTTTCATGGCGATATCCTGTTTTTCAAATCAACTGTGATACCGGAATGGTTTGATCCGATCGATCCTGAGTCATGGCTTCCTTATCTGAACGGAAACATTGATATTCATGATATGGATTGCCGGCATAAAGATTTGTGCCAGCCGGAGCCGCTGGCCGAAATCGGACGTCATGTTGCGGAAAAACTGGACGGCTTGAAAAAAGATACGGACAAGTAGGGAGAGATAACGATGACAAATCCTTTTGAAAATGAACAGGGCACATATGTTGTTTTAATGAATGAGGAAGGCCAGTATTCACTCTGGCCCGCCTTCATTCATATTCCGGCAGGGTGGGAGATTGTCTGCGGGGAAACGAGCCGCAGCGCCTGCATCGACTATATCAGCTCGAATTGGACCGATCTCTCGCCGAACAGCTTAAAGCCGGCTGCAGAAGTACACGGCGGTCAGCAATGAATAGAAGGCCGTTCAATCAAAGGACGGTTGTCAGCATTGTATATGTAACGGCCATGTTTATGGCTGCAATGGATGCGAGTGTCATTAACATGGCATTGCCCGCCATCATGAACGAATTTCAAACATTGCCGTCTGCTGCAGGCACAGTTAACATCGGATACTTAGTCAGCTTGGCGGTCTTTCTTCCCGCAGCCGGCTGGTTTGGAGACCGCTTTGGGACAAAGCGTGTTTTCCTTGCCGCGCTTTCGATATTTACGGCTGCATCCGCATTATGCGGAATCGCTGACAATCTGGCGGCATTAAACGTATTTCGCGTGATTCAGGGAGCCGGCGGCGGATTGATCACACCGGTGGGAATGGCGATCTTGTTCAGGACGTTTCCTCCGCATGAACGGGCGAAAATTTCGAGAGTTCTCGTTCTTCCGATTGCGGTCGCGCCTGCGGTTGGACCGATCATCAGCGGGTTTCTGACTGATCAGCTGTCATGGCGCTGGATTTTTTACATTAATATTCCGATCGGAATGATCATTCTGCTGTTTGGCCTGTTATATCTTCATGAACATATGGAGCCGAAAGCAGGCAGATTTGATTGGCTAGGATTTCTTTTGGCTGGGCCGGGAATGGCGTTGGCGGTTTTTGCACTCAGCCAGGGGCCTGTGCAGGGCTTCGGCTCGCCGAATGTGCTTGTGTCGGGAACCGGGGGAGTGATTCTCCTCGCCATTCTCGTTTTTGTCGAGCTGAAGGCTGAGCATCCGCTGATTGAACTGCGCTTATTGAAGGACCGGGTTTTTGGAATGATGAGCGTCATTTCGCTTTTGACAGCAGGCGGACTCCTTGGCATGCTCTATATATTTCCGCTGTTGTGCCAGGAAGCACTCGGCTATTCTGCGACCGATACCGCTCTAATCACGTTTCCCGAAGCATTAGGCTTGATGCTGGCCTCCCAGCTGATGCCGAGGTCGTTGGGGAAGTTCGGACCGCGGCGGGTGATTTCGGTTGCGCTGTTAGGCGCTGCTGTATGGTTTGGGCTGCTGAGCCTGACCGGATACGGGTCAAATCTGTGGCTTCTCAGGCTGCTGCTGTTTTTGGCGGGCTTTTTCCTGGGGCATGCGGTTGGCGCAGCGCAGGTTGTTTGTTTTGCCAACATTTCATCATCCTCAATGGGCCGGGCAACGACGCTGTTTAATGTACAAAACCGGCTCGGATCTGCTTTTGGAGTTGCCGTCATGTCGTGCGTCCTTGCCGTGCTCAGTCAGCCCGGCGCAGGGATAGAGCCTGATTTATCAGCTTACCGGACCGCTTTGCTCGGTGCCGCCGGCTTCCTCATGGCCGCATTTTTCATCGCACTCAAGCTCAAGGACGCTGACACTGGACGTCAAATGGACAAGCATGCTGCAGTTTCCAAAGGTGCGGCAGCTTCCGGTAAGTAAAACAAAAATCCTCCCGGAAACGGGAGGATTTTTTACAGCATGAATGGCGCGCTATAAAATCGGCGACAGCAAGATCGAAATGGCTTCTTTGAAGCGGATCGATTTGCTTCTGTTTAAATATTCTTCAAAGGTCAGCTCCCTTGAGACTTGCAGATCTTTTTCAAATGATAAGACAAGGCTTCTGGAAATTTCCTCATCGTATAAAAAAGCATTCACTTCAAAATTGAGCTTGAAGCTGCGCATATCAATATTAGCCGTGCCGACCGATGAGATTTCTTCATCTACAACAATTGTTTTCGCATGGATAAACCCGTTGTCGTAAATGAATACGGAAGCGCCGGCTTTTAAAAGTTCGCCGATGTAAGAATAGGTAGCCCAGTACACAAAAGGATGGTCGGGTTTGTTAGGAATCATGATTCTCACGTCAACGCCGGACAGACAAGCAATCCTTAGGGCATCGAGCAGGCTTGCGTCCGGAATAAAATAAGGCGTCTGTATAAGAATCGACCGCTTTGCCGTTGATATCATTTTAATATAGCCGTTTTTAATCTGCTCCCATTCTGAATCGGGGCCGCTGGTGACGATTTGCATGCCGATGTTTCCGTGGGAATCGATGTCAGGAAAGTGGTTTGGCATATATGTGATGTCGTGATGGTGCGAGGCCTGATTCCAATCCAGGATAAAACGCGTTTGAATCGAATGGACAGCCGTTCCTTTGATTCTGAGATGCGTGTCCCGCCAATAGCCAAAGGCCGGATTCAGGCCGAGGTATTCGTCCCCGACATTAAATCCTCCGACATAGCCAATGACGCCGTCGATAATGACGAGCTTGCGGTGGTTGCGGTAATTCATGCGCAAATTGATAAATTTAAAACGCGACGGGAAAAAAACTTCGACAAATCCTCCCGCCTTTTTCAGCTCTTTGAAAAAGCTTTTCCTAAGGCTTCTTGATCCCAGCTCATCATACAAAACGCGGACTTCAACGCCTTCTTTTGCTTTTTTGATCAGCGCGTCCCGCAGCTTTTTTCCGATCTCATCGCCTTTATAAATATAATATTGAAGATGGATATGGTCTTTGGCGTTTTCAATGTCGCGAAGCAGTCTGTCGAATTTCTGGCGTCCGTCCGTTAACAGCTCAACCGCATTGTCTTCCGTAAAAACGGCGTGGTTATTTAGAATATGCATATAAATCAAATCTTTGCTGTCCGCCGTCGCTTTATTGCGAAATTCAAACTCGCGGTTTTTCAGCTTGGTCAGCTGCTGTTCCAATATTTTTTCCATCCCGATTCTCTTTTGGTCTTCCCATTGAAAGAGGTGATTCCTGCTCAAATTGTGGCCGAAGAGCAAATAAAGAATAAAGCCGAGAACGGGAATAAAGAAGAGTACCAAGAGCCAGGCCCAGGAGGAGCTTGCATCCCGGCGTTCCCTAAAGATCACAACGATTGCCAATAGCGTGTTTAGAACTAATATAAAGCCGAGAAATATCGATGTGATGCTGATATTTTTAATAATATCCATATTGAACCTCACAAGACGGATTTGTTTTTATACATTCCATTTATAACAGTTACTCCCCTTTCAAGCAACCACTCATGTTATACGGGGCGGGGGACGGAAAGTTCCTAATAAAAAGGGGAAAGGCAAAAAACTGTAAAACATGTTGGATCTAAGTTACGATATACATATAAAAAGCGTGATTTAATTAGCGAAACAACGCCTCTTTAACCAAAACGGGAGGGATTGATTATGGAGATGGAACGTTTCCATCAAATGCCGGCTTTTATGAAAGAAGAAATGGATAACCTCAAGCATGTGGCGGCGCCGTTCTTAAAGAAAAGACTGATATTTCTTTTTATCGCGATTCCGCTGCTTGTCGCTTCATTGGTTTATCTGTCCTCTTTTTGGGGGCAGGCATCCTATGGAACCGATTCAATGATAAAAATCGGCTGCGCTGCCGCAGCAGCAGCTTTCGGCATGGCGCTGTTCAGAGAGTCGTCTTACCAAAAAAGAAATGTTCAGCAATCGGTGATGAAATATATTTTGGAACGGATGCAAACAAGCGAAGTGCTTTCCGATGAACGGAAAAGCCGCTACGTTCGGGCGGTCAAGGAAGAGCCGTTTACTGTGATGAGAAGCTTTTTGGAATTTTTAAATGAAGAAGAGATCAGAAGGCGCAGGCTGGCTGAATGATGAAAGAAAAAAGAGCTGCATGACAGCTCTTTTTTTGTGCCATGATGATCAGGCTTCATTCAATTCTTTTCCTAATATTTTTAAATCGTACCGGATTCCGTCCATCTCGGCGATTCCGGGAAAGTGTCCCCACTCGGTAAAGCCGTATTTTTTGAAAAGCTTGATGCTCGGTTCGTTGTGGGCGAAAATAAACGCCATTAAAGAACGGATTCCAAGCTTTGGCGCAGCTACAAGCGCTTTTTCAAGCACCGCTGAACCCGCCCCTTTGCCGCGGTGGTCTTCATGAAGGTAAATGCTGACTTCGGCGGTTTTGTTATAGGCGGGCCTTCCGTAAAAGGATTCGAAGCTGACCCAGCCGGTGATATCCCCTTGTTCATTTTCCACAATATAAAGAGGCCTTGCCTCGGTATGGTTCAAAAACCAGTTCAGCCTTTCTTCAGGTGTGACGGGTTCTGTATCTGCCGTAACCATTCGCGACGCAATGGTGGAGTTGTAAATATCGACTACTGCGGGAAGGTCTCCCCGATTGGCGATCCGTAGTTTCATTCTCTTTGTCCTTTCTTCATATGTTATATCTTCGGCGTTTTTTCCGTTATCATGCACATTGGTGAAATTTCAGGTTTTAGGGCGGTTTTTACATAAAAACGAAGCAGCCGGTGCAGACTAATTTGAAAAAAAGTTTTTTGTAAATGTATATATTTTCTGAAAAGTGTTCAGAATGTTGCTGAGGTGATGAGTAATGAAAGAGGAAGAAAAGAATCGTACTTCCAAAATCACAAAGCTGCAACAGTTTTTTCGTAAACGCTGGGTATTTCCGGCCATCTATTTGACAAGTGCCGTCGTTGTATTAACCGCCGTTCTTTGGTATCAATCGGCTTCTAACAACGATGTAAAAGATCAGCTTGCAGACGATGGCAAGAAATCAGCCTATGATAACCGGGATGACGCGGTAGAAGTAGGCAAAGCAGTCGAAAATGTCGCAATGCCGGTTGCTGATTCTGAAAATGTTTCTGTCGTTAAAAAGTTCTTTGAAACTGACGCAACTAAAGAAGAGAAAGAAGCAGCACTTGTAAACTATAATAACACGTACAGCATGAGCAAAGGTATCGACTTGGCTGAGAAAGACGGAAAAACATTCGATGTTTCCGCATCTCTCAGCGGTACGGTCATCAAAGCTGCAAAAGACCCTGTACTGGGCTACGTTGTTGAAGTTGAACATGAAAATGGTTTATCAACTGTGTATCAGTCTCTTTCTGAAGTAAGCGTCAAACAAGGTGACAAGATTGAACAAAATCAAGTCATCGGAAAAGCAGGCAAAAACCTTTACAATGAAGAAGGCGGAAACCATGTACATTTTGAAATCCGAAAAGACGGTGTTGCGCTAAACCCGTTGAATTTCATGGACAAGCCGGTCTCCAGCATCGAAAAAGCGGTGGAGGAACAAGCGGCTGAAATGAAGGAACCTGCTCAGCCTTCTGTTGAAGAAAAGCCAAAAACAGAAGACAAAGCGAAAGATCAAACAGGTGGAAAAGACGACAAAACCAAACGGGAAGATTCGTCTGAAGGGTCAGAAAATCAAGACGGAACCCAGTCTGACGATTCAAGCCAGTCATAAGGCACGCTTCACTCAGGGCGCCTATCAAATACGATAGGCGCCTTTTTTGTTACAATCATAAAAAACCCGTATCAAATTTGCAGAGCCAGCCGTTTATTAAGTAAGAGGCCTCTTTTAAGGAGTGTGAATGCATTCATGAATGAGCTAGAACAGCAAGCGCTGATGAAGTATTGCATGAGAATGACAGGTGATAAATGGGATGCTGAGGATTTAGTCCAGGACACCATCCTGAAGTTAATAGAAATCAATCGAACAGACGCCTCACATGCTTATCAAAAGACGGTGGCAAAGCATAAATGGATTGACCTGCTCAGAAAAAGAAAGCGCGAAATCTTTCTGTCTGAAGACAATCTGGAAGACGGGCGGGCAGAGCGCATGCAGGCGGCCGATGATTTCGAGCACCTGCTGAAACAGCTTTCCGGTATTTTAACGCCGAAGCAATTAACGATTTTTCTGCTCAAAGATGTGTTTTCCTTTCAGCTGCACGAAATCGCCGAGGCGCTCGGGAAGCCCGAATCATCCGTCAAGTCGCTTTTATTCAGATCGCGTCAGCGATTAAAAAGCCTTTCTCCGGATATTCTGCAAAGGGAAGCGGCGGACGGGGATGACGAACATATTGGTCTGCTTGTTCAGGCGATATTGTATCACAACCCCGATGATCTGCTCGAATTTGCCAAACAGACATGGCTTTTCGGCGCTTCACAGCCGTCTTGCGTCAGCATGATGAGGTGTGCTGCCTAGGAGGAAAAGGCTATGAACACCATTCCTTACGTCATTGAGAAAACGGCTGCCGGTGAAAGGTCGTACGATATTTTTTCCAGACTTTTAAAAGACCGGATCATTATGATCGGCTCTGAATTCAACGATGACCTCGCCAATCGGGTCACCGCCCAGTTGCTGTTTTTGTCAGCCGAAGACAATGAAAAAGACATTTCGATCTATATCAACAGCCCGGGCGGATCAACTTCCGCGGGATATGCGATTTTGGATACGATGGACTATGTGAAGCCGGATGTCCGCACGATCTGCGTCGGAATGGCAGCTTCCATGGGAGCGATGCTCCTCGCCGGCGGAACAAAAGGCAAACGGTATGCGCTCAAAAACAGCGAAATCATGATCCATCAGCCGCTCGGCGGCGTCAAAGGACAGGCGACAGACATGGAGATTTCAGCGAAGCGGATCATCAAACTGAGGGAAAAAATCGAGCGCTTCTTTCACGAACGAACCGGCCAGCCCATTGAAAAACTAAAAGCCGACATGGAACGCGATTATTTTATGGATGCGGACGAAGCGAAGGCATACGGTGTTATTGACGCCGTTTTATAACATCAGAAAAGCTCCCGGCTCAACTCCAGCCGGGAGCTTCGATCTTTTTTATAAAGCGTCAGGACCTTCTTCGCCTGTGCGGATGTTGATGGTGTTTTTAATTTCGTATATGAAGATCTTGCCGTCACCGGGTTCCCCGGTTTTCAGGACGTTTTGCGCCGTCTCGGCCACCTTTTCGACAGGCACTTTACTAACGACGATTTCGACTTTCAACCTTTCATACACATTGCTTTCGCGTTTGACCCCGCGGTAAAGCTCTGTATGCCCTTTTTGCAGGCCGCATCCGTGTACATTGTAAAACGTAATGGACGTTACCCCGATTTTGGCCAGCTCCGTTTTCAGCTTTTCAAAGTTTGTAGGACGAGTTACAATTTCCACCTTATACATTTGACCGCTCATACCATCACTCCTGACAAATTAATCTTGATACGCTTTTTCGCCGTGCAGCGTCAGATCGAGGCCCAATGATTCTTCATCCTCTGAGGCACGGAGTTTAAAGAAGATACTGACTATCTTAATAATAGCGTATGTGACGATTGCGACAAACAAATATGTTGCGGCAATCGCAATCAGCTGTTTCCAAAGGAGACTGATATCTCCGTAAAAAAGCCCGTTTGCTCCGTCTGCGTTGACTGATGTCGTCGCGAACAAGCCCGTCGCGATTCCGCCCCATGTTCCGCCGAGCCCGTGAAGACCGAAGGCATCGAGCGCATCATCGTAGCCGAATTTTTTCTTCAGCGAAAACACACCCCAGAAACAGACGATTCCACCGATGAGCCCGATCCATACAGATGAGAAAGGTGTAACAAAGCCTGCGCCCGGCGTAATCGCGACAAGTCCCGCAATCGCTCCCGAGACGGCGCCGAGCATCGTCGGCTTTTTATTGATCAGCCATTCTGCCAAAATCCAGCCGATCAGCCCCGCGGCCGCAGCCGTATTCGTGTTGATTAAAGCGGTCATGGCGACTTCATCGATCGTCAGCGCGCTTCCGACGTTGAACCCGAACCATCCGAACCAGATCAAAGTCGCCCCGAGCAAGGTCAGAAGGAGGTTGTGTGGGGCTGTGTCGCTGATATTTTTCCGTTTGCCGAGAACAATCGCAACGACAAGGCCGGCTACACCGGAAGAGATGTGGACGACGTTGCCGCCGGCAAAATCAATCGCTCCCAGCTCGTCAAGCCAGCCTCCGCCCCATACCCAGTGGGCGACCGGCGAGTAAACAAAAACCGCCCAGAGCACTGAGAAAAGAATAAAGGCCGGAAAGCGCATGCGCTCCGCAAAGCTTCCGGAAATAATCGCAGTCGTCAGTACGGCAAATGTCAATTGGAACATCATATAAAGCGTATGCGGGATCGTCTCCGAATAATCGGCATTGGGTTCAAAGCCGACACCTTGCAGTCCGATCCAATCCAAACCCCCGATCAATGGGTTTCCGGGAGCGAAAGCGAGCGAATAGCCGAACAAAATCCATATGATAGAAACGATGGCAATTGAAGATAAACTGTGCATAACGGTGCTGAGCACATTTTTGCTCCTGACAAGTCCTCCGTAAAATAAAGCGATGCCCGGCGTCATCAGCCACACGAGCAAAGCGCAAAAGAACATAAATACTGTATCCCCCATCTGCATGTTTCATTCCTCCGTAGTCATTTAGATTGAGAGCAGATCTCTTTTTCTTTCATTATAGTGACAAAAGGGAGATATCATGATGAACATGTCAGATTTCCTTACATGGTTTTCGGGAAGAAAAGTGGACAGGGAGAGGCTGAAAGGGGGATTAAGCGGTTTTTTCAACCTCAACTGCAACGATTCGATGTCCGTCCATATCTTTTACTTTGAAACGGTAGCCTTCACTTTCGATCGCCGTTCCGGGCTTGCTCTCAATATTCTGCGTCAGCATCCAGCCGCCGATTGTATCAATCTCCTCATCTGATAAATGAATTCCGAGCAGGTCGTTTACATCGCTGACCAGTACTTTACCGCTAAGGATGTAATGGTCATCTTCCAGTTTCTGAACAGCAGATACTTCTTCACTATCGAATTCATCGCGAATCTCGCCGACGATTTCCTCGACGATATCCTCAACCGTCACAAGGCCGGATGTTCCGCCATACTCATCTACTAGAATCGCCATATGTGTATGCTCTTTTTGCATTTTGACGAACAGCTGGTAGACGGGAATTGTTTCAATCACATGGATAACCGGATGGATATATGGCTTTAACGGTTTTGTTTCTAAAGAAAACCCGCCTGCAAGCTCAGCCAGCAGCAGTTCTTTTATATTGATCATTCCGGTGATGTGATCCTTATCTTCCTCCATGACGGGGAAGCGGGTGTGCTTTGTTTCTTTGATGAGCTGCTTCACTTTTTTTACACTGTCATCAAGAGACAGGACGGTCATTTCATTGCGGGGCACCATAATTTCTTTTGCCGTACGTTCGTCGAATTTAAAAATGTTGTTTACATATCTCAATTCATTTTGGTTGATTTCCCCGCTTTGATAGCTTTCAGATAAAAGCGTTCGCAGCTCTTCCTCCGAATATGCCAATTCGTGTTCACCAGTCGGCTTCAGGCCGAACAGACTTGTGATCATGCGGGCTGAATGATTGAGCAGCCATATAAAAGGAAACATGATTCTGTAAAACCAGATCATCGGCTGTGCAAAAAGCAGAGTAACAGTTTCCGCTTTTTGAATGGCGATCGTTTTTGGCGCCAGCTCTCCGATCACAACATTGAGATAAGTGACCGATAAAAAAGCGGCCAAAAATGAAAGAATATGTGTCACCGACTCGTTCAAGCCGATTTTTGAGAAAAGGGGATGCAGCAAGCTCTGCATCGTCGGTTCACCAAGCCAGCCGAGGCCCAATGCTGTTACGGTGATTCCAAGCTGGCAGGCTGACAAGTATTCATCAAGGTGTGAGGTCACTTCTTTTGCGGCAAGTGCGCCCTTTTTTTTCTGAATGATCAATTGGTCGATCTTTGTCCGCCTTACTTTGACGATGGCGAATTCGACCGCGACGAAAAAGCCCGTTAATGCGATTAATCCTGCCACTGCCATCAGCTTCAATAATTCCAATGCCCCGCCTTCTCAAAAAGAAGGCGCCACCTCCTTTTCTATGAAAAACTCATACTGGCTTCATACCACGTGCCGCAGCGCGGCAAACATGATGTTTATTTACGCGGAGGGCGGGCAAAGAAATATAAAACGAATGGGCCGGAAGAGGAGGAGACGACATATGAGAGTTTTTCAGGGAGAGGGCTGGACATGGTATCAGCTCGGACCTCACGAAAAAGCGACAGCACAAGGGCTGATCCAGCCCGATCATTGGCCGGAATGCCGAAACTGGTTTCAAGGCGTTCCTTCGGCCAATATCAATTGCATTGATATCAATGCTGCCGTTCAAGGCAAGGAAGCGATCTACGGTTCATATATTTATGACCAGGAAGCGGAAGTTCAACAAAACCGGACAGCATTTCATTTTTACTTAACGAAAAACTATTTTTTCACAATGAATTTAGATATCTCGCAATTTGAGGAGGCAAACAGGAGGCCGATCGATCAACACTTGAAGCGATGCAAAGATGCCCCAGAAGTGTTTCTGGTCCTGCTGGGCGAACTGATGAGAATGTATTTAAAGGAACTTGAGCACTTTGAAGTTCACCTTGGAAAAGTAAGATGGGGGTTTCACCATGACAACAATAAAAGCATCATTGAACTGATTCATAAGCGGCGTCACGAACTGCTCGTCATAAGAAGTTTAATTTTATCGATGAAAAAGGTAGCAATGGGCTTGAAAGAAACTTTTTTAAGCAAATCGTTTGATGAAATCGAACAGCGCAGGACGTTTCACGAAATCGACAGGGGCATGTCATTGATCAAAGAGTATGCGAATGAAATCAATTATTTGCTCCATTCCGAGGAAGTGGTGACATCCCACAGAGGCAATGAAATCTTTAAAGCGCTGACGATTTTCACGACGATCTTTACGCCGATGACGGCTTTCGGCGCCCTGTGGGGAATGAACTTCGAAGTCATGCCTGAACTCTCATTAAAGTACGGCTATTTATTTTCGCTGATTTTAATCGCCGTTTCTACCATCCTTGTGTATTGGTATTTGAAAAAGAAAGGCTGGACCGGCGATTTATTGAAGGATAAAAAACGATATATGAAAAGGAAAGGACTCTTTTAAATAGGTTTAAGCCCGGGGTATATCGGAAAAGCACATAATAACCCCAGTAAAGGAGGAATTCCGAATGAAACTAAAGGACATCATGACAACCAATGCCGAATGCTGTGAGCCTTCTGCTCCGATTGCTGAAATTGCCGGAAAGATGCGTGATTACAATGTAGGTTCAATTCCAGTCTGCGAGAACGGCAATTTGACGGGAATCGTTTCGGACCGGGATATCGTCATCAGATGTGTAGCCGAAAATGAAACGGACGCAGCTGCTCGGGATATCATGAGCACACGGATGGTGACCGGACGCCCGGATATGTCGGCTGAAGAGGCAGGAGATCTGATGGCGGAACACCAAATTCGCAGGCTGCCGATAGTTGAAGATGGCCGTCTCGTCGGAATCGTAGCTTTGGGGGATCTCTCCGTCTCACATGCGGATGAGAAAGCGGGAGAAGCATTAAGCGAAATTTCAAAACCGGCTTAAACAGGGTGAAGGAAGAGCGTTTTCAGCTCTTCCTTTTTTATGTTTCTTCACTTTCCCACTTTTTCAGCGGCCAAAATAAGACGTGCTGCTTTTTTGCATAATGAAGAAGGGGTGCTGTGTGTGGGAGTGTAAGATTGTTTGCGCCGGTGAGCGAACCCGGAAAAATATCAGCTTCAGCATGCTGCAGCTGCCACTCTGAATGGTGGATATCTTCATAATAGAGCTCGTTTTTATGCATGGTGTATAAACGGTACCTTTCAGCAAGCCAGTATTCAAGCGTTCCTTTATCAGCTGAGAATGGCTCCGATACCGGTTGATATTCTGCATAAAACGCTGCTTGTGAACGTTTTCTCGCACTCGTCAGCTGAAAGCGATCTTCATGTTGTGCAAAGCGCATCCCGGCGTGAAAATAAGGCAAGTGGAACATTGTACGCGCGCCGGCGACGACTAAGCGCGAAGCAGCGTCAAGACTGAAAAAATAAATGCTCGGTACTCCTTTATATGATACATATGTCCGGACGTTCAGCTCGGGAAAGTTGCTGATGAAAGGAAAGGGCAGCAAAAAACGGGGACGCATATTTGTCAGCAGAAAAGGCAAGATGCCGATCCACGCTTTTCCGTTGAATGTCTCCAGTTCCAAGGCCGCCGGTATTCGTCCGCGAATGGCTTCAGGATCAACAGCCCAATGAGCAAATAATACATGATTCCATGTTTGCGTCATCATCCACGGTCCTTCAGGCGGCGGAAAAGGGCGGTGTGAAGTATTTTTTATCATAAAACAGCACTCCTTTGATTCGAATGTTGACCCGTTTGCAACACATCCCAAGCCTGTTGTACGGTTTTATCATTTCCCTTTTCGGTTAATTCAAAAACGAGGATATAAAAAACGGAGGAGTGATGTGGTTTGTTCAAGCATACGAAAGTGCTTCAGTACCCTGCGAAACCTGAAAGACCCGATCCTGTCTTCGCAAAGAAAATGCAGGAAATACTCGGCGGTCAGTACGGAGAAATATCTGTGGCCATGCAATACCTTTTTCAAGGGTGGAATACAAGGGGAAATGAAAAGTATAAAGATTTGCTCATGGACACGGCGGCAGAAGAAATCGGACACGTCGAAATGATCGCGACGATGATCGCACGCCTGCTTGAAGACGCTCCGGTTTACGAGCAAGAAAAAGCCGCAGACGATCCTGTCATCGGCGCCATTATGGGCGGAATGAACCCTCACCATGCGATCGTTTCCGGACTGGGAGCCATGCCCGAAAACAGCACCGGCGTTCCGTGGAATGCAGGCTATATTGTAGCGAGCGGCAATCTTCTGGCCGATCTGCGCGCAAATGTCAACGCTGAATCGCAAGGCAGACTGCAAGTCGCGCGGCTGCGCGAAATGACGGATGACAATGGTGTACAAGATATGCTCGGCTTTCTTTTGGCAAGAGACACGATGCACCAAAACCAATGGATCGCCGCAATCAAAGAGTTGGAAGAAAAAGAAGGCGTCATCGTGCCTGGCACGGTTCCGGATGAAAATGAAAAAGAAGACATTGCGCATACTTTATACAATTTCTCGGATGGAGAAGAAAGCGCGCAGTTTGATTGGCTGAAAGAGAAGGCGCCGGACGGAGCGGCATTCCACTACGAGAGCGGCCCTGTCGCATATGGAGAAAAACCGGTCTTGAAGCCCGCTCCAAAACGAAGCCACAATACACCTGATTATGGAGAATAGAGCCGAACGGCTCTTTTTTTATTTTTTAAAATGACAAAACACTCCGTACATATTAAAATAAGTGACAGATTTGCAGATTTTTTTATTGTTAGGTAAGCTTACTATAAAAACAACAGTAAGGAGTTATATCATGAGTAAAGTACTTATTTTTGGCCACAAAAATCCGGATACGGATACGATTTGTTCAGCGATTGCATATGCCGAATTAAAAAAGGAGCTCGGCATAGACGCAGAACCCGTCCGCCTCGGCGAAATCAACGGCGAAACCGAATTCGCGCTTGAGAAATTCAATGCAGAAGTACCCCGCCTTGTGAACACTGTTGCGAATGAAACTGACAGCGTGATTCTGGTTGACCATAATGAGCGCCAGCAGAGCGTCGATGACCTGGATCAAGTTCGCGTGCTTGAAGTCATCGATCACCACAGGATCGCCAATTTTGAAACGAGCGACCCTCTGTATTATCGCGCAGAGCCTGTAGGCTGCACGGCAACAATCTTAAACAAGCTCTATAAAGAAAACGGCGTCGAAATTAAAAAAGATATCGCAGGATTGATGCTGTCGGCGATCATCTCAGACTCCCTCTTATTCAAATCTCCGACTTGCACGGACGAAGATGTCAAAGCTGCAAAAGAATTGGCTGAGATTGCCGGCGTTGATGCTGACAGCTATGGACTCGACATGCTGAAAGCCGGAGCTGATTTGAGCGCAAAAACGATTCCTCAGCTTCTCTCTCTTGACGCAAAAGAGTTTACGATGGGAAGCCATAAAGTGGAGATCGCGCAGGTTAACACTGTCGATACAAACGACGTTCTCTCCCGCAAAGAGGAAGTTGACGCAGAACTTGCAAAAGTGGTGTCTGAAAAAGGATTGGATCTATTTGTGTTTGTCGTAACCGACATTTTAACAAACGACTCGGTTGTCGTCGCTTCAGGACAAGCTGCACAAGCAGTGGAAAAAGCGTTCAATGTCACATTGTCAGACAACACAGCGACACTGAAAGGCGTTGTATCCCGCAAAAAACAAATTGTTCCGCCGTTAACCGAAGCTTTAAAAGGTTAAGGAAATGAAAAACACCCGAATCATGAGATTCGGGTGTTTTCTTATGCCGTTTTGGATACGGCTTTCCGCAATTTCCGCAAGATCGATTCGTAGAGTGAGATGATCCGTTCAAAAAGCGGCTGCACATACGTTGAGAATCTAAACATAACGAGTGATACCAATAAAGCGACCAAAATGCTGCCTAAAACGTCAACAGGGTAGTGGTGTCCGACCCAAATACGGGAAAAGCCCGTCAATAACCCGAAAGCAATCAGGCAGGTTCCAATTTTTCGATGATAAAGCCAAAAAGCGATCGAAATGGCTAACGCCCCGGTTGTATGATCGCTGGGAAATGAAGCGTCGGCAGCATGATGAATCAATACGTCCACATGGTGAGCGACAAACGGCCTCGGCTCATAGTAAACCAATGACAGCAAATAGTTTGCCGCCAATCCGAGAATACCCGTCACACCGGCCTGAAGAACGCTTATTTTATAAGAACGGTTTCCGAAGATCCAGATCAAAAGCAAAATGAGCGCATACATGTAAATTGCTTTTTCTGTAATCAAAATCATAGCGCTGTCCAGGATGTGGTTGTGGTTTGATAATTGATGAATGCGTGTAAAAAGCCAATAGTTCAAGAAATCACCTTTTTAATAGAGTAGTAGTTTTTGGTCAGACAGTTAGGAGACGTATTTGATTTTGCAAAAGTTTCATTAAATGACAGATCGGCCTGTATCAGCCTGCATGAAAAAAGCCGGGCAATCCCGGCCCGGCGAGGTTGAACGGCTTATTCAGCCATCGATATATCCCGCTTCTCCTTTGCGAGTGCAGGTTTTTGGCTCCACGTATACAGAAACAGATTGATGAGCACAAAAACGCCTGAGAATAAATAGATGTTTGAAAAACCGGCTTGTGCCACAACCAACCCGAAAACATAGGATCCAACTGCGATCCCGGTATCAAACAGCGTAAAATAAGTCGCTGTTGCATAACCGCTCCGGTGAGGCGGCGAAGCCTGAATCGCCAAGGTCTGAAGGCACGGTGTGATAGATCCGTAGCCGATGCCGATGACAGCTCCGGATAGTAAAAGCATCCCGCTGCTGTTTGTAAAAGCAAGCAGGAAAAGCCCGGCGCAAAAAATGATAATGGACGGATAAATGACGACTCCAGGGCCGACTTTATCATACAGTTTTCCCGTAAACGGCCGCGTGATCATCATTGTCACCGCGAACACCATAAAGAAATAACTGCTTGCTTCAATAAGGCCGAGAGATTTGGCATAAACAGAGATGAAGGAAATGACGCTTGAATAACAAAACGACACGAACAATCCGACCGTGGCAATCCGAATCGCGCCCTTTTCAAACATGTTGGAAAAAGACAACCTGAACACAGCCGAACGGATGTCGTTTCCTTTAGGAATCCGGACCAGTGCCGTGCAGAGGATGGCCACAGTGACGATTCCTGAAAATAAAATAAACAGATCGGAAAAACTCATTTTATCCAGCAGGTTCAACGCGATAAACGGACCGATGACAACCGCCAAATTCATCGACATGGCAAAGTAGCCCAAACCTTCCCCGCGGCGGGCCGGCGGAATTAAATCGGCTGCAATTGCACTCGTCACCGTCGTGATGATGCTGAACCAAATGCCTTGGAAAAAGCGAATGCCGAGCAGCAAGTAGATATCATGAATGAAGATATAAAGAAATGATGCCAAAGTAAACAGCACGACGCTGATGAGCGCCATTCTTTTTTTACCAAAGCGCTCAATAACCGCTCCCGAAAACGGCCTTGCAAAAATCGCGGACAGCATGAAGCCGCTGATCAAAAGGCCGCCCTCTGACTCGGAGCCGCCGAGCTCCTGCATTGCATAGACCGGAAGCACGGTCAACAGTGCGTAAAAATAGACGAATATAAATAAATTAATTAAAACGACCATGATAAAATCTCTGGTCCAAATGGCTTCAGCTTGTTTCATAGGCTACAACTCCTCCTGATGTCCTTCTAATAATTGATTTAACAGCCTTTGAAATGTTTTTTTATCCCGTTCTTCAAATACGGAAAGCATTTCCTCTTCAAATTCTTTCATTTTTAATTGAATGTCATCATATTTAATTTTGGCTTCTTCTGTCATTTTGACGACTTTTTCCCGTTTGTCATCGCCCTGTATCCGTTCAACCCAGCCGTTTTTTTCGAGGCGGCGGACGGTTCTCGTCACGGTCGGCGCCTCGACGTGCAAGTAAGTCCATATGTCTTTTTGCGTCATCGGTCCGTAAGTGTGAAGACAGTATAGGATCGACCACTGTGAACCGTAAAGGCCGTACGCTTCGAGCTGTTCATTCGTTTTTTTCGCAACCATCCGCGTGCTTTGATTGAGCTGGTGAATAATCTTTCGATTGATATGTTCCATTCCCGGACTCCTTCAAAATAGTTACCTAGGTAAATAATAAACTTTATTCATTTTATCGGAAGTCAAGATTAGTGTAAAGTTAAAATTTTTGAAGCCCGAAATAAAATTATCAGAGAAGGCCCTTGTCCTCCTTGAGTTTTTAGCATAATCCCATTTAAATGCTAATACACTGATACAAACCTAACAAAGAGAGTGTTTGAGGTGAGGGATCGTGGGAGTATTTCAAAATTCTACTTGGAAAAGCATAAAACGAAGAAGCTGCGCAAATAGCGAATTTTTTCACAAGACGGATCTCATTTCACACTTCTCACATCCATTTTAGGGAGGTCGAGTGGTGTGCACGATTACATCAAAGAGCGAACAATCAAGATAGGGAAGTACATCGTGGAGACGAAAAAAACGGTTCGTGTGATAGCGAAGGAGTTTGGTGTTTCCAAAAGTACCGTTCACAAAGATTTGACAGAAAGGCTGCCTGAAATTAATCCTGACCTGGCCAATGAAGTAAAAGAAATTCTTGATTATCATAAATCAATCAGACATTTGCGGGGCGGAGAAGCGACAAAACTAAAATACAAGAAAGAGGAAATCTTTGAAAGAGAACCCGTGCAATAAGGAATAATGGCTCAGAAACGAACAGCGTTTATCAGAATTTCCCGGTATCCTCCGTAAAAAGCCACAAAAATTTTATGAAGAACTTTAATAAGCTCTCTTTTTTTTCTAATATTTATGATAAAATATATAATTAGGGCAGAATGTGGACATTGCTGTGAAACAGATTTCGAGGAGGATATAGATAGATGTTTGCAAGGGATATTGGTATTGACCTTGGTACAGCGAATGTGCTGATCCATGTCAAAGGAAAAGGTATTGTCTTAAATGAACCATCAGTTGTTGCTCTTGACAAAAACAATGGGAAAGTGCTCGCTGTCGGTGAAGAAGCAAGGAGAATGGTAGGACGTACACCTGGGAATATTGTTGCGATACGTCCATTAAAAGACGGCGTCATTGCCGATTTTGAAGTAACGGAAGCCATGCTGAAGCATTTCATTAACAAGCTGAATGTAAAAGGTCTTTTCTCAAAGCCGCGCATGCTGATTTGCTGCCCTACAAATATTACTTCTGTGGAGCAGAAGGCTATCAGAGAAGCTGCCGAAAAAAGCGGCGGAAAGCATGTCTATTTGGAGGAAGAACCTAAGGTGGCCGCAATCGGAGCGGGAATGGATATTTTCCAGCCAAGCGGAAACATGGTAGTTGATATCGGCGGTGGAACGACAGATATCGCAGTCATCTCAATGGGCGATATTGTCACCGCCTCTTCTATTAAAATGGCTGGGGACAAGTTTGATCTTGAAATCTTGAATTACATTAAACGCGAGTACAAGCTGCTCATAGGCGAACGGACAGCCGAAGACATTAAGATTAAAGTCGCAACTGTTTTCCCAGACGCACGTCACGAGGAAATTTCCATCCGCGGCCGCGACATGGTCACAGGATTGCCGAGAACCATTACGGTAACGAGCAAAGAGGTGGAAGAAGCGCTGCGCGAATCTGTATCTGTCATTGTACAGGCTGCCAAGCAGGTGCTCGAAAGAACCCCGCCTGAGCTGTCAGCCGACATTATCGACAGAGGCGTTATCATTACAGGAGGCGGCGCATTGTTAAACGGTCTTGACCAGCTTCTTGCAGAAGAGCTGAAAGTGCCGGTTCTCGTTGCCGAAAATCCGATGGATTGTGTGGCAGTCGGTACGGGTGTCATGCTTGATAACATGGACAAGCTTCCTAAGCGCAAACTGAGCTGATCAGAAGCCTCATTCTTTTTTAGAATGAGGTTTTTTATGTGAAATGCTTTAAAGGAACCGAATGGCTGCCGATAAAAAGAGTAGTATGTTTGAATACCATTATAGAACAAATGTTCTGTATTAGCAAATATAAATTGCAAGCCTTTCGCAAAAGAGGTTTTTTCGAGAGAAACTCTGGAGCATGACACTTATTTGAGGTGAAATGATGTTAAAAGGACTTTATACAGCGACTACAGCAATGATCACCCAGCAGCGCCGCACAGAGATGCTGACGAATAATATCGCGAACGCAAATACGCCGGGATATAAAGAAGACCAAGGGTCAATCCGTTCTTTTCCGGAAATGCTTTTGAGCCGGATTGAATCCGATTCTGTCAAGGCCGGCAGCGCTTCGCGTTCGTTTTCAACACAGACGCCGATCGGTTCTATCAATACAGGGGTATACATGCAGGAACTGAAGCCTCAATTCTCGCAAGGCGATCTGCAAAGCACGAATGAGCCGACAGATATTGCAATCAGCGAAACCGAAGTTCCGGTCAACGGGGAAACAAACGATAAAGCAGCGCTTTTCTACGCGGTCCGGCTTGAAAATGGGGATGTACGCTATTCAAGAAGCAGCCGTTTTTCTTTAAATGAAAACAATCAATTGACAATAAACGGCCGACTCGTCCTTTCAACGGAAAACCGGCCGATTACGGTGGGAAGCGAGAATTTTCAAGTCGCTGAGGACGGAACGGTGACTGAAAACGGCCAAAATCTCGGAAGGATCGATGTCAGGATCGCGCTCGATACGAGAAATTTAGCAAGAGAAGGCGATGATCTGTATCGTACTGAAAACGGTGAGGCGCTGCCAAGCGCAGTCGGCAATCCCGAAGTCACTTATTCTGTCAAGCAAGGGATGACGGAACGGTCGAATGTCGACGTGACGAGAGCCTATACGGAAATGACCGCTGCCTACCGCTCGTTTGAAGCCAACCAAAAAGTTCTACAGGCTTATGATAAAAGCATGGAAAAGGCGGCCAATGAGATTGGAAGGATCGGATAAATGACCGATCGCGATCAGCGTAAATGGAGGATGTGGAAAAACGATGCTTAGATCCATGATCACGGCTTCAAACACAATGTTTGAACTGCAAAAACAAATTGATAATATCAGCCATAATCTTGCAAATACCGATACAACGGGATATAAGGCGAAAAACACGAGCTTTTCGGAACTGATCAGGCAGCAGATTGAACAGGTAAACGAGAAAAATAATGAAGTAGCGGCAAGCAGAAAGACGCCGCCCGGACTTCGGCTCGGCGTCGGAGCCGTCATGACCGACCGGCTGACACATAAACAGGGAAGCCTTAAGGAGACGGGCCGCGATCTTGATATCGCACTGACTTCTCCTTATCAGTACTTCCAGGTCAATGTCGACGGGGAAGTGCAATATACAAGAGACGGAGCATTTTACCTGACGCCTGCGGCTGGTAACGCCAACCAGATGCAGCTGGTGACGAAAGAAGGGCATGCCGTTCTTGACGAAAACGGAAACCCCATCAGTTTCAACCAGCGCTATAAACACATCAAAGTCGACGATTCGGGAAGTGTCACCGTTTCCTCAGACAATCAGGGTGAAGCGCCGTTGCGTTTTAACCTGGGAATCGTCCGGGCTGTCAAACCTCAGGCTCTAACGGAGGAAGGAAGCAATCTTTTTTCTGTCAGCGATGAATTGAGAGCAACTGCTCTTATCAATCTGAACGGAGCCGGGCGGCAGGACATTTCTCTAAAACAAGGATTCCTCGAATCATCAAATGTCGATGTATCGAAGGAAATGACCGACCTGATCTCTTCGCAGCGGTCTTATCAAATGAATTCCCGCGCCATCACGATGGGCGATCAAATGATGGGGCTGATCAATTCAGTTCGCTAGCACAGCAAAACAAGAGCCAGCCAAACAACGTTTGGTTCAGGCTCTTGTTTTTTCATTTTCAGCGTTGTCTCTCATCTTTTGTTGAAAAAGATTCCGTTTCATAATATACTTCCAGATGTACAGAATAAGGCACTGACATATCATTCTATACATATTTTTCGAAAAAGGAGATGTCAAGGCGATGCTTGATGCTCAGCAAATTAAAGAAATTATTCCCCACCGCTATCCCTTTCTGCTTGTAGACCGTGTGACAGAAGTAGAGGAAGGAAAACGGGCAGCGGGTTATAAAAATGTGACAGTAAATGAAGAATTCTTTAACGGACACTTTCCGGATTATCCGGTGATGCCTGGCGTTTTGATTGTTGAAGCGCTTGCGCAAGTGGGTGCCGTGGCGCTTTTGATGAAGGAAGAAAACCGCGGAAGGCTGGCGTTTTTTGCGGGAATTGACAGCTGCCGCTTCAAAAAGCAGGTCAAACCAGGCGATCAGCTCCATCTTGAGCTTGAAGTGCTTCGTTTCCGCGGTTCCATCGGCAAAGGAAAAGGAGTCGCGAAAGTGGACGGAGAAGTGGTCTGTGAAGCCGAATTGATGTTTTCTCTTGGCGAAAAACAGGAATAATGTAAGCAGAATGGGTTTTCGTAAAAGCCCATTTTGTTTTTTTATCTTAAAAGTGAAAAGGTGATCATTTATGTGGAAAGAATTTAAAAGCTTTGCGATTCGGGGAAATGTAATCGATCTTGCAATCGGGGTCATCATAGGAGGCGCCTTTGGAAAAATCGTGACTTCGATTGTCAATGATTTAATGATGCCGCTCCTCGGTCTTCTGCTAGGAGGCCTGGATTTTTCAGCGCTGTCGTTCACATTTGTTGATGCCGAAATTAAATACGGGCTGTTCATTCAGTCGATCGTCAATTTCTTTATTATTTCGTTTTCCATTTTTCTATTTATCCGTTATATCTCTAAGCTGAAGAAGAAGGATGCCGAAGAAGAAAAAGCTGCTCCT
Source organism: Bacillus sp. B19-2 (assembly GCF_022832475.1). NCBI lineage: Bacteria > Bacillati > Bacillota > Bacilli > Caryophanales > Bacillaceae > Bacillus > Bacillus sp. B19-2. The sequence continues at coordinate 503,155 of NZ_JALHKQ010000002.1, forward strand.
GATCCGCAGGAAGAATTGCTTAAGGAAATACGGGATTTGTTAAAAGAGCAGACGAAACGCTCTTAGAGCTATAGCGAAAAGGCTGTCCGGCGAAGACAGCCTTTTCTATATATTTTGTTTAAATGCTTCAAGAAGCCGGTCTCCGGAATATCCTTCTTTCATTAAATCTTCCAAAATCTTGTCGGAGCCTTTCCTCAGCTTTGAGCTGACCATTTTGCCGTCTAATAAGACGGAAACATGCTCGCCTAGTACCGTGATCTTTTTGACCTTCGCTAACAGCTGTGCGGGGCGGTTGCTTTTTTTCGTGATCGTTACATATGTTTTCACTTCTTTGCCTTCCTGAAGGAGGTATTCGAAAAAATACCGGTATTCTTTCGAAACCAGCCCCTCAACCATCCAGTGGTTTTCTCCGTCTTCTTTATTAATGATAAGGCCGTCGATCAGCGGGAACTCCTCGAGCCGCTTTGAAGTTTCATCCTGGCGGACAATTTTTAAATCAATAAGCCTAAAGGTTTTCACTAGTATCACCTCACAAGCTTCCATAGTTGTATAACCATTATAGCACATTCGCTTGGAAGAACTCTTGACCCTGGTTTGTTTATGCAATAGGAGCATATTCGTATTTTAAATTTTGCAAAAAGTATTTTATAATGCTTTGTTTTTATTTATACTTTAGGTGATATTGAGCAGGAGGTGACTTATGAACCATTTTTACTTAAAAGAAGTATTTGTGATCGCAAGCAATCCAGCTGCTGACTGCCGTCAATATATGCCTATGATTTGCTTTTCAGCCGGGAACAAAAAGCACGAAATCAGCACGTATGCCAATGAAGGCATCGTGTTTCGCTATGAAACAAAAGACAGAATGGAAATATACGAATTTCAAGTAACGATTAAACAGAAAGAGTTGTCATTCCGTTTGTATGCTTGGGACGGGGGCTCATATGTCCGCGTATATTCAGAGCGGTGGCTGGCATCTCCTGTTTTTTTTCAGTTTCTGAAAAATACGTATTTCTCAAATAACAATGAGATGATTTTTTTAATTAATGGCAGAAAGAAACAAAAATTATGACGTGAACCCGGGTTTTTTCCGGGTTATTTTTCTTTTATGATGATTTTGCTTAAATACCGATCTCTTATAAACTGGGGATACCCGAACAGGAAGGGAGGGACGAAATGTTTAATGAGATCATGCTGGTCGGGCGTTTGACTAAAGATCCCGAACTTCGGTACACATCTGACGGTGTCCCTGTTGCAAATGTGACGCTGGCTATCAGCAGGCCTTTCAAAAATGCAGCAGGCGAAATTGAAGCGGACTTTGTCAATTGCACCCTGTGGCGCAAAACTGCCGTGAACACAGCCGAATATTGCGAAAAAGGCTCCATCATCGGGCTGAGCGGAAGAATCCAGACTCGCCAATACGTCAATTCAGAAGGCGAACGCGTCTTTATTACAGAAGTTGTCGCACGGTCAGTCAGGTTTTTGGGAGAAAGCCGAAAAGCGCATGAGCCGGCGGAAGCTTAAACCGTAAAATTCCTTCTATAATCACCTTTCTTTAAAAAGAATCAATCAATATCCCCTATTTTATCCCCCTGTATGACCGGTTTTGAATGACCGGTTTTTTTATTTTAGACAAAAAATAGACAAATTTAAATTGACGCCCAAAAATTCCGTATGTATAATGTAAGCGAATACAACAACAAATGATCAATGTTTGCACAAATGTGCAAAGGTAAAGGGTGATCTTATGGAAATGAAGGATGATAAACGCCTTCTGATCAAAGTCTGCAAAATGTACTACGAAGAGGATATGACACAGAGCCAGATTGCAAACGCAACAGGGATATACAGAACAACCGTCGGACGCATGCTGAAAAAAGCGCGCGAGGAAGGAATCGTTAAAATCACGATCGATGACCATATCGGGACACACTATGATTTGGAACGGGAGCTCGAACAGCTGCTCGGGCTTAAAGAAGTGTACATATGCGACGCAAAACCGGAACAAACAGCTGAAGACAAGAAGAAACTCGTCGGCAAAGCCGGTGCCGAAATCTTAAAACGCGTCGTGAAAGACGGAGATACGGTAGGCTTCGCATGGGGGACGACGATGGCGGGAATGATCGGGGAGTTTCACGGCGTCAAAAAACGGAGCGCTTCATTTGTGCCGCTTGTCGGCGGTCCGGGCGCCATGGATACGAAATATCACGTGAACAGCATCGTCTACAGCATTGCCGGTGACTTTGGAGGCACGCCCTACTTTATAGACGCGGCAGCCGTTGCCGAAAAAAAAGAAACGAAAGAGGAAATCGTCAAGTCCCACTATTTCAAAAAAATAGAAAGTCTGTGGAACGGCCTTACCGTGGCAGCCGTCGGGATCGGAGCGCCGCTTAGTTCTTCAAATATGATCTGGACCGGATTTTACGGCGATCAGGATATCGAGCGCCTTGAAGAAAAACAGGCGGTCGGAGATATATGCTCGCGTTTCTTTGATCGTTCGGGTGCATTGGTAGAAACAGAGATTCATGACAGAACCATCGCGATAGACATCAACCGGTTAAAGAATTTGGAGTATTCCATCGGTCTTGCCGAATCCCATGAAAAAGTCCCTTCTATTATCGGGGCTGCAAAAGGCCGCTATATTAATATTTTGGTGACAACTGCCGAAACAGCCAGAGAAATTGCCGAGGAGGTAAGAAACCAATTATGATCATTTACTTTATCATCGCCCTTGGAGCTGCATGGCTTCTCCAAAGCGTTTTTGGTTTTTTGCAAATCAGGCACTTCAACCGAACATTCGCCGCATACAGACGTATGGGAAGAGTCGCGGTCGGAAGGAAGACCGGCTTATTCAGAGCCGGAACTGTCGTCCTGTTTGTCATTGACAAGCGCAATAAAATTTTGAAGGCGTCAAAAATGCAAGGTGTCACCGTCTTTTCAAGAATCAGGCCTTTAAAAGGGTTTGAAGGAAAGTATTTGCTGAAGATCGGACAAGCGGAGCTTGCCCGGCACGACCGCCTCACACGGCTCGCAATTGAAGATGCCTTGAAAACATTCGACATCATCACGAAAGGGGGTGATGTCCCGCAGAAGAAAACGCGGCTTCAAAAACTGATGAGCTTTCAAATCAAAAAAAGAGGTGAATTATGAAAAACGTAACATGGCTTGCGGAAAAGTTTATGGACTTATTCAGGCATGGCGGAGAAGTGTTTGTCAGTATGCTTACAGACATCGTTCCTTTATTGATTATGCTGCTTGTCGCCATGAATGCCCTCATACGCCTGATAGGAGAAAAGCGCGTCGAAGCGCTCGCGAGAAAGTCGGGAAAAAATCCATTAACGAGATACATGGTTTTGCCTGTCATTGGTACGTTCATGCTTGCAAATCCAATGACGCTGTCGCTTGGCAGGTTCTTGCCTGAAAAATACAAACCGAGCTATTATGCGGCTGCATCCTATTCCTGTCACACGCATAACGGACTTTTCCCGCACGTGAATCCGGGCGAGCTGTTTGTTTTCCTCGGGATTGCCGCAGGAATTACGACGCTGGGGCATGAAACGGCCGAGCTCGCTCTCCGCTATCTTCTGGTCGGGATTGTGACAAACTTTCTCAGGGGCTGGGTAACGGATATGACAACGGCTTATGTCGCGAAACAGCAGGGCATTGCCTTAAAAGATTCGATTGATCTTAAATAAGAAAGGCGGTTTACAGATGAGTTCCTATCGTTCGGTTGAAGTTTCAAAAGGGCCGGGAGGGTTTGGCGGGCCTCTGGTGATCACGCCTGATGAAGAGAGAAATAAAATCGTGTACGTCACCGGCGGAAATAAACCCGATTTTGCGGATCATTTAGCTGAGCTGACGGGGTGCACCCTGGTCGACGGTTTTAAAACGACAGTACCCGAAAGCGAAATGGCCGCTGTGATCATCGACTGCGGAGGGACGCTGCGCTGCGGTCTTTACCCGCAAAAGCGAATTCCGACGATCAATGTGATGGCGACCGGAAAAAGCGGGCCGCTTGCCGCCCATATTACAGAAGATATATATGTTTCCGGAGTAAAAAAAGAGAATATTAAACTGCTGGGAGCTGTGGAGGAGCCTGAACAGTCTAATATTCCAGAAGAAAAACAAATGCAAAATAAACAAAACCATTATAGCACAGAGAAAAAAATTAGTGAACAGCAGTCGCCGAAAGGGATGATGGCGACAATCGGGATGGCCATGGGATCGGTTGTCAGCACGTTTTATCAAGCGGGACGGGAAGCAATTGAAACCGTTATCAAAACAATTCTTCCGTTCATGGCTTTTGTGGCTCTGTTGATCGGCATCATTAAAGAGTCTGGCATCGGAGACATTTTTGCCAAATATTTATCACCATTTGCAGGGTCACTGCCCGGATTGCTATTAATCTCGCTTGTTTGTTCATTTCCGCTGCTTTCCCCGTTCCTAGGACCTGGGGCGGTGATTGCACAAGTTGTCGGTTCGCTGATCGGTGTCGAGATCGGCAAAGGAAACATTCCGCCGAATTTGGCGTTGCCGGCGTTATTTGCGATCAATTCGCAAGCGGCTGCCGACTTTGTTCCAGTCGGTCTGGGCCTTGCGGAAGCGGAAGTCGAAACGGTTGAAGTCGGGGTGCCGTCGGTGCTGTATTCGCGTTTTCTGACGGGGGCGCCAACCGTTTTCATTGCTTGGCTGGCCAGCTTTGGCATGTATGACAGCTGAGGTTTTCTTAAGGAGGGAGAATGATGGTCATGCTGTATGAAACAAAAATAAACAAAATCGGAGCTCAAGCAACGGCATTTTCAGATGAAAAGATGCTCATCTTATTTGGCGAAGGTGCTCCGGATGAATTGAAAGATTATTGTTTATCAATTGATATAAATCCTGTAGAAGGCGACTTCAATGAAGGCGATGAGCTCATACTGGGCGGTGAGTCCTACAAAATCACAGCCGTTGGCGGCGCCGTTCGGCAGAACCTGGCGAATCTCGGGCATATTACGCTGAAATTTGACGGATCGGCTTCAGCCGAGCTGCCGGGAACGCTGTACCTTGAACGAAAAGAACAACTGCCGGAGGTTTCAGCAGGAGACTGTATTCAAGTTAAAAGATTCTCATAAGGAGCGGGTGCAATGTGGAGATGAATAAAGGAAAAGTGGCATTGATATGCGGCGGCGGCCAAAGTCTCGGAGAAGCGCTGTCCTACCGTATGGCAGAGGCGGGATATGACATCGCGGTCGCAGACATCAACGGCGAGAACGCCGAAAGGACGGCTGAACATGCAGCCGGTCAATACGGGGTCAAATCGCTGTGGATTCAAGCGGATTTTACAAAGGAAGCCGATGTGGAAAAAATGATCGGCAGGGTCACGGAGGAATTCAATAAAATCGATGTGATGGTATATAGTGCGGGAATCGCCAAAAGCAATAAGATCACAGATTTTGAGCTTGAAGACTGGGAACGGACAATCGAAGTCAATTTAACCGGGTATTTTCTTTGCGCGAGGGAAACGTCGAAGGTCATGATTGAGCAGGGAAGCGGGTCAATCATTCAAATCAACTCCAAATCGGGAAAAGTCGGCAGCAAACATAATACAGCTTATTCAGCTTCCAAATTTGGAGGCGTCGGTCTCACTCAAAGCCTCGCGCTTGATCTTGCCGAACACAACATTCGCGTGAACAGCATTATGCCGGGGAATTTGTTAAAATCGCCGATGTTCCAAAGCTTGATCCCGCAATACGCGAAAAAGCTCGGCATTCCGGAGAGCGAAGTAGAGCGTGTGTACACCGACAAAGTGCCGCTCGGAAGGGGCTGTACGTATGATGACATCGCCAATGCCATCCTATTTTACGCTTCTGACCAGGCATCTTATATGACGGGTCAATCGATCAATGTAACCGGAGGGCAGGTCATGCACTAAAAAACGAGGGGGACGCGATAATGAACATGCTGATTGATTCAGCGCATATACCGGAGATTGAAAGATTGCTGGATTCATTTCCCGCTGGCGGCGTCACAACAAATCCGACGCTGATCGCGAGGGAGAAGCAGCCCTTTAAACAGCAGATTCAAGATATTCGGCGGCTCCTTCCCGAGCATCTGCCTCTCCATGCCCAGGTGATCGCCGACCAATGGCGGGATATGGTCGATCAGGCGAAGGCGCTCTATAACTGGCTGGATGGAAACGTGTCGGTGAAAATTCCGGTGACGGCTCAAGGACTTTACGCGATCAGAAAGCTTGCGGCTGAAAACATCCAGACCACAGGGACAACGGTTTATACCGCTGCACAGGCTGTACTGGCGGCAAAAGCCGGCGCCTCCTCTGTCGCGCCGTATGTCAATCGCATAGATCAAGAGTATGGTAATGGGGCGGGCGTTGTCAAAACGATTGTCGGCTTATTTAACACATACCGTTTAAATTGCAAAGTGCTTGCGGCAAGCTTTAAACATAACCGTCAAATTCTTGCCGTCATGGAAGCGGGGAGCCATGAGGCGACAATCAGCCCTGAACTTTTAAGCCATTTGGCTGATCATCCGGCTGCAGACCGTGATATCCATGCGTTTCGTGAAATTTGGCACTCTCAATATGGAACATTTTCAATTTAACGTGCGAGCCTGAGGGCCGGGAAACCGGACTCAGGCTTTATCTTTACTTATAATTACTTATATGTTCTTGATTTATTCGGTGTAATAACTTATAATCGCTTATAAATAATGAATTTTACTTGTGTAAAGAAGGAATGATCGAGTGTATCAAGAGGAAAGGTTAATTTCCATCATCGACTATTTAAAAGAGCGTAAACGGATTTCCGTTGAACAAATTTGTTCTTTATTCGGAGTTTCAAGAGATACGGCAAGGCGGGATCTGGTCAAATTGCAGGAGCAAGGCGCTATTATCAGAACAAGGGGCGGGGCGATTCTGCCTACCGTTCATGATGAGGTCAAAGACTATTCGGGCAGGCTGGGCATGGTTTCCGAAGAAAAAAGCATGATCGGAAAAGCAGCCGCTTCTTTAATCAGAGAAGGCGACCATATGATTTTGGATGCTTCCACGACAGTCCAATCGTGCGCCGAGCATTTGCCGGATGTCAATTGCACGATCATCACCAATTCGATTAACCTTGCAGACGTTCTTTCCTCAAGAAAAGGTGCTGATATCCACCTGCTTGGAGGGAAGCTTCAAAAAGAGCACCGCTTTTTGTACGGCGCCTCCGTCATTGAAAAGCTGTCATGCTATCATGTTGATAAAGCGCTGATCGGCGTGGTGGGGATTTCCGAACACGGGCTTACAATCGCCCATGAGGAGGATGGAATGGTGAAGCGGAAAATGATTTCCCAAGCGAAACAAGTGATAGCGCTTGCCGACCATTCGAAAATCGGGAGAACGGATTTTTACCGGTATGCTGAACTCAGTGATATCGATCTTCTCATTACAGACCGGCTGCCGCCGAAACCGTTTCAGAAACTGCTTGATGAACATGATGTGGAGCTGCTCGTGGCTGAACATCACGATACTTAAGGGGGAAAACAGCAGATGAAAATGATTGCAGTCGATTTAGACGGGACGTTGTTAAACAGTGAAAGCAAGATCTCTAAAGAAAACATCGATGCGATTAAAAAAGCGCGGGAACACGGGATTGAAGTAGTGGTTGCCACGGGGAGAGCATCCTTTGATGTGCAAGCGATTTTTGAGCCGACAGGTATTAAAACATGGATTATCAGTGCCAACGGAGCGGTAATTCATGATCCTGAAGGCCGCCTTTACCACTCGGTGCCGCTTGACCGGAAACGGGCGGAAGGAATTCTTCAATGGCTTGAAGAAAAGAATTACTATTATGAGGTATTCAGCGATGAAGCGATCTTCACGCCGCAAAACGGCCGCGAGCTGCTTGACATTGAGCTGGACCGCTTGAAAAGCGCAAATCCCGGGGCCGATCTTTCAAGGCTGGAACTCGCGGCTGAACAGCAGCTCAGCCAAAACGGATATGCGTACATCAGCTCCTATACCGACCTGTTTTTAGCGGGAAAAGATGTCAATGTATATAACATATTAGCTTTTTCTTTTCATAAAGAAAAACTGGAAACGGGATGGCAGCGATTTAAAGATGCGCAAGATATTACGCTTGTCACTTCAGCCGAGCATAACTTTGAGATTGAGCATCTTCAGGCGTCAAAAGGGCTGGCGTTGGAAAAGCTTTCACGCAAGCTCGGCATTTCCCTTCAGGAAACAGCTGCCGTTGGAGACAGCCTCAATGATTTTTCGATGCTGAAGATCGCGGGGAAAAGCTTTGCCATGGGCAATGCGCGCGAAGACATTAAAGAGATGGCTGATGAGGTGACGCTTACTAATGATGAAAATGGCGTCGCTCACATCTTGAATCAGCTGATTGAACAGCAAGTCAAACCGGTTTAATTCGTACATCCTTTCAAATCGGCGTGATGCCGGTACACGGCAGCGTAACGATTGAAGGAGTGCGGTTAAGCAGCGGATGTTATTGATCCGCGGGCTGCCGACAATGTCGGCAGCCTTTATTAATGTGGTCTGACCCGGCGATTATGACTTTTGATTCATTGTTGGTAATGGTTGATTTTGTTACTATTTAACTATTGATTGTATTTGAAATGAAGAGTCACCTGATCAAAAGGAGAATGACAAAAATGAAAAAGCCGTTTCAATTACCCGAAAAAATGGCCCGATACCGCGGGCAATTCGAACAATCAGCGCGGGATTTTTTGAAGCTTGACACGACAAAAGGAAAAACAGGCCGATATGACAGCAAATTGGCCGGCGATCCTTATTTTCCAAAGTCAGAACAGTATCCTGTCGATTCGCAGGGCAAGCCGATGAAACTGCTTGCGCAAATTAATTTTTCAGACATGCCCCGCCTTGAGAATTTCCCGGAATCCGGGATTCTGCTTTTTTTCATTTCAGTAAGTGATGATGTTTACGGTTTAAATTTTGACGATCCGTGTGAACAGTCGAGTTTTTGCTTCAAGTATTTTGAGAATATCACCCAAAATGAAGACGAGCTTGTCGACGACTTTTCGTTTGTGAAGCTTGAGGACGAGCTGGCATTTCCGATTGGATGCGAAGCTTCAATCACGCCTGACATAGGGTCTGAACTTGTCTCTGCGTCTGACTTTCAATTTGAGCGATACGCGGGAACAGATGCTTGGACATTCTTTGAGCAATTCGGCGATCAAGAGGAAACGGTGTTCGAAGAATACCATGAAATGTACGGCGGCTTCTCCCATAAGATCGGGGGCTACGCAGCCTTCACGCAAGATGATCCGCGGGAAGACGATTTTCCGGATCATACCGTTCTGCTATTGCAAATTGATTCTGATGAGGACATTGATGCCATGTGGGGAGATGTCGGGATTGCCAATTTTTTTATAAGGCCTGATGATTTAAAGAATAAGGACTTTTCAAACGTATTGTATAATTGGGACTGTCATTAACATAAAAAACAGCTGTCTATAGCAGACAGCTGTTTTATTTAACCCGTAATAGCCGAAGCGTTCAGGGTAAATAGCTCCTCAAGTTCATGCTCGGAAAGCTCGGTGATCCAATTTTCGCTTTGGATGATTTGATCGTTGAGCGATTGCTTCGATTCGAGCATGTGGTCGATTTTTTCTTCAATTGTGCCGGTAGTGATCAGTTTATGAACGTGGACAAACCGTTTCTGTCCAATTCTGTAGGCTCGGTCTGTCGCCTGATTTTCAACCGCGGGATTCCACCATCTGTCATAATGGATGACGTGATTGGCGGCCGTCAAATTGAGGCCTGTGCCCCCGGCTTTTAATGATAAGATCAGAATCGGAAATTCCTTGTTCTGAAACTGCTCCACCATTTTGTCCCGTTCTAGCTTGGATAAACTGCCGTTCAGAAACTTGACCGGTTCGCCGAAAGACTTTTCGAGCAGGCGCTTCATCATATCTCCCATCCCGAGATATTGGGTGAAAATCAGGCAGCTTTCATCGCTTTCGCGAATCGTCTTCGTCAGCTCAAGCAGTTTTTCGAGCTTAACTGACCTTCCGTTCAGGAGCTCGCTCCCGGTCTCTTTTAAGTAAAGGGCAGGATGGCCGCAGATTTGTTTAAGCTTGCCGAGCATACTTAAGATGAGAGCTTTACGCTGCATTCCGGCGAGGCTTGACATATGTTCAAACGTATCTTTGACAAGCTGTTCATATAGTGAAGCCTGTTCTGCGGAGAGCGGGATGAACTCTTTTTCTTCCTGTTTTTCAGGCAGGTTGAGCGCGACTTCCTTGTCCTGCTTTGTCCGTCTTAATAAAAACGGTTTGATCAGCTGCTGGAGCTGTTCGATCCGTTTTTCGTCGCGATCTTTTTCAATCGGCAGGACAAAACGCTTATGGAAGCTGCCAAGGCTTCCGAGATAGCCTTTGTTCATGAAATCGTAGATCGACCACAGCTCCGTCAGGCGGTTTTCCATCGGAGTCCCGCTGAGCGCGATATGATGGAGGCCTTTCAGTTTTCTGATTGAACGGGATTGTTTCGTGTGCGCATTTTTAATATTTTGGGCTTCGTCAAGGCAGATGCAGTTCCAGGCGACGCTGCTGAGATCGTCAAAGTCGGATTGGGCGAGGCCGTATGACGTCAAGACGATATCCGAATCTTTGTAACATTCCTGAAACGCTTCACCTTTAGGGCGTTTTGGCCCGTAATGGAGCGCCGCCGTCAGGCCGGGCGCGAAGGTCTCGAGTTCGCGCTGCCAGTTCCCGAGGACGGAAGTCGGCGCAATGATGAGAGACGGCGTTTGTTGTCCCTGTTCTTTTAAATAGGCGAAATAGGCGATCATCTGGATGGTTTTTCCGAGCCCCATATCATCTGCCAGGCAGGCGCCGAAGCCGCAGTTTCTGAGAAAGATCAGCCAGTTCAAACCGTCTTCCTGATAAGCCCTGAGCGTTCCGTGAAAATATTTGCTGACCGGGTATGACGGGAGATCATCGCGCTGGTTCAGCTTTCTGATCATGTTTTTCAGTTGATAAGACAGTTCAAACTGCACATCGCTGAATGCGGAAGCATCGAACAGATCATCATCCTCGCGGGTTTCGCTCCGCTCCGTCAGCTCGCGCGCCAGGATGTCAGACATATGAAGCCCCTCTGTTTCTGCTCGTTCCATCAGCTTTTTCATTTGTTTAATAAAATTCGGATCGATTTTAATCCACTGTCCGCGTATGTTGACAAGCCGTCTTTTATTGGCGACAAGCTGCTCGAATTCTTCTTCTGTAAGTTCGATTCCGTTCGTAGCAAAACGCCAGTTGAAGTCCATCAATGCATTCATTCCGACAAAAGACTCGCCGCGGGGAGCCGATGACACTTTCGCTTTCAGGAGCATGTTGCTGTCTCTGACGATTTGCCACCATGACGGCAGCAAAATTTCAATTCCCATGCTGACAAGAGTTTCGCTTGCTTCGGAGAGGAAGATCCATGCTTCCTCTTCCGTTAAAAGCGTCGTCCCCGAGTCGATCGTCAGCCACGGCACGATTTGGCGGAATCTGTCTTGTTCGCGGGCGATTTTATCAGCGTATGCCTGCCACGATTTTTTCAGCCTGTTCAAGCCTTCAAAGAACTGAATGGCGCCGCTTTTTTTGTCGCGCAAAAACAGTTCGATTTTCCAATCGTCTCCGTCAAAGTCAGGTTCATTTAAGCGGAGTCCGACAGTAAACGGCACAGGGTTTTCATGCCAGCCGATCGTTTCAAGAAAATCGTCTTCATCGAGAAAGTGTCCCTGAAATGTGGTGACGGCGGGAGAATGTGCGACAATCGATTCCCATTTTGCTTTTAACTCGTCATTGTAGTTGATGTAGTCTTCGACAGCGTGTGAAAACCATTCAGCTGTATAGCCTTCCAAAATCCCTTCTTTATCTTTCCAGCGCAGCACCTCTTGCTTCCATGCTTCATAGTCGGGAAGGAAGTCTTCATCTGCGATAAACTCATAAATGGTGGAAGCCGTTTTCATTAAAGGTTCGGTTTCCTCGGTGAGGATGATGTCGCTGTATGAATTAAATGAGTTTTTGCCGAGAAATTCCACCGCCATCCACGGGGACAGCAGAACCGCCGGAGTATCTAAACCGGCATCTTCGAGAAACGTTCCGTAGAAAGACGATTCGTGCCACTGAAACAAATGCCTTTCCATTTCATTTCGCGTGAGAAACTGATGATCCTCGTCATGACAAGATAAAATGAATGTATAGTCTTCTGATTGTTCGACATGTATCACGATTTCCTTAAGACTCGCCATCGATCAACTTTCCTTTCTTAAGCTCCTCCTGGAAGGCTCTCAGCCGTTTATAGCGGGCTGAAAACTGCTCTATAAACCGGTTCCAGACATCCTGTTTTTTCGATTTTTTATAAAGGGTGCGCAGCTTTTTTAATTGTTTGACGGCTTCTTTGTAGCTTGAGCGGTTTTTTTGTTCAACCAGCCCGGAAATTTCTCTGTGATAGGAAGGAATCAATGCTTCAGGAGCCGCTGCTGCAATATCTTTCAAGGCGTTCTGCCCGATCTCAGAGATTGAAAAACCGACAAGGCTGTGGATCTCCATCCACTCCGTAAAGCGGTTTTTGTTATATAAAAAATGGCTGTATTCAGTAAACGTATAAGGAAGGCACTTTTTGCAATACCGTTCATATACATGCTCTTCTTTTGCGTTTTTGCTGTAATCGCTCAGAAACAGGAAGAATTCGCTTAAAACATCGCGTATTTCCCGGTACGGCTTATCCAGTCTGCAGAAGCCGGCTGCAAGCTGCTCAAGGTGTTCATACCATTTTTTCAGGCGCTTCCAGTCTTTTTTGGCGGTCATGACGCTGAGCCATTGAAATGTATAAGGAAGAATCTCAGGTGAAAACGATCCGGCTTGATCAAGAATCACATCGTCGTTTTTCAGCAGAAATTCAAGATGCAGCCTGCCGAATTGTATTTCAGGCGACGGCTCCATATCGTTGAGCACATCGAGTTCCCGCTTCAGCCAGGTTGGACGGGACAGAAGCGCACTCCAGATTTCCCCGAAAATCCGCAGCCTTTCATACTGAAAAATGTCTTTCTTGAGCAGCAGTTCCCGAATCACGCCGGGGGTTTTTTCTAAAAACGGGTCAAGGGAGAACGATAGCGCATATGTTTTCAGTTCATCGATCGAGCTGTAGATCGTATCCATCAGCTGTTCGATATAAGGATTCAGCGAGTAAAAATCCTTTTCAGGATCGATACGCCCTTTCTCGACGAGCGAATGCATGGCAAGCCATGTCGCAAGAGCCGCGTGGATTTGATACATTTTTTTCAGCTCCGGCTCCGCAGGCGTCCGCTTTTTTAAAGCTGAAAAATACCCGTAGTAAAGGTATTGCATCGTTTGCTGGTTTTTAGGCGTATGCTCTTCCCATCGTCTGAACTCCGTTTTGAAAAATGATGTCCATTGATCGAGCGTATGGCTGCGGGGCTTCATTCCGCGCTGAAGCTGTCCGAGAATATCCCTGTTTTCGCGGCGTTTTTGCGCTTCTTTCCAAAACTCCGTAAACGTTCCCAATCGATCATATTGTGCATACAGATATAAGTAAACGGCAAGCACATGCCGGCAGATGTTTTGAGCAGGGCAGGAACAGCTGCTTTTTTTAACGTCGTCGAGGTCGATGAAGACCTTCACCGGGACCACATCCTGAACGTAAGCGCTGACCGTATGCCCGCTCATCGGCTTGACCCGATAGACGGAATCCTGTCTGTATAAAATAAGGGCTTTTTTCATGAGCTGAATGTTATCTTCTGTGCACGGCAGTACATGCTTAAACTGTTCAGCTGCATCCATCACAACCGTTTTTGAAATCATGTCTTGAAGCATGTCTATCGCTCCTAACCGAATGGCTTTTAAAAAGTTTCCAATCTCTCTATTATAGCTTAATCAATCCGTCCAAAAAAGATTTTCTCAGGAAAAGGACATAAAAACGGATGGCTGTCGAATAATGTAATAGACTATGGCAAATTGATTCTTTACATCATATAATTTGAAATATAATCAGAAATGTTTTAATTTATGGAAGCTGAAAGGAAAAGGATATGGATGACAAGGAATTGAATCAGGAAGAATTTTTGAGAATTCTTATGCATGCGTATGACGTTGGTGAAAAATCAAAAGACATAACGACGAAAGAACTTCTTGAAGATCTCATTCTTCATATCAAAAATGGATATACGACGTAAAAGGTGTGCAAACTGCGGTTTGCACACCTTTTTCGTTCAGCAAAAAGCGCGCAGGTCCTGCAAAAGTCGATATTTAATACCATATAAAGACGCGATTTCCCCGGTATCTCCCGTTATTTGTCAGGATTCATTTCTTTCGGAAACGAAATAACCATGTATAATCAAAGGGAGGTGTTTAATGTGCTGAAAATTTAAATAAATACACGAATCCTAAAGGGAGGCTTTTATGAGAGATCATATCGGCTTTAAAGATGTGTTCATCATTTTGAAAAAAAGATTCGTTCTGATCGCACTGATCACCAGTGCGGCCGCTCTGTCCAGTGCGGCCGTCAGCTTTTATTGGCTTACACCCGTCTACCAGGCATCCGCCCAAATCCTCATCAACGGCCGTCAAACGTCGAACTTCACCGATATTCAGACCAACCTTGAGCTTATCAACACTTACAACGTCATTATGAAAAGCCCGATCATCTTAAATAAGGTTAAAGACGAACTTAACCTTCCGGAAACGGCTGAAGACCTGAAGGAAAAAATTACGGTTATCAGCGAAAATGAATCACAGATTGTCAGTATCTCCGCGACTGACAAGGATTATTCCAAGGCGGCGGACATCGCGAACACGGTCGTCGCCGTATTCCAAAGGGACATTGACGGTATTATGGGTGAAAATACCGAAGTCAGCCTTGTTGCGAAAGCAAACCCCGAACATTCGCCTGCTCCCGTCAGCCCGAACAAGAAATTCAACATCGCCGTTTCTACAGGATTCGGCCTGCTGTTTGGCGCAGGGCTTGCATTTTTACTCGAGCTTTTGAAAAATACCATTCGAAATGAAGAAGACATTGAAAAAGAGCTGAGCATTCACGTGTTGGGAAATATTCTGTATGTGAAACCGAAAAAAGGACAAGCCCGGAAGCTGGAAAGCTTTGTCGGCAAAGACCATACGTTCTAAAACGGGAAAACACGGGGAGGTCGCCTATGATCGATATTCATTGCCACATTCTTGCGGACATTGATGATGGAGCAGCATGTATGAATGACAGTATAGAAATGGCTAAACAAGCCGCCCGCCAAGGGATTCATACGATTATCGCCACACCTCACCACCGAAACGGTGTATACGAACACCAAAAAGAGGCCATCCTTGCAGCTGTTTCGGGTTTAAAGACGCGGGTGCAAAAGGAAAACATCCCGGTGCTCATTGCTCCCGGACAGGAAATCCGCCTGTACGGCGAATTGAAGCGCGATCTTGAGCGCGGCAGACTGCTCAGTCTCGCCGGCACAAAGTATTTGCTGATTGAACTTCCTTACCACCATGTTCCGCGGTATGCCGAAAAGCTGCTGTTCGATCTTCAGTTAAATGGTTACATTCCGGTTATCGCACACCCTGAGCGGAACCTTGAATTGATGGAGAATCCGGATCTGCTGTACCGCCTTGTCAAAAACGGCGCGTGCGTCCAGCTGACATGTTCAAGTCTTGCCGGCCGCTTTGGCAGAAGTGTCAAACGGCTCGCCCGCCGCTTTCTTGAAGCAAACCTCGTCCACTTTCTCGCATCAGACGCCCACAACCTCACGAGCCGATCTTTCTTTTTTGATGCAGTGGAAAACGATTACGGCCGCGATTTCTTAAACGTGTTTACAAAAAACGCGGGTCTGCTCCTGGAAAACCGGGAGATTCATAAAGAAACACCGCGTCCCGTTAAAAAGAAAAAGCTGATGGGCCTGCTGTGAAAGTTATTCACAAAAGCCCGTCAGCCAAAATGTCAGCGCCGGTTATGCGGTGCTGATTTTTTATATCATCCGTTAGAAGCGGCCGGACGTCCCTTCTACAAGAGCGGAATGACAAGCCCGCCGTAAGCGAAAGCGGCCACGATCAGGAAAGCCGGATGGACGCGGAACTTCGTCAAGGCCACCAAAGAGATCAGCGCGATGACAAGTGATTGAACCAAGCCGATCGACTGGATTGCGTCACCGCCGATTTCCCACGTTAAAAGAAGCATCATCATGGCGATAACCGGCTGAACCGACAAAGTCATTCCTTTGACGATTGGCGACTGGCGGTAGCGGCCGATCAGCTTGAGCAGCAAAACGAGCGCGATGGCCGAAGGCAGTACAGTTGCGGCAAGAGCAATGAGAACACCGGGCCATCCGAGCACACTGTAGCCGACATAAGCGGCGATTTTTGTCGCGATCGGGCCCGGCAGCGCGTTTGCGAGCGCAAGCATATTTGAAAATTCCTCTTTTGACAGCCAGTGAAAATGCTGAACAACTTCTTCAAAATTAAGCGGAATTGAAGCCGGACCGCCCCCGTAGCCCAATAAATTTGCAATAAAGAAAGCCCAAAACAAGTAAAAGATGATCATGAAGCGGACACTCCCTTATCCTTTTCCCGGGCCGTTTTTCTTTTTAATTTGAAGTGGAACGCGCCATACGTTAAAAACAGGATGACAATGATGCCGGGATGGATGGAAAACACTTGAAGAACCAAAAACGCAAGAATAAAGAAAAGCACGCCGGCAAGCAAGCCGAAGCCTTTCAATGCTTTTTGCCCAAATTCGTAAGCCATGATGCCGAGCATGACGGCGATGACAGGGGTAACAGCGCCGATCATGCCGCTTACGATTTTGGAGTGGCTGAGCACATTAACGGCTGCGAACAAGGCGGCCATCGCAGCGCACGTCGGCAAGATATGAGCCGCTGTGGCCACGACAGCGCCCGGAACACCTTTCACTTTATGACCTAAATATGCCGACATTTTTGTCGCGATTGGTCCGGGCAGCGCATTGGCAATCGCCAAAATTTCCCCGAATTCATCATCATCGATCCATTTAAACTTCGAAACGGCTTCATGACGGATCAGCGGGATAACGGACGGTCCGCCGCCAAATCCCAATATCCCCGTTCTTGTCATTGCGATGATCAGTTCCCGGTAAGGGTGCTTCATTTCGCGTTTCCTCCTATTCAGTTAAAGCTTCATTCCCATTCGGCTCTTATATCGTTTAATCAGCATCTGGCAGTCGACACTCACAACGCCTTTCAGAGGATACAGGCGCTTCGTCAAAAATTCCTCCATCTCCTGATCATTTGCGAAAATGCCGTGCATATGCAGTTTGCTCGGCCCTGTCATATGATAGAGGCTTGTCACGGCGGGCTCTCTTTCCAAAGCAACGGCAACAGCCTCTAAATATTGGGGTTCGACTTCAACATTGAAAAACACCGATACGTGAATCCCGACCTTGACCGGATTGATGACGGCTGTGAATTTTTCGATGATGCCTTCTTCAATCAAGTTGTTGATCCGCGTCTGTACGGCAACTCTTGAAAGTCCCACGCGTTTTCCTAAATCGGTATAAGAGATTCTTCCTTCCTCATGCAAGATCGAAAGGATTTTTTTATCCGTTTCATCAAGAATTAAATTTGGCATATGGTAGTCGAGGCTCACAAATGTCCCTTCCTTTCTGTTTGGTCATTATCATGCGAAATTGCTTGTCAATCGCATTAAAAATGAACATTTTGTAAATTGTATCACAATGCGGGTTTCGATATGAATCATTTTAACGTTTTTTTAATACTTATTGAAAAAGGGTGGCAGTTTTTCTTCCCTGAAAGTAGCACCTCTTTAAACGGGCCACTATACTTCAAAGACAAATGGATGCTTGAAAGAAAGGAAGGGAGCTATGGAGAAGCTGAAGATCGGTTCGAAACAAATGGTTGTCAGTCCTCATTATCTCGCTTCGCTTGCAGGGAACAGCATCATGGAGAAGGGAGGAAACGCGTTTGACGCGGCTGTGGCAGTAAGCGCGTGCCTTGCTGTTGTCTATCCGCATATGACAGGACTCGGAGGGGATGCTTTTTGGCTGATGTATCACAATGGAAGCGGTGAGATCAAAGGATACAATGGCAGCGGGCGGTCGGGGCGGAAAGCGGACCGGAATCAGTATAAAGGAGAGCGCGCCATTCCGGTCAGGGGCATGAGCAGTGCGATTACCGTGCCGGGGATGGCGGACAGCTGGGCCGAAATACTGGCGGCATACGGCCGTTTATCGCTTCGGGAGGTGCTGAAGCCGGCGATCATGTATGCAGAAAAGGGTTTCCCGGTCTCGCCTGATCAATGTCAAAACACGGTGAAAAACGCCGAGTGGCTTTCCGGTATGCCGATCACTGCAGATATTTATCTTCCGGGAGGAAACCCGCCTTCTCCAGGTGAGCGCTTTGTGCAAAAAGAGCTAGCGCGCACTTTGGCGATGATCGCTGAGAAAGGAAGAGACGTCTTTTATAAAGGGGAAATTGCCCAAGCTTCAGCAGCCTATCTGCAAAACAACGAAGGCATCTTGACCCTGGAAGATTTCGAGCGGCATAAAGGGGAATGGGTGTCACCGCTTTCCTCTACATACAGAGGATATGCGATCTATCAAATGCCTCCGAATTCACAAGGATTTACCGGTCTTATGGCATTAAATATTTTGGAAAACTACGACTTTGGCATGATCGAGCACGGTTCTTTCGAGTATTATCATCTGCTCATCGAAGCATTGAAATTAAGTATTTCCGATAGCAATAAAGTATTGACTGACCCGGAATTTTCCCAAATACCGCTGGGGCGCCTGCTTGACAAAGGGTATGCGCGGGAGCTGGCCGCAAAAATCGGACTGCCGGCTCTTCAGGCACAGAGCCGGCCGCACGGTGGTGATACGGCTTATGCTGCAGCAGTAGATGAAGACGGGAATGCTGTTTCGTTTATTCAAAGTTTGTATTTCGAATTCGGCTCAGGTGTGACAGCTGGAGATACCGGCGTCATTTTGCAGAACAGAGGGTCGTTTTTCTCGCTTGACCTCGGCCATGTCAATACGCTGGAGCCGGGAAAAAGAACGTTTCATACGCTGATGCCCGCCATGGCGTTCAAAGGCGGCAAGCCGAAATTTCTTTACGGAACGCAGGGGGGAGAAGGACAGCCGCAGACGCAGACGGCTCTTATCACGAGAATGATAGATTACGGGATGGATCCGCAAACCGCCGTTCATGAACCGAGATGGGTGTGGGGCAGAACATGGGGAGAACAGGTGGAAGGTGTAAGAATAGAAAGCAGAGTGGCGCCCGAAGTGATTGAAAAACTGCGAAAGCATGGGCATCATGTATCCATTGTCGGCGACTTTGACGGTGTGATGGGTCATGCCGGCATCATTGAGATTGATGATCAAGGTTTCCTGAGAGGGGGAAGCGATCCGAGAAGTGACGGGGCGGCAATCGGCAGTTAACTCCGTTTTCAAAACGCGCATTCGTCAATATGAGAAAAAAACCCCGTGAACAAGGAGGATTTGTCCACGGGGTTTTTTCTATCCGGCTATGAGTATTGATCCGAGATTTCGATGAAATGCTTAAGCGCCGGATTGCGGTTGTCTTTTCGATGTGCGGTAATCCATTCTGCGCGAAGGGGAAAGTCTTCGATTTCTTTGTATACAACATCGAGGTTAAATAATCGTTTAGCCGCTGTAGGCACGACGGCGATTCCCATTCCGGCTGTCACGAGGCCGATCACCATTTGGTATTCTGTAGCTTCCTGGGCGATGTTGGGGATAAACCCGGCTTTTTCACACAGGAAATTAAATTCCGTGTATAAAGAGGGCCACGCTTCTTTGGCTATGACAATCAGCGATTCGTCTTCAAGATCTTTCAAATGTACCCGGGGTTTTTCTGTCAGCGGGTGGTGTTTCGGAAGTGCAAGGACACAGTGGCTTTTCTTCACCGTGTATGACTTCAGTTCATCGTTTCCCAACGGGGGATGCAGCACCCCGATGTCAATGTGTCCGTTTAGCAGTGCATCGACCTGATTGGGGGTTGAAAGCTCCCGAAGATCAATCTGCACGGACGGGTACCGGTTTCGGTATTCCCTGATGATGGGAGGCATGATCTCGTATGTTGCGGAGCCGACAAAGCCGATCACGAGTCTGCCCAGCTCCCCGCGGGCCGTCCGCTGAGCCATGTCGACGGCTTGATCAATCTGGGAAAGTCCTTCCTTGATTTGTTTTAAAAAGACCCCGCCTGCCGTCGTCAGCCTGACGGCTCTTTTTGACCTCTTCAGCAAGGTGACGCCTATTTCACTTTCTAGCTGTTTAATCTGCTGGCTGAGCGGAGGCTGAGTCATGTTCAGCCGAAGAGCTGCTTTTCCGAAATGCAGTTCTTCGGCAACAACCATAAAATAACGAAGATGGCGCAGCTCCATTATTCACTCATTCCTTTCTGAATGCGATTTCAGTCGTTTTACATATTAATTGTAAGACAAAGAAGTATTGGAAAACAATTTCCACAAGATGTATATTTAATAATACAATAATTTTATTAAAAATTCATTGTAAACGAATGAAAATGGAGGAGTGAGGGCTTTGAAAAATGTAGCCGCTAAAAATGAAACTCTTACTGTAAGAGGAGCAGAGCTTGTGGTGGATAGTCTCATTCAGCAAGGTGTCACTCATGTTTTCGGTATTCCGGGAGCGAAAATCGATGCGGTGTATGACGTATTGAAAGACAAGGGGCCTGAACTGATTGTTTGTCGTCACGAGCAGAATGCAGCATTTATGGCGGCGGCAGTCGGACGATTGACTGGAAAGCCCGGTGTTTGCCTGGTGACTTCGGGTCCGGGAGCGTCTAATTTAGCGACCGGTCTTGTAACAGCCAATACAGAAGGAGATCCGGTTGTTGCCCTGGCGGGTGCTGTAAAAAGAGCGGATCGTCTCAAAAGAACTCATCAATCGATGGATAATGCGGCGTTGTTTCAGCCGATTACAAAATATAGCGCAGAAGTGGAAGATGCGAACAACATCCCTGAGGCTGTAACCAATGCATTCAGAGCGGCAGCTTCCGGACAGGCCGGGGCAGCGTTTCTCAGCTTTCCGCAGGACGTTACGGCCGGTCCGGCAACTGCCAAGCCGGTGAAAACCATGCCGGCGCCGAAGCTGGGCGCGGCTCCGGATGAACTGATCAGCGCGGCTATCGCCAAAATTCACAATGCGAACCTTCCCGTCGTGCTTGTAGGGATGAAAGGCGGAAGACCTGAAGCGATTGAAGCGGTACGCCGTCTGCTGAGAAAAGTGAAACTGCCGTTTGTTGAAACATACCAAGCAGCGGGTACGCTGTCTCACGATTTGGAAGACCAGTACTTCGGCCGGATCGGATTATTCCGCAATCAGCCCGGAGATATTTTGTTGGAAAAAGCGGATCTCGTTTTGACGGTCGGCTATGATCCGATTGAATACGACCCCGTCTTTTGGAATGGAAAAGGCGAGCGCAGCGTGATTCATCTTGATGAAATACAAGCCGATATCGATCATGACTATCAGCCTGAAATTGAGCTGATCGGCGATATCGCAGAGACGTTAAACCATATTGAACATGATTCTTTGCCGGTTTCCATCGATGAGTCATTTGCACCTGTGCTTGATTATTTGAAAAAAGCGCTGGAGGAGCAGAGCGAGCCGCCTAAAGAAACAAAAACAGATCTTGTTCATCCGCTGCAAATCGTTCGCGATTTGCGTGATTTGCTGAGTGATGACATCACAGTTACTTGTGACATCGGCTCCCATGCGATTTGGATGTCGAGATATTTCCGCACCTATCGTCCGCATGGACTGCTGATTTCCAACGGTATGCAGACGCTGGGCGTTGCTTTGCCGTGGGCGATCGCAGCAGCGCTGGTCAATCCGGGACAGAAAGTCGTGTCTGTTTCCGGAGACGGGGGCTTCCTGTTCTCCGCGATGGAGCTTGAGACAGCGGTCAGATTGAAAGCGCCGATCGTTCACATTGTCTGGAATGACAGCACATACGATATGGTTGCGTTCCAGCAGGAGATGAAATACAAGCGGACGTCAGGAGTCGACTTCGGCGGAATCGATATTGTAAAATATGCTGAAAGCTTTGGAGCAAAAGGTTTAAGGGTCAATTCGCCAGACGAATTGGCAGAGGTGCTTAAAGCTGGTCTTGATGCAGAGGGCCCGGTTGTCATTGATATTCCGGTTGATTACAGCGACAACGTTCATTTGGCTGATCAGCGTTTTCCAAAAAACTTTGAGGAACATTTTAATAAACAAGCCTCTAAGCAATCTTGATCACAGCAAGTCCAGTCATATCAAATTAAAATCAAGGGAGTGAAAAGAGGAAAATGAAAAGTGCAAGCAAACAAAAAGTGGTTCAGCCCGTTGACAAGAACCTCGACCAGGTCTTTCAGGTCTCAACGATGATATCGTTATTGGACGGGATTTATGACGGGGATTTTTACATGTCTGAAGCAAAGGATCACGGAGACTTCGGAATCGGAACATTCAACCGGCTCGACGGTGAGCTGATCGGCTTTGACGGTGAGTTTTACCGTCTTCGTTCCGATGGCAAAGCCTATCCTGTTCAAGGAAGCGATTGTTCTCCGTTTTGCTCGCTCGCTTTCTTCCGGCCGGATATTTATCACGAAATCAAGCAGCGGATGCCGCTTAAGGCGTTCGAGGAAGAAATGAAACGGATCATGCCGAGTGAAAACCTGTTTTACGCGATCCGCATGGACGGAACCTTTAAGAAAGTCAAAACGAGAACGGTTGAACTGCAGGAAAAACCGTACGTGCCGATGGTCGATGCGGTAAAATCGCAGCCGATCTTTGATTTTAATGATATTAAAGGAACGATCGTCGGCTTTTGGACGCCGCAATATGCCAACGGAATCGCAGTTTCCGGCTTCCATCTTCACTTTATTGATGAAGACCGCAATGTCGGCGGACACGTTTTCGATTATGAAATCGAAGAATGCACGGTGCAAATTTCTCAAAAACTTAATATGAATCTCAGATTGCCGAATACGCAAGATTTCTTTAAAGCGGATCTCAATAAACATGATCTTGCAGCCGGAATTGAAGCGGCCGAAGGCAATCCCGAGTAAATGAAAAAGCCCCCTCTTTGAAAAGGGGCTTTTTTGCGTTCGCTCGCTTCTTTAAAAATACTGTTGCGAAAAAGTCCGGAATCCAGCTGGCCGTTTTGCTTATGGCTTCACTCCGGCAATCAATACCGCTTTCAGACAAAAAGACACCGGATGCCCGTTTTCATCGTGGACAATGTTAAACATGTCGCGGCACGACTGGGACGGCTCTGACAAATGGGCATGGATGGCTGCCTTTCTTTGTTCAGGCACGGCGCCTCTTCGAAGCCAGCTCTCGTAATCGATCGGAAGATTCCATCTCTCCCGGACGGCAAAATCAAGTCCGTTCTCTTCAAACAGCTTCTGCCATTCGCTCTCTGAATACTCCCTTACGTGTGACGGGTCTCTCAATTGATTGAGCCGATTTATAAATCGGTCTAAAGCTTCGTCTGCAGGAGCACAATGATCGATGAGGAGAAAGGAGCCGCCTTTTTTCAAGACGCGCGCGATTTCCTGCATGGACCGGCTGATCTCCGGGAAATGGTGGGCTGCATACCGGCATGTGACAATATCAAAAGACCCGTCTGCAAAATCCAATTGTGCTGCATCGCCTTGAAGAAAAACCACATTTTCAGCATTTTTCTGTTCGGCAAATTGAGCCGCAGTTTGAACCATTTTTTCTGTAATATCGATTCCTGTGCAATGTTTGACAAAAGGCGAAAAGGCAATGACCGTATGTCCCGCTCCGGTTCCGATATCAAGCAGGGTTTCACCGCCGTTCAGATTCCGGCAGCTGACCATGGCATCAAGATCTTTTCCCGATGAGAACAGCGGCTCATCGCGATATTGCTCCGGATTTTTTGAAAATTGCCGTTGCGCGCTAGTTTTCATTTGTATCATCCTCCTATCGGCTATGTATTTATATTAGGGGAGTCGACAGCCATCAGTCTAAGATATAAAATGTATGAAAATGATAGACGGAAACTATGGGGGTGCGGGTATTGGATATGAGGCTTTTTGAATACGCGGCAGAGATTTTCAAAAAAGGCAGTTTTACAAAGGCGGCTGCCAGCCTGCATATCGCTCAGCCTTCACTGAGCCAGCAAATTAAAAAGCTGGAAAGCGAGCTCGGCTTTCCGCTGTTTTACAGAAATAGAGAGGGGGTCTCGCCGACTCCTCAAGGGATGCGCTTCATCCGAAAAGCGCAGGATATTTTGCGGTCAAGAGATGAACTGCTGTGTGAAATGCGCGATCAGCTCGAGGAAATGGGGACGGAGTTATCGATCGGCGTTCCCGCTGTCACGGGAGGGTATCTTCTTCCGCCGCTCCTGAAAGCCTTTCTGAAAAAGCATCCGAACGTACAGGTTCAGCTGATAGAAGACTCGCCGGCGGCATTGGAAAAAATGACGGAAAACGGAACGGTGGACCTGTCGATTCTCCCTTTGCCGATTGAAAATGACAGGCTCGCGATCCGGCCGATACTGACCGAGCCGCTTTTTTTGGCGATTCCAAATGAAAGGGAGAGCTGGATGACCGGCCAATTGCGGAAGCTCATCGATTCGGTCCGGTCGAATGCCGAAAATCTCCCTCTTGCTTTGAAAACGGCCGAGGGTGTGCCGTTTATTTTACTAAAAGAAGGCTACGGCTTCCGTAGAATGGTACTCGATTTATGTGCGGAGGAAGGGTTTCAACCGAAAGTGACCTTCAAAACAAGCAGCATTGAAACCGCCCAATCTCTCGTTGAACACGGAATGGGGGTCACGGTCGTGCCCCGGATGGTCATGCGGAAAGGGTCTGACAGGATCGTCTATGTACCTTTGCAATCCGATCCGTCCCGGACGCTTGTGTTTGCTTATCCGGAAACATGCTATTTGAGCCGGGCGGCAAGGGCTTTTATGGAGATGACCAAAAAAAATCAGACCTCTATGTTTGAAGAGGTCTGATTTTGTAGTTACTTTTTCGTTTCCAGTTTGAGCGGTGCGGGTATCGTTTTTTCAACTTTTTTGCCGTTCAAAATATCCCGGGCCGCTTGTACGGCGAGCTTGCCGATCAATTCAGGCTGCTGGGCGATCGTGGCCGACATGTCTCCGGCCTGAACCGCTTTAACCGCATCTTCATTGCCGTCGAAGCCGACGACAAGTATCTCTTTCCCTGAGCTTCTGATCGCTTCAATCGCGCCGAGCGCCATTTCGTCATTATGGGCGAAAACCGCTTGAATATCAGGATTTCCTTGAAGAAGGTTCTCCATAACGTTCAACCCTTTTGTCCGGTCAAAGTCGGCTGTTTGCTTAGCGATCACATTCAGCTTGTCATCAGCGGTCTTATGAAACCCTGAGCCCCGTTCCCTTGTTGCCGATGCGCCGGGGACGCCTTCAAGTTCAGCCACTTTTGCGCCTTTGCCGAGCTGATGTACGATAAAGTCCGCTGCCATTTGCCCGCCTTTTACGTTATCTGAAGCGACGAGCGTTTCTACTTTTCCGTTTTCGGCGGAGCGGTCAAGGGTGACGACCGGAATGCCAAGCGAATTGGCCGATTGGACTGCCGTTGAGATGGCGGAGGAGTCGGCCGGATTGATCAATAAAGCGTCAACGCCTTGCTGCAGAAGATCTTCGACATCATTCGTCTGCTTTGCCGAGTCATCTTGTGCATCGACGACAATCACTTCAATCCCTTGTTTTTTGGCTTCTTTGACAACTCCGTTCTTTAATGAAACGAAAAATGGATTTTTCAAAGTCGAGACAGATAAACCGATTTTGATATCCGTTCCTTTTTCTTTATTTGGCTTTGCCCATTCCGGCGGCTCCAGCGAGCAGGCGGACAGAAACAGAAGCGCCAATGCGGTGAAAACCGTTAATGTTTTTTTCATCAGTATAGCCCTCCTTAAGCGGATTTCTTGCGGTCCAGCAGGACTGCGATCAAAATGACGACACCTTTGACGACCATTTGGAAAAAGGAAGAGACGCCAAGCAGGTTCAAGCCGTTATTCAACGTTCCGATGATGAGGACGCCGATGAGTGTGCCGGCAATTCGTCCTCTTCCTCCGGCAAGGCTTGTACCGCCTAATACGACCGCAGCAATGGCATCGAGTTCGTAGGAAGTGCCTGCTGTCGGCTGGGCTGAGTTTAGCCGTGACGTCAAGATGGCTCCAGCCAACGCGGATAATAGGCCGGCAAGAGAATAAATCATCATTTTGACGCGCGGAACTTTAATGCCTGAGATCAGGGCCGCTTTTTCATTTCCGCCGATTGCATACGTTCGGCGGCCGAAAGGCGTTTTGTGAAGAATCACCCAAAGGATGATAAAGGCGGCCGCCATTGTAATCGCAGGGACGGGGATGCCTAAAAAGTAGCCGCGTCCGAAAAGCTGGAAGCCGTAGTGATTACCGAGCCCTGTAATCGGATTGCCGTCTGTGTAAACCATCGTCAATCCGCGGAAAATCGTCATTGTCGCAAGTGTTGCGATGAACGGGGCCATTTTACCTTTCGTGATTAACAGCCCGTTGACCAAGCCGAGCAGGGCTCCGATCAGGCAGCCGATGATGACGGCAAAAACAGGATCGATGCCGCCGGCGATCATGCCGGCGATCAATGCGCTCGACAGCGCCAAAATCGCTCCGACGGAAAGGTCGATGCCGCCGGTCAAAATGACAAAGGTCATGCCGAACGCGATCAGCGCATTAATGGCGACTTGTCTTAACAAGTTTAAAATATTTAACGGTTCTAAAAAGCTCGGGTTTAATACTGAGACGATGACGACGAGAATTATAAGGCCGAGAAACGGACCGAGCTTTGCATTACAGAATCGACATTAAGGCTTTTTTTCACAGCCGGTTGAGTTTTCATGTTACCGCCCTCCTGTAGCGAGTGTCATAATTCGTTCTTGCGTGGCATCATTTCTTGATAGCTCACCGCTTAGCGTTCCTTCATGGATCACAAGGACGCGGTCGCTCATCCCGAGAATCTCGGGCAGCTCTGAAGAGACCATGACGATCGCGACACCGCGGTCTGTCAGTTCGTTCATCAGCTGATAAATCTCCCTTTTCGCGCCGACATCGACGCCTCGCGTCGGCTCATCCAAAATCAGCACTTTAGGGCCGATCCCGATCCATTTGGCGATGACCACTTTTTGCTGGTTCCCTCCTGAAAGGTTTCGCGCGCGGGTTTCCGGCGATTCTGTTTTGATCGTCAGCCGCTTGATCAGAAGGTCGACAAATTCCTGCTCGCTTTTTTTGTCAATCCATCCTTTCGGTGAAAAGCTGGCGAGATTCGGAAGGGCGATATTTTCCCTGATGGACGTGTCGAGCACAAGTCCTTCATCCTTGCGGTTCTCGGTAATAAAGCCGATTCCTTTTTGAACGGCATCGCTCGGTTTTTTGAGCGTCGCTTTTTTGCCTTCGATGAAAATGTCTCCCGAATCAAGCGGATCGAGCCCGAAAACCGCCCTCATCAGCTCGGTGCGCCCGGCACCCATCAGTCCTGAAATCCCGACGATTTCACCGGAGCGGACGGTAAAGCTGATATTTTGGAAGACGCCTTTTTTGGATGCCTGCTTAACTTCGAGAACGACGCGTCCCGGATTTGGCTGTCTTTCAGGATAGCGTTCGGTCAGCTCCCGTCCGACCATCTTTTTCACCACTTCATGAAAGTCGGTGTCGGGAATCCGTTTCGTGTCGACCGTTTTTCCGTCGCGCATCACCGTGATCCGGTCGCAAATCGTGAAGATTTCTTCCATGCGATGGGATATATAGACGATGGAGACGCCGTTTTTCTTTAATGCTCTGATGACGCCGAACAGTTTTTCAATTTCTCTTTCTGTCAACGCTGCCGTCGGTTCATCCATGATGATCACTTTCGCGTCTGTCATAAGGGCTTTTGCGATTTCGATCATTTGCTGCTGGCCGACGGAACAGTCTCCGGCTTCTTTTTCAAGAGAAATCGAAACTCCGAGACTTTCAAGCTGCCCTTTTGCTAGCGCTTTCATTTTCTTGTGATTTAAAAATCCAAGTTTGGAAGAAAGCTCTCTGCCGATAAACAGATTTTCCAAAACGGTCATTTCAGGCCAAATGTTCAGCTCCTGATGGATAAAGGCAATGCCGTTCTGTTCGGCTTTCTTTGGATCTGAAAAATACGTTTCTTTTCCGTCGATCTCGATCGTTCCGCTGTCCAGTCTGTGAAGTCCAGTCAACAGATTCATGAGGGTCGACTTTCCGGCGCCGTTTTCTCCCATTAAAGCGTGGACTTCACCTTCCTGAAGTTCGAAAGAAACGCCGGACAGCACCTGGTTTTGGCCAAAAGCTTTATAAATGTCCTTCATTTTAATATGCATGGACTATCCCTTCTTTCCAGATGGAGAATGTAAACATCTAAAAGATCACTCCCGCGTGCAAGATGCAATTTGCATAAGGTGTGGCTTCCCCTGTGCGAATGACCGCTTTTGCGTGACTCGTCGCTTTTTTGAATGCTTCGTGCGGGATATAGTCAATTTTTCGGTTTGAAAATTCCGCTTTTAAAAATGCGGCTTGACCGGGATTGACGCTTTCTATTTCTTCGGCTGCCGTCACTTTTTCGACGGCCATTTCAGCGGCGATGAGCTTTGTGACCTCTTGAAATCCGGGCGTGCCCAATGTCAGCGCGAGATCGATTTTGGGGACGCCGGGAGGAACGGGCAGCCCGGCGTCCGCGATGACGACGGTGTCGGTATGCCCGAGATCGGCCAGTAATTTTGCGATATGGCTGTTTAATATTCCGTGTTTTTTCATGACAATTCACGCTCCACTTCATCCCGTTTCGGCATCCCGCCTTGCGCGCCGAATTTCAAAACTGAGAGGGAAGCCGCCCGGTTCGCAAAGCGCAAGGCAGATTCGATGCTTTGTCCTTCGGAAAGCGCGACGGCCAATCCCGCATTGAAGGTGTCTCCGGCTCCCGTCGTATCAATCGCATTGACAGGAAATGAAGGAACGATCCTTTCTTCCAGACCATTGTGATAGCGGACCCCGTTTTTTCCTTCTGTGATGAACAGCTTCTCCGGATAGCGCTTTAACGCTTCCTCCCGGGACATGCCCTGAAACAGTACCGAAGCTTCATGCTCGTTTGGCGTAATGTAGGCCGCATGTTCGACCGTTTCCGGGCGAAGCGGACGGGCTGGTGCCGGATTCAGCAGGAGAGGAATGCCGAGTGAGCTGCACAGTCCGCAGACATAATCGACGGTTTCTTCCGGAATCTCCTGCTGAATCAGAACGATGTCTGCCTGTTTAATCGCAGGCAGCGCTTTTTGAACGTATTCAGGTGTGACATGGTCATTTGCCCCTTTGACGACGATGATACTGTTGTCGCCGTCTGCGAGAACGATATGTGCGGTGCCGCTTTCCTGACCTGTAACCGGTTCCACATAATCTGTCAAAACACCATTCGCTTGAAAATTGTCGAGGATGGCTTTTCCGTAATGATCATCGCCGACGCAGCCGATCATATAGACCTCTGCACCAAGCCGGGCCGCAGCCACTGCCTGGTTGGCGCCTTTTCCGCCCGGAACCGTATTAAAAGATTCGCCAAGCACCGTTTCTCCGGCAGCCGGCCGCTTAGGCGATGTCACGACTAAATCCATCGAAGAGCTGCCAATCACACATATTTTACTCATTGTCATTCCGCCTTTCTTGTCGTTTGTCTTTCAATAAAGGCAACCGGCATCTGCACTGCCGATTGTTCAATATATTCATTTTTCATTAATCTCAGCAGCAGTTTTGCCGCTTCTTTTCCCATTTCATAGGCGGGCTGCCTGATCGTTGATAAAGAGGGGAAAAGCAATTCGCTTTGCGGAATGTCATCAAAGCCGATAATCTGCAGTTCGTCGGGAACTTTGATCTTCCGTTTCAAGGCTTCATGCAAAACGGCTGTCGCCACAATGTCATTGCTTGCGATTACGCCGTCTGTTTCCGGATAGGTGGCAAACAGCTCTGCCGCCCGTTTTTGGGCTTCCGGAAATGAAAATGTCTCGGTTTTCATAACATGAAAATCGATATCGGCCCCGCTTAGCATCTCCAGCGCTCCGTTGAAACGGTCTCTTGCAGTCTGAAGGTGGGCCGGTCCTTTGATCAGCGTAATTCGTTTCGCGTTTCTCCTGACCATTTCAGCCGCTGCGATTCTGCCGCCTTCGCGGCTGTCCGCGAATACAGCCGGCGCATTCTCGCCCGTCCGGTCAAGGAAGACGATCGGCATGGACAAGTCTTGATAATTTGGCGCATCCGGATAATTGGTCGCTGAAATGACCCCGACCACATGATTTTGTTTAAACGTCTGCAAATAATCAAGCTCTTTCTCCAAATTTTCATCGCTGTTTCCGAAGATGAGCCGGAAGCCGAGGCGGTGGATCTCATCTTCAACGCCGCGCGCAAGCTGAGGAAAGAATGGGTTTGTGATATCCGGCAGCAGCAGTCCGATCAGTCTGGACTCCCTTTTATAGAGAGACCTGGCTACTTCATTCGGGTGGTAATTCAGTTCTTCCATCGCTTTTAACACGCGTGTCCTCGTGTCTTCATGGACGTATCCAGTCTCATTTAATACCCGGGAAACCGTAGCGACAGATACTTTTGCAGCAAGTGCGACGTCTTTAATCGTAGCCAAAAAAGACTTCTCCTCTCCATTTGTGTAACCGTTTACATAAAGATTATCATGATCCTTTAAAAATCTCAATAAAAAAAGGGCGGGCGCAGAAATTTTTAGCCGGGTTGGGATATAGAGACATATACAGGTGTGTTGAATAGAAAATAACCTTCATTCGGCATAAATTGGCGAATACAGTAACAATGAGAATAATAAGAAAAATTAAAAATGTTAAAGTTTGATGAATTATCGTTGAAAAAAATTAATGGCTTTTTAAATCTTAGGATTTTAACCTAAAATCTGAAGAAATAAGGTGAATCGAACGGCTCACAAAAAATTTGGATTTGTTAATGAATCCCGCTTTATGCTAAAAGAAATTTTCATTTTTTAATAGGTGATCTGATTGTCATAGGACGTATTTGTTTTGAAGAGGGAACATTGGTGACTTTTTAACCTGTTGGAAAAGAGCGAAAATACAAAAAGAAAGGAGATATCCCGGTTGACAGCCCATTTCTAGGGGATTTCAGCCGGGGGAAAAAGAGATCCTGAATTCATCCTTCAATCTTTCATCAGAAATAGGGAGAAAAGTACAAAAATCATAATGTCGAATTTTGAAAGCGCATACTTAAAATGCTGACAAAAAACTGATAGGAATTAAGGACTTCTGATTTCCAAAAATATCAATAAAAAGATAGGCATTAATGACTCGGGTGAGGTGATCTTTGTCACGGAAAATTTCGTCGTCTTCTGTTACATAATGCCGATTGTGATTTCATAGTGAACCTATATACTGATGAATGAATTTACATATCAGATTCCAAGAAGGAGATGTAGACAAACAA
Organism: Bacillus sp. B19-2; assembly: GCF_022832475.1. Lineage (NCBI taxonomy): Bacteria > Bacillati > Bacillota > Bacilli > Caryophanales > Bacillaceae > Bacillus > Bacillus sp. B19-2. Next base: position 534,686 of record NZ_JALHKQ010000002.1, read on the forward strand.
TGTGGGTAATGCTATTAGCCTGTGTGATCGTTGTTGGGATCGGCATTTATGAAAAAAGGCGCCACCAGCAAAACATCGATGCGCTGCCTGTCCGAGTGAACATCAACGGGATACGCGGAAAGTCCACGGTGACAAGATTAACAACAGGGATATTAATCGAGGCAGGCTACAAAACAGTAGGAAAAACAACCGGGACAGACGCAAGGATGATTTATTGGGACACACCGGAAGAGAAACCGATCAAAAGAAAACCTCAAGGCCCGAATATCGGAGAACAAAAAGAGGTTATGAAAGAAACGGTGGAAAGAGGGGCCAATGCGATTGTCAGTGAGTGCATGGCCGTTAACCCTGATTACCAAATCATCTTTCAGGAAGAATTGCTTCAGGCTAATATCGGCGTGATCGTGAACGTGCTGGAAGATCACATGGATGTGATGGGACCGACTTTGGATGAAATTGCAGAAGCTTTTACAGCAACCATTCCTTATAATGGACATTTAGTTATCACTGATAGTGAGTATACCGATTTCTTTAAGCAGATTGCAAAAGAAAGGAACACAAAAGTTATCGTCGCAGACAATTCTAAAATAACAGATGAATACCTCAGACAGTTTGAGTACATGGTATTCCCTGATAATGCGTCTCTTGCGCTCGGTGTGGCTCAAGCGTTGGGCATTGACGAAGAAACCGCTTTTAAAGGCATGCTGAATGCGCCGCCTGATCCGGGAGCCATGAGAATTCTGCCGCTGATGAACGCCAAAAACCCCGGACATTTCGTCAACGGTTTTGCGGCCAATGACGCAGCTTCGACTTTAAACATATGGAAGCGTGTAAAAGAAATAGGCTATCCTACGGATCAGCCGATCGTCATTATGAACTGCCGCGCCGACAGGGTAGACAGAACACAGCAGTTTGCGGAAGATGTCCTTCCTTATATTGAAGCAAGTGAACTTGTGCTGATTGGAGAAACAACAGAGCCGATCGTCAAAGCATATGAAGCAGGCAAAATTCCTGCGGACAAGCTGTTTGATTTTGAGCACAAATCAACGGAAGAAATCATGTTCATGCTGAAAAACAAGCTTGAGGGCCGCGTCATTTACGGAGTCGGAAATATCCATGGAGCAGCGGAGCCTCTCATTGAAAAAATACAAGATTACAAGATTAAGCAGCTCGTTAGCTAGGAGGAAGAAAACACAATGTTTGGATCAGATTTATATATCGCCCTCATTTTAGGAGTCTTACTCAGTTTGATTTTTGCAGAGAAAACGGGAATTGTACCAGCCGGCCTCGTCGTACCGGGTTATTTGGGACTTGTGTTCAATCAGCCGATTTTCATGTTGCTCGTTCTTTTTGTCAGTTTGCTGACGTATGTCATCGTGAAATTCGGACTTTCCAAAATTATGATTCTATACGGACGCAGAAAATTCGCAGCGATGCTGATTACGGGAATTCTTTTGAAAATCGGTTTTGATTTTATATATCCGGTGATGCCGTTTGAAATTGCCGAATTCAGGGGAATCGGAATTATCGTGCCGGGGCTGATCGCGAATACCATTCAAAGACAGGGATTAACGATTACGCTTGGAAGTACGCTTTTATTGAGCGGAGCAACATTCGTCATTATGTATGCTTACTATCTAATCTAAAGTTAGGTGTGTCAAATCGATGAAAAAACAACTGAACGTTCAGGAAAAACTGCTGAAGCTGACGAAGCAGGAGAAAAAGAAAACAAACAAGCACGTCTTTATCGTATTGCCCGCTATTTTCTGTTTAATGTTTGTCTTCACTTGGGTCGGAAGCGCCAAAACTCCTTCGCAAATGGACAAAAAAGAAGATGCCAAGCTCACAGCTACCTTTATGGGCGATATCATGATGGGAAGAAACGTAGAAAAAGTGACAAACTTACACGGTTCGGAAAGTGTCTTCAAAAATGTGAAGCCGTACTTTAATGTGTCAGATTTTATCACAGGAAACTTTGAAAACCCTGTAACCAATACAAAGGACTATCAAGAGGCAGAAAAGAACATCCATCTGCAAACGAATCAAGAATCAGTCGAAACATTGAAAAAGCTGAACTTCAGCGTACTGAACTTTGCCAACAACCATGCGATGGACTACGGGGAAGACGGTTTGAAGGATACGCTGAATAAATTCTCAAATGAGGACTTGGAGCTTGTCGGAGCAGGCAATAATCTCGAAGACGCGAAACAGCACGTATCCTATAAGGATGTGAACGGTGTAAAAATCGCAACGCTCGGTTTTACAGACGTCTACACGAAGAACTTTACAGCCAAAAAGAACAGAGGCGGAGTGCTGCCGCTCAGCCCGAAAATCTTTATTCCAATGATCGCGGAAGCATCCAAAAAAGCGGATCTTGTCCTTGTCCACGTGCACTGGGGACAAGAATATGACAATGAACCGAACGACAGACAGAAGGATCTGGCCAAGGCGATTGCGGATGCCGGAGCAGATGTCATCATCGGCGCTCACCCCCATGTTCTCGAACCGATCGAAGTGTATAACGGCACTGTGATCTTCTACAGCCTCGGGAACTTTGTGTTTGATCAGGGCTGGTCAAGAACACGGGACAGCGCGCTTGTACAATACCATTTAATGAATGACGGCAAAGGGCGCTTTGAGGTAACACCTCTCAACATTCGTGAAGCAACGCCGACGCCTTTAGGCAAGAGCGATTTCTTGAAACGAAAAGCGATCTTCCGTCAATTGACAAAAGGAACAAACCTCGACTGGAAAGAAGAGAACGGAAAATTGACGTTTGAAGTCGATCATGCGGACAAACTGAAAAATAACAAAAACGGAGTGGTGAACAAATGAAATTTGTCAGAGCCATTTGGCCGTTCGTAGGTTTAGTGTTGATCATTGCATTCATGTCTGCTTTCAAGTATTCTGATGAATTGTCAAACGATGAAAAAGCTAAAATCTCAACGGAAATCCAAAAAGTGAATCAGCAGGATCAAACAACGGAAAACCAACGATAACAGTGCAGAAAAGAGAGTGCCGCCGGCACTCTCTTTTTGCGTGTGCTGATTCCGGTTATAAAAGACCTGTGAAAAGCGGCTGATTTGAAAAGGAAACACGACAATTTTCTTAACCGGTCAGTGTATAAAGTTTTATAGAAAATCAGGAGAAAATATACATGGTTTTGGGGTTCATGTTTATTGTATTCTTTTGAAGGGAATAAAAACTGACAAATTTCGACTAAGCTTCAAAAAGACATCACCTTACCAATTCGGGATGGGAACTGCACCTCATGTTCATGACCTCTTTAGAATATTTCCCTTCATCCATTTAATCCGCGCTTAGGTGAAAAAGCTGATCATGCTGTGCTGCGCGTTTCTTCTCGCTATGACGCTGCTGTACACGCAAAAAAAGTCCTTTAAATATCCCAATTGAATGACGATGAAAGAGGAAAGAAGAGGAGGAACAGAACAATTGATAAAAAAAGCGGCAAACAAAAAGTTGGTTTTGTTTTGTGGAATTGCGGTGTTTTGGATGTCTTTATTTTTAACGAATCACAATGACGTACACGCCGATACGATCGGCGAGAAAATAGCAGAAACCGCCAGACAGCTTGAGGGTGCGAAATACAGCTACGGCGGAGAGAAGCCGAAAACGGGGTTTGACTCGTCAGGCTTTGTACAATATGTGTTTCAATCACTCGATATTACGCTTCCAAGAACGGTAAAGGAGCAATCGACCCTCGGAAACATTGTCAGCCGTCAGAAGCTCGAAAAGGGGGATCTTGTCTTTTTCAAAAATGCCGAACTGGAAACGGACGGACCGACTCATGTCGCCATCTACATGGGAAATGATCAAATCATCCACAGCACAAAATCAAACGGGGTTGTCGTGACAAAGCTTGAAGGTAGCTCTTACTGGAGCTCGGGGTATCTTAAAGCGAAAAGGATCACAAAAGAGCCCGAGATTTCTATGGACCCTGTCGTTCAAAAAGCAAAGAGCTATGTCGGTGTTCCATATGTATTTGGAGGAAACTCTCCCGATCTCGGGTTTGACTGTTCAGGGTTGACACAATACGTTTTCAGAGAGGTGCTCGGTGTTTATTTGCCTAGATCGGCGGAACAGCAATGGGCGGTCGGTCAAAAGGTGAAGCTTGAAGATATCCGGCCGGGTGATGTTTTGTTTTTCAGCAATACGTACAAACCGGGAATATCCCATAACGCCATCTATGCAGGGGGCGGCCGGTTTATCCATGCGAGCCGTTCAAATAAAGTGACGATCTCTTACTTGTCGGCTTCCTACTGGCAGAAGAAGTTCACAGGAGTCAGACGTTTTGACAACATGTCCCTCCCGAAAAATCCGATTGTATCCGAAGCGATCAGGCATATCGGCGAAGTCGGTTATCAAAAAGGCGGCACATCGCCTAAAGAAGGTTTTGATACGGCGGGGTTTATCCAATATGTCTATAAAACGGCGGCAGGAGTGGAACTTCCGCGGTACGCTGATAAACAATACAGTACAGGCAAGAAAATCACAAAACAGGAGCTGGAGCCTGGAGATATCGTGTTCTTTAAAGGAACCACTGTTCTCAATCCCGCCATCTATATCGGAAACGGCCAAGTCGTTCTTGTCACCTTGTCTGCCGGTGTGACGACAGCAGATATGGAGACGAGCGCCTATTGGAAAGATAAATACGCCGGAAGCGTCAGAATTGAGTAGCAGAAAACCGCTCGAGTCCATCTTCGAGCGGTTTTCTTAATTATTGATATTCATTTTCCAGCAGTTTATTAATGAAATAAGCGACGCCGTTTTCATCATTGCTTTTCGTGATAAACGTGCTGATATGCTTCAGTTCATTGATTGCATTGCCCATCGCGATCCGATGGCCGGCTTCCTCAAACATTGACAGGTCGTTCGGGCTGTCGCCGATCGCGTAGATGTCTTTTTTCTCGATTCCATAGTGGCGGGCCAGCTCTTTTAAAGCGCGGCCTTTGCCGGATTCATCAGGCAGAATCTCGATGATATGTCTTCCGGAAGATGTGAGTCCTAATTTTGGAAAGGCTGAAAGGTCTTCTTTTGCTTTTTTCAGCTTTTCCATATCAAATGAGAAGCACAACAGCTTATAAATATGTTCGTCTCCGTTAAAAACCTCGCGAATGTCGGGCACGGGTTTGATGCCGAATTGTTTAAACTGAGTCAGTGCGCCCTGCCAAAGCGTATCCCTGTCTTCATTAGGGTTGGCGCTTGTGACGATATCAAGCTCTGCTTCAAGCTTCTGCTCTCCGTCATAAGGAGAAAGCAGCGCGTCGTCCGTATAAACCTCAAAATAGATTTGATGATCTGTTAAGTATTGGGCCGCCTTTTTTCCGGCTTCCTTGTCCATTAACGTTCTGCTTAGGAGTTTATAGTTGAAATCGTGAACCGTTCCCCCGTTTGCGGCGATAATCGGAATATCCAAATCGTTCAGCAGCGCTTTGACGTCAAATGTGGCCCGTCCCGTGCAAATGGTTACGATGCAGTCTGAGATGAGCGCCTTTTTGATAGCGGCCCGGTTTTCTGCGGATATTTGACTTTCGGTATTTAAAAGAGTCCCGTCTAAATCGATCGCAATTAACCTCATTATGTAAAGATAACCTCCTGTAAGAGAGTTTGCCGTTTTTCGGGAGGCGAAAAACAGCTCTCTTCGGCAGTATTCCCTAAAAGGACATGTTATGTAAAAGGCTAAACCTAAATTTAGATTTTTTCAATAGTAAATCTTGAGTTTCATGAAATAGAAAAAGGATGAATCATCTTCATCCTTTTTCTCATTATACATCTAGCTGCTGTTTTAATTCCTGCTTGATTTCATTGAGATTTTCCTGGTCAAGCTGGAAATAGTAGACTTTGCCCGGTTGATAATCGCTCCCTTTCAATTGAAGGGTATCGATCGTTTGAATGGACGTCATAAACGGGATCAGCCCGATTGCATCATTCAGCGACAAGTTCATTGATACGTTCTTTCCGACTGTATCAAGGATATCGTCATAAGCCGGAATGGCAGTAAGCGATTTGGATTTGTTAATAATCGATTTGATGACTTCCATCTGGCGCTCGCCGCGTTTCAAGTCCGTATCGGCTTTTCTCGTTCTTACATAAGCAAGAGCCTCTTCTCCGGTGAGCGTCTGCTCGCCTGTTTGAAGGTTGACTTTGCCTTTCGTATCCTTTTTAATCTGCCGGACAATATAGTCTTCTTTGATTGTGATCGGTACACCGCCGAGCTCGTCAACTACTTCTTTGAAAGCTGAAAAATTGGCTTCCATGACGTAATCAACCGGAATGTCGAGCAGGTTTTCGACGGTTTCTGTACTGAGGTCGCGCCCGCCTAATGAGTGGGCATGCGTGATTTTATCAAAGCCGCGTCCAGGGATGTTAACATAGGAATCCCGCGGGATGCTCAATAGTTTCACTGATTTGTCTTTTCTGTTGAACGTGGCGAGAACCATCGCATCGCTTCGTTCTTTGTCCATGCTTTGTCCGGGACGGGCATCAATCCCCATCAACAGGATGGAGAAGTTATCTTTTTTAGGGTTGAACTCTTTAATCCGCTTGACGGACTGTTCTCCTCTGGAAAGGGTGACTTGCGCATCTTTGGAGGCGTTCGCCACTTTGTAGTACGCATAGCCGCCTGCGGCTGCTGTCGCCGTCAGGATTAAAACAATGAAAAACAATGAGTATTTCACCCATTTTCTTAGTCTCTTTTTCTTCGTTCGTTGCGATCGTAGCATGTATAAGCTCCTCTTTTATTTATATTGAAACGTACAATTGTTGAATAAGTCTAAATTTTGATAAAAAAATGTTTCCCAATCTTGGATTTTACAAGATATTTGCTGTTTTGCATATGGGGATTCTCTGGAAATTCCGCGGGATCTGATCATTTTGCCGCCTTAAATAAGACGATGAAACAGATAAAATGTTTCATATTTTTAAATTCCTTTTAATGGTACTCCGAGTTTCTAGAGGTTTGAAGAAAGCGAGACAAGGTTAAAGATTATAAAAGACGAGCCTTGTTAGGAGGATATACTGATGAAGGGAAAAAGATCGAATGCCTGGCTTTATTTTTTTGGAGCCTTGGGCGGTGTGCTCTACGGTTATGATACGGGCGTCATTTCCGGGGCGATTTTGTTTATGAAAGATGAGCTTGGGCTCAATGCCTTTACAGAAGGGCTGGTTGTCAGCGCAATTTTAATCGGGGCGATTTTCGGATCGGGCTTGTCCGGCAGGCTGACAGACCGCTTCGGGAGAAGAAGGGCGATTATGTCAGCGGCTGTGCTGTATTGCATTGGGGGGCTCGGAACGGCCCTTTCTCCAAGCACGGAATATATGGTGGTTTTCAGGATCGTGCTCGGCCTTGCGGTTGGCTGTTCAACGACCATTGTTCCCTTGTACCTTTCAGAGCTTGCGCCGAAGGAATCGAGGGGCGCGCTTTCTTCATTAAATCAGCTGATGATTACGATCGGGATTCTGGTCTCTTATTTGATCAATTATGCATTTAGTGATGCAGGCGCATGGCGCTGGATGCTGGGCTTGGCTCTTATTCCGTCAATCGGCCTTTTAATCGGGATCTTTTTCATGCCGGAAAGCCCGCGCTGGCTCTTAACAAAAGGAAAAGAAGAGAAAGCGCGACGGGTTTTGTCCAAGATGAGGGGAGGAAAGCAGGTCGATCAGGAAGTCAAAGAAATTAAAGAAGCGGAAAAGCAGGATCAGGGGGGCTTGAAAGAGCTGCTTGAACCATGGGTGCGCCCGGCGTTAATCGCAGGAGTCGGACTGGCGTTTCTCCAGCAATTTATCGGAACCAACACGATTATTTACTATGCCCCAAAAACGTTTACGAATGTCGGATTTGAAGATTCGGCGGCCATTTTGGGGACAGTCGGCATCGGAACGGTCAATGTCCTGATGACGCTTGTGGCGATCCGCTTTATTGACAGGATTGGCCGGAAGCCGCTTTTATTATTTGGAAATGCCGGCATGGTCATCAGTTTGATCGTGCTTTCTTTCACCAATCTCTTTTTTGGCAATACCGCTGGTGCGGCATGGACGACGGTCATCTGTTTAGGTGTGTTTATCGTCATATTTGCCGTCAGCTGGGGTCCGATCGTCTGGGTGATGCTGCCTGAGCTGTTCCCTCTTCATGTCAGAGGGGTGGGAACCGGAGTATCGACTTTAATGCTTCATGCAGGGAACTTAATTGTGACATTGAGTTTTCCGGTCCTCATGGAAGTGATGGGCATTAGTTACCTGTTCCTGTGCTATGCGGCCATCGGCATCGCGGCCTTCCTGTTCGTTTACTTTAAAGTAACAGAAACAAAAGGCAAAAGCCTTGAAGAGATCGAGCAGGATTTACGGGACAGGAACGGCGGAATCACGGGAACTGACACGCAGCCGATAGAACGATAGGTAAAAAAGGATGGGGATGGCCCCATCCTTTTTTTGTGTGAGGAGGCCAGCCGATCATGGCTGATCTCTGTTTTCTCCGTCTTCTGGCTGCGAATCGTCATGGCGCGGCAGATTACCCGTTCTGATCGCCCGAAACACGAGAAAGAAAATAACGAAAACAACCAGCCCTCCGACTAGTATTTGCAGCAGCATCCCAACACCTCCGTTTTCTTCTATGTATGAATCATGGCTGCTCTGCATGACGGTTAATGAAACGTTTGTTTAAAAAACTGAATAAGAACCCGGGTTTATCTCACACTAAAGTCAACTGAACGATAATGGGAGTGTGACGATTTGAAAGCTGTAACGTTTCAAGGGCCTCAGCGTGTTGAAGTCAGCCAGGTGGAGGACGCCAAAATTGAAAAAAGCGATGATATCGTTGTCAGAATTACTTCTACGGCGATTTGCGGATCAGATCTCCATCTTTATCAAGGAAATTTTCCTCTTCCGAAAGGCTTTCAGCTCGGCCACGAACCGATGGGAATTGTAGAAGAAACAGGACCTGATGTAACAAAAGTGAAAAAAGGAGACCGGGTCGTCATCCCGTTTACCGTTGCCTGCGGACATTGCTTTTATTGCGAAAACAAGCTGGAAAGCCAGTGCGACAATGCCAATCCCCATTATGATTCAGGCGGATATTTCGGCTACTCGGAAAAGTTCGGAAACCACCCTGGCGGACAGGCTGAATATTTAAAAGTGCCGTTTGGCAACTTCACGCCGTTTGTCATCCCTGAATCATGTGAGATGGAGGACGAGTCGCTCCTGTTTTTATCAGATGTCCTGCCAACCGCGTATTGGAGCGTGCTTCATGCAGGCGTCAAAAAGGGGGACACCGTCATTGTCCTCGGCTGCGGACCGGTCGGATTAATGGCGCAGAAGTTTGCCTGGATGGAAGGGGCGAAGCGGGTCATTGCAGTAGACTACTTGGACTACCGCCTAAGGCAGGCTGAAGCGTTAAACCGCGTTGAAGTATTTGACTTTACAAAATATCCTGACATGGGCGAGCATTTAAAGGAGATTACAAAAGGCGGGGCGGATGTCGTGATCGACTGCGTGGGGATGGACGGCAAAAAATCTCCGCTTGAGTATCTGGAGCAAAAACTGAAGCTTCAGGGCGGCACGCTCGGACCGATTCAAATTTCTACAAAGGCGGTCAGAAAGTGCGGGACCGTACAGATTACGGGGGTATATGGAAGCAATTATAATATGTTTCCGCTCGGCGCGTTCTTTTCCAGAAATGTTACGCTGAAAATGGGGCAGGCCCCGGTCATCCATTTGATGCCTGAGATTTACAAGAAGATCGAAGAGAATCAATTCGATCCAAAGGAAATCATTACGCATCAGCTTCCGCTTGAAAAAGCCGGCCGCGCTTACCAATTGTTCAACGGCCATGAAGATGATTGCATTAAAGTGATTTTGAAGCCATAGCGATGATAAAGGCTGCCGAGCTATCGGCAGCCTCAGCGTGTCGACAAACCCTCGCATTCGTTGTCAGGCCTGCGCGTCGGTGCTCACGAATTACGACATTCGCTCCGCTCCGATGCTCGACCTTCCTAGACTGCAAGGGTTTTCAATCACGCTGAGAGGATGACAAAATCCTAAAACTGAAAACCGTTTTAGGATTTTGTCAACATTCTAAGGCTGCCGAGCTATCGGCAGCCTTTTGGCGCATTATCTTGCCAGCCATCCGCCATCGACGGCCAGCACATGTCCATTCACATAATCGGATGCCGGCGACGAAAGGAATACGGCGGCGCCGGCAATGTCATCCGGCTGACCCCATCGCTCGGCCGGAATCCGTTTTAAGATTTCGGCATTGCGGTTTTGGTCTTCGCGGATCTGCTTCGTATTGTTCGTTGTGATATAGCCCGGCGCAATCGCATTGACCTGGACATTGTGCGCCGCCCATTCATTGGCAAAAGACTTCGTCAATCCGGCTACTGCATGCTTGCTTGCTGTATATGCAGGGACGAGAATGCCTCCTTGAAATGAAAGAAGCGAGGCAATATTGATGATTTTCCCCTGCTTTCGCCCAATCATCTGCCGGCCGACAGCCTGCGTCAGCAAAAATAAGCTGTTCAAATTGACATTGATCACCGCTTCCCAGTTCTCCCGGGAAAAATCAGCCGCTTTTTCTCTGCGGATCGTCCCGGCATTATTGACGAGAATATCAATCTGATGGCGGTCAAGCATCTCTTTTGCAAAAGCCTCCACCTCGTCAAGGTTCCCCATATCAAGCTGATAAGACGTAAACGTTCTGCCGGCTTCTTCGATCAGCCGCTTTGTTTCATCAAGTCCGCTCGTATGTGAAGTGCCGATGATATCCGCTCCCGCTTTTGCAAGCGAATCGGCAATTCCTTTGCCGATTCCCGTTCCCGGGCCTGTCACAAGCGCCGTTTTGCCTTCAAGTGAAAAATGCGATTCAAGATATCCCATCTCACGTTCACGCCCTTACCGTATGACATTCATCGGGACAGCATCCATGTCCTTAAATGTGTAGTTTTCTCCGGCCATCGCCCATATAAAGCAGTAGTTGGATGTACCTGAGCCCGAATGGACAGACCACGCGGGTGAAATAACTGCCTGTTCGTTGCCGACGACAAGATGCCGTGTTTCCGTCGGTTCGCCCATGAAATGAAACACCTTTGCATCTTCGGCAAGGTCAAGATACAGATAAGCCTCCATCCGACGGTCATGAACATGCGCCGGCATCGTGTTCCATGTGTTATTGGGTTCAAGAAACGTAATGCCCATCATCAGCTGGCAGCTTTGGATGCCGTCTGCGTGAATCACTTTGTATAGATTGCGGACATTTGAAGAGGCTTCTTCTCCTAAATGATCATATGGAAGCTCTGAAAGCGAAGCTTTTTGCACCGGATACTTTTGGTGTGCAGTCGCCGAGATGAAATAAAACTTGGCTCCGCCTTCATTCAAGCTTGAGAAGGAAACGTCTTTATTTCCCAGGCCGATATACAGAAAATCTTTGTGCTCCAGTACGTATTCTTCATCACCGACTTTGACCGCACCGGGCTTGCCGACATTCACAATCCCGATTTCGCGCCGTTCCAGAAAATAGTCCGTTTTTAAAAAATCGCCGGCATCGAGCGCGATGGACTCCTTTACTGGAACAGCCCCGCCGATCACAACTCTGTCTTCATGCGAATACACCATGTTCAGTTTGTTTTCAACAAACAATGACTCTATTAAAAAATGCTCGCGAAGCTCTGCGGTTGTGAATCGTTTCGCTTGTTCCGGATGAACAGAATAACGATTTTCCATACCTTCTCCTCCTTGAATTGGACGTTTTTTAGACTGACTTGAATGAAGGGCTCAAAGTTTTTGGTAACGGTTTCAAACATGAATTCTAAAGTAAATAATGGAAATCGTCAACAGTCTTTTCATTTTTTTCTGAATATTGTCAAGGTCAATCTTGAAAAATTTAAATATACTCTTCCAAAATTTAAATGATGTGATATGCTGATGGTATAAAGTTTTTGAAATCGGTTTCAAATTATTAGGTCATAGGAGTACTTGAATGAAGGATAAGCAAACAGCGAAAGTAACCATCAATGAAGTAGCCGCACATGCAGGTGTATCAAAATCAACGGTTTCCCGTTATATCAACGGGAAGATTGATGCCATCTCACCGAAAAAGGTGAAAAGCATCAAAAAAGCGATCGAGGAACTTCATTACCGCCCCAGTCAGATGGCGCAGGGGCTGAAGGTGAAAAAAAGCAAGGTTATCGGATTTTTGGTCGCCGATATTACAAACCCGTTTTCAGTTGCCACCTTGAGAGGGGTGGAAGAGGTTTGCGATCAGTACGGGTACAGCATCATGGTCTGCAACACGGACAACAGTCCTGAAAAAGAACGGGAGATGCTGCACAAGCTGAACGCGCATTACATTGAAGGGCTGATTATGAATACAACGGGAAGAAACAACGATGTGCTCATGGATTTAATCAGCCAGGATGTGTCGATTGTGCTCGTTGACCGGAAAGTGCCCGGGCTCAAGATCGATGCAGTTACAACGAACAACCGCGAAGTGACGAGTCAAATCGTCAATCTCATGTATGACAAAGGCTATGCCCAGGTCGGTCTGTTTACCGAGCCGATTAAAGGGATCAGTCCAAGGGAGGAAAGGGTTTCCGCCTATACAGAAATCGCGCTTAAACGTAATGCCGGCGGCAATCCTCTTGTATATGAGGCAGATGTAAAGGACAAAGAATCTCTTTTACAGTCCGTCAAAAGCTTTTTGGAAATGAAAGAAGGGAAAAAAGCCATTCTTGGAAACAACGGGCTTCTGATGCTGAAAATCATCAGCTGCCTTTATGAGCTTGGCATTTCGATTCCGGAAGACGTCGGAATTGCCGGATTTGATGATACGGAATGGTATAAATTGATCGGTCCGGGCATTACGACCATCGCCCAGCCGTCGCATGAAATGGGCAGGGCCGCCATGGAGCGGATCATCAAACGGATTGAAGGAGATGAAAGTGCTCCGCAAACGATTCAGCTTGAGGCGGAGCTTGTTCTCAGACAGTCGCTGTAGAACTCGTCAAATGGAAACACTCATACACCCGATAATTTAGGGGAGAGTGTTTTTCTGCAACTTTTTTTGAAACCGGTACCATTTCGAAAGGAGTGTGAAATCATGTCGCTTGATGTGATGACATTCGGAGAATCGATGGCTATGTTTTACGCAAATGAAACAGGCGGACTGGATGAGGCTTCTTCGTTTTCCAAGGCTCTTGCCGGAGCGGAAACAAACGTTGCCGTCGGACTGTCGCGCCTGGGCTTTCGAGTCGGCTGGATGAGCAAGGTCGGCGCCGATTCACTTGGAACTTTTATTTTAAATGAATTGAAAAAAGAAGGCGTCGACATCTCTGAAGTCAAACGCAGTGCAGACAGGCAGACAGGCATCCTGCTCAAGTCAAAGGTTGAAAGCGGGGACCCTGATGTCACGTATTACCGCAGCGGATCAGCAGCAAGCACGATGAGCATTGATGACTATCCGGCAGAGTATTTCAAAGGAGCCAAACATATGCATGTGACAGGCATACCTCCTGCCCTTTCAAGGGAAATGCGGGGCTTCGCCCGCCACGCCGTTCACCAGATGAAAAAAGACGGAAAGACGATTTCGTTTGACCCGAATCTCCGCTTCCAGCTTTGGCCGGACCAGCAGACAATGGTTCACACGATTAATGAGATCGCCGCGCAAGCAGACTGGTTTCTGCCTGGGATCAATGAAGGAAAACTCCTGACAGGCTGCAATTCTCCCGAGGATATCGCTAAATATTATGTGATGCAGGGGATCAAGGTAATTGTCATCAAGCTTGGAAAAGAGGGGGCTTATTACCGGACACATGATAAAGAGGGTTATGTACCGGGTTATCAGGTGGAGAAGGTTGTTGATACCGTTGGCGCTGGTGACGGTTTTGCCGTCGGCATGATCAGCGGTCTATTAGACGGATTGCTGCTGGAAGAAGCAGTTCAGAGGGCAAATGCGATCGGAGCGCTGGCCGTCATGGCTCCGGGTGATATGGACGGTCTGCCGTCAAGGGATCAATTGAAAGCTTTTATGGCTATAGAGGCAAACAACCAAAAAACAGGAGGTTGACCGTAATGGAAATGTCTATGATCGGAAAAGTGCAAGAACAGCTGGCTGAGGCCGGGCTGATCGCGGTCGTCCGCGCAGGCAGTAAGGAAGCTGCTGAGGAAAGCATTCACAGATTGGTCGACAAAGGAATTACTGCGATTGAAATCACATATACGACGCCGGGAGCGTCTGAGCTGATTGAAAAATTTGCAGGAAAAGACGGCCTTCTTGTCGGAGCCGGAACGGTGGTGGAAAGCGAACAGGCGAGGGAAGCCGCGGCAGCGGGGGCAAAATTCATCGTCAGCCCGGGCTTTTCGGAAAAATTGGCTGAGGAAGCCGCCTCATTGCATACATTTTTTATTCCCGGCGTATTAACACCGAGCGAAATTATGGAAGCGGTCTCAAAGGGTTTTCGGGTTCTTAAGCTGTTTCCAGGGGGGACTTCCGGGATTCCTTACATGAAAAACCTCGCCGGCCCCTTTCCGAAGGTTCGATTCATACCAACAGGCGGGATCCATCCGGGCGATGTGGAGAAATGGCTTGATGCCGGAGCATTGGCAGTTGGAGTGGGAAGCCAGCTGAACAAAGTGTCAGAAGCGGATCTCCAGCGTATCTTTCAGCGTCGGGTTCAGCAGAATTAAAGCGTGCGCAGCGTGAAAAGACTTCAGATTTTGCAAGATCGACAGCTTTGCTTTTTCATTAATTTCTAGAATGGGAGAAAAAATGATGAAAATTAAAGCAACGATTGAACGTGTGCCGGGCGGCATGATGATCATTCCGCTCTTTCTGGGCGCAACGCTGAATACGTTTGCTCCGGAAACCGCGGAGTTTTTCGGCGGATTTACAGGCGCCCTGATTACCGGAACGCTGCCGATTTTAGGAGTATTTATCTTTTGCGTTGGCGCAACAATAGATTTTCGTTCTTCAGGATATATTGCGAGGAAGGGACTGACGCTTCTGATCGGCAAAGTCGGCATTGCCGCATTATTGGGTTTGATCGCAGCTCAGTTCATTCCAGACGAAGGCATTCAAAGCGGGTTTTTTGCCGGACTGTCAGTGCTTGCTATTGTAGCCGTTATGAATGAAACGAACGGCGGTCTGTATTTGGCGTTAATGAACCATATGGGAAGAAAGGAAGACGCCGGTGCTTTCGCCTTTATCAGCACGGAATCGGGCCCGTTTATGACGATGGTCACTTTCGGTGTGACAGGGCTCGCGGCATTTCCCTGGGAGACGCTGGCTGCAACAGTCATCCCGTTTTTACTCGGCTGCATTCTCGGAAACCTTGACCCTGAATTGCGCGATTTGTTCGGAAAAGTCGTACCGGCGATCATTCCGTTCTTCGCATTTTCATTGGGAAACACGCTCGATTTTAAAATGTTGATCCAATCCGGCCTTTTAGGCATTGTTGTCGGCGTATCAGTCGTCGTTCTCTCGGGTGTTTCTCTATACCTGCTGGACCGCTTTGTCGCAAGAGGAGACGGCGTCGCGGGCGTCGCGGCATCGTCAACGGCCGGGGCTGCGGTAGCCGTGCCGTATGCGCTTGCCGATGCAAACCCCGTGTTTGTGCCGGTGGCTGATTCAGCGACCGCGATCATCGCGACAAGTGTCATTGTCACCTCGCTTCTGACGCCGCTTGCAACCGTCTGGATCGAAAAACGGACAAGACAAAGAAAACCTCCGAAACAAATGACGATCGATTACAAGTAATTTCGCCGCTGACGCACCGGGACATTTTGTCCGGGGCGTTTTTTTTATGACCGTTTTTAAATAACGTCACCAAATTGCTAAATTTAGCGGGTATCATTTGTGTTAATATCAATATATAGTGTCTGATGGAAATATTAACACTATATATGCTACTTTTTAGGAGAGGTTAGGATGACAACAGGCTTTAAAGAACAGGGATTATTACAATTGACAGAAACATTTCATGATATCGTCGGGTATGGAGATCACGATATTATGCAGGAAAATGCCAACGTAGACGGCCGCTCCCCGATGGGGCAAATGAGCCGGTTTGCATCCGAAAGTTCAAGACATTATGCGCTCCATTACTTAATGTCGCCGGAAATCAAGAAAGCAGTCGATGACAACTTGATATACCCGCACGATTTAGATTATATGCCGAGCGGCACAACGACTTGCTGCCAGATACCTTTGAGCCGGCTGTTAAAAGACGGATTCCATACAGGCCACGGCTCCCTCAGGGAACCGAAGGACATTATGAGCGCATTATCACTCGCATCCATTATTTTTCAATCGAATCAAAATATGCAGCACGGCGGCCAGTCATTTCCGATGTTCGATTACGACCTGGCGCCTTACGTCCGCAAAACGTACGAAAAGCATCTCGCGAAAATCAAACAATACCCGACAACTTTGACAGAAGAAGAGATAAGGGAAAGAGCGTGGGAAGAAACGGACAACACAACTTACCAAGCGTGCGAAGCCTTTATACATAATGCCAACAGCATGCATTCGCGGGGCGGCGGACAGGTTCCGTTTGTTTCAATTAATTACGGCACGGATATATCAAGGGAAGGCCGCCTTTTGATCAAAAATATTTTGAAGGCGACAAAAGCAGGTCTCGGCAAAGGTGAGACGCCGATTTTTCCGATTCAGATCTTCAAAATGAAAGAAGGCGTCAACGTCGATCAAACAGACCCTAACTATGACTTGTACCGGCTTGCATTGGAAACAAGCGCTGAAAGGCTGTTTCCGAACTTCAGCTTTATCGATTCGCCCGTGAATAAACCTTTTTATGACGGAACACCGGAAAGCGAAATCGCTTATATGGGATGCAGAACGCGCGTCATGTCCAATATTCATGGGAAAGAAAACAGCATCGGCAGAGGGAATTTGTCATTCACCTCGATCAACATTGTCAAAATAGCGCTGCTCAGCGAAAACGTTGAACAGTTTTTTGCTTTGCTAAACCGCTACATGGAATTAACGATTCAACAACTGCTTGAACGGTACGCCTTTCAATGCAAAAAAAGAGCAAAAGACTTTAAGTTCCTGTATTCGCAAGGCATCTGGCATGAAAGCGAGAAGCTTGATCCTGAGGACACGCTCGAGGATGTGCTAAAGCACGGAACATTGAGCATCGGATTTATCGGACTGGCTGAAGCTTTGACTGCATTGACCGGAAAACATCACGGAGAAAGCGAGGAGTCGTTTGAACTCGGCAAAAAAATCGTCCAGTCGATGAGAGATAAGGCTGATGAAGCCACAGAAAAACACAAGCTGAACTTTTCCTTGATCGCCACACCGGCAGAAGGACTTTCTGGGAAATTTGTAAAAAAAGATAAATTGGAGTTCGGTTCGATCCGCAATGTCACAGACCGGATCTACTATACGAACTCGTTTCACATCCCTGTTCACTATAAGCTGACTGCGGTTGAAAAGATCAGAAAAGAAGCGCCGTTCCATTTGATGTGCAATGGCGGGCATATCAGCTACATTGAGCTGGACGGAGACCCGAAAAAAAACATTAAAGCGATGGACATGATTGTGACCGCCATGCGCCGGTCAGGCATGGGCTACGCCTCGATCAACCATCCTGTCGACCACTGCAAGGCGTGCGGATTTACCGGAATCATCGATAACGAGTGCCCGCAGTGCAAAAATCGCGATGAGACTTTGATTGAACGGATCAGACGGATTACAGGATATTTAGTCGGAGATATGTCTAAGTGGAATTCGGCGAAAAGACAAGAAGAAAAGGACAGAGTGAAGCACCTATGAAAGTGATGAATATTATCCATGACAGCATCGTAGACGGAGAAGGACTGAGAACAGTCATATTTTTAGCGGGCTGCCCGCATATGTGTGAAGGCTGCCATAATAAACAGAGCTGGAATATCAATAACGGATTTGATATGAGTGTAGACGAAGTATTTGAGGAAATTATGAAAAACCCGCTAACAAACGTCACCTATTCAGGAGGAGAGCCGCTTTTGCATGCGGGTGAACTGATCGAACTGTCTGAGAGAATTAAGCAGCAATCCGCAAAGGACATCTGGCTTTACAGCGGCTATACGTACGAACAAATCTTGAAAAATGAAAAGCACAGCGCCTTGCTGGCCTATTGCGATGTCCTGGTAGACGGCCCTTTCGAAATCAAAAAAAGGGACTTGACGCTCCTTTACAGAGGAAGCTCAAACCAGCGCATTATCGAGCTGGCATAATCAGAAACAGAAGCCTCCGGGGCTTCTGTTTTTCCTTTCCGGCATTGACTTCTATCAAGATAACGTCATAATAAATATGAAAAGGTTTATATTTTATTATACATGTCTATCAATAAAAGAAAGCGTTTTATTTACATAAGAAAATCGTGAATTAAGGGAGGAGATGGCAACATGACTCAATCACCGATATTTCTGCAGCCTGAGTTTAAAGAGAGGATCTGGGGGGGAACGGCTTTGCGCGAGACATTCGGCTATGACATTCCCTCTGATTTGACAGGTGAATGCTGGGCCATTTCCGCCCATCCAAACGGGCCGAACCTCGTTGCTTCGGGTCCTTACAAAGGAAAAACGCTTTCCGAACTTTGGGACGAGCACCGCGAATTGTTCGGCGGTGCAGAGGGAGACCGTTTTCCGCTGTTAATGAAAATACTTGATGCCAATCAAGACCTTTCCGTTCAAGTCCACCCTGATGACTATTATGCGGGCGAACACGAAAACGGAGAACTCGGTAAGACGGAATGCTGGTATATCATCGATTGCAAAGAAGGAGCCGAGATCGTTTACGGCCATACGGCGAGAACGCGGACAGAGCTGGTCACCATGATCAACAGCGGTGATTGGGACAACCTGTTAAGGCGGATCAAAATCAAACCGGGCGATTTTTATTATGTGCCAAGCGGCACGATTCACGCTCTTTGCGAAGGGACGGTCGTTTTGGAGACACAGCAGAGCTCTGATACGACGTACAGGGTATACGATTATGACCGGACCGATCAAAATGGAGAAAAGCGCGAGCTTCACCTGACACAGGCGATCAATGTCACAACAGTACCGCACGTTGACAGCTATGTTGACGAATCGACAGAAACTCAAAAAGGGATTACCATTAAGACTTTTGTAGAAGCCGAATACTTCTCCGTATACAAATGGGAGATCGACGGTGCCGCTGAGCTGACCCAGGATGCCCCTTTCCTGTTATGCAGTGTGATTGAAGGAGAAGGAAAGCTTACTCAGGGCGGAGAATTATTTCCGATCAGCAAAGGAACAAATTTTATCCTGCCGGCGGAAACGAATGACTTTACGATAGAAGGAACATGCGAACTAATCGTGTCTCACATATAAAAAGCTTAACGGTCTTCAAAAGAAGGCCGTTAAGCTTTTTTATTGTGAAAAAATAGTCCGGCTCGCCGATAAAAAGAGAAAGCAAGTTTTTGAAATTAGGAGGCTTATAGGCGAGGGGAGTAAAGAATGTGAAAAACATTAGAAAAACCGTTATTTTTGCTGCAATCGTTTTGCTCATACATACGGCAGTCCCGGCAATCCCTGCTTTAGCAGCATATACCGATACTTCCGTCTACAAAATCGAAACAACAAAAGAGTTTAATAGCGAAAGCGAAGCGCTCAAAGCAGCCGAACAACTGAAAAAGGACACGGGATGGAAAGCCGAGGTCAAACCTTCAGGGAAAAACGGCACAACTTACGTTTTGACAACAGAAGGTGTCGAAGGGGAGAGCAGGGCTAAAAACCTGCTTTTGCAGTTTGAAAAAGAAACCGGTTTGAAGGCGTCCTATGGTCCGATTGGACAGAAAGAACCGTTTTCCAAAGCGGTATCAAAGGAATTTGCCGGTGAAGCAAAAGCCAAGGAATGGGCGCTCCAATTTGAAAAAGAAACAGGGCTGAAAGCAACCTATACACTTGCAGGAAACAGGGAAGCATACGTGAAGGTTGCCACCGGAGGAATCGAAGGCGAAGACAACACGAAAGCGATCCTCGATCGTTTTCAAAAAGCGACCGGCCTCAAAGCGTCGTACGCACCATACGGAGCGGGACAAGCGCTCGTCAAGCTTTATTCAGGAGAAATCGCAGATGAGAGCAAAGCGAAAAGCCTGCTTGTCCAATTTGAAAAAGAAACCGCTCTTAAAGGAACGATAGAAACAGTAAAGAAACAACAGCCCAGATATAAAATTGTGACAGGTGCGATACAAGGCGAAACAAACGCAAAAAATCTGCTGAAGCAGTTTGAAAAAGAGCTCAAGATCAAAGGGGCATATGAAGCCGCCGGTCAGCCGGCACAGCTTTACAATGTGAAATCGGGATATTTTAATGACGAAAAGACCGCGAAAAATGCCGCCGGCCAAATTAAAAAGAATACCGGTCTCACCTCAAGCACGGAAAAGGTAAAAGGCACGCGCTTCTGGATCGTCAGCATGAAAAGTGTAGACAGTCAAAACCTTAAAAAAGTCGACACCTTTTTTAAAAAGAAAACGTGGCGTTACACTGCCGCAAAGGCGGGAAAAAAGCAGACATCTTTCAGAATCGTTTCCGTCCCGGTTTCAGATCAAAAGAAAGCAAACGAGGGCATCCGGTTTTTTAAAAACAAAAACATTCAGGGTTCCGCCCAAAGCGCCGGCGGTACGACCGTCAGCCGCTTCCGGATCGCGTCCGGCGAAACAGCCGTCCAAGCGCGAATCAATAAAGGGCTGGAATTCTTTAAGAAAAACGGTGCGGCGGGAACGGCCGGACCGACAGGAAAAAAAGTGTACAGCCATTATCAGCTGACAACGGAGTCCGTATACGAACAGGACAAAGTGGCGAAGGCGCTCAATTTCTTCAAAGAAACAGGCATTCACGCAGAGGCCGTCAAGACCGGCCAGTATGATAGCCGCTACAAACTGAGTTCGGAAGCTTTGATCGGCTCGGAGAAATTACAGCATGCGCTCGAATTTTTCAGCAAGCGAAGTATACCGGGCAAGATTGAACAAACGGGTGAGTACGGCTACAGGCAGTACCGGGTGACGACAGGTCAGATCACAAGCAAAGCAGATCTCGACAAGGGACTGAATGTCTTTAAGAAAAACAATGTCAGCGCAACTTACCAAACAAAGGCAGTCAGCCTGTTTCACATCTCGATCAATGAACAATTTACAGGGAAAGACCGTGCGGATGCCGCCGCCAATCGGATCAAAACGAATTACGGCTGGCCGGTGAATGTCGTCAAAGTGAAAAACGGTCCGCAAATCACAACGACTGACTACGGAATCACGCTCAGCCAGATGGTCGACAAACAGATAAAAGTCAGCCCGCAAACGGATGCGCCGGCTTATGTTTCATTAAGCTACATCAATACGGCGAACCAAACCGTCACGGCTGATCTGCTGAATATCAGGTCAAGCCCCCTTGTGACAAGCGGCAACATCATCGGACAGCTGCAAAAAGGGGATAAAGTCAACATCATCTCCCAGGAAAACGGCTGGGCAAAAATCAGAATGAATTGGCGAAATGCCAGCAGGGATGAAGTCGAGAGATATGTCAATCCGGAAAATTTTACACAAGACAGCTCAGCATACTTCCAATTTTTAAAACTCTCGCAAACGGCCGGCTTGAATGCCGCCGAAGTCAATGCGAAAATCCTATATAATAAAGGGATTTTGACAGGCAAAGGCCAAGCGTTCATCGACGCGGCAAGAGCATACAGCATCAATGAACTGTACCTCATTTCGCACTCGCTCCTTGAAACGGGCAACGGAACTTCCGAGTTGGCCAAAGGAACGATGTTCAACGACAAAAAGGTTTACAACATGTACGGCGTCGGGGCTTACGACAGCAACCCGCTTTACTACGGTGCAAAATACGCCTATGAACAAGGATGGTTCACACCTGAGGCCGCCATTATGGGCGGAGCCAAATTCATCGGTGAAAAATACATTCACCACCCGACTTACAAACAGGATACCCTCTATAAAATGAGATGGTCTCCGAACGCCCTTCACCAATATGCGACAGATGTCGGCTGGGCTTATAAGCAGGTGGGGAGAATGTACAGTCTTTATACATTGCTTGATCAATATACGCTGTATTATGATGTGCCGGTTTATCGGTAATCATCATAAAAAGACCGGCCATGTTCCATTAGGAACCGGCCGGTCTTTTTTCATTTGCCGTCATATGCTCGCTCAAAAAGTTCAACAGACGCATGCTGGCATCGCCTGTTGAATATTGATGCCATTCTTGTGCGAACCTCTTGATCTCTTCCTTTGTGATGGACATTTCTTTGATTTCCTTCAACAGCATGTCGCTGTCCATGCAGGCTTTGCCGGGAATCACTGCTTCAAAATCATCGATCAGTCCGCGCTTTTCATTATATTCTGCCATATCATACGTAAAAAACAAAATCGGTTTATTTAACAAAGCGTACTCAAAGGCGACTGACGAGTAATCGGAAATCAGGATGTCGCATTCCATCAGCAAATCTTTTAGCGGAACGTCTGATACATCTTTGATCAGCCCTTCGTGCTCTTCAAAAGTAATCTGTTCCCGCACGGCCGGATGCAGTTTGACCAACAGCTGAAATTCTCCCTTCAGTTCCCCGGAGAGCTGCTCCTTAGAGAAAGGGAGGCGAACGGACGTCAGACAATAGTCCCTGTATGTCGGCGCATAGAGAATAACCTTTTGGTCCGGACGGTCCGCTGTTTGTCTTCCGGCATGAAAATATTCATCAGTTAACGGAACACCCGTCCGCAAAAAACGGTCATCTTCCACGCCGAATGACCGTTTGAAAATATCCGCCATTTTCTCCGAGCCGACGGCGATGTAATCAAAAGAACGATACACCTTTTTAAACCGCTTGATATCGCCGGCGGATCGATACCGGTTTCCGATATCTTCGAGTCCGAACTTTTTCAAAGCGCCGGACGCATGCCAAATTTGAATGCACGTCGTCTGAGGGCGTTTATTCAATACGCTTGTCAGCAGAAAATAATTATCCGTTAACACGAATTTACACTTAAACATCCGGTATACGGCTTTTATGAGATGAATCGGATTTTTCTCGTTGATCACTTGCGATCGAACGGAAGGATATTCATCTGCAAGGGAAACGGCGTGCCTTGTATAAAGGACTTCCATTTCAAACGGCCGGCTGCTGCTGACATACTTCTCCAGCAGCGCGCGCGCATTATCCGGAAAGGAAACAAGCAATACAGCTCTGTCGCGCGCTGTTACCCTTTTGAAAATAAAGCCGGTCAAAGCGAGACCGGCCGAGTAAATCATAACCAATAAAGAACGTATATTCATTCGTTATCCAGACTCTTTTCTACAAATCGATTTTGGATTGCTCTTTGATCTGCTCCGGATAGTAGTGCCGCTGTTTTTGAACTCTTTCCTCTTTCAGAACGGAAAAGACATATTTCGGGATGTTCAGCATCCGCTTCCACCTCGTCGGATTGGTCAGCAGGCGGTACATCCATTCAAGATTCAGCTTGATGAACATTTTCGGCGCTCTTTTCACTTTTCCGCTGAACACGTCGAAGCTCCCGCCGATGCCGATCGCAATCGCCTGAGGAAATAAATGCTTATGTTCATAAATAAACTTTTCCTGATGCGGATATCCGAGAGCCACAAAAACCATGTCCGGCTTGGCTGCCGCGATTTGCTTCGCAACTTTGCCTTTGTCTTTGACATAGCCGTGTGAATACCCGGCCAGCTCAATTCCGGGATACTCGGTTGAAAGCCGATCAGCAACCGCTTGAATAACCTCTTGTTTGGCCCCGTATAAAAAGACTCTTTTCTTTTTGCGGTCAGCCAGGCTCAAGAGGTTGATAAATACATCGTACCCCGCGATCCTCGATTTTAATCTGCTGTTGATCAGCCTTGACGTCAAGACGATGCCGATTCCGTCCGGCAGGATAAAGTCAGCAGATGAAACTGTTTGATAATAATCCTTGTCTTTTGCAGCCGCGTACCCGATCTCAGGGTTTACCGTTGCGATAAATGCCCCCTCATTGCGGTCGATAAAGGATTCTTCAAGATGATTCAAAAATCCGGGCAAATCCCCGTTAACATATGCAAGATGATGAACCGTTTCCGTTTGCAGCATAGTTTTTTTCCTCCTTCCGGTTAAGAAGTGTAAGTATATACGAATGTATGAAAGTCGAAGTTTAAGAGACCAGCCCAAAAATTCAGGAGGTCTAACGTATATTTTAGCATAGATCATTCATAAAAGCTTAACAATATCTTTACATTAGATTAAGATTTTTTACGTCTTATTCAGAAAGGGCTCGATTTTTTTAAATAAAATTTGGAATTTCATTTACCGTAAACAATACTTAACGTTTGATAGGCGATGTGCTATAATGAATGATCAGTAAAGACCTGTGAAATGAATGTAACTTATCGAGTGTTTTTGATATATCAATATAGTTTTTCGCCTTAAGATAAGAAAGGAGAGCGCATGACAATGAAGAAAGTCATCACATATGGAACGTTTGATTTATTGCATTGGGGACATATCAAGTTATTGGAACGGGCAAAACAATTGGGGGATTATCTCGTCGTTGCGATTTCGACTGACGAATTCAATCTTCAAAAACAGAAAAAAGCTTATCACAGCTATGAGCACCGCAAGCTCATTCTAGAAACGATCCGCTACGTAGACGAAGTCATCCCGGAAAAAAACTGGGATCAAAAGGTACAAGATGTGATCGACCATGACATCGATGTATTTGTCATGGGGGATGACTGGGAAGGAAAATTCGACTTCCTGAAGGATTACTGCGAGGTTGTTTACCTTCCGAGAACCGAAGGGATTTCCACGACGAAGATTAAAGAGGAAATCGCGAACCTGTAATGCCGGATCAGCTTAATAAAAATTCAAAAAGTACTTCTTAAACATAATAAGAAGTGCTTTTTGTTTCGTATACGAGTCATTTTAATATAATAAGTATGAACACTTTGCTTCTGAATAAAAAAAGAGGAGTAGACTGATCTTATGGATAGTGCAATTCCGATAGAATTTCAGCTGCGGGAAATAAAAATGAACGATGCTTGCCTCTATTTTGCGTTCGAAAGTTCTGTCTCTCTTGATCATGTCGGTGTTTTGGCAGTTAACCGCAATTCGAAAAAAGAGATGCGTGTAACTTGTAACAAAATAAGCGATTCAAAGCAGTTGAAAGCAGCGGAAATATCTTTAGATGATCTATCTAATCTGGTGATAGACGAAACGGTCATCGATTTTTATGTGATATATGAAAATAATGAAAAAAATCAATGTAAAAAGAGGATTTACACAGCCTTAAAACCGATAGAGCTGTCTTGGCATCAGGATCGAGCCAATCAGATCATTTATTTGCCGTATACGACCCGTAAAGGCCATTTCGCTCTTGATGTTCTAAGGAGAAAAGCAGTGGCGGAAGCGGACGGCATTAAGTTAAGCTCCGACGGAAAACTTAAGATCGAAGGCTATACTTTTCTGCTTGATGCGGAAGAACGTTCAATGATAAAAAGCAGAAGGCTGGTTTTAAAGGAAATTAATCAAAAAGACGAGGAAAGGGTTTTGGGTTTTCCTTTAAAAGACGTTCAGCGCGGCGATTCAGGTCACGCCGTTGGATTCGAGGCGGAAATTGATCTGAAAAAGTTTTATGAAGAGAACAGGATGCCTGCTTTCTTTCAGTTTTTTATAGAATACGTAGGTGAAGATGCTGTAACAGGGGAGGAAATCGTTATAAAAAGCAGGGCATTCAGGCTTATAGATGATATAGACCGTTTTTCAATTGTTGATACAAAAAAAGGACCAGCCCGTTTTCACATCTATCCGCAGAAACGAAAAAGGGGCATGCGCCTAAGAATGAACGACTACACGATCAAAACCCGTGCGGTTTATTTTGCTAAAGGAAAAAGCAAAAGGCTGATGTCAGTCATTCGCAGAGGCAAGAATAAAGTAAAGAAAAAGATTTCAGGCATGGTGAAGAGAGCCTACTATTTTACTTTTGGACTGGCCGGCAAACTGCCTGTTAAAAAGAAAACCGTCATTTTTGAAAGCTTTGCCGGCAAGCAGTACAGCTGCAATCCGAGAGCCATTTACGAATATATGAAGGAACATCATCCGGAATACAACTTAATATGGAGTGTAAACCCGAGTTATACGGACATTTTCGAAGAAAAAAATGTTCCTTATATTCACCGATTCACGCTGAAGTGGCTGTTTGCCATGGCAAGAGCGGAGTATTGGGTTGTAAACAGCCGGCTTCCTTTATGGATTCCAAAACCAAAGCACACGACATATGTGCAGACATGGCACGGGACTCCGCTGAAAAGACTTGCCGTCGATATGGAAGAAGTGCACATGCCGGGCACCAACACTGAGAAGTACAAGCAAAATTTCACTAAAGAAGCAGCGAAGTGGGACTATTTAATATCCCCGAATCGTTATTCAACCGAAATCTTTGCCCGCGCTTTTCAATTTAACAAAACAATGATTGAGTCCGGCTACCCGAGAAATGACTTTCTGTATACAGACAACTGCCCGGAAACGATGAAGGCCATAAAGAGAAAAATGAATATCCCCGAGGATAAAAAGGTCATCTTATATGCACCGACATGGCGGGATAATGAATTTTATGCTAAGGGAAAATACAAATTCCAACTTCAAATGGATCTAGATAAGATGCAAGAAATGTTTGGGAAAGATTCTGTTATTCTGTTGAGAATGCACTATCTAGTAGCTGAAAGCTTTGATTTTGAACAGTATGAAGGTTTTATATATGATGCCTCGCTGTATCCCGACATTAGAGAGCTGTATCTCATCAGTGACATTTTAATTACAGATTACTCGTCTGTATTTTTTGACTATGCAAATTTAAGAAGACCTATCATTTTCTACACTTATGATATCGAAAGTTATAGGGATACTTTAAGAGGATTTTATTTTGATCTTGAAAGAGAAGCACCGGGAACATTGGTCTACAATGAATCCGAGCTGATGGAAGAGATCGAAAGGGTACTGAGGAACCCTCAATTACACAAGAATTATGAATCATTTTATGAAAAATTTTGTTCGTTTGAAGATGGCAAAGCTTCTGAGCGGGTCGTCAAATCTATATTTTGATCATCATGAAAAAACAGCTTGAGTTTATACTCAAGCTGTTTTTTGTTTGGAGCTATGACTGACATACATTTTTATAAAAGAGCTGCAGTGCATGATTGTTATATGATTCATAATCAAAGGTGCGATATTCAATACCTTCGGTGATATATTTCTTCATAGCTTCTGTAAGTGCTTCTTCGGTATTTTCAACAAGCAATCCGAGGCCTCCCTCAAGAACCGAACGTACACCGGTAACATCAGTAGCAATAATAGGTTTGCCGACTATCATGGCTTCCATTAGGACCAGGCCCTGTCCCTCATAATCAGAAGATAGGACAAAACAGTCACATTCATCTAGTAAAGCAAAAGGATTTTCGAGTTGACCTGCAAAAATAATATCGTTTTCCAAGCCTAACGTTTCAGCTTGCAATGTCAGCTGTTTTTTCAGCGGTCCATCTCCTACAATATACAATTTAGAATTTGGAAATTCCTTATGCAGCTGGGCAAAAGAATTGATTAATTTTTCTTGCCCTTTTTCAGGTGATAGACGGCCGACGTTGATAAAATTATAATTCTCTTTTTTCGGAACCGTCAGCCCAAAAATATTAAGTATATTAGGATTTTCTTCGTTCTGTTCACGAAGGATTAAATATTCCTTACCGTTCGTCTGGACTGTGTTCTTTACATCTTTATTTTTCAAAATCTGTTTTGAACCAATAACATTGTCGACATATACCATTTTTCTATCGGCATCGGGAATGAATTGGCGTAAATTCTTGTAATTTTCTTCATTAGCTGATTTCGCCACAGATACCACTTTATCGTAGTATTTATATAAAGAGAATATAACTTTTAAGTTCTTTCTGTGTTTGTATTTACCATTAATTTTCTTGTTGTACTCTTCCATCATATCATTGTGCAGGTAAATACTTCTTGTCTTGAATTGTCCAAATGCAAATAACATGGACCAAAATTTATTATAGCCTCCAAAATCAATCCCTATATCAAACTTTGCATTTCCAATAATTCGTTTTAATTCTCTTTGGTAAGCTTTGACCGGAGCGGTTTTAGACATAGAGTCAGTATAAATGCCTCTCCGTAAAACCAATTGATGCTCATAGGTCTCCTTGAGCGTCTTGTTAAAAACACCCGGACGATATAGTACATGGACTTTCGGGTTGAGTTTTCGAATGTTTTTCCATTTGTCTTTATGTTCATTTGCATTATCAATAACAGTCACTTCATATTTTGAATAATCAATATGATCAAAAAGGTTGATTGCTGACATCGTAATTCCGTTGTTATAAAATCCTCCGCAATAGAAGAGGAGTTTTTGTTTATCTGTTTCTGTGCTTATGAGCTGCTCTTGGTTTTGTTTTTTGAAAATCATCTCGACGAGCCGCTTTGATGCTTGACCGTCATCATTGTAGCAGAATTCTTCGAGATACTTGTCATATTGTTCACTAAATTCTTTTTTTAGTACGTGAACATTTTGGAGTTTATCAATTAATTCGTTTAGGTTTTCACATACCGGTCCCGGCAGATTATTAATATCTAAGTAGAAGCCTCTTTCAGCTTCATATTCTTGATGATCAATCATATAAAACAGCACCGGTTTCTTTAATGGCAGGAAGTCAAAGAAAATACTTGAATAGTCTGTTATAAGAATATCGACAGCCGCAAGCAATTTGTTCGTGTCATACCAATTTGGCACACATAAATGATCCAATTTATTTTTTTTGAAATATTCAAATGTGAAGTAATGAGATTTTAATAAGACGATATAATCATCGCCCATAGATTTTTGAATATCCATTACCTCATCAAGAAGTACCTGGCTGGTGTCGTTTTCCTTTCCGACTGTCCCTCTCCATGTAGGAGCATAAAGAATGACTTTCTTATCTAAAGGAATATTAAGCGTTTTTCTTACTTCTTCACCACTTGTTTCCAATGTAAGATCGGTTCGCGGATATCCGATATCTGCGACTTTTCCGGCATAAATTTCATAGATGTCATGTGATTTAAGCAGCTTTTCGTAAGTGAATTGATTAGGACTAATAAGATAATCACTGTGAAGCAAGTTTCGCTGAATGTTCTTGTGGGTTGACATTCCGCGATTCTTAATATCCAAACCAAGCGTTTTTAACGGTGTTCCATGCCAGGTATTAATGTATATTTGCTCATCCCTTTTAACGAAGTAAAATGGAAAGGAAGTATCGTTAATTAAATATTTTGACGTAGCCAGGTATTTTAAATAATGATTGCTGTCAACAGATGTAAATGAGACATTTTGATAATTCCTTTTAAGTTCTTCGACCATTGGGTCGCTGATATCATTAATAACCCAAACATGATGATAATCTTTAAAGTCATTATCTTGAACTAATTTTAAAAAGATTGCATAACAGTTTCCGCTTATGCTGCGTCCATGGTAAGCTTCGTAAAGAACTGTTTTTTCCTTTATCGGAAGGGAAACATATTGACTGTATTTCGCTCGAATACGGACTCTTCTGTTGCTAAGGTACTCCTTTAAAGGATCTATTATAAAGCGGACTTTTCTCTTCGCTATCTTTTTGATTCTTTTAAAATTCATAAAAATACTGTTCCTCCCCTAATCCTATCCAAGAAATTAATGTTGACTGTTACTTGATTCCTAATTATTTGGAGTATCTTAAATAAATGAAAATTTACGTAAGGTTTGACACGCTAATAAGTATATGCTAACAAAACACATAAAGCAATATTGCCTTATTTAATAAAATGAATGATAATATTGGAGCGATATCCTCGCATTGCCTCTTGAGGGAGTAAATATTTGTGTCGGTATTTTTCCTATTATAACAGGCATGCGTTCTGTTAGATATTTGTTTGTAATAGCAATAACGGATAAAATTTGTTACAATTATTCGGTGCACGATGTAACGGCTATTATATTATGCTAAGGAAGATAAATCATGAAAGCATTAATAAGAGTGTTAAAAGAACAGTTTTTATCGTTGCCTTTAATCATCAGGTTGGCGGCTTACGAAACAAAATCAAAATATCAAATGAATTACTTGGGCGTGTTATGGCAGTTTTTGAATCCGCTCATTCAGATGCTGGCTTATTGGTTTGTATTTGGGATCGGAATCAGAAAGAGCAGTGAGATGGTTACGGGCGTCGGAGAAGTGCCTTTCGTCATCTGGATGCTTGCCGGCTTGATTCCTTGGTTTTTTATCAGTCCGACAATCCTTGATGGTTCAAACAGTGTATATAAACGAATCAACATGGTGGCCAAAATGAATTTTCCAGTCAGCTCTCTTCCTTCAGTGGCGATTGCGGCTAACCTGTTCAGCTATTTTGTGATGATGGCAATTTATGTCATAGCGCTGCTTGCGTTTGGCATATATCCAAATCTTCATTGGCTTGAATATATTTACTATTTGTTTTGCATGATTGTTTTTATGTTCGCATTCAGTTTGTTTAATTCAACGATCAGTGTGCTGGTCAGGGATTATCAGTTCCTGCTGCAATCTGTGACAAGGCTGCTGTTTTTCCTGCTGCCGATCTTTTGGGATATTTCCACGCAGCTGGGGGACAAGCACCCGGCATTGTTGAACGTGATTAAGCTGAATCCGCTTTTTTATATTATCGACGGATTCAGAAACAGCTTTCTCGGAGGGAGCTGGTTTTTCGAAGATGCAACTTACATGCTGTATTTCTGGGCTTTCACATTATTGCTCTTGACTGTAGGAGCTGTCCTCCATATGAAATTCAGGGACAGGTTTGTTGACTTTCTTTAATACGTAAGGAGATTTTAATGATGAAACTAAAAGTTTCGTTTCGAAATGTTTCAAAACAGTATCAGCTCTATGAAAAACAATCGGATAAAATTAAAGGGCTGTTTTTTCCGATTAAGGATAAAGGTTTTTTTGCTGTGCGGAATGTCTCCTTTGACGTGTATGAAGGGGAGACGATCGGATTTGTAGGGATTAACGGATCGGGAAAATCGACGATGTCCAACCTGCTTGCAAAAATCATTCCGCCGACAAGCGGTGAAATCGAAATGAACGGGCAGCCGTCCCTGATTGCGATTTCCGCAGGATTAAACAACGCGCTGACGGGCAGAGACAACATTCGTCTCAAGTGCTTAATGATGGGTCTCACAAATAAAGAAATTGATGAGATGTATGACAGCATCGTTGAATTCGCAGAAATCGGCGAGTTTATCAATCAGCCGGTCAAAAGTTACTCCAGCGGGATGAAATCCCGGCTCGGCTTTGCGATCTCAGTGCATATCGATCCTGATATTTTAATTATTGACGAAGCATTGTCAGTGGGCGACCAAACCTTCTATGATAAATGTGTTGACAGAATTACCGAGTTTAAAAATCAAGGAAAGACCATTTTCTTCGTCAGCCATTCAATCGGTCAAATTGAGAAAATTTGCGATCGAGTCGCCTGGATCGATAATGGCGAGCTGCGCATGTTTGACGACACAAAGACGGTCGTAAAGGAATATAAAGAATTTATAAGCTGGTTTAAAAAGCTTTCCAAAAAAGAGAAAGACAAATATAAAAAAGAACAATTAGCCAGCCGCAAACAGGTCTTGTCTGAAGAAGATCTTGCTCATCGTGAAAAAGACAAGAAAAAACAAAAATCTTTGGCAAATATCATTCCGATTGCGGGTTTGTCCATCCTGGCTGTATTGGCCGCCGGAGCGATGTTTGTTTAAAAGAAAAGGCAGATGACATTATAAAAAGCTATTGGAGTGATATCCAATAGCTTTTTTATTAAACTTCTTCTTTTGCCAGAAGGTCCTGCATAAATGGAATCAGTGAATCCTTCAGTTCGCTGTCCTGCATGGCAAATTCGAGAGTTGTCTGGATAAAACCGAGTTTTTCTCCGACGTCATAGCGTTTGCCTTCAAAGTCATAAGCGAATACGCGCTGGATTTCGTTTAACTTCTGAATCGCATCTGTCAGCTGGATCTCTCCGCCCGCGCCGATTTGCTGTTTATCTAAGTACATGAAAATTTCAGGAGTAAAGACATACCGTCCCAAAATCGCAAGGTTAGACGGTGCCGTGCCCGGTTTTGGTTTTTCAACGAAGTTTTTGACCTGGTATAGGCGTCCTTCGTTTGTCAAAGGATCAATAATCCCGTAGCGGTGTGTTTGGTCTTCAGGCACTTGCTGAACGCCGATAACGGATGAGAGAGTTTTTTCGTACTCGTCCATCAGCTGGCGAAGGCCTGGTTTTTCCGCTTGGACAATATCGTCTCCAAGGAGCACTGCGAACGGCTCGTCCCCAATAAAGTTGCGGGCGCACCAAACGGCATGTCCGAGTCCTTTCGGTTCTTTTTGGCGAATATAGTGGATGTCAGCGAGATTTGACGCTTTCTTTACTTTTTCAAGCAGTTCAGTTTTGCCTTTTTCCTCCAGGTTTCGTTCGAGCTCCGGCGAGAAATCGAAATGATCTTCTATCGCTCGTTTGCTTTTACCGGTAACGATGATAATGTCTTCAATGCCGGCTTCAACGGCTTCTTCAATAATATATTGAATGGTTGGTTTATCTACGATTGGAAGCATTTCTTTAGGCATCGCTTTCGTTGCAGGGAGGAAACGTGTTCCAAGGCCTGCTGCGGGAATAATCGCTTTACGAACTTTCTTCAACTCAATACACCTTCCTTAAACTATGTTTTCTACTCAGCGAGAAAAAATACGCTTTAGCAAGCGGAGAGTATGCTGAATATATGTATGGTATACCCCGAAAAATTACAATTACAAACTCATCATATAAGAAAAACAATTCTTAAACAAGTGTAAACAGGTATAAAGCGTAAAGATGTTATATAATGAAGGGAAATCTCATTCTTCAACAAGGATGGTTTGAGTTTGATCAACGGATGTTTTATGATGAGAATATCGTCCGTAAGCAATCTCGATGGGGCGATTTATTCCAACGAGGAACATGGGCAAAGTTATAATAATAGACGATTTTTTTAAAAAAAGCTGTTCATACAGAAAACAGGTGATAGAAAAATGAAGAAACTAAAAGTCATGACAGTATTCGGCACGCGCCCTGAAGCCATTAAGATGGCGCCGCTCGTCCTTGAATTAAGGAAATATCCCGAAATTGAGTCTTATGTGACGGTTACAGCGCAGCACAGGCAAATGCTTGACCAGGTGCTTGAAGCTTTTAACATAAAGCCTGACTTTGATTTGAATATCATGAAAGAAAGGCAAACACTGGCTGAAATTACGTCTAATGCGCTTGTGAAGCTGGACAAGCTGTTTCAGTCGATCAAACCGGACATTGTCCTTGTTCACGGTGATACGACAACGACATTTGCGGGAAGTCTTGCCGCTTATTATCACCAGATCTCCGTCGGCCATGTAGAGGCGGGGCTCAGGACCGGAAACAAATACTCGCCGTTTCCCGAGGAGCTGAACAGGCAGCTGACGGGATCGATTGCCGATCTTCATTTTGCGCCGACAGAGCAGGCCGAAAAGAATTTGCTCCGTGAAAATAAAGACCCGGAGACGATTTTCGTCACTGGAAATACGGCAATCGATGCGCTTCACACAACAGTGAGGGACGGCTATTCACATCCCGTTCTTGAAAAAATAGGAAATGACAAGATGATTTTGCTTACCGCCCACCGCCGTGAAAATTTAGGTAAGCCAATGGAAAACATGTTTAAAGCGATCAGGCGGATCGTCGAAGAATTTGACGACGTACAGGTTGTTTATCCCGTTCATCTCAATCCCGCTGTTCGTGAAGCGGCTGCAAAGCATTTCGGCGATTTGGAGAAGGTCCATCTGATAGAGCCGCTCGAAGTCATTGATTTTCACAACTTTGCGGCTGAAGCTCATTTCATCCTCACCGACTCGGGCGGGGTGCAGGAAGAAGCGCCGTCGCTCGGAAAGCCGGTCCTCGTGCTTCGAGATACGACGGAACGGCCCGAAGGCGTTCAGGCCGGGACGCTTAAGCTGGCAGGCACGGATGAAGATAAGATCTATCAGCTGACTAAACAGCTGTTGACCGATCAAGATGAATATCGCAAAATGTCCCGGGCTTCAAACCCGTACGGGGACGGACAGGCTTCGCGGCGAATTGCAGATGCGCTGCTTTATCGGTACGGATACCGAAGCGCTCGGCCTGACGTGTTTAAAGATAAATAAAAAAGCTTCCCTTTCAGGAAGCTTTCAGCGTGTCGACAAACCCTCGCATTCGTTGTCAGGCCTGCTAAGTCGGTGCTCACGAATAGGAGGAGGATCGGCGGCTAACCGCTCAGGCGTCCTGCCTGAACGTCGCCGACATCACCTCTTGTGAAAGTCAGCTTCCGATGCTCGGCCTTCCTAGACTGCGAGGGTTGCGGGTCACGCTGAAGGGATGACAAAATCCCAAAACTAAAAATCGTTTTGAGATTTTGTCAACAATCTAAAAGCTTCCTTTTCAGGAAGCTTTTTTATTAAGGCTTTCTTTCAATTCAGCTGTAATGTCGGCCAGGGAACTTTCGTCGGCTTTGTAATAATAGATGCCGTTGATTTTTGTGCCGTCGCCTTTCAGCTCATGCTGGATGACTTTTGAGCGGGCTTCTTTATAGCCGGATTGGATATCCCACATATCGTCAAACGTGAGATTCGTTTTAACGTTGTTTTCGATCACTTTGAACATATCACCGAATTTCGTGATGGACGATATATTGGCGCCTTTATTAATGATTCCTTCAATGACTTGACGCTGCCTGTTCTGGCGTCCGAAGTCACCGTTCGGGTCCTCTTTTCTCATTCTCGTATAAGCGAGCGCTTCTTTTCCGCTCAGCGTAATCTCGCCTTTGCCGAATGAATATCCGTCATAGTTGAAAGCGAACGTACTGTTCACGGTAATGCCGCCGAGCGTATCTACGACATCCCTGAAGCTTTCCATATTGACTTTGATAAAGTAGTCGACAGGAACATCGAGGAAGTTCTCAACCGTGTCTACCGTCATC
Source organism: Bacillus sp. B19-2 (assembly GCF_022832475.1). NCBI lineage: Bacteria > Bacillati > Bacillota > Bacilli > Caryophanales > Bacillaceae > Bacillus > Bacillus sp. B19-2. The sequence goes on from NZ_JALHKQ010000002.1 coordinate 569,767, forward strand.
TGAACACCGCCGAATGCGTATGAATGGTTGATTTTATCCAACTTGCCTTTGCCGATAATTTCAGTATACGTATCCCGCGGGATGCTGACCATTTCAGTCGTTTTCGTTTTCGGGTTTACCGTCATATAGATGAGGGAGTCTGCGCGCCCCTTATCACCGTCCCGTTCATCGACACCCATGAGAAGCACGGAAAACGGGTCATGATTATCAATGTCAACAGCTGAATCGCGTTTTTTCGATTTGTTAATATTTTCATGAATGTTCGCTACAGTAGATGCCGCTTTATGCCATAAGTAATAGGCGTAACTGCCTGTGCTGAGAACAAAAATACCGATCAAAGCGATAATTGTATAAAGAATTTTTTTCTTTTTCTTCCTCTTTTCAGCTCTCATATAGCCCTCACCTTTTAATATTCTACTTTGATTATAAGTTTCTTAAAATTCAAAAACAACAAAAAGTTATATGTGTCCTTTTGGATAGACGAAATCCTTAGAAAAATGTTTCAAAAAAACCAATCAATCTGCAAAATTTTTCGCTATAATTAAAGAATCTGTTGGAATTTGTCGATAAAAAGGGAGAGGTGAAGAAGATGAAAAAACTCATAGTTCTAACATTATCAATGCTGCTTTTGTTGTCAGCCTGCGGCACTTCGGGCCAATCGGAGGACAAGTCAAGCACAAACAATAAAAATGCGGCATCTGAAGAAACCGTCACTAAAGAAGGCTCATTCGTTGGGTTGGCTGACAGCCACACAATTGCGGTGAACATCGATGGCAAAGAAACAACGCTTCAAGTCGATGAAGATCTTCAGGATAAAGTCAATTCCATTGAAGAAGGCAAAAAAGTCGAAGTCCAATATACAAAAGGCGAAAATGGCGTTTTGGAGCTGAAAAGCATCGAAACAAAATAAAGAGCTGAATCAAGGGGGTTCATAACGTTTTGAAAAAGATGAAGCTTCTGCTTCTGTCGTCAGTAACTGCTGCAGCTCTGATGTTTACACAATCTGCCCAGGCTGCCGACAAAACAATCTCGGTAAAATTAAGCAATTATTTGGGCAATAAATCAAGCGTTGATGTCGGCATTACCGGCGCATACGAAATTCCGGGCTCAGGGATCTCCTCGACAGAGCGGTACGGCGGGGCGACCCGCTTCGATGTGGCAAACAATGTTGCATCTGCCGGATGGACAAACCCGAGCACTGTCGTGATTGTCAATCGGGACGCTTTTGCGGATGCGCTTTCTGCATCTCCGCTTGCAAAGAAGTACGATGCGCCGATTCTATTAACGGATGCGGGCACGCTGACTGCGAAAACCGAAACTCAAATTGCCAAGATGAAGCCTGATAACATCTTAATTATCGGGGGAACGGCGAGCGTTTCCAAAAATGTTGAAAACACGCTGAAAAAGTATGGAGCCATTGACCGCATCGGCGGCGCCAACCGCTATGATGTGTCCAAAAACATCGCGAGCCGGATGGGATCCTACAGCCAGGCGATTGTTGCCACAGGTCTAGTCTTCTCCGACGCTTTGTCGATCGCGCCTTATGCGGCAATGAACGGTTACCCGATACTGCTCTCAGGGAATAATACGATCCGAAGCGATTACAATATTCCGAGCAAGGTTACGATCGTCGGCGGTCCGTTGAGTGTCAGCACAGGTGTTGAAAACACATTAAAGAAAAAAGCGACTGTTACACGCATCGGCGGAGCGAACAGATACGAAGTATCGGCGAATATTGTCAACACGCTTAACATGAACGCATCAAAGGTTTTCATGTCTAACGGAACGACTTTTGCGGATGCGCTGGCCGGCTCTGTCCTTGCAGCCAAACAAAAGCATCCTTTGCTGCTTGTCCAATCGGGCAGCCTGCCGACTCCTGTTGCAGATGTAGTCGCGAAAAAAGGAACCCAGTCTTTTGCTTTGCTTGGGGGGACCACCTCAATCACGGATTCATTGAAAAATAGTCTGGCAGACATGCTTACCGGAGACGGATACTCTGTTAATCTATCAAGCGGAAAGCTTGTGCTCTACAAAAATAATAGAGCTGTCAAAACGCTTGGAACGTCATTTACGGCATCACCTAAAAAATATTCGACGTCAAATTCCATCAGCATCAACGGAAGGCCTTATTTGGGCAATATGAAGTTTACGATTGAATCAAGCAAATATGTTCGGCCGATAAACGAAAACATTCCGTTCGAAGATTATTTAAAAGGTGTTGTGCCGCACGAAATGCCGGCAAGCTGGCAGACGGAAGCGTTAAAAGCCCAAGCGGTGGCAGCGAGAACATATTCGGTCGGTTCCGCAGGAAAAGTAGTGGCCGATACACAAGCGTTTCAAGTTTACGGCGGATACGACTGGAATTCGAAGACATCCAGCGTTGTAAATACCACAAAAGGACAAGTTTTAAAACATAACGGCAATTTAATTTCGGCCGTTTACTCATCAAGCAACGGGGGATATACGGAAGCAAGCGCAGAGGTATGGGGCGGCAATGTTCCATATTTAATCGCCAAAGCGGATACATATGACCCGCAAAACAGCTGGTCGATATCCTTGAATAAAACGCAGATCAATACCAGCGGCTTAAACCTGAGCAGTCCTAGCACATGGTGGAATACGACAAATGAAACGAACTCCGCCTATTTGTCTGGACTGAAAAGCTGGTTTATTACCAATAAATATCCTACTGCAGAATCCATTAAGATCACGAAAATCTCAAGCCTGACCCTGAGCAGCGCGAAAACTGCCGGTCAGCGGCCGAAAACAGCAGAGGTGAGGTTTTCTTACTTTGTCAAAGAAAAATCAAACGGCTATGTTCTGTCAAACGGAAATCTCTCAGAAAAAACAGCGACGATTTCCGTGACGACGACTCAATTAAGATCGATGCTGGGCGGCATGAATATGAAGAGCACATATGCTTCTGTATCCAACAATACGAATGCTTTTACTCTCAGCGGTAAAGGATTCGGCCACGGCATCGGCATGAGTCAGTACGGAGCAAATGCCAGAGCTGCTGCTGGGCATGATTACAAGAAAATCTTAAGTTTCTACTATCCAAATACGACTCTATCAAGCTATTAATAGAGTTAGAACAGGAGGCAGCAGTGCCTCCTCTGTTCATGTTCAGGGGAAAACATAACATTTACATTTTTGGAGGTTATTTTTTTGAGGGTTTTTCTTAAAGCTGTACCTATGTTGTTGTTAGGGTTCTTTTTGTTTGTACCTAATGTATTTGCAGCCAACTCTGTTACAAGATTAGACGGTGCAAACCGTTATGAGGTTGCGGTGAATGTGTCCAAGCAGGGATGGACAAGTGCAAGCACTGTCATTGTTGCAAATGGAAAGGCATATGCCGATGTCCTTTCAGCGACTCCATTTGCCTATCGAAACAACGCGCCTGTCCTATTAACGGAAGCGTCCAAATTGCCAACGGCCACTAAAAACCGAATCAGTCAGTTAAAACCTAGCAAAGTGATTGTAATCGGCGGAACCGTCAGCGTTCAAAACGGCGTCGTAAGCGAGGTTAAAAAGCTAGGTGTGTCATCTGTCGAACGCATCGGTGGGGCCAATCGCTACGAGGTTGCGGCAAATATTGCGAATAAGCTGCCGAGCAATTCAAAAGCTGTCATCGCAAACGGAACGGCGTATGCCGACAGTCTTGCGATCGGCGCATATGCCGCGAGAAACGGGATCCCGATCCTTTTAACATCGTCCAATTCCATCCCGACAGCGACAAAAAATGCGATGAAGAGCAAAGGAACAACATCGACCATTGTCGTAGGCGGTGAAGTCAGCATCTCCAGCAGCGTATACAAACAGCTTGCTTCTCCGACGCGGATCGGCGGCAGCAACCGCTATGAAGTCGCGGCCAATGTCGTCAAGAAATACTATTCTTCTGCCAAGAGTGCAATTATCAGCAATGGCTATGCATATGCCGACGGATTAACAGGATCTGTTCTGGCGGCTAAGCAAAACCGTCCGATGATATTCACGAATGCATCATCTTTGCCGACACCGACAAGAGAAGTAATCGGGTCTAAAAAAATGACGACATTTACCGTGCTCGGCGGAACGGTTTCTCTTCAATCGAATGTCGTGTCACAGCTGAAAAATCCGATCGTCGGCAAAAAAATCTTCATTGACGCGGGGCATGGGGGTACAGACAGCGGTGCTGTAGGCAACGGTTTATATGAGAAAAAAGTGAACCTTGATGTTGCAAAATTAATTAATACGAAACTATCAAACGGCGGGGCGCTGCCAATTATGGCGAGAACGAACGACACTTACCTGACGCTCGCACAGCGCGTGTCAAAAGCGCAGTCAAATCATGCGGATTTGTTTGTCAGCATCCATGCAAACTCGGCAACGCCTGCTGCTTCCGGAACAGAAACCTACTATTATACAACGTATGAATCGGCCAACAGCAAAAGGCTGGCAACCGAGATTCAAAACCGTCTCTATGTTGCATTGAATACGAAAAACCGCGGTGTGAAAATCGGCAACTTCCATGTCATCAGGGAATCAAAAATGCCAAGCAGCCTTGTTGAACTTGCGTTTATCAGCAATGTAAGCGATGCGACAAAACTGAAAAGCTCGACTTACAAAGAAAAAGGCGCTAAAGCGATTTACGACGGAATTGTTGCTTACTATTAAAATATAAAGAAATTCGTTTTTCGGAAAAATTGCCTATGCTGCCTTTGTTTTGTCTTTATAATATAGTATGATATTTTTGGTGAATTTAAAGACAAAACGGAGGCGGTGCATTTTTAACAAAAAATCAACGAATTTACTAATTTTAATAACTCCTTTACATTATGTTTACGTTCGTATGCTACACTGACGAATAGATCAAACAGTAACATACTAATCGAGGTGTATGCTAGTGAGTATCGACAAAAGTTTAAGAATGTACAATGAACATTCAAGCCAGCAAACTTATTCCTGTGCTCTATCAAAAAAAGCAGTACGTTATTTATATATGAAGCGGATAATGGATATTGTCCTTTCCTTGATTGGGCTCGCTCTTACACTGCCGTTTATTCTGCTGTTTTGTATATTAATCTGTATCGAAACACCGGGTTCCCCGTTATACCGGCAGGAACGCGTCGGAAAAGACGGGAAGCATTTTAAGGTGATCAAACTGCGTTCTATGAGAATTGACGCAGAAAAATCCGGTGCGAAATGGGCGCAGAAGGATGATCCGCGCATCACTGCAGTCGGGTCTTTTATAAGAAAAACAAGAATCGATGAACTTCCGCAGTTGATCAATGTGCTGGCCGGAGACATGAGCATTGTGGGGCCAAGGCCTGAAAGACCGATGTTTACCGCTCAGTTTCACCATGAAATTCCGGGATTTAAAAACCGCTTAATTGTTAAGCCCGGGTTAACGGGACTTGCGCAGGTAAACGGAGGCTATGATATCGGTCCGAGAGAAAAATTGGTGCACGATCTGTATTACATTCGGAATTTAACGTTTCTTCTCGATTTGAAGGTTATGCTGAAAACGATTAAAGTAGTATTAACCGGCGAAGGAGCCAGATAATACGAGGAAGTTAGGAATATGCTATGTCTACCATTACGAAACAAATATTAAGCGGTGCAAAATGGACAAGTGTTTCAACTTTGATCGTCACGGTCATTCAAATTATACAGTTTGCACTGCTCGGCAATATCATGACAATTGCCGAATTCGGTTTGGTCGGAATGCTGACCACCGTAACGATTTTTACACAAATTGTACTTGATATGGGATTCGGGGCCGCTTTAATTCAAAAGGAGAACATCAGTGAACGCCAATTATCGACCTTATATTGGCTGAATATCCTAACGGGCATCCTTTTGTTTATCGGCCTCTTTTTCCTGAGTCCGTTCATCGCAGACTTTTATCAGCGGGACGAACTGGTTTTTCTTGTGCGGATTTTGGCCGTCATGTTTTTAATCGCCCCGGTCGGCCAGCAGTATCAATATATGCTGCAAAAAGATCTGAAGTTTAATGTGCTGAGCAAAATAGAAGCGGGTGTCACCGTTTTGTCATTTGTGCTCTTGCTCGTTTTGGTTTTTCTGATGGATCCGATTGTGGCCTATGCATTGTCACAAGTTTTTCTTAATTCGGTTAAAGGCATCATGTTTTTTGCTGTATATTTAAAAAAATGGCGTCCTTCTCTCGTCTTTGCGTTGGGGGAAGTGAAAGAATTTTTCTCATTCGGCGCGTTTCAGCTCGCTTCAAGGCTTGTAAACAGACTTGGCGCCAATATCGATATGATTTTGATCGGACGGTTTCTCGGTGCGGAAGCATTGGGAATCTATAACCTAGCGTATCAAATTATTACGATTCCCGTATTAAAAATCAATCCGATCGTGACACGGGTAGCATTTCCCGTCTTCTCAAAGAATCAAGGGAACAATCAAACGCTGCGCGAAGGCTTTTTAAATATGACAAAGCTTCTCTCGCTGATTTCATTCCCGCTTCTGATCGGATTGATGACTGTTTCCGATTTATTTATTGAAGTCGTCTTCGGAGAAAAATGGCTGCAGGCCGTACCGGTTCTGAATATCCTCGCGATTGTCGGGCTGCTCAGGGTTCTGATGAATCCGAACGGATCGGTTTTGCTGGCGAAGGGGAGAGCAGACCTGGCATTTTATTGGGACAGCGGGATCATGCTCCTTTACGGGCTGTCTCTTTATGCGGCGGTATTAACGAATGATTTGACGATTACCGCCTGGACCTATGCAGCGATCAGCCTGATCAATTTCTTTATCGGCAGATGGCTGCTCAAATATGTCATCCAGCTGAAGATGGGCGAATATTTCAGAACCGTTGGAAAACCGCTGGCCTTGACACTGCTCATGGCATTGCTGGCTCTTGTCTTGAGCGTCGGCAGCAGACATCTGCTTCACGGCGCCATGCTTCAGCTGGCAGTTTCCGTCGGAATCAGCGGAATTTTTTACGGTTTACTGGTCGGCAAATTTTATCGGCGGGCTATGAGGGCTCAATTAGGAAGATGACAGCAGAAAGGGCGTTTCATCATTGAAGGTTCTTTGGATTACCAGTGTTTATCCAAACAGTCAAAAACCGGGAGAAGGCGTTTTTCATGAAACACAGGTTCAGGCGCTGCGGATGCAGGGCGTTGATGTGGCAGTCATATGTCCATCGCCTGTGAACCCTGCTCCCCTCAGGCTGCTGAAAAAAAAATACCGTCAAGTCCGAACAGTCCCGGAATATGAAGAAAGAAAAGGCATCCCGGTCTACAGACCGCCGTATACGGCTCTGCCTGGACAGCTAAAATGGGCTCAGCCGCATCGCCGGATTGCAAAGTCCGTCTTGAGGACGATCGAGAAGCACGGGCTTGCGCCGGATCTTATCCATGCCCATTTCGCGATGCCATCCGGGGGTGCCGCTGCCGTTATTTCACAGAGGCTGAAAATTCCTTATGTTCTGACTTTGCACGGAAGCGATGTCAATATTTATCCCCATTACAGCAAAGGCGCATGTCGAGCATTTGAAACAGCTGTGCATTCCGCGGCAAAAGTTCTGGCTGTCAGCGATGAGCTGAAAGCCAAAACAAAAGAAATGACCGGTGCTGAATGTTCGGTCCTTCCTATCGGCGTCAACCTGGACCGGTTTCAAACACCCTCCGCTTCAACATTTGAATTGAGGGAGAAATTCGGCCTGCCGAAAGACAAAAAATTGCTGACGTTCGTCGGCCGCTTGGTGAAAGGAAAAGGAGTAGCCGAGCTGGCGGAAGCGGTCAGGCAGCTTGATGACAGCTACAGAGCTGTGTTCATCGGCGACGGACCGGAGAAGCAGCACATTCGTCAAACCGCCGGTGAAAAAGCGATATTGACGGGGCAGGTCGCAAACCATGAGATATCAGAATATTTGGCTGCATCAGATCTGTTTGTGCTCCCTTCGTATTCTGAGGGGATGCCGACTGTCGTCATCGAAGCGCTCGCCCTCAAGGTTCCGGTGCTTTGTACGGCGGTCGGAGGGGTTCCGTCTTTATTCGGAAAGCACGAGCATCTGCTGATCAAGCCGCGCTCGGCTTCCAGCATAACAGAAGCTGTCAAAGGTTATCTGGAAGGCGCGGATTGGCAAGAAGACATCGCTGAAGAGCTGTATCAAACGGTGCACGATGATTATGACGCCTTTGAAAATGCCGGCAAGTTGCTGGATGTGTATGGGGATGTTGTCGAGAACAAAAATTAAGTTGGGATCTGTCGGTTAATATGAGTATGAGTGTTGAATATAATACTGTTTAAACCCATTTATTTGCGTCTAAGCTAATAAAAATAAGAATTGGGAAAACGGAAAACCCAGATTTTTTCAATAGAAAGAGATAAAGATCATTACCTAAATCAAGCTATTGGATTTGAAGGGTCAGCTGAAAGAAGGGAATGATAATGTTGAAAAGAATCGCTGTCATTGGAACGGGATATGTTGGGCTGGTGTCTGGAACTTGTTTTGCCGAAGTGGGAAACTCGGTTGTCTGCTGCGATATTGACGCAGAAAAAATAAGAGGACTCTCAGCCGGAGTGATGCCGATTTATGAAAACGGCCTAAAAGAACTTGTGGATAAAAACGTAAACGAAAATCGCTTATTTTTCTCTACTGATATTCCCAAGGCGATTGAAGAAGCTGATATTATTTATATTGCAGTCGGAACACCGATGTCGGAAACAGGGGAAGCAGACCTGACATTTGTCAAATCTGTTGCCGAAATGATCGGTAAGCATCTGAACGGCTATAAAGTCGTCGTCAACAAAAGCACTGTCCCTGTTGGAACAGGAAAGCTCGTACAAGCCATTATAGAACGCAATTCAGAAGGGGAATTCCCTTTCGATGTCGTTTCGAATCCGGAGTTCCTTCGTGAAGGAACAGCTATTTACGATACGATGAATATGGAAAGAGCCGTCATCGGTGCGACAAGCGAAAAGGCTGCTGCGATTATTGAAGAGCTCCATAAACCTTTTCAAACGAAAATCGTCAAGTCTAACCTTGAAAGTGCAGAAATGATTAAATACGCTGCAAATGCATTTTTGGCTACAAAGATCTCGTTTATTAATGATATCGCGAATATTTGTGAAAGGGTCGGAGCTGATGTATCAAAGGTGTCTGAAGGTGTCGGACTGGACAGCAGAATCGGCAATAAATTTTTGAAAGCCGGAATCGGCTTTGGCGGCTCTTGCTTCCCTAAAGACACAATGGCTTTATTGCATATCGCGAAGTCAGTCGGCTATCCTTTTAAAATGATTGAAGCTGTCATTGAGACGAATCAAAAGCAGCGCGCCCACATTGTCCAAAAGCTCCTTGATGTGTTCGGCGATTTAAACGGCATGACCATTTCGGTTCTTGGGCTGGCGTTCAAGCCGAATACAAACGATATGCGCTCGGCGCCGTCTCTGGATGTCATTCCGATGCTGAGAAGTCTCGGTGCTAAAGTCAAAGCGTTTGATCCGATTGCTGTACCCGAAGCAGAAAAGCTTCTCGGCGACCAAGCCGTTTACAGCGAAGATCTGTACGAGACGATTCAAGATACGGAGGCTTGCGTCATATTGACAGAGTGGCCGGAAGTACAGAACATGGATATTGCCAAACTTAAAGCTGCTTTGAAAAACCCCGTCTTAATCGATGGACGTAATATATTTGAAATTGAACAAATGAGAAACGAAGGTATGATCTATCATTCAATCGGACGGCCGGAAGTACAGGGAGAAGGAATCCTGACCAACGTATAAACAACGGGGGGATAACAATGGAAAAAGTACTAGTGACAGGCGGATGCGGATTTATCGGCTCGCATATCGCTGAACAGCTTCTGAAAGAAAATTACCGGGTTTCAATTCTTGACAATTTAACTACGGGACACCGCTCAAACATTGACGGTCTCCCGGTTGACTTTTATGAGCAGGATATAACAAAGCCGGAAGTCATCGATGTCATCAAAAGCATTGATCCCGATTATATTATTCATTTAGCTGCACAAGTAAGCGTGGCGGAGTCTGTCAGCGATTTTTTAAATGATGAAAACATCAATATCAAGGGTTCGCTCCATATCATTAAAGCAGCAGGTGAATGCAGCGTGAAAAAGATCGTCTTTGCATCATCAGCAGCTGTTTATGGAGATCCTGAATATCTGCCTGTCGACACCCGTCATAAAACAAATCCAGGCTCACCCTACGGGCTGACGAAGCTTACGGTGGAGAACTATTTAAAATTGGCCTATGATCTGTATGGAACCGAGTATTGCATTTTGCGTTACAGCAATGTATACGGACCGCGCCAGGACGCAAAAGGAGAGGGCGGCGTCGTATCGATTTTCTCCGATTTGCTGACAAGCGGCAAGGCTCCGATGATTTTTGGAGACGGAGAACAATCGCGCGATTTTATTTATGTCGGTGATGTGGCTTCCGCCAACATCAAGGCGCTCAAAGCTCAATCAAACGTTTGTTTAAATGTTTCAAACGGCTTTTCGATCACGGTCAATGAGCTGTTTGCAGAGATGAAAAAAGCGACGAACTCGGCGCTGTCTCCGATTTATCAAGATGAAAGGCCGGGGGATATCCGCCACAGCACACTGAGTAATGAAGAAACAAAGAAAATTTTAAATTGGGAACCAAAAATGCCGCTCGCTGAAGGACTGGAAAAGACCATTTCATATTATAAAAAAGAAATGAATACGTAAATCACTGGCTGCTGGCTGATGTCGGCAGCCCTTTTCCAGAAAGAAGCGGAAGGAGGGGGAAAAATGAGTCTCAAACGTTCCGCGGTCAATGTTTTGGTTTGGCTCGCCGCATTGACCGCAGGGTTAGCGTTCGTTGTATTGGCCCAGTCCAATGCAAAAAAAGTCTTGTTAGCATGTCTAGTTTTGATTGCGCTGACTTTGATCATTGTGCTCCGGAAGTATTTGTCGTCCGAGCAATTGCTGATGCCCGTATTATATCTGCTCATCGCTGCAACTTTTGCCAACAATGCTTTTTTTACGATTAAATTGGGCTTTTTCAGCCTGTTTCCATATCGAATTCTTCTGATTCTGGCAGGATTCTTATTCATAGCGGAAATGTTGAAAGGCAGCCAGCACCTTGAAAAGTGGAAGCAGGTGCATGTTAAGGGCATTCTGATGTTTTTCGCGTTTTGGTTCTGCTACGGAATGATTTCGCTGCTTTGGGTCAAGTCTGCTACTGATGGCATAAAATATCTGTTCCTATTGGCAATGGGAATGTTTTTTGTTTTTCTGATTGTCTTGTTTTTTCAAAAAATGGATCGTATTCTTGCGTTTTATTACATATGGCTGGTCATGACCGTATTTTTAATGGTCATCGGGTTTTACAACCACTTTACGTTAAACCACCTGCCGAGCTCGACCCTTTATAACGGGCCGCATTATAAACAGCACTATCCGACATCCGTCTTTTTCAATCAGAATGACTTTGCGACATTTCTGTCCATCAGCTTTTTCTTTTATTTATCTTTTTTCAAAAACATTAAAAACAGCTACTTAAAAATAGCGGGGCTGCTCCTTGCGTTCTGTTCGGCCTACTTGATTTTCCTGACTGGATCAAGAGCCAGCATCCTGGGAATTATAGCCGGACTTGCCGTTTATGCGTTTATTTTGCTGCCGAAGGTGCTTAAAAAATGGGCGCTCATCGCCGCAGCTGCAGGTTGTATCGCTTTTGTCACACTGTTTGCAGGAAAGATTACCGGAGCTTTTTATACATACTTTTTGGCTCCGCAAACCGCACACGATTTCAGCGAGTCGCTGCCATCCAATGTCGCCAGGGCGAACTTGTTGAAAAACGCCGGGCATTATGTGCTGGATACTTACGGATTTGGCGTCGGCGCCGGCAATGTGCCTTATTATTTGGAGCATCACGCATTGTTTGATACAGACCAGGTCGTTGAGGTTCATAACTGGCTTGTTGAAATCATGACGAATTTTGGCGTTGTGATGATGCTCGGTTATTTAACGATGTACATTTATTTAATAACCGTGCTTTACCGATATTATAAAAGATCGCTTGGAAAGCGGTACAAGCTTCTCATTGAAGGTTTGACAGCCGCGCTCGTCGCCTTCCTTGTGTCAAGCATCAGCCCGAGTTCCGTCTCGAATTTATATTTCCATTGGGTGTTTCTCGCCCTTGTGATTGCGACGGTTAATACCTTTAGAGTCAGCGGAACGGATGAAACCGAACAGTATAGGTGATTTTTGAAAATCGAATTTAAAAACAGGGAGAAATTCATGTGATGAATTTAATCAAACGTATTGCTGGTAGAGTGAAAAAGTTTATTGTGGCGATTATTGCGCTTCCTCTTATTCTTGGTCTTGTCGGCTATTTTATGCCGAAGGGGAGCGTTGCTCCGTCCGATTACACGGCTACTGTAACGATATCAACCGGGAACTATGGAGAAGCGAAGTACAACAATGCAAAGCAGGTGCCGCTGCTGTTGAAAAACGAAGCTTTTTTAAAGGACATTTTCCCGGATATGCCGGAAGAGGATCTGGCGCAGTTGAAAGACGATCTGGCAATTGAAATCAGAACGGATTCACTGTTTAATTTAAGCTATACAGGGCCTGACAAACAGGAAACATTGGACACTTTGGGTAAAATCAAAGATGCCTATATGAAAGGCGATAAGGCGCTGTTTTCAAAAAGGGAAGAAGTCATCGAAAAGAATATTAAGGCGCTTGAAGGCGAAACAGTCAGCGCTGATTCCAAAGTTGATAAACAGCGGTTTTTGTATGAGCTTGAAACAAGCAAGCTTGATATGAAGGCTGCTGAAGAAATTGAGCCTTTGATCGTGCTGGATAACCAGGCTGCCGGCATGTCGCCTAAAAAAAGAGCGGTATTGGGCGTACTGATCGGTTTGGCGCTGTCATTTTTTATCATTGTCGTTCCGGAAGTATTCAGAGAACGTTAAATTTTTAATTGGGGATGTGGATCAGGACCATGACGAGGCAAAAACCTTTAATCTCTGTCATTACGCCTTCCTATAACGCGGAGGAATTTATCGAAAAAACCATTCAGTCCGTCTTAAATCAGACGTTTTCCGACTGGGAAATGATCATTGCCGATGATTGCTCAACAGATGGGACAAGAGACATTTTGAAGCGCTATGAAGAAGATGATGAGCGGATCCATGCCATTTTTCTGAAAGAAAATCAAGGCGCTGCAGCGGCTCGAAATGCGGCGCTCAACAAAGCCGAAGGGCGTTATGTCGCCTTTTTGGACAGCGATGATGTGTGGAAAGCAGAAAAGCTGGATAAGCAGCTTGCCTTCATGAGGAAGCATCAGCACGCTTTCTCATTTACGGCATACGAGCTGATCAGCCAAGACGGCGAACCGCTTCATAAAACCATTCATGCACCCGTGAGCCTTACATATGATGATGTATTAAAAAATACGATCATCGGCTGTTTGACGGTGATGATTGACAGAGAGCAAACGGGTGATATCCGGATGCCGAATATTAGAACCCGTCAGGATTTGGCGACATGGCTTTCCGTATTAAAGCGGGGGTTCAAGGCATTCGGTCTGAACGAACCCCTCGCCGAATACCGCATCGTTGAAACATCGATCTCCAGTAACAAATGGAAGGCGGCGCGAAAAACCTGGTATGTGTACAGGGAAATCGAACATCTTCACTTGATGAAAGCGACATGGTGTTTTTTCCATTACGCTAAGAACGCAGTCATGAAAAGATTATAACGGCATTGACAGAAAAGGTGATTGAAAGTGAAAGCAGATCAAGTCATACACGTCATAGTAGCCACAGGTGAATGGGGGCAGGATCAGCTAAGATACAGAAGGCACCGCCTTGCTGAGTTTTTAGCCGGCCGCAAGGAGACGAAGGAAGTCATTTGGGTCTGCCCGTCTGAAAATCCTTCCCGCGAGACTTTTACATTGCTTGACAACGGAATCAAGCAATTTGCAGTCAAAGATTTTTTGAAAAAGAAAATATTCAGGTTTGCCCGCTACAAGGATGTTTTTTATAAAAGTAAGCTGAAGCCGCTGCTTGACCGGCTGAAAGAAGACGTTCAGGGGGAAAAGGTGTGCCTATGGTACACATTCCCCGGTTTTCCGCTGCTGTCATCGCTTTATCAGTGGGATCAGGTCATCTATGACTGCAGTGACCTGTGGGCGGCGCCGATCAGCGGAAGCCAAAGCCTTGTCTCAGGATTCAGGCAAAAGGTTATTTTTGAAGCTGAAGGCAGAATCATTAAAGCTGCTGATACGATTTTTTGCACTTCTGAATATTTGCACCAAAACGTGGCAGACCGGCTTCAAGGAGAGACAAAGCCGGTTTTTACAATCGAAAATGGTGTGGAATACAGCTTGTTTGCGGATAATAAGCAAAAAGCGGATGTATTGAACGGAAGGAAAGGCACCGTCCTCGGCTTTATCGGCGGAATCAAACCGAAGCTCGATTTTAAGCTTCTCAAAGAAGCGGCCGGAGCCAAAAAAGAGTGGACGTTTTTATTTGTCGGTCCTGACGGGACAAACGGAGACGAAGATTTTAAAGCGCTTCTTGAAGAAGAAAATGTCATTTGGACGGGTCCCGCTGCGCCGTCGGAAGTACCGGCTTATATGAATGTAGTGGATATCGGGATCATGCCGTATAAACCGTCGCCATATAATAATGCGGTATTCCCTTTAAAACTGTTTGAATTTTTGGCTGCCGGAAAGCCTGTCGCCGGTATGAACCTCCCTTCAACAAAAAAGGTTGAACAGGAACACGTTTACCGTCATCTAACAGGAAACGACCCCGCTGAATTTACAGCGGTGTGTGAAGAGCTGGAGCTTGCGCATGAAGATGTCTCCCATGTGGAACTGCGCAGAAAGATCGCACGTGAAAGAGACTGGCATCAGTTATTTTTAACGATGCTTGATCAATTGAACTTGAATAAAGATGCATAATTTGCGGCGGGGGATATTAATTCGTGATGTTTCTTTTGGCTGGAGCTTGTTATAATAAATAATGAAATTGTATAATGAAAAGGTATGATCTTTAATACGACCAGACTTCATTTAAAAAGGAGACTTCCTTATGTCTTATGAACGCACTGTACTTGCGTTTTTTGTCTCTCTCATTACTGTTTTAATTATTACTCCGCTTGTCAAACGTCTAGCAATCAAATCCGGGGTCGTGGATCAGCCGGATAAACGAAAGATACATGATAAAGTAATGCCGAGAATGGGCGGTTTAGCCATTTTTATAGGAGTATTGACCGGTTCGTTTGCCGGCGGCCTTTATGAAAACAGAATAACAGCAATTACACTCGGTGCTTTTATGATTGTCATTTTAGGCATTGTTGATGACAAACATAATTTAAGCGCGAGAATTAAATTTATCGTTCAAGTATTAGTAGCCTGCATCATCGTCAGTACAGGCTTAAAAATGGAATTTTTATCGATTCCGTTTTGGGATCTTCGCTTTGATTTGGGGTGGCTCGCATACCCTCTGACGATTTTATGGATCGTCGGGATCACAAATGCCATCAACTTAATCGACGGATTGGACGGACTGGCTGCGGGTATATCCGTCATCGGCCTTTCGACGATTGCCGTCATGGCTTTTTCTGCCGATAAAATCTTGATCTTCTCTCTGTCGCTGGTTGTCATCGGAAGTACGGTCGGCTTTCTGTTCTATAACTTCCATCCGGCGAAAATTTTTATGGGAGACACGGGCTCGCTCTTCTTGGGTTATGTAATTTCGGTTCTGTCGCTGCTCGGGCTGTATAAAAGCGTGACCCTGTTCAGCGTCGTCATTCCGATCATTATATTAGGAGTGCCGATATTTGACACGACATTCGCGATCATCAGGCGGATTTTAAACAAGCAGCCGATTTCGGCGCCCGACAAATCGCATATTCACCACAGGCTGATGGCCTTTGGCCTGTCCCATCGGAAAGCCGTCATCGTCATTTATTTAATTGGCGTCGTCTTCAGCCTGAGCGCCATTCTTTTAAAAACCGCGACGCTCTGGGTGTCCATCTTCATCATCTTCGGCTTAATCCTGTTCATGCAGATCATCGCAGAAGTGACAGGCCTTGTAAATGAGCAGTACAAGCCTTTTACGAAGTTTTACAGGCGGATGGTGAAGAGGAATTGAGAAAAGACCTGATTTCATTCATTTTTGAAATCAGGTCTTTTTGTCTTTTAAATACAAGCTAATGTTAAATACCCACCAGATTAGACGATAAAGGAAATGGTGGAATATTTTATTATAAGGAGTGTTTTTTGTGAAAAAGCTGTTCTTTATGTTTGTAATTCTGTTTTCAGCTGTTTTGTCGCCGTTTGGAAGTGCGTCAGCAGAGGAAAACAGCGGGAAGAGCTGGGTAAGTAAAGCTGATTTACCGGAGGTCAGAAGCGCTGCGGCTACTGCTGTTGTTGATGGGAAGATTTATGTGATTGGAGGATTCGGATCTGAAAATATAGCGACTAACACAACATATGTTTATGATCCTAAAACAAATGAGTGGACGCAAAAAACGGATATGCCTACCAAAAGAGCAGGTGCTGCAGTGGCAGTTGTGGACCATAAAATATATGTGATTGGTGGTAATACATATAACACCAGTAATTATGCAAACACTGAAAAAGTTGAAATTTATAATTACAAGACTGACACCTGGGAAAGTGGGGTTGATGCCCCAGTAAAAAGTTATCTATCTACAGCGGCTGTTATAGATAATACGATTCACTTATTTACTCAACAAGAGCCAAGTATGCCAACGCATTTTGCGTATAACACAGCAACGAAGAAGTGGGAAACAAAATATCCTCAACCTAGAAATAATTCAGGTGCAGCAGCAGCTACTGTCAACGGAAAAATATATTATATAGGTGGGGGAACGCATAACAGTGGTGGTTCACTTATTTCAGGATTTATCTATGAATATGATCCAAAAACAGACAATTGGGTTAAGAAGAGTAACTTAAAAAGTCTGGCCACATATGTATCAGCTGCAGTGGTTGGAAACAAAATTTATATTGCAGGCGGAGCTATAGGCAAAAATTCTGTTACTTCTAAAGTCCAAGTATATGATCCAAAAAGTGATACAGTAGAGGAAATTCAAAATCTTCAATATAAACGGGCAGGTGCAGCAACAGTTGCTGTTGGAAAGGATTTATATGCTATAGGTGGAAGCGAAAGTGTAAACCTTAATTCGTTGCATTCTTCTAAATTTAGGTCTGTTGAAATGCTGTCACTAGAAGATTCAAAAAATCCGAATGACGACAACCAGGGGAAGACAGATGATACAGACCAATCAGAAGAAGGAGACGCTCTTCTTGTTATTACGATGTTAAACGGCCTTCAAAAGGAGTATCAGCTTTCAATGAAAGAAGTGAATGCTTTTTTGAGTTGGTACAAGAAGAGAGATGCCGGCGAGGGTCCAGGTTTTTATGAAATTGATGAACATGATAATAATAAAGGACCATTTGAGAGCAAAAAGGATTATGTCGTCTTTAAAAATATTTTGGTGTTTGAAGTCAATAAATATAAAGAATAATTTTAAAAACTAAAAAGAAACCTCTTGAAAACTGTCATCAGTTTTCAAGAGGTTTTATCATTAATAAGAAGCAGCAGGCGATTCAGCTGAGCTGTCTGTCCCGTCAGCGGTTGCGGAAGATTCAGACGATGTTCCGCTCGAATCAGCGGTTGATTCCGGGTATAAATGATGAGTCAATTCATTTTGCACGTTTACCAGGTTTTGCTGGTCAGGCTCAAAGTAGTAAACATCAGCGATCGTAAGATCCTTCCCTGTGATGTTTAATGTTTCAATATCATCGCCAGCAAAGCCGCTGTAGATTTGCTGAAGCGCCAGAGCCTGTGTGATTTTGAAATTGGTCTGAATGTTTTTGCTCGCTTTTTGGGCAATTTTATCAATTTTAGCGAGGTTTTGCGGTTTTGAGATTTGATCAAGAACGGCTTTTAAGATTTGCTTTTGTCTGTCGTTTCTCCCAAAGTCTCCCCGCTTATCCTGTTTTCTCATCCTTGCGTAGGCAAGAGCTTCCTCTCCATTTAAATGCATGTTTCCTTTTTTAAAATAGATTCTTTTCGATTTGGAGACATCGCTTTTTTCGCTGAAATCAAACGGGACGTCAACATCGATTCCGCCGATTTCATCGATGACATCTTTGAACCCGTCAAAATCGACTGTTGCATAGTAGTCGATCGGGATTCCGAGGAAGTCCTCAACCGTTTCGGTCGTTTCATCCTTGCCGCCTTTTGCATAGGCCGCATTTATTTTTGTTTTTGTGCCGGTTGTGTCGCTGGCCAAATGAACCCTTGTGTCCCTCGGAATGCTCAGCATTTTCATCGACTTCTTTTTAGGGTCGAGCGTCACGACAATCAGGGAATCCGTCCGTCCGTGCTCACCGTTTGTCGAATAATCTTCAACACCCATAAAAAGAATCGAAAACGGCTTTTTTTGAATATTAACGACATCGTCCCTGAGCTTTGACTTCTCTCCGCGCTCAAGCTCATCATAAGTGTCATCAGCCGCGGAAATCGTGTTAATAATTTTATATATGCCCACTCCGCCGACTACGAGAAGTGCGAGCAGCGTAAGGACTATAAACCGTTTAATCAGCTTTCTCTTTTTATTCTTTTTTTTTCGCACTTTCACTTTAATACGATCAGCCATATAATAATTCTCCTTTAATTGTTAAAAGCTTCTTCCAAATAGACTTGAATGCCTTCTCTATTCTCACTCTTGCCATTTGTTAATTCGGTTATCCATTCCGTAAATGCCTGTTTTTCACTTTCCTTGACATACGTTTCAAATTCGACATCGTCGGCATAATGAATGTCTTTTATTTGATAAGGGGACTCGCGAAGCTCGTTTTCAAGCTTGCCGAGCCATGTATAGTTCACCGTCGTGTGCATCACCCGCATCAGCTTTCGTTCGACAACGCCGACATGGTTCAGCCCCTCTGACACGGATTTTCCGTAAGCCCGTATCAGCCCTCCTGCACCAAGTTTAATACCGCCGAAATACCTCGTCACAACGGCGCACGTATCTTTAAGGTTGCGTTTCTTCAAAACTTCAAGCATCGGAACTCCAGCTGTCCCGCTCGGTTCTCCGTCATCATTCGCTTTTTGAATTTGATCATTTTCTCCTATGACGTAAGCCGAGCAATTATGCGTCGCATTCCAATGCTGCTTTTTTATGTGATTGATAAAGTTCTGTGCTTCTTCTTCAGTACTGACGCGGCTCAAGTGGCATATAAACCGGGATTTTTCAATCACGATTTCATGGGTCCCTTCACCTGCAACAGTGAGATAACTTTGCAGCATGCCTGCTTACCTCCTGACAAGCCATGCGGCTGTTCTCCTAAAAATCGAACAGACTTAGAATTTTGGCGCGTATTTTGTTATGATTAAATAGAAATGGATCGGTAACCATAAAAAGACCAAAAAACCAGAATACGCATTCTTTCATTATAATTCGACACGAATTTCAGTTCAATGAAATTTATGATAAAACTAAATGACAATGCTGTTACGGAGGGAAAATGGGTGAGTGTTTCCAAAATGGACTCCAAAGTTTTAGATTCAATCATTATGAAGATGTTAAAAACAGTTGACGGGAGCAAGGACGAGGTCTTTCAAATCGGAGAGCAGTCCCGTCAGCAATACGAAGGCTTGGTAGAAGAGCTGAAGCAAATTAAACAGCAGGTCAACGAAGTCATCGATCTTGGAGACACGTTGGAAGTGCATGCCCGCCATGCGCGAAACCGCTTGTCTGAGGTCAGCAGAAACTTTCATAAATTCAGTGAAGAAGAGATTCGCGAAGCTTATGAAAAAGCCCACAAACTGCAGGTTGAACTGACGATGATCCAGCAGCGTGAAAAGCAGCTGAGAGAGAAGCGTGATGATCTGGAACGGCGCCTTTTAGGGCTTCAGGAAATCATCGAGCGTTCAGAAGGGCTTGTCAGCCAGATTACCGTCGTCTTAAACTATTTAAATCAGGATCTGCGCCAGGTCGGCGTTCTTCTTGAAGATGCGCAGGCCAAACAGGATTTCGGACTGCGGATTATCGAAGCCCAAGAGGAAGAAAGAAAAAGGGTCTCGAGAGAAATCCACGACGGTCCTGCGCAAATGCTGGCCAACGTCATGATGAGATCTGAGCTGATCGAACGCATCTTCAGAGACAAAGGAACAGAAGAAGGCTTTCAAGAAATTAAAAACCTCCGGCAAAACGTCAGGAATGCTCTTTATGAAGTCAGAAGAATCATTTATGATTTAAGGCCGATGGCTTTAGATGATTTAGGATTGATACCGACGCTCAGAAAATACTTGAACACGATCGAAGATTATCATGGAAAAGCAAAGATCCATTTCCAATGCATCGGAGAATCCGAAGATAGAAGAATAGCACCGCGGTTTGAGGTTGCACTTTTCCGGCTTGCACAGGAAGCAGTGACAAACGCCTTAAAACACTCCGAATCAACTGAAATTCATGTTAAAGTAGAAGTGACAAAAGATTTTGTGACGCTGATTATCAAAGACAATGGAAACGGCTTTGACTTAAAAGAAGTTAAAGGCAAGAAGAACAAATCTTTCGGTCTGCTAGGTATGAAAGAAAGAGTCGATTTGCTCGAAGGCTCAATGACAATCGATTCGAAAATAGGTCTTGGGACATTTATTTTGATTAAAGTTCCGCTGTCTTTGTAAAGATAATTGTAAAATAGAGACAAAAGACATATTGACCATAAAAGCGGTGTGTTTAACAATGAGAATGGGGAGGCGTAGCTTGTGACTAAAGTAAATATTGTAATTATTGACGATCATCAGTTATTCCGTGAAGGAGTCAAACGGATTTTGGATTTCGAACCTACCTTTGAGGTAGTGGCCGAAGGAGACGACGGAGATGAAGCGGCTCGCATTGTCGAGCACTACCATCCTGATGTGGTAATCATGGATATTAATATGCCGAATGTAAACGGCGTAGAAGCGACAAAACAACTGGTCGACTTGTATCCGGAATCAAAGGTTATTATTTTATCTATCCATGACGACGAAAACTATGTTACACATGCATTAAAAACAGGAGCACGCGGCTATCTGCTGAAAGAAATGGATGCCGACACGCTGATCGAAGCCGTGAAAGTTGTGGCTGAAGGCGGATCTTACCTGCATCCTAAGGTTACGCATAATCTTGTGAATGAATTCCGCCGTCTTGCAACAAGCGGTGTATCATCTCACGCTCAGCATGAAGTGTATCCGGAAATCCGGAGACCTCTTCACATTCTTACAAGAAGGGAATGCGAGGTTCTGCAGATGCTGGCGGACGGAAAAAGCAACCGAGGAATCGGCGAATCATTATTTATCAGTGAAAAAACGGTTAAAAACCATGTCAGCAACATCCTTCAAAAAATGAATGTAAACGACAGAACGCAGGCTGTCGTTGTAGCCATTAAAAACGGCTGGGTAGAAATGAGATAAAGGTGGACTTGCCATAAGGCAGGTCTTTTCTTTTAGCAGAAAATCAAACTTTATAATGAAAAAAGCTGCTTTTTCTTTTAGAATAGAAAAGAGTATCTTTCATAAGGAAGGTTTATTTCATGAAAACAGCAGTAGTAACAGACAGTACGGCATATATACCTAAAGACCTGCGTGACCGCTACAATATTTATATGATACCTCTCAATGTGATCTTTGGAGAGACTTCATACAGGGAAGAGATCGATATGAGCTGGAAGGACTATTACAAAGAAGTAAAAGCTCACGAAAATCTCCCGACGACTTCCCAGCCCGCTTACGGCGAGCTGATTTCTCTCTATGAAAAGCTCGGGGAAACATATGATGCGGTCATCAGCATCCACCTGTCCAGCGGCATCAGCGGAACATTTAACAGCGCTGTATCAGCACGCGGTATGCTTGAAGGAATTAAAGTGTATCCGTTTGATTCAGAGATCAGCTGCATGGCTCAAGGTTTTTATGCGATCGAAGCGGCTGAGATGGCGGAAAAAGGAACGGCTCCGGAAGAAATCATTCGCCACTTGGATCATATGAAAACCTCAATGAGGGCTTATTTTATGGTTGACGATCTTTCGCATTTGCAAAGGGGAGGACGTTTGAGCGGCGCCCAGGCTTTTGTCGGAAGCCTTTTAAAAGTAAAGCCGATTTTGCATTTTGAGAACAAGCTGATCGTTCCCTACGAAAAAATCCGGACGAGAAAAAAAGCGATGAACCGTTTATTTGAGCTTTTTGGCGAAGATGCAGAAAAAGGAAAGCCGCTGAGAGCGGTTGTGATTCATGCCAACCGTGAAGAAGAAGCCGATCAAATAATCGAAGAATTGTCGCAGCAATACGCACATGTCGAATTTTATAAAAGCTATTTCGGGCCTGTGATCGGCACCCACCTTGGTGAAGGAGCAATGGGTATCGCCTGGTATACAGTATAAAAGCCAATCTCCGTTTTGCAAAACGGAGATTTTTTCTTTTTCAACGGTTTTTGAGGGAGATTTTTAGATTTTGACTGTTTTACAAGAAAACATGGATGATAGATACTGAATGGCAGACTGGAGGTGATTCACATCGAACATCCGGCATCCTATTCCCGTGAATTGCGGTCGTGTATGGAGCAGCGCCACCTTCTGAAAAGCGAACTTCCTTTTCCGAAACCTGTCATTGATTGGCATATCCAAGAAGGCCTGATAAAAACGGAGGAAGGCATTAAAAAAACGAAGAGAGGCTTTGTTTGCTTGAGGTGCGGCCAGCATGAGCGCTCATGTTTCGCTCGATATCCTTGCTATAGGTGCAATAAATCCTGCGTGTACTGCCGAGCCTGCGTCATGATGGGCAGGGTAAGCGAGTGTACCCCTCTGTTGACTTGGCGTGGGCATGGCATACATGAATGGGCGCCTGTTTACACGGAGTGGAAAGGCGCACTTTCAGCCGGTCAGGAAAAAGCGGCCAAATCTATTATTGATGCTATACGCAGGAAAGAAGAGCTGTTGATCTGGGCGGTTTGCGGGTCGGGAAAAACAGAACTTCTTTTTCAAGGGATCGAATTCGCGCTGAACAACGGTTTGAGAGTATGTATCGCCACTCCGAGAACAGACGTTGTGCTCGAGCTTGCTCCGCGGTTCCGCCAAGCCTTTTCAGGGGTGGAAATCGCCGCTTTATACGGAGGGAGCTCAGACGTTGGAACTCTCTCGCCGCTTGTCATTTCAACTACCCACCAGCTGCTCCGCTATAAAGAAGCATTTGACGTGATCATCATAGATGAGGTGGATGCTTTTCCGTATTCTATTGATAACACGCTGCAATACGCTGTTAAAAAATCGGCAAAACGGCAAAGCGCACACATCTATTTAACCGCCACGCCTTCTGCGGATATGAAGAAAAGGGCTGAGAGCGGAAAGCTGCACACCGTCCGTATTCCCGCAAGATTCCACCGCAGCCCGCTGCCTGAACCTACATTGATTTGGTGCGGAAATTGGGAAAGGGGTTTGAAACGAAAAAAAGTTCCTTCTCGCCTCAAAAAATGGCTTTTTAAGCACAAAGAACTGCAGCATCCGGTTTTTTTGTTCGTTCCCTCTGTCCCTGTTCTTAAAACCGTGGTCAGTCTGCTGAAAAAGGAACTATTTCTCGCTGAAGGAGTTTATGCCGAAGACCCTAAGAGAAATGAAAAAGTGAACCGGTTTAGAGAAAGTAAGCTTGAGGTGCTCGTGACGACAACGATTTTGGAAAGAGGAGTAACCGTCAAAAAAGCGCAGGTTGGAGTATTGGGGGCAGAGTCGGCGATTTTTTCGGAAAGCGCCCTTGTCCAAATGGCCGGAAGAGCCGGCAGGCATCCCGAGCACACAGATGGAGACGTCTGTTTCTTTCATCACGGCAAGACAAAGGCGATGAATGCGGCACGACGTCATATTCAACATATGAATAAACTGTCTAAAAAGGAAATGTTGATTGACTAGTCTCATATTCATGGTAAAGTATACCTATGAATATAAGATGAGGAGCGGTGCCGGATGCTAGTCAATGCTAAAGAGGCTGTTTTGGAAGAGTTGTTTGATCAGTATATCGAACAGCTGCACATGAGCTGTATGTGCAGCAGGTGCAGGGAGGATGTGCTCGCCTTGGCTTTAAATGCAGTAAAACCGCAATATGTAACAGATGAGTCAAAGCTGGCTTACATAAAAGCAGAGCTCGTTGACAAACAAAAAAATACATCAATGCTCGTCACCTTGGCTGAAGCTGCCAGAAAGGTGAATGACAACCCGCTTTGCGAAAGCAATCGAAAAGGGAGGGAATGAACTGTATTGTTTAATTTGTGAAGCACCTCTTTTACATTCTCTTTCATGGCGCGCTTTTTTCTTTTTGCGATCAGAAGAGAAAATATGCAGGGCATGTAAAGACAATTTTATCAGGATCGAAGGAACCGTGTGCCCTAAGTGCGGGCGCCCCCAAGAGAGCGAAGAGCTGTGCGGTGACTGCGTAAAATGGGAAGCTGATCCGTTAACCCGCTCTCTTTTGAGGCAAAACCGCTCTGTCTATATCTACAATACCTTCATGAAAGAAGTCCTTGCCCGTTTTAAGTTCAGAGGTGATGCTGAACTGGTCTTCGCTTTTGCTTCCTCATTTATCAATGCTTTCCATCAATATTGCCGCCGCACTCCTGCTGTTTTAGTTCCGATACCACTCAGTGAAGAACGTAAAGCGGAGCGGGGATTCAATCAGGCGGAGCGGCTTGCTTCCTTATTAAAAAGACCCGTTATGCATCCTTTGATCAGAATCGAAAATGAAAAACAATCCAAAAAAAGCAGAAAAGATCGGATCAAGCCCAAAACGGTTTTTAGAACCGAAAAGGGATCAGTAAAGAATCTGGATATCATATTGATCGACGACTTGTATACGACAGGGGCGACGCTTCATCATGCCGCTGATTGTCTGATGACATCCGGTGAGGCAAAATCTGTATCATCATTTACATTAATTCGAAGCTAAATCATTTTTTTTCCCTGCCGATATAAAAGATAGAATTTAAGGATAGGGGTCAAAATTTATGAGTCAATTGGCGAATTGTCCAAGATGTAATGCATTGTTTATGAAAAGCAGTTTTCAAACCGTTTGCGTTTCATGCTTGAAAGAAGAAGAGCGTGCGTTTGAAACTGTTTATAAATTTCTGAAAAAACAGGAAAACCGCCAGTCTACAATGTTTCAGATTGTAGAAAAAACAGGTGTCGAAGAAGAGTTAATATTGAAGTTTATCAGACAGAAACGCATTCAAATTTCCAATTTCCCGAATCTCGGCTATCCGTGCGAAAGGTGCGGCACACTTATTCGGGAAGGGCGTTATTGCCTGTCATGCGATCAAGATTTAGCATCGCAAATGAGTCAATTAGACCAGCTAGAGCAGCTTGAAAAAGAGAGAAATAATAGTTCTAAAGGCACGTACTATACCTTTAAGCCTAAAAATGACTGATTCCCTAAACTAACTTGAAGCTCAGACGATAAAATGAGTATGATCATAGATAACTATGGCGGAAAGTGAGAGGAATCCCATGAAGATCAACCAATATGGAACACAACCTGTTAATCCTTATCATAAATCATTTGAAAAACAAACAGCTTCTTCGCAGGCTGCAGCACAGCCGGAAGATAAAGTTGAGATTTCTGCGAAAGCAAAGGAGCTGCAAAAAGGTCCTGATTTAATGAAGGAGCGTCAGGAGAAAATTGCCCAGTTGAAAGCAGCCGTTGAGAATGGAACGTACAAAGTGGACGGCAAAGGCATAGCTGAAAAAATGGTCAATTTTTATAAACAGCAATAAAAGGAGGAAGTCAGTTCAGTGAAACGGGTGATAAAAGAGCTGGAGCGCTTATGCGTGCTGCATGAACATCTGCTGTCTCTGTCGGAACAAAAAACGGAGGCGCTGAAGACGAACGAAATAAAGGCACTTTCAGAAATCGTGACGAAAGAACAAAAATATGTGCAGGCCATTGAACAAACGGAACAGTCCCGCATTGAAGCAACTAAAAGCTGTATCGGCAGCTCGGACGCGACCATCAGCGCATGTATCAGCAGAGCTGCGGGCGGCGAGAAAAAGGTGCTGGAACAGCTGTATGCCAAGCTCTCACAGCTCGTCATCCGTTTAAAAGATGTGAACGATTTAAACAAGCAGCTGACTTTTCAGTCGCTTCAATTTATCTCGCTTACATTTGATATGCTCCTTCCGCAAGAAAGCGGTTCGAATTACGGAAAAGAGCAGCAGTCAAATCAGACAGGCGGGGCAAAACGGCTTTCTTTATTCGACTCAAAAGCTTAGAACGGAGTGAAAAAGATGACAAACCCAACTTTTTTAGGGCTGGAAATCGCCAAAAGAGGCTTGTCCGCGCAGCAATCAGCTCTGAGCGTGACAGCAAACAATATATCCAACGCCAATACCGAAGGATATTCAAGACAGCGTGTTACATTTAAAGCGTCAACCCCTTATCCGTCCATATCAAGAGACTCTGTCGGACTTGCCGGCCAGATGGGTACAGGCGTTGAGGTCGGTTCGGTTGAACGGGTTAGAGACAGCTTTCTGGACTATCAATACCGGACGCAGAATACAAAGGCCGGCTATTATAATGCAAAAGTGGACGCTTTTAACCAAATGGAAGGGATTATGAATGAACTGAACGACACCGGATTAAACAAAGTTCTGAATTCATTCTGGAATTCCATTCAGGAATTGACGAACAACGCCCACGAACCGAGTGCTGCTTCTGTCGTCGGACAAAAAGGGCAGGCGGTCGCCGAGACATTTAACACTTTGTATAATTCGCTGACAACCGTTCAATCAAATTTAGGCGACCAGATTGATCAAAATGTGATGACGATCAACTCGCTTCTGTCACAGCTGAACAGCTTGAACGAGCAAATCGCCAAAGTCGAGCCGAACGGCTATCTCCCGAATGATTTGTACGATAAGCGTGATCAGCTCCTTGATGAACTGTCCTCAATGGTTAATATCAAAGTCAGCTATACGAAAACAGGCGGCAACCCACTTGCAACCGCTGAAGGCATTGCATCAATAGAAATCCTGGACGAAAATGGCCAGTCTCTGGGCAAGGTTCTTGACGGACCAAACTTCACGACTGAAACTGTCAAAGTAAATTACGACAACGATACAGGCCTTGTGACAGGCGTTTCCCTCGGCGGGACGGACATCGGCATTGATTCGTTTACTAGTAAAGGATCGCTGCGCGGTTTAATCGAGTCCTTCGGATATATGTCAAACGGTGCAGAAAAAGGTTTATATCCTGAAATGCTTGCAGACCTGGATACGCTGGCACTTGCTTTTGCGAAGGAATTTAATACCGTGCACCAAAGCGGGTTTACTTCATCGGGAGAACCGGGAGGCATCTTCTTTGAATTTACCGGAGGAGAGGCTGAGCCTGCAAAGGGAGCCGCCGGAAAAATCAAAGTAGCCGATGAGATTCTCAATTCAAAAGGCGATAAAATCGCCGCATCGCTGAATGGTGAAGCGAGCGACAACTCCAACGCGACAAATCTCGCTAATGTCTTCACCAAGAAAATTCAAATCGGCGACAAAACGACGACCGTTTTAGACTATTACGCAGGCATTATCGGTGAAATGGGTGTAAAAGCTCAGGAAACAAACAGACTGGCCAAAAATACAGAAACGCTTGTAAACACTGCTGAGTTGAACAGGCAGTCTGTAAGCGCCGTATCATTAGACGAAGAAATGTCGAACATGATCCAATTCCAGCATGCTTATAACGCAGCTGCGAGAATGATAACGCTGCAGGACGAAGTCCTCGATAAAATTATTAACGGCATGGGTGTCGTGGGAAGGTAGGTAGAGATTCATGCGGGTAACCCAAGGGATGATCGCAAAAAACTCTTTGCGCTACATCAATTCAAGCTATGGAAAGCTGGATAAGCTTCAATCCCAGATTTCGTCAGGAAAAAAGATTTCAAAGGCGTCCGATGATCCCGTCATCGCAATGAAAAGCCTGAAGTACAATACGCAATTGTCCCAGGTTAAACAATATCAAAGCAATGCCTCCCAAGCTTTTACATGGCTTGAAAACACGGAAACGAACATTACAGAAGGCATTGATATCATGGGGAAAATCAGGGAGCTGACCGTTAAGGCTCAAAACAGTACAAACGGCGAGGATGAACTAAATGCGATCGGAGTCGAAATCGGCCAACTGAAAGACCAGCTGATTCAGATCGCCAATACGCAGGTCAACGGCCGCTACCTCTTTAACGGTACGAACTCTGACGTCGCTCCGATCACAAAAAACGCCGATGGCACTTACACATACAACTTTGAAAACTATACAAGCAGTTCTGACGTCAACATCAATGTTTCGCCAAACGCAACCTTAAATGTAAACTCAAATCCAATTTCGGCTTTCGGCGGGCAGTCAGGCAGCGGACAAAATGTGTTTGAAATGATTGAGTCTCTCGAGAGTGCCTTAAAAGCGGGAACAATGGAAGGAATGGAAAACGTCCTCTCAGATATAGACCAGTTTTCCAATCAGATGAGTAATGAGCGGTCTGATATCGGAGCGCGCTACAACCGGCTCGAATTGATCAATTCACGGCTGAGCGAGCAGGAAGAGACGGCGACAAAAGTTTTGTCAGACAACGAAGATGTTGAGCTTGAAGAAATCATTACTGAATTTATTACACAGCAATCGGTTCACAGAGCTGCACTTGCCGTAAACGCGAAAATCGTTCAGCCGACACTGGTTGACTTTTTAAGATAAAAGCGACTCTAGCCGAGTTGCTTTTTTTCAGCAAAAGGAGGATATCATAATGGAGATGCCTAGGCTGATCATGCAAAATATCCCCGGCCGCATCGGTTTAACAACGACGCCGCCGGACTTAAAAATGGAACAGCCGCGCGCCGAATTGAAAATCGAGCAGCCGCCGGCTGAACTGGAGATGACAACTACCCCTTCGAAGCTCACGATTGATCAGACGAAAGCTTGGGAAGACTTAGAAAGAAAGC
This sequence comes from Bacillus sp. B19-2, assembly GCF_022832475.1. Classification (NCBI taxonomy): domain Bacteria; kingdom Bacillati; phylum Bacillota; class Bacilli; order Caryophanales; family Bacillaceae; genus Bacillus; species Bacillus sp. B19-2. The sequence goes on from NZ_JALHKQ010000002.1 coordinate 598,756, forward strand.
ATATCTTTAAAAGGATTGAAGAAGGGGCGCAGCAGGGCTATCAGGATTGGCTTGCCGGAATGGCTCGAACCGCTGAAGAAGGGGACGAGATGATGCGGATCGAAATCGAAGGCAATCCGCTTGCAGACCAGGCGAGACGAATCAGCGAGCCTGAACCGATTCAAATCGGCGTTCATTTTACGCCGTCATTTGACAGGGTGAAGATCGCATATGAACCGGCTAAAGTGAACATTGAAGCGACGCCGCGTAAGCCTGTTATCGAAGCAACGCCGAATAAACCGGTTGTTAACTATACGCCGGGTAGTGTGAAGGTTGACATGCTCCAATATCCGGAGGTAAAAATAGATGTGGAATACCCAAAACAAAAGTAATTCAGCAAAGGATCGTGAATGATGATCATTAAAACGAAGTATCACGGAGAAACGCACATTCAAGAAGATCAGACGATCGTGTTTAAAAACGGCCTGCCCGGATTTACAGGCGAGAAAAAGTTCGTCATTCTGCCGCTGTCCGAGGATTCGCCGTTTGTCGTCCTTCAATCGGTGCAGTCTGAAGAGCTGGCATTCATTGTCGCCAGTCCGTTCGTCTTTTTCAAAGATTATGGCTTTGATCTTGATGAAACAACGGTTGAACTTCTTGAAATCGAATCTGCCGAAGATGTTGAAGTGATGGCGATTTTAACGATCGAAGAGCCATTCGAGAAATCAACGGCCAATTTGATGGCGCCGATTGTGGTGAACCGAAAAACAATGCTTGCCAAACAAGTGATTTTGCATGACTCTTCTTATCAGACAAAGCAGCCGATAGGAGGGGAAGCATGCTAGTCTTATCCCGCAAGCTCAATGAAGCGATTCAAATCGGAGACGATATCGAAGTGAAAATTATATCCGTTGACGGAGACCAGGTGAAAATCGGCATTGACGCGCCGAAGCATATCGAAATTCACCGCAAGGAAATCTATTTGGCGATCCAGGAAGAAAACAGCCGGGCCGCTTCCATCTCAAACGATTTGCTTGCGAAATTATCCTCACAAAAAAAGTGAGGATTTTTTTATTTTTGCTATAAACAAATGAAAGGGAGTTCCGATATAAAGTATGTAGCAGGAAGGACAGCCTGAATGCTCCAAAATATGCACATGGACGTGCAATCAAACACATTTCAAGGAGGAAATACACAATGAGAATTAACCACAATATTGCAGCGCTTAACACGCTGAACCGTTTGTCTTCAAACAATGGTGCAAGCCAAAAGAACATGGAGAAGCTTTCTTCTGGTCTTCGCATCAACCGTGCCGGAGATGACGCTTCTGGTCTTGCGATCTCTGAAAAAATGAGAGGGCAGATCAGAGGTCTGGAAATGGCTTCTAAAAACTCTCAAGACGGTATCTCTCTTATTCAAACGGCTGAGGGTGCATTAACTGAAACACATGCGATCCTTCAACGTATGCGTGAGCTTACAGTTCAAGCTGGAAACACAGGTACACAACAACCTGAAGACCTTGCAGCAATCAAAGATGAAATGGACGCGCTTGTTAGTGAAGTTGACGGAATTTCAAATCGTACTGAATTCAACGGTAAAAAATTACTTGACGGATCTGAAGCGACAGGGTTTACTTTCCAAATCGGAGCGAATAACGGCCAACAATTAAATGTTACGATCGATAGTATGAGTGCTACTGCGCTTGGTGTAGAAGCTGCAACTGTTGATGTTACTGGTTTTGATGGAACAGCAGCAACTTTTGATCCTGTATTAACAGCTGTTGACTCAGCTATTACAAAAGTATCAGCTCAACGTTCTAAACTTGGTGCGGTTCAAAACCGTCTAGAGCACACAATCAACAACTTGAGTGCTTCTGGTGAGAACTTAACAGCTGCTGAGTCTCGTATCCGTGACGTAGACATGGCGAAAGAAATGAGCGAGTTCACGAAGAACAACATTCTTTCTCAAGCTTCTCAAGCGATGCTTGCTCAAGCGAACCAACAGCCGCAAAACGTTCTTCAGTTGCTTCGTTAATTTTAAAAGGATCTTGGCTTATGCCAAGGTCTTTTATTATATTGGACCAGGAATCCTTTGCAGGGATTCTTTTTTTATTTAAAGCGCTTTGGCCATTCTCATAATTTTTTTCCATAAAGATATTTAATCTCATTCGCCCTTAGCCGATATAAGATTTAGATCATAGCATAGGGGATGGTAAAAATTGTCGATCGGTAGATTGTCATCTTTAGAACCCATAATTGATGCTTACAAAACACAGATGGTGAATAAGCAGTCTGAAGCTGTGGAACACCCGCAGCAGACGGACGCTGCAGAATTTTCATTTGCCCAGCTTGAAAAAACTGTAGAAGGTGCAAACAATCTTTTGGAGCCGTCTCAAGTTCATCTTCAGTTTGTACTTCACGAAAAATTGGGAGAGTATTATGTGAAGGTCGTGGACAATCGGACAGAGGAAGTCGTCCGCGAGATCCCTCCTAAACAATGGCTCGATTTCTATGCGGCGATGGCTGAATTTATGGGATTAATTGTCGATAAAACTACATAGAACAGGAGTGTTAATGATATGGCGATCAGAATATCAGGTTTAGCTTCAGGTATGGATATTGATGATATTGTCAGCAAATTAATGAAGACGGAGCGCGTTCCGCTTGATAAGCTCACGCAAAAGAAACAGACTTTGGAGTGGCAGCGCGATAGCTATCGTGAAATCAATACAAAAATTAAAGATTTGCAGGAATCAATCAACCTTATGCTTCGTCCTAGTACATACGGCGCGAAAAAGGTGACAAGCTCTAACGAGTCGGCGGTTACGGCAACAGGTACCACGAATGCGGCATCAGGCACGATTCAAATCAACAAACTGGCAACCGCTTCCACTTATAAATCCTCTAGTCTTTCAGGGTATACCGGGAGCGATCAAACGTTAACTTTCCAAGTGACAGCTCCTGGAGAAACGACTGCGAAAAAGGTTGAAATCAGTGTCAGCAGCACGGATACGCTGGATGACATCGTTTCCAAATTTAACAAATCAAATTTGGGCGTAACCGCTATGAAAGAAAAGATTTACAACGGGACTGAATATGTTGAAACGATCGCTTTATCATCAAAAACAACAGGAGCGGGTGGCAGCATTCAAGCTGATGATGCTGCGACAGCGAGCTTTATGACAGATCAGCTCGGATTTGCGCTTGGTGCTGACAATAAATTGACGGCTAATCAAGAGGGAGAAAACGCCGAGGTTGTCATCAACGGGATGCAGCTCGAAAAGACAACGAACAACTTCACTGTTAATAATGTGACGTACCAGCTGAAGAACACGACAAACAGCCCTGTTTCAATTGATGTAGCCACTGATGTGGACGGCATTTATGATAAGATCAAAGACTTTGTTACAAAGTACAATGAACTGATCGATATGACCAACGGCAAGCTCATGGAAAAGAAATACCGCGACTATACACCGCTTACAGAAGAACAAAAAGCGGATATGACGGAAAAGCAAATTGAGCTGTGGGAAGAAAAAGCGAAAAGCGGATTGTTAAGAGGTGACACGATTTTAAGCGGTGCCACCAACCAAATGCGGACTGATTTTTATTCCAATGTGTCTGTGAACGGAGAGTCACTGCAGCTTACTCAGTTCGGGATTTCGACTACAAGCGTTTACAGTCAGCGCGGTCATTTAGAGATCAACGAAGAAAAACTGAAAGCGAAAATTAAAGAAGACCCTAGCAGTGTGGCAAACCTCTTTATGGCGGGAACGAGCAGCACGGAAAATTACAATGAAAAAGGTATCATGAGACGTCTCCAAACTGTTTTAACCAATACGAAAAAGCAGATTGAAGATAAAGCCGGAAATTCAACAATGGCAAACAATCAATTTTCGATCGGGAAAAACTTGAATACAGTTGAATCTGACATTTCGTCAATGAACGCCCGCCTGAAACAAGTCGAAAATCGCTACTACACTAAATTCACGGCGATGGAAAAAGCGATTCAAAAAGCGAACGAACAATCGACATACTTATTACAAATGCTTGGACAATAATATTGTGGAGGATCAAGAATGGCTTTAAACAACCCGTATGCAGCTTATCAGCAAAATTCAATCAACACGGCGACTCCTGGAGAATTGACGCTTATGCTATTTGACGGCTGCCTTAAATTTATGAAGCTGGCGAAACAGGCGATTGAACAAGAGGATATGGAAACGAAAAATACGAACCTTGTCAAAGCTCAAAAGATTATCCAAGAGCTCAATATCACCCTTGACCGGAAAGTCGAATTGGCCGCATCAATGGGGGCAATGTACGAGTATATCCACCGCCGCCTGGTTGAAGCCAACATTCGCAATGACAAAGATATCGTGACGGAAGTCGAAGGGTATGTCAAAGATTTACGCGATGCCTGGAAGCAGGCGCTTCAAATCGAACGGCAGGGCCGGTTCGGATCGGGCGGGCTGGCGTAATGGAAAAGATTGAGCTGTTGTACAGCGAAACAAAACATATGCTCGCTCAAATAAAAGACGTCCCCGAAAGCGATGAGCTGGTTCAGGCAATTGAAGATTTTCTTGAAAAACGCGATGGCTTGATCAAAGAGATCAAGCCGCCTCTTTCTGAGACAGAAAAACAGCAGCTGCGGCAGGTGACGGATATGGAGCCATTGCTCATGGCCGAACTGAAAAGGCTGCAGCAGGCTGTCAAACAGGAGCTGCTTCAGGTGAAGCAGAAGCGTGCCATGCATCATTCCTATATCAATCCGTACGCCAACATGACGATTGACGGCACATATTATGACAAGCGCAAATAGGTGATCGCTTTGACAAGCACCGATGATTACATGCTCTTAACGACTTATTATCAGCTTTTGTTTACGATTGAAGAGGGGTTTTGCTATTTAATAGAAGCGAATCAAGATTTGGCGAAGACAGAAGGAGAGCGGATTTTTAACGATTTAATCTATGCTTTTTTTCAGTTGGATTCGTCGCACGCTGTATTGCTGTCGATTTTGGAGACAAGCTGTGCCAAATCTTCGATCCGTTTTTTTGACAGAGTCTTCCGTGAGTTTGACAGTCTGATTTATTACAATTATCCGTCTGCTGAATTTCAGCATGACTTAACCCATCATTTTTTACCGCTTTATCGGGAATGGATGAAAACGATCCACCAATGCATGAGACCTTACGTTATCCATTGACGGCATACACCGGACCGGCTTCTGCAGGTGTATGCCATATTTTTTTATAAAGCAAAAATGGCGTTCTGTTTTTATGCGCATGTGAATATATTTAAGATTTAATAAAGGGGTTCAAATGACAGGAGACAATCTTCGTCAAAATTCACGGATTTTTCACATAATTTTTACGTTTATGCAGGAATTCAGCAGGGAAAAGACGAAATGTATTTACATATCCTTAATATAAAGGAGGCGTTCTTTTGATGGAGTACAACGTCAGAGGAGAAAACATTGAGGTAACACCAGCGTTAAGAGAACACGTCGAGAAAAAAATTGGAAAGCTAGAGCGTTATTTTGAAAATAACGTTGATGCGATTGTTCACGTCAACTTGAAATTCTACAACGATCAGGAATCTAAGGTGGAAGTGACAATTCCAATGACAGACCTCTCTCTCCGTGCGGAAGTTCACCACGAAGATATGTACAATGCAATCGATCTCGCAACGAACAAACTGGAACGTCAAATTCGCAAGCATAAAACAAAAGTGAACCGGAAATTCCGCGAACAAGGTTCTCCGAAGTATGTTTTTGCCGAAGGGAACGGCATCGGAACGGCCGTGCAGGATGACACTGAGGATGAACAGCCGCAGGTTGTCCGTCAAAAGCGCTTTAATTTAAAACCGATGGATAATGAAGAAGCGATTTTACAAATGAATATGCTTGGACACAGCTTCTTTGTATTCACGAACGCCGAAACCAATCTGACCAATGTGGTATACCGAAGAAACGACGGAAAATACGGTTTGATCGAGCCGAACGAATAAATATATCAAGTCCCCTCCCGGATCTTCCGCAGAGGGGATTTTTTCCGTTTCCCCGCGGTAAATTGTTTGGAAATGACAAAAGGTATGATATGATATTGCATATATAAAAATTACTGTTTACTCATACTTAAACAAGGAAATTAAAGAGGAGCGTTATTCTATGCTTGGAATTTTAAATAAAGTGTTTGATCCGACAAAACGCACGCTCAGCCGTTATGAAAAGAAAGCGAACGAGATTGATGCGCTCAAGGCAGATATAGAGAAGCTTTCAGACGAAGCTTTGAAACAAAAGACAATCGAGTTCAAAGAGCGCCTCGAAAAAGGCGAAACAGTTGACGATCTTTTGACTGAAGCGTTTGCCGTTGTCAGGGAAGCTTCCCGGCGTGTGACAGGCATGTTCCCGTTTAAGGTTCAGCTGATGGGGGGCGTTGCCCTTCATGAAGGGAATATCGCCGAAATGAAAACCGGGGAAGGTAAAACGCTGACTTCCACAATGCCCGTTTATTTGAATGCCTTGTCAGGGAAAGGCGTTCACATCGTGACGGTCAACGAATACCTGGCGAGCCGCGATGCTGAAGAGATGGGAAAAATCTATGAATTTCTCGGGCTGACAGTCGGCTTAAACCTGAACAGCCTTTCAAAAGACGAGAAGCGTGAAGCCTATGCAGCCGATATTACGTACTCTACGAATAATGAGCTTGGCTTTGACTACTTGCGCGACAACATGGTGCTTTATAAAGAGCAGATGGTTCAGCGTCCGCTGCATTTTGCGGTCATCGATGAAGTCGACTCGATTTTGATCGATGAAGCAAGAACGCCGCTCATCATTTCCGGACAAGCGGCCAAATCCACAAAGCTGTACGTTCAGGCCAATGCGTTTGTCCGCACATTAAAAGCGGATCAGGACTACACATACGATGTGAAAACAAAAGGCGTTCAGCTGACTGAAGAAGGGATGACAAAAGCCGAAAAGGCATTCGGCATCGAAAACTTGTTTGATGTCCGCCATGTCGCCTTAAACCATCATATTGGCCAGGCGCTCAAAGCCCATGCGGCGATGCATAAAGACGTCGACTACGTCGTCGAAGACGGCCAGGTCGTTATCGTCGACTCTTTCACAGGCCGTCTGATGAAAGGCCGCCGCTACAGCGACGGGCTCCACCAGGCCATTGAAGCGAAGGAAGGGCTTGAGATCCAAAATGAGAGCATGACGCTCGCGACGATCACCTTCCAGAACTATTTCCGCATGTATGAAAAATTAGCCGGAATGACGGGTACGGCAAAAACGGAAGAAGAAGAATTCCGCAATATATACAACATGCAGGTTGTATCGATTCCGACCAACAAGCCGATCGCCCGCGATGACCGCCCGGATTTAATTTACCGGACTATGGAAGGGAAATTTAAAGCTGTTGCAGAGGATGTCGCCCAGCGCTATATGGTCGGCCAGCCGGTTCTTGTCGGTACGGTTGCGGTGGAAACATCTGAATTGATCTCAAAGCTGCTTAAAAATAAAGGAATTCCGCATCAAGTATTAAACGCGAAAAACCACGAGCGGGAAGCCCAGATTATCGAAGATGCCGGGCAAAAAGGCGCGGTCACCATCGCGACGAACATGGCGGGCCGCGGTACGGACATCAAGCTTGGCGAAGGCGTAAAAGAGCTTGGCGGACTGGCCGTCATCGGTACTGAGCGCCATGAATCACGGCGGATTGACAACCAGCTGCGCGGACGTTCAGGCCGTCAGGGGGACCCTGGTATCACCCAATTTTATCTTTCCATGGAAGATGAATTAATGAAACGCTTCGGCGCAGAACGGACGATGGCGATGCTTGACCGCTTCGGAATGGACGATTCGACGCCGATTCAGAGCAAGATGGTTTCAAGAGCGGTCGAATCTTCACAGAAGCGTGTGGAAGGCAACAACTTTGATGCCCGTAAGCAGCTTCTGCAATACGATGACGTGCTCCGCCAGCAGCGTGAAGTCATCTATAAACAGCGCTTTGAGGTCATCGATTCCGACAACCTCCGCTCCATCGTCGAAACTATGATTAAAGCTTCACTTGAGCGGGCTGTTGCTTCATACACGCCAAAGGAAGATCTGCCTGAAGAGTGGAATCTTGACGGCCTTGTCGAGCTTGTAAATGCGAATTTCCTTGATGAGGGCGGAGTGGAGAAAAGCGATATTTTCGGAAAAGAGCCTGAGGAAATCACAGAGCTCATTTATGACCGCATCAAGACGAAATACGATGAGAAAGAAGAGCGCTACGGCTCTGAACAAATGCGCGAATTTGAGAAAGTCATCGTTCTCCGCGAAGTGGATACGAAATGGATGGATCACATCGATGCGATGGATCAGCTGCGTCAAGGAATTCATCTGCGCGCTTACGCTCAGACAAACCCGCTCCGCGAGTATCAGATGGAAGGCTTTGCAATGTTTGAAAACATGATCGCGGCCATCGAAGATGATGTAGCCAAATTCGTCATGAAGGCTGAAATCGAAAACAACCTTGAGCGCGAAGAGGTCATTCAAGGACAGACAACAGCTCATCAGCCGAAAGAAGGCGATGAGGAAAAACAAGCGAAGAAAAAACCGGTCCGCAAAGCGGTGGATATCGGACGCAATGATCCTTGCTACTGCGGAAGCGGAAAAAAATATAAAAACTGCTGCGGAAGAACAGAATAAAAAGAGGTGCTTAGCCTCTTTTTATTTTGAACCGGCTGAAATATATGATGAGGTGAAAGAATAATGGAATTGGCAGAAATCAGACAGGAACTTGAAAATATGGCTACTCGGTTAGCGGACTTCAGGGGGTCTCTTTGACCTCGAAACAAAGGAAGCAAGAATCAGCGAACTAGACGAGCAGATGGCTGACCCTGACTTTTGGGGAGATCAGCAGAAAGCGCAGACGATCATTAATGAAGCGAATGCGTTAAAAGACTATGTCAACACGTACAACAAATTGAGCGAATCTCATGAAGAATTACAAATGACGCACGATCTTTTAAAAGAAGATCCTGACCAAGACCTGCAAAATGAACTGGTCAGCGAGCTGAAAAGCTTAACAAAGCAGTTTAACGAATTTGAGCTGCAGCTGTTGTTAAGCGAGCCGTATGATAAAAACAATGCGATCCTTGAGCTTCACCCGGGAGCCGGCGGCACCGAATCACAGGATTGGGGTTCAATGCTTCTGAGAATGTACACCAGGTGGGCAGAGCGCCGCGGATTTAAGGTGGAAACCCTTGATTACCTCCCAGGGGATGAAGCGGGAATCAAGTCTGTCACTCTCCTGATCAAAGGCCACAATGCCTACGGCTATTTAAAAGCCGAGAAAGGCGTGCACAGGCTCGTCAGAATTTCTCCGTTCGACTCATCAGGGCGCAGGCACACGTCGTTTGTGTCTTGTGATGTCATGCCTGAATTTAACGAAGAAATCGACATTGAGATCCGCACGGAAGATATTAAAGTCGATACGTACAGGGCAAGCGGCGCCGGCGGCCAGCACGTTAATACGACAGACTCCGCAGTCAGGATCACCCACCTGCCGACAGGCGTCATTGTCACTTGCCAAACGGAGCGCTCCCAAATTAAAAACCGCGAACGTGCCATGAAAATGCTGAAGTCGAAGCTGTATCAGCGCAGAATCGAAGAGCAGCAGGCACAGCTTGACGAAATTCGCGGCGAACAAAAAGAAATCGGCTGGGGAAGCCAGATCCGTTCATACGTTTTCCATCCGTATTCCCTAGTGAAGGATCATAGAACGAACACGGAAATGGGGAACGTGCAGGCGGTTATGGACGGAGACATTGACTCTTTCATCGACGCATATTTGCGTTCCAAGCTTTCCTAAATTGAAGAAAGACACATCCATATTGTGAGATGTGTCTTTTTTTTGCGGGTAAATCCTCCTGGATATGTGCAGCCTAAGCCGTAAGAAGCTTTGTCCCTCTGCCGCTTTATCCGATTAATACGTTATTTGGCTGTTATTTACTTACAATAAGCTAAATGCTATACTCTCGATTGGTAACGAATCGTGCGGAGGATGACAGACATGAAGATGAACAAAACGAGATATCAATTGTTTACGGTGCTGCGTGACTACGGCTATATCCTGTTTGGATCAGCTGTCGTCGCTGTGACATTTAATATGTTTCTGCTTCCCAACCGGATTGCAGCCGGCGGAGTCAGCGGCATCAGCACCATTTTGCAATCGTTCGGCTTTGAAGCCGCCTATGTGCAATGGGCATTTAATATTCCTTTATTTATTGCCGGGGTTCTCATACTCGGAGGAAAATTCGGCATTAAGACGCTTGTCGGGTCTGTTTTTCTCCCGTTTGTCGTATATATGACGCGGGACATTGCTCCGGCGACAGAGAATCCGCTCTTAGCCGCCATTTTCGGCGGTGTCGGCATCGGAGTCGGAATCGGGATGGTCTTTCTCGGAAGGGGTTCGACTGGCGGGACTGCGCTGGCTGCGCAAATCATTCATAAGTACACCGGGCTTTCGCAAGGCAAATGTTTGGCGCTGATCGACGGAACGATCGTCCTGTCGGCGATGTTTGTTTTTAACATCGAACAGGGACTGTATGCTATGCTTGGCGTTTATATATCAAGCAAAACCATCGATGTCATCCAGGTCGGGCTGAACCGTTCCAAAATGGCGATGATCATTACCAACAGGGAAGAGGAAGTTCGACATGCGGTACTGAATAAAATTGACAGAGGGATTACGAAAATATCAGCGGTCGGAGGCTATACAGATGATGAGCGGCCCATTCTGATGTGCGTGGTCGGCCAGACCGAGTTCACAAAGCTGAAACAACTCGTGAAACACATTGATGAGTCTGCATTTGTCATTGCGATGGATGCTTCAGAGGTGCTTGGCGAGGGTTTTAAACGCGCGTAATCGAGGTTATAATAAAGGTTGACTTGTTAAAGGAGCTGACTTGAAAAAATGAAAATGAAGCTGTTTACTCTGTTTATGGCTGTTTCTTTTGTGCTGGCTGCCTGCGGCGGCAATAACAACGAAAGCAAAGAGAAAAACACAGGCGGGCAAGCAACTGCAACGGACGGGGAAGAGATTTACCAGCAAAACTGCACAGGCTGCCATGGTAAGGATTTGGCCGGCGGTTCCGCCCCGAGCTTGAAAGAGGTTGGCGGCAAGTATAAGGAAGGCGAAATTAAGGACATTGTAGTCAACGGCCGCGGCGGGATGCCTGGCAATCTTGTAGACGAAAAAGAAGCTGAAGCGGTCGCGAAGTGGCTTTCAGAGAAAAAATAAGAATGCCTTGCCGGTCAGGAGGCGAAGAGAACCTTCTTCACATTCGGGTGAAAAAGGTTCTTTTTTTGTTGAAAAGGTCTTTATACCTATTGAAAAATGAAGAAAAACAAGTTCTTTTATCTCAGAAAAGGCCCAAAGTACAAATTTTTTGTCTGATTTTGCGTTTTTCCTATAACTTATGTCAGCATTGAAACAAAACTGTAATATCATTTTGTCTAATCTTGACGTATAATGGGTGTTGTTGAAAAAGGGCTTGAATCAATACCATTTATCGTGAATTTAGCAGGACACAAAACGACATGTCCTTTCGAAGAGTATGACCGTATAAACATAGAAGATTAGGTGATTACATGATCGAAATAAAAGATGTATATAAGACTTATTCCAACGGGGTCTCGGCGCTGAACGGAATAAGCATCTCTATATATCCCGGAGAATTTGTTTATGTTGTAGGACCGAGCGGAGCAGGAAAATCAACCTTCATTAAAATGATTTACCGCGAAGAAAAGCCTTCCAAAGGGAAGATTGTCATAAACAATAAAAATTTGGCGCAGCTCAAAGAAAAAGAGATTCCTTTTATCAGAAGGAAAATCGGCGTTGTATTCCAGGACTTTAAACTGCTGCCGAAGCTGACGGTGTTTGAAAATGTTGCATTTGCTTTAGAGGTCATCGGGGAGCGTCCAGAGGTGATCAGAAAAAAAGTGCTTGAAGTGCTTGATCTTGTCCAGCTGAAACACAAAGCAAGGCAATTCCCTGATCAGCTGTCCGGGGGAGAACAGCAGCGGGTTTCAATTGCACGGTCAATCGTCAACGACCCTGATGTCGTGATCGCAGACGAGCCGACGGGAAATCTTGACCCTGAGACGTCTTGGGAAATCATGAAGACGCTCGAGGAAATCAACAACCGCGGAACAACAGTCGTTATGGCGACTCATAACAAAGAAATCGTAAACACCATGAAGAAACGGGTCATCGCAATCGAAGACGGGGTCATTGTGCGTGATGAAGCTAGAGGGGAGTATGGTTCTTATGATTAGAACTCTCGGACGGCATTTGCGCGAGAGCTTAAAATCTCTCGGGAGAAACGCGTGGATGACTTTCGCATCCATCAGTGCTGTAACTGTTACACTTATCTTGGTCGGCGTGTTCATGGTCATCATGCTGAACGTATACAATATGACATTAAAAGCCGAACAGGAAGTTGAAGTCAAAGTGCTTGTTGACTTGACGGCCAACCAGGATCAAAAAAATACATTGGAAAAAGAAATTAAACAAATACCGGAAATCAGCAGTGTCAAATACTCATCTAAAGATGAAGAGCTGAAAAACCTGAAAGACAGCTTTGGCGAAGACGGGAAATTCTTTGCGATGTTCGAGCAGGAAAACCCGCTGAACGATGCGTTTGTCGTAAAGACAACAGACCCTCAAGACACGCCGAAAGCTGCCAAGAAGCTAGAGAAGCTGACCAACGTCTATAAAGTGACATACGGGCAGGAGCAGGTAGACCGCTTATTTAAAATCAGCGGTGTAACCAAAGTAATCGGGATTGCATTGGTTGTCGGCTTGCTGTTTACGGCGATGTTTTTAATCTCTAATACGATCAAAATCACGATTTTTGCAAGACGCAAAGAAATCGAGATTATGAAACTTGTAGGCGCAACAAACTGGTTCATTCGCTGGCCATTCTTCATTGAAGGTCTGCTCTTGGGCGTATGCGGTTCTATCATTCCGATCGCTATTTTGCTCGGAACGTATCATCATGCCGTTCAGTGGATCGCTCCGAAAGTTCAGGGCACATTCATACAGCTCTTGCCGTACAATCCGTTCGTCTTCCAGATTTCAGCGATCCTTGTGCTGATCGGAGCCGTTATCGGTGTATGGGGAAGCTTGATGTCGATTCGCAAATTCTTAAAAGTTTAAACCGGCGCTCTCGCCGGTTGTATCATGTTTAAAGCTGGGATGCCTGCAAAGCGCCGGGCTCCCTTGATTCTGAAGGCAAGGAGGAACCAAGGTTGAAAAGAAAGCTTATGACGCTGGGGCTGACCGCTGTGCTCGGATCGTCAGCAGTGCTGATCCCCTTAAAAAGCAACCATGCTTTAGCTTATGAAGACTTGGAGAAAAAAAAGAGCGACGTTCAAAGCAAAAAATCTGAAAACGAGTCAAAACTCGAAAAAAAGAAACAGGAGCTTTCAAAGCTTGAATCAAAAGAAGCAGGCCTGAAAAGCGAGATCGAGAAAATCGACCGTCAGATGACGGACACGAATGAAAAGCTGGAAAAGAAAAACGAAGAAATCGACCAAACAAAGAAAAGCATTGAAGAGCTGAAAAAGCAAATCAAAAAGCTTAAAGAAAAGATTGAGAAACGCAATAAAATATTGAAAGACCGGGTTCGCTCCATGCAGGAAAACGGCGGTTCCGTTCAATACATAGATGTGCTTCTCGGCTCGAAAAGCTTTGGGGATTTCATCAGCCGTGCGGGTGCGGTTTCGACAATTGTCGAAGCTGATAAAGACCTGATGGAAGAGCAAAAGCGCGACCTTCAGCTTGTTGAGGAAAAGGAAACAAAGCTGAGCAAGGATCTTGAAAGCCTTGAAAAAGCGCTCAAAGACCTGGAAGATTTAAAAAAGACGCTCGCCAAGCAGCAAAAAGAGAAAGCAAACGTCATGAAAAAAGTGAAGCAAGATAAAGATCACGCGCATGAAGAACTTGGTTCACTCGAAAATGAAGCAGAAATTTTAAAGCGTCAGAATGAAGCGATCAAAGCTGAAGAGGCGCATCGGAAAAAGCAGGAAGCTGAAGCGAGCCGCCGGGCTTCAAGCGGCCAATCGGAAGCCTCTTCTTCTAAACCGTCGGCACCAAGCAGCTCAGGCTTTATCCGTCCTGCTTCCGGCACATTTACTTCCGGGTTCGGAAACCGTTCGCTCGGGAATCACTTCGGAGTAGATATCGCCAAGCGCGGTTCAGGTGTTCCGATTCATGCGGCAGCCGCCGGAACGGTCTATAACGCCCATTACTCGTCCAGCTACGGCAATGTTGTGTTTATTACCCATAACATCAACGGGCAAACATATCAGACGGTCTACGCTCATATGTCTTCGATTAAAGTGCAGACAGGCCAGCGTGTTGAACAAGGACAAGTGATCGGAACGATGGGAAATACAGGCCAATCCTACGGGCAGCATCTTCACTTTGAAATGCATAAAGGCCTTTGGAACAACGCGAAATCCAATGCTGTTGACCCGGCCAATTATATACCGCTTTAAAAATGAAAGCCGATTCGTCCGGAAATGGACCGAATCGGCTTTTTGTCATTTAAAAAGTGGCTCCATCTTTTTTTCTGGAGATTTTGCTATGGAATCATTAAGCCAAAAAAGTAGAATAAACTCCAAAGCACTTCATGGTATACTAAATTAATCTTAAAAAAGAAGATCTGTTTGAACAGGAGTTTACATGATGACACAATTTACAATTCATGAAGAGATGATAAACAGCGAGTCGCTACCGCCATTTACGCTTACGATCGAGGATACTTATGCCGCGACAGTATATAGTGATACGGAGATGCAGGCCGAACTGGTAAAGGTGCTTGAGAACAATGGCAAATGGACCGTTTTTGATCAACAGGAAGGCTTGTATCAGCGCCTGACGGTGGAGGAGAATATCACTTTTTTTCATAAATGGTTCGGCTGTGACACGCCATTGCCTGAAATTCTTGTGCTGTTTGAATTACAAAACTGTGCCAAAAAAACGCTGCATAAATGTTCGGAATCTGACATTCGCCGTGTCTATTTTGCTAAGTATTTCATGAGCGGTGTTCAGCCGATGATTTTCCGCGAGCCGATCCATGGCGCTGATGTCAGAACAATGAATACTTTTATGAACATGCTGCAAAAATTGAGGGATCATCACATACCTGTCATGATCTTAGTATCCAATATGGAGCACGCTCTGCTGCTTGGGGATATCGCATACAAACTTCAGAAAAATGGTATACAGCAAATCGAAATCATCGAAGCAGAAGAAAGTGCGTCGGAAGCTAAAAACATTGGAACAGCGGCGACTGCAAATTTTTTCAAGGTTCCGGCAAAAGTCGATGACAAGATGATATTATTTGACCCCTTGGAGATTGACTACATCGAAAGTCAGGATGGCAAAGCGATGATCGTTGTTCAGGATGAATCATATGCGATGGATTCCACACTGGCAGAAATCGAGAAAAAATTAGCGGTTTATGGATTTTATCGATGTCATCGTTCATATATCGTCAATTTACAAAAAGTCCGTGAAATCATTACATGGTCTAAAAATACATATTCACTGCGAATCGATAACAAATCCCAGTCGACGATTCCTTTGTCACGAACGAAAATACAAGACATTCAGGAAAAATTCAGTCTGAAATAGGTACCGTTCACCCCAAACAAACAGCATTTGCACGTATTTTACAACTGAAGACAGGTACAGTTTACATTCGTGATGGTACATTCCGTTCTCATATTACGGCATCAGCTGGTTATATCCGTTACGATGAGAGCAGCTAATCGAAGGGGGTATTCAGTTGGAATATGCAATGAAAGTAACAGGAATGCGGAAATCGTTTGGACGACACACAGCTATAAAAGATGTCAGTTTTCATGTGAAAAAGGGTGAAATTTTTGGATTGCTTGGACCAAGCGGATCTGGCAAAACAACAACGATTAAAATCTTAACGGGAGAACTTGGACAATCGGCGGGTAAAGTTATGGTACTCGGGATGGATTCA
This sequence comes from Bacillus sp. B19-2, assembly GCF_022832475.1. Classification (NCBI taxonomy): domain Bacteria; kingdom Bacillati; phylum Bacillota; class Bacilli; order Caryophanales; family Bacillaceae; genus Bacillus; species Bacillus sp. B19-2. Next base: position 614,790 of record NZ_JALHKQ010000002.1, read on the forward strand.
TCCCGGATTGGAACAGCCGATTTTAAATCCAAGGTCGGGATATTATCTGATAACAGTTCACTATATGAGCGACTGACGATCTATGATAATCTGAAATTATTTTGTAAATTGTACCATGCTCCGTTAAGTCAAATCGATGTGATTTTGCGTGAGGTTAACCTGCACGATCAGCGAACGAAAACGGTCTCGAAGTTGTCAAAAGGGATGAAACAGCGTGTACTACTGGCTAAAGCACTCATTCATAAACCTGAACTGGTATTTCTGGATGAACCAACATCTGCATTGGACCCGGGAAATATAGCGCACATTCACCGTGGACTAAAGAAGCTGAATGAAGCGGGAACAACCATTTTCCTGACAACTCACAATATGGAAGAAGCGAATCAATTGTGTGACCGTGTTGCGTTTTTGCACAAAGGTGAAATAGTGGAACTGGATCGTCCGGATGAAATCCGTTACAAGTACTCGACGCACGCATTTCATGTTGAAACATTTGATGGAGAACGGATCGTCATCAAAAATAAACCAGAGAATGCGGATCACATTAAGGAATTGATGATCAATAATCGAGTGAAATCAATGCATACGGACAATCCGACGCTGGGCCAAATCTTTTTGAAAGTGACTGGGGAGGAGTTGGTATAATGAATATTCAACGTATAAGTGCCATCTTTGAAAAAGATATAAAAGATTTTATGAAAAATATGATGCTATTGATGATGCCGGTAATCCCGATTATATTATCGCTTTTATATGGGCGGATGAGTGGTGGTAAAGAGCTCCCTATTTTTGTCATGTATATCATTGTAGGGGTAACGTATACATCGGTTACTTCAAGCGGCATGATGACAATGATGGCGGAGGAAAATGAAAAGAAGACATTACGCGGTCTGATTCAGTCACCAGCGTCGTTTCTGGATATCATTGTCGGCAAAAGTCTTGTGACCGGATTGATGACTTTGATTTCCCTTGTCGTATCACTCATCATCGTTGGTTTTGACCCGTTCCTTAATGTCAGAGCGCTTCTTGGGTTGATCTTATTGTTCTTATACTTTTTATTGCTTGGCATTGGTATAGGCCTATTTTCCAAGTCAATCGCTGCAACGTCTGCATATATCATGCCAGTGATGTTGCTGTTCGGGTTTACACCGATGATTGAATTTCTTGGCTTGGATAAAGACAGTATCATCATTAAAGTTGCCGATACTTTTCCAATTATGCAAGCGATTGAAATACACGAAACCAGCTCCTGGCTGCCGCTCGGTATTATAGCTGTTTGGGTTCTAGGCGCAGCCCTGTTTATGTATGTTTGTTTTAAGAAGACGATGACAGACGATTAATGGGGCTTTTTAATAAGGCTGGGGAAACCCCGCCCATCATGGTATTGAAGTGAGGCTGGAAAATGTGTTCCTTTTCCAGCCTCATGCAGCTGCATTGCGATAAGAGTGCAGCTTTTTTTATTTCGTCTTTTTTACATATGGTATTTCTTCACCATCCAAGGCTGCGTGTACATCCAGTGAAGGCCAACAAAGCTATTGTTACACTGAAAATAAACAATCCCCTCCTTTACTCTCTTAAAATCATCTTGTCAGAAAATAACACAAGGTATAGAATGAAAGTGACATCTGTCGACAGTCGACTATTTAAAAGGGGGATGATCTAATGAAAGTATTCAACATTGCCAGCATACCCGGTGACGGAGTAGGAAAAGAAGTCGTACCTGCTGCACAGCGAGTTTTGAAAGCGGTTTCCGAGGTTCACGGGGGACTCTCATTTCGGTTTACTGAGTTTCCATACAGCTGCGAGTATTATTTGGAACACGGGGAAATGATGCCCGATGACGGTATGGAGCAGCTGAAAGAGTTCGACAGCATCTTCCTTGGAGCGGTAGGAAACAGCAAGCTTGTCCCCGATCATATTTCACTATGGGGGCTGCTCATTAAAATCCGCCGCGAATTTGAACAGGTCATCAATGTTAGACCAGCAAAATATTTGCAAGGAATCAAGTCTCCGCTGGCCAATCCAAAAGATTTCGATCTCCTTGTCGTCAGGGAAAACAGTGAAGGGGAATACAGCTCGATCGGAGGGAGAATCTTCAGAGATGAAGATGAAATCGCCATTCAAAATGCAGTTTTTTCAAGAAAAGGGGCGGAGAGGGCGATGCGCTTTGCATTTGAGTTGGCGGCTAAACGGAAAAAGCATGTCACAAGCGCAACAAAATCGAACGGAATCGTTTATTCAATGCCTTTTTGGGATGAAGTCTTTGCGAACACGGCAAAAGACTACCCTGGTATTACCGCTGATTCGCAGCACATTGACGCGTTGTCGGCCTTTTTTGTAACGAAGCCGGAGAAGCTTGACGTCATTGTGGCCAGCAACTTATTCGGCGATATTTTGACCGATATCGGGGCGGCGATTATGGGAAGCATAGGCGTGGCGCCGGCCGCCAATATCAATGTAAACGGCAAATATCCGTCCATGTTTGAGCCTGTGCACGGCTCTGCCCCGGATATTACCGGCAAAGGAATTGCAAACCCGGTCGGCCAAATCTGGACGGCTAAAATGATGCTTGATCATTTTGGAGAAGAAGAACTCGGTGCCAGATTGCTTGACGTGATCGAAGACGTTCTAAAAAGCGGTTACTTGACGCCTGATATCGGCGGTTCAAGTACGACGGATGAAGTGACAGAAGAAATCATCAAGCGGGTGAGGTCCATATAAGCAAAAGCTCTCGGTTAATCCGGCATTTTTTTGCTGTGAATGGAAAAACGATTACATGATACGGGCGGTTTTGGCGCATACTACTTCAAGCAACAAAACATAGTGCAGGCAGAAGAGGAGGTATAGGATGAATCAGAAGATTGCACGGCTCATCATTGCGCTCAGCCTGTTATGCGGCTTGGTAACAGGCGCCGGCCCGATTCCGTTTCATGATGTCGTTCCAAAAGTATCAGCGGCTGCCGCCAGAAACGAATTGGAGAAAATTGAGAAAGCATATGACCTGATTTCAAATGAATATGTGGAGCAGGTCGACAGGGAAAAGCTGTTGGAAGGAGCCATACAGGGCATGCTTTCAACATTGAATGACCCATACTCGGTTTATATGGATAAACAGACGGCAAAGCGGTTTTCAGATTCCCTTGATTCCTCTTTTGAAGGAATCGGCGCAGAAATCGGAATGGAAAACAGAAAAATCATTATCGTTTCTCCTTTTAAACAGTCTCCGGCAGAGAAAGCCGGATTAAAGCCGAACGATGAAATCATCAGCATCGACGGCGATTCCATGGCCGGAATGGATTTGAATGACGCCGTATTAAAGATCAGGGGCAAAAAGGGATCGACGGTTACGCTGAAAGTTCACCGCCCCGGCATGAGAGATCAGCTGACATTTACGATTAAGCGCGATGAAATTCCGCTGGAAACGGTATTTGCTTCCATTAAAAAAGTACAGGACAAACCTGTCGGCTATATCGCAATATCTTCCTTTTCCGAACATACGGCAAAAGATTTTACTGCTGAACTGAAAAAGCTTGAGAAAAAGGGAATAAAAGGGCTCGTTTTGGATGTAAGAGGCAATCCGGGCGGGTACTTGCAAAGCGTTGAAGACATTTTAAAACATTTTGTGACAAAAGATCATCCGTATATACAAATCGCCGAAAGAAACGGAAATAAAAAACAATACTTCTCAAAATTAAAAGAGAAAAAACCATATCCTGTGAGCGTGATTACGGACAAGGGCAGCGCTTCAGCGTCGGAAATTCTTGCTGGTGCATTAAAAGAAGCCGAGGGCTACGACGTGGTGGGCGATCCTTCCTTTGGAAAGGGAACCGTCCAGCAGGCGGTTCCGATGGGAGACGGAAGCAATATTAAGCTGACGCTGTACAAATGGCTGACACCTAAAGGAAATTGGATCCATAAGCAGGGAATTCAGCCGACCGTTCCAGTCGCCCAGCCCGCATATTTCTCAGTGGGGCCTGTACAGTTGAAGGAGCCTCTCAAGCCGGATATGAACAACAATGAAATTAAGCGGGCGCAGCACCTCCTGAAAGGCCTCGGGTTTGTCCCTGGCCGGGAAGACGGCTATTACAGTGAAGGCACAAAAAAAGCTGTCATGGCGTTTCAGGCAGAAAACAAGCTGAAACAAACGGGCATTATTGACCAAAAAACGGCAAATAGAATGAACCTGCGGATTGAAGAGAAAAAGATGAAAGAAAAGAACGACCTTCAGCTGCAAACCGCATTAAAAGTGCTGTTTAACAAAAAGTGAGGATACAGGATGTCCTCACTTTTTTTATTCTCAGAAAGTAAATTCTCAACCTTTTTACCTAAAATTTTTGTTTTTTCATAAAAAAAACATTCATAATGAATAGAATTGACCCGATAACATAAGTGTATGGGAGACTTTATAAGGATGTAAAGATGCAGTAAAAATGTAACTTTTGCAAGTTGTATAACTAAGGAAAACTTTTTAAAATAGAACCAAAGCTTTTTCAAGAATTATAATGTGTGCATTTTTTTTGCGGAGAATGTTAGCGCTGTTTGCGTTCTTCGTCTCTGTTGGTGGAGTCGTCTGACGCTTGCGCTTTTCTTATATATAAATAATAAATGGGGGTACACGATTGAAGAGGGCAAGTATTGTGAGAGAGAAAAAATACTATGAATTAGTGGAGCAGTTAAAAGTTCGATCACAAGACGTTACGTTTTCCGCTACAAAGGCAGTAGGATTGCTTATGCTGTTCAGCAGATACCTCGTAAACTACACTTCGGTCGAAAGTGTAGAGGATATCAATGAGGATTGCGCGGAACTTTATTTCAACTACTTGATGGACAACCACAAGCGGCTCGGCATCAATCTGACCGATATCAAGCGGTCAATGCAGCTGATAGGAGATATTCTAGATGTCGAAGTCAATCATTACCTGAAAGACTTTTCTTTGTCGAATGTGACGCTTTGGATGAGCCAGGAGAAATAAACCTCACGTTTACCATACCCAAGCATTTTATTATTTGTTAGAATAATAATAAAATGCACCAGCTTGCCTAAAGGTGCCAGCATTTGTCGTCACGAATGCGCTTGAAAAGCACCGGCGTTAAAGCATCATGACGAAAGTTTCTGCGGCTGACGGCTCAGGCATCCCGCCTGAACGGCCGCCCGTCATTTCCTCGTGCCGACGCTTTAGACAAGCTGGGTTTCCCTAAAATATCCAACGTTAAAAAGCTGCCGTATTTAAGGCGGCCTGAAATGCTTGGCTGAGGCGGTGAACGTTCCCTTGTCAGTTGAAGAAAGCTTAATTGAACTTTTAAAAGGAGCAGGATTGTTTTTTCTGCACCCGCTCTTCTATTTTATGATGATCATAAGTCTTGCTTACGGCTATGCCCGGATCAAACGTGAAAGAAAGACGTTTCATACGCGTATTGAAGATATTTATGACGAGTTTAAGTTTACATATTCCAAAGGACTCTTGGCAGGACTCGTGCTGTCCATTGTTTCGTTCGGCTTAGGGCTGTCTCTCCCGATGGGTATGCTGGTTTTAATAGCGGCGGTCAGCGTTGCCGCAGCTTTAACTTTCAGACAGAGTCTGCTGTCAGCGGCATATACGCTTGGCGTGAGCATCGTCGCCGGTTTATGTATTGAATACACCGGTTTCGGAGCGCTTGACGCATTTCTTCCGCAGCTGTCCCTCGCGAATTGGCCGGCTGCTGCCGTCCTGCTCGGACTTCTGTTGGTAGCGGAAGGAGTGCTCGTCTACAAAACGGCACATATCAAAACTTCCCCTGCGATCGTCATGAGCAAAAGGGGGCTCCCGATCGGCCAGCAGATTGCGGGCAGAACCTGGCTTTTGCCGTTGTTCATTCTCATTCCGGGACATGCGATCGAATCATCGGTTCCGTGGTGGCCCGTTCTGTCATTTAACGGCGGCTTTGAGCTCCTGTGGATTCCTTATTTCATCGGCTTCGGTCAAAGAGTTCAAGGATCGCTTCCGATTGAAAGCATTAAAATTACAGCGAAGCGCATCAGCGTGCTTGGTATCATCATTCTGCTGGTCGCGGCCGGAAGCGTATGGTGGACGCCGCTTGCCGCCCTTGCCGCCGGAACGGCGATCGCAGGAAGGGCCTTTTTATCATGGAAACAGCGGATGAACGATAATTCCGCCCCTTTCCATTTTTCAAAGAGAGACCAGGGGCTCGTGGTGCTCGGGGTTATTCCGAACACGCCGGCAGCCGATCTCGGTCTCAAGATCGGCGAAATCATCACGAAGGTCAACGGGATTGCAGTGAAAAATGCGGCGGATTTCTACGAAGCGCTTCAGAAGAACCGTGCTTTCTTCAAACTTGAAGTCGTCGGTTTAAACAATGAAATTCGTTTTGAACAAAGAGCTTCATATGAAGGAGAGCATCATGAGCTTGGCATCATCTTTGTAAAAGAAGAGGATGCTGCAATGAAGCATGCTGAGGCAGCCGCCTCACAAGAAACAGAATAATTGATGTTAATAAAGCGCCGCTTTTTCGGGCGCTTTTGCTTTTCCTTTGGGGGAAACTTTTTGGTTGTCTTTTACAAAACGTTCCGCTAGGATGATGGATAGAACTGATTGAAGGAGAATGATTGATGAAAAAGGCTTTTCTCGCCGGTATTTTTGTTTGTTTGATAGCTGTATTGATTTCGGCTGCGGCAGGGGATTGGACGTTGATTTTCAAAGTTTCGGGAGCCGCCGGACTAGGCGCGATTCTGCTGTCTGCTTTATGTTCCGGCGTATTTGTCAGCGGTGACCGGTTCAGGGGAAATCACGATTCGGAAACGAAAGAGCACAGGGAGTGGAACGGCAAACTGGCAAACACGCTCGCCGTTTTTGCCATGCCGAACCTCCTGGCCGCCGGAATTTCGTTCTTTTTCGCCTTTTAACGTCTGATTCCGAATAACGCGGCATGATGATGGACAAAATGAATGAGTGTCCATGTTTGTCCGTTTCTTTGTTCTTTAATATAATCGAATAAGATCAAGAAACGTGAGGAGGGTTTTTGTGTTTACAAAAGCCGTTTTTGCACTGATATTTCCTTTCTTGCTTGTCTTGTTTTTTACAAGGGTGACCTATAACCATTACGTCGGGATTGCGCTGACCGCAGCGCTGTTGTTCGCTTCATATTTAAAAGGTTATACGGAAACCTTTTTTATTGTAGGACTTGATATTGTATCGCTCGTAGCCGGTTCGCTCTATGCGGCGAAAAAGGCGGGCGAAAAGAAGGAAGACTCATAGAAACCGTAAGAATGATTGCCGTGAAGCCCTGCTTTTGATGACAAAAAGGAGGGGTTTTTTGATAGATCAGGAAGGACCGGCTTTTGTGGGAAAACACAGAAACCGAACTTTAGTTCGTATTTTTGCTTCGGGTGTGTTAAAATAATAAGCAGGAAGATTTCGTAAAGAAACGGAGGCTTTTTTGTGAAAGACCGCTTTGAATTAGTCTCGAATTATCAGCCCCAGGGGGATCAGCCGAAAGCGATTGATCAGCTTGTCAAAGGAATTAATGAAGGCAGAAAGCATCAGACGCTTTTGGGGGCGACCGGTACAGGAAAGACGTTTACGATGTCAAACGTGATTAAAGAAGTCAACAAACCGACTCTTGTCATCGCCCACAACAAAACACTCGCCGGACAGCTGTACAGCGAGTTTAAGGAATTTTTCCCAAACAACGCAGTCGAATATTTTGTCAGCTATTATGACTATTACCAGCCTGAAGCTTACGTGCCTCAGACTGATACATTTATCGAAAAAGATGCCAGCATTAACGATGAGATTGATAAATTAAGGCACTCTGCCACTTCTGCTCTTTTTGAACGCAAAGATGTGATCATTGTGGCGAGTGTCTCTTGTATTTACGGCTTGGGTTCTCCTGAGGAATACAGGGAAATGGTGCTCTCGCTCAGAGCGGAAATGGAAATCGAGCGGAATGAGCTGCTCAGAAAGCTCGTTGACATCCAATATGCACGGAATGATATCGACTTTCAGCGCGGAACATTCAGGGTGCGCGGCGATGTCGTCGAGATTTTCCCGGCTTCAAGGGATGAGCACTGCATCCGGGTTGAATTTTTCGGGGACGAAATCGAACGGATCAGGGAAGTGGATGCCCTGACAGGCGAAATTTTAGGGGAGAGGGAACACGTCGCGATCTTCCCGGCTTCCCACTTCGTCACACGGGAAGAAAAGATGAAGAAAGCGATCATAAACATTGAAGAGGAGCTGGAAGAGCGCCTTAAAGCGCTTCGTGAAGAAGGCAAGCTCCTTGAAGCACAGCGTCTGGAACAGCGGACGAGATACGATTTGGAAATGATGCGCGAAATGGGCTTTTGCTCGGGCATCGAAAACTATTCAAGACATTTGACGCTTCGTCCGGCAGGTTCGACTCCATATACGCTGATCGATTACTTTCCGGACGATTTCCTGATGGTCATAGACGAGTCGCATGTCACCATGCCGCAGATCAGAGGAATGTACAACGGAGACCAGGCGAGAAAACAGGTTCTCGTCGATCACGGATTCAGGCTCCCTTCCGCTTTGGATAACCGCCCGCTCAGGTTTGAAGAGTTTGAAAAGCACATTCACAACATCGTGTATGTGTCGGCTACGCCGGGCCCTTATGAACTTGAGCATACGCCTGAAATGGTAGAGCAGATCATCCGGCCGACAGGGCTCCTCGATCCGATCATTGAGGTAAGGCCGATTGAAGGGCAGATCGATGATCTGATCGGAGAAATCCAGCAGAGAATCGAGCGGAATGAACGCGTCCTCGTCACTACGCTGACGAAAAAAATGTCCGAGGATTTGACGGATTATCTGAAGGAAATCGGAATCAAGGTCACGTACCTGCATTCCGAGATTAAAACGCTGGAGCGGATCGAGATTATCCGCGATCTTCGCCTCGGCAAGCATGACGTTCTCATCGGCATCAACCTGCTGAGGGAAGGACTCGATATTCCCGAGGTTTCACTTGTCGCCATCCTTGACGCAGACAAAGAAGGCTTTTTGCGGTCTGAGCGTTCGCTCATCCAAACGATCGGCCGCGCCGCCAGAAATGCCGAAGGCCGCGTGATCATGTATGCCGACAAGATCACCAATTCGATGGAAATCGCAATCAATGAAACGAAGCGCCGCCGCGAACAGCAGGAGGCCTATAATGAAAAACACGGCATTACGCCGAAAACGATCAACAAGAAGATCAGGGACGTCATCCGGGCAACTCATGCTGCTGAAGAGCAGGAAGAATATCAAGTAAAAGAGGAGCCGAAGCTTTCGAAGATGACGAAGAAAGAGCGGGAAAAAGTGATCGCTCAAATGGAAAACGACATGAAGGAAGCCGCAAAAGCGCTTGACTTTGAACGTGCCGCTGAGCTTCGCGACTTGCTCCTAGAGTTAAAATCGGAAGGATGAATAGAGAATGGCAACGAAACGAATTGAGGTGAAAGGTGCAAGGGCCCACAACCTGAAAAATATCGATGTCTCTATTCCGAGGGACCAGCTTGTCGTGCTGACAGGTCTTTCGGGATCAGGGAAATCATCCCTTGCGTTCGATACGATATATGCAGAGGGGCAGCGGCGCTATGTCGAGTCTCTTTCCGCATATGCCCGCCAGTTTTTAGGACAGATGGACAAACCCGACGTCGATGCGATCGAAGGTCTGTCGCCGGCGATCAGCATCGACCAGAAAACGACGAGCCGGAACCCCCGGTCGACAGTCGGAACGGTGACGGAAATCTACGATTATCTCCGGCTGCTGTTTGCCAGAATCGGAAAGCCGGTCTGCCCGGTTCACGGCATTGAAATTACCTCGCAAACGATCGAACAGATGACGGACAGAATTTTGGAATATCCCGAGCGCACGAAGCTCCAGGTGCTCGCGCCGATCGTCTCGGGAAGAAAAGGTTCGCACGTGAAAGTGCTCGATCAAATCAGAAAACAAGGCTATGTGAGAGTCCGGATCGACGGCGAAATGAACGATCTCTCAGAAGACATCGAGCTTGAAAAGAATAAAAAGCATTCGATTGAAGTCGTCGTCGACCGTATCGTCATAAAAGAAGGCGTAACAGCCCGTCTCACAGACTCGCTCGAAACGGCGCTCCGCCTCGGTGAAGGCCGCGTGATCATCGATGTGATCGGACAGGAAGAGCTGCTTTTCAGCGAACATCATGCCTGTCCGCATTGCGGTTTTTCAATCGGCGAGCTGGAGCCGAGAATGTTCTCTTTCAACAGCCCGTTCGGCGCGTGTCCAAGCTGCGACGGCCTCGGGTCCAAGCTGGAAGTCGATATAGAGCTCGTCATTCCAAACGATGAGCTGTCGCTAAAGGAAAATGCGATTGCACCTTGGGAACCGCAGAGCTCCCAGTATTATCCGAAGCTGCTTGAAGCGGTATGCAGCCATTATGGAATCGATATGGATGTTCCGGTCAGGGAGCTGCCGAAGCACCAGCTTGAAAAGATCCTTTACGGCAGCGGAGACGAGCAGATTTACTTCAGATATGAAAACGACTTCGGACAGGTCCGGGAAAACTACATTGAATTCGAAGGCGTCATCCGCAATATCGAAAGGCGCTATAAAGAAACGAGCTCGGATTACGTTCGGGAACTGATGGAAAAATACATGGCCAATCAGCCGTGCCCTTCATGCAAAGGCTACCGTCTGAAAAAGGAATCCCTCGCCGTGCTGATAAACGGCCTTCACATCGGCAAGATAACCGAAATGTCGGTTTCTAACGCCCTTCAATTTTTCCGTGAACTTGAACTTTCGGAAAAAGACATGAAGATCGCCAACCTCATTTTGCGGGAGATTGAAGAGCGCCTTGGATTTTTGAACAATGTCGGGCTTGACTATTTGACGCTCAGCCGCGCAGCCGGCACTCTGTCGGGAGGAGAAGCGCAGCGGATCAGGCTTGCAACGCAAATCGGCTCAAGGCTGACCGGTGTCCTCTACATCCTTGATGAGCCGTCAATCGGTCTTCATCAGCGCGATAACGACCGCTTGATTGATACGCTCAAAAATATGAGGGATATCGGAAACACCTTGATCGTCGTCGAGCATGACGAGGATACGATGCTTGCCGCCGATTATTTAATTGATATCGGACCCGGCGCGGGCGTACACGGGGGAGAAGTGATCTCCGCCGGAACACCGGAAGAAGTGATGAACGATGATCAATCGCTGACAGGGCAGTACCTCTCAGGGAAAAAATTCATTCCTCTTCCTGCCGAGAGAAGGAAGCCTGACAACCGTTTTATCGAGGTAAAAGGCGCAAAGGAAAACAACTTGAAAAATGTTTCCGTGAAGTTTCCGCTCGGCGTGTTCACAGCTGTCACCGGGGTATCGGGATCAGGGAAAAGCACGCTCGTCAATGAAATTCTCCACAAAACGCTGGCTCAGAAGCTGCATCGGGCGAAGGCAAAACCGGGAGAGTACAAAGAAATAAAAGGAATCGAGCACCTCGATAAAGTGATCGACATCGACCAGTCTCCGATCGGCCGGACGCCAAGGTCAAACCCGGCCACATATACCGGCGTGTTCGATGATATCCGTGACGTGTTTGCCCAGACGAATGAAGCGAAAGTCAGAGGATACAAAAAAGGGCGCTTCAGCTTTAACGTCAAAGGCGGACGCTGTGAAGCCTGTAAAGGCGACGGAATTATCAAAATCGAAATGCACTTCCTGCCAGATGTATACGTTCCTTGTGAGGTTTGCCACGGAAAGAGGTACAACCGTGAAACGCTTCAGGTCACATACAAAGGTAAAAACATTTCTGATGTGCTTGAGATGACAGTCGAAAATGCCGTTCAATTTTTTGAGAACATCCCGAAAATCAAGCGCAAGCTGCAGACCCTCTATGATGTCGGTCTTGGCTATATTACGCTCGGACAGCCGGCTACAACGCTTTCCGGGGGAGAAGCGCAGCGGGTCAAATTGGCATCTGAACTTCATCGACGTTCAACGGGAAGATCACTTTATATCTTGGACGAGCCGACGACAGGACTGCATGTCGATGATATCGCAAGGCTTTTAGCCGTTCTGCAGCGCCTGGTCGATAACGGAGATACCGTGCTTGTAATCGAACACAATCTCGATATTATAAAAGCAGCTGATTATTTGATCGATTTGGGTCCTGAAGGCGGAGACGGCGGGGGGACGATCGTGGCCTCCGGGCCGCCCGAAGAAGTCATGAAAGTCGAAGGGTCATATACCGGCCGCTATTTAAAACCGATCATTGAACGCGACAAAAACAGAATGAAAAAGCGGCTTCAAGAAAAAGAAGCTGTCAAACCGTAAAAAAACATGCTGCCGATGTCACGTCGGCAGCTTTTTCAATGGCCGAATGATCAGCGGCAAGCTTTGTTCAAAAGATTTTCATTGCTCTTTTATTCAATAGCTGTTATAACGTAAAAAACAAACCATAAAGGGGGATGGGGTGATGAAGATCGATCGGATGGATCATCTGGTTCTGACGGTAAAAGACATTGATGCGACATGCGAATTTTACAGCCGTGTGTTGGGAATGGATGCGGTCACTTTTAGAGAAGGAAGAAAAGCGCTGACATTCGGCAGGCAAAAAATAAACCTCCACGAAGCCGGAAAAGAATTTGAGCCGAAGGCACAGCACCCGGTGCCGGGCTCCCTGGACCTGTGTTTCATCACAAATACAGGCATTGATGATGTGATCCGTCATCTGAAAGGGCTGTCCATTCAGATTGAAGAAGGCCCCGCAGAGCGGACAGGCGCTGAAGGACCGATCATTTCGGTTTATATCAGAGATCCCGACGGAAATCTGCTTGAAATATCAAACGAACTTCATGAGAACGTTTAACGTTCAGTCCGGCTGATGTGTTTGGCCGATTCAATCATACTGTTTAAAATGTGTGTGCTGCTGCTGTTCAGCAGAACCTTTAAATAGCGGATTTCGCTGGAAAGCGGAGGAGCGGAATTGATCGCTTCCAATCGGTTCACGATCTCCTGATTCATCCTTTTTTGTTCTTGAATCAGACTAAGAAGCTGGGAGGCGGATGAGGCGTGTACTTCCGATTTCTGTTTCATAACGCTCGCTCCTTTTCATTGGCTTTGCCACATATTTTAAAGGGTTATAAAAAAAGAATCTATTCATAAAATCTAAAAAAATCAATTCGCGAAGTTTGACGCACGCCGATCGAATGAAAATGAAACTTAAAGGCCATGATACACGTAAACTGAGTATAAGGTCACTGTACATTAGACTCACAAGAACGCTTTACATCGATAAGGAGTGTTTTGTATGACGAGAAACAACGCACTGATTTCTGCAATTTGTTATTTTAGCGTTTTTTTTGCCCCGCTTATTTTGCCAATCGCTGCGTATTTTATAACAGATGATCAAGAAACAAAAAAGCATGCGATGCGTTCGCTTATTTCGCATATTATTCCGTTTATAAGCGTAGTCATATTGGCAGCAGGCGCAATCAGCGGTACGCTTATCTTTAATGATGGCGGTTATTTGGCGGTCATTTTCATGATCGGAGGTTTCGTTTTTTTCGGGATCATCAGTTTGATTATTGTGGTCTGGAACGTTGTCCAAGGGATTAAAATGCTGACTCAGGCCTAAAAGAAGGAGAACGGGGGAGCTTTTCATGAAACAGGAGAAAGAGCGAATTTTAAAATTGGTCGAGGAAGGTAAGCTGTCTGCGAAAGAGGCGCTGATCCTGATCGAAAAACTTGAAGAAGACTACAGGGAAACAGAGAGCAAGGTGACAGCTCTGTCTGAAAATGTCATTGATTCGGAGGACTTCTACAGCGAAAAGAAAAAAGAACCGAAGCCTTCGATCGGTTCCAAACTGTTCGAATGGATTGATACCGCTGTAAAAAAAGTGAAAGAAGCAGACCTGGATTTGAATTTTGGGCACTCGTTCGAGGTTCAGCATATATTTCAGTTCAAAGACTCCGATTTTTCGACTCTGGATATTCAGCTTGCCAACGGCAGCGTCAACCTTGTACCATGGAGCGATTCCGACATCAGAGTCGAATGCCAGGCAAAAGTGTACCGCGCCGAAAATCAGGATGAAGCAAGGCAGGCTTTTCTTCAGCATATCGACTGCGGTGTGGAAGGCGATAAGTTCACGATCCGTACGGAGAAAAAAACAATGAAGACCAACCTTACCGTCTATATACCGGACAAAGAGTACGGCAAAATCCGCTTTAAGCTGTTTAACGGCCCGGTCAGAGGGGAACATTTAAACGTAAAAGAGCTGTCCGCCAAAACGACGAACGGCGTGCTGTCGTTCTCTGCTCTCACGGCAGGAAAAGCTTCATTGGAAACTGCAAATGGACAAATCAAACTCGCCGACCATACTTGCGGAGAGATTGAAGCGGAAACCATCAATGGATTGATCGATCTTAAAGGTTCATGCGATGCGCTTGACCTGCAGAGCTTTAACGGCAATATTGCTGCAACAGTCAAAAATCCGCACTGCCGGACGGCATATGTGAAAACAACGACTGGAAGCGTAGAGCTGAATGTTCCCCGGGACTGCGCTGTAACAGCGGAGCTGAAAAGCAATCTCGGTTCTCTGTCTCATGATCTGCCAGATGCGGAAATTTTAAAAGAAAAAAACGAGACAATCCAGAAAGAAATGTATCTAAAAGCAAATCAAAATCATGATCATAGCATGACTGTTTTTTTGGAATCGAAGACAGGATCGATCCATTTAAACCATACACAGGAGTGATACAATGAAAAGGCTATTTCGATCCGAAACAGACAGAAAGATTGCCGGGGTCGTCGGGGGTCTTGCTGAGTATTTAAATATGGATGCGTCGTTGCTGAGAATCATTACGGTTCTATTATTTATATTTTCGACCGGATTTCCCGTCCTGCTGATTTATATAGTTTGGGTATTCCTAGTGCCGAATGAAGGGGAAGTCGACAGATGATGAAATGGATCATAAACGTTCTTGTCAATGCCTTATTATTAATCGTCATTGCCGGTTACTTTGATGCGGTTCACGTCAGAAGCATCGGGGCAGCCATTACGGCAAGCGTGATTTTGTCGATCTTAAATATGTTTGTGAAGCCGGTGCTCGTGATTTTGACGCTGCCTGTCACAGTGATTACGTTAGGTTTATTTTTGTTTATCATCAATGCGATTACTCTTTATATGACCGCGTCCATTATGGGGGACAGTTTTGACCTTGACGGCTTTGGGACAGCCATTTTTGCGTCGATCGTCCTGTCGGTTTTCCACTTGCTCATTCAAAAAGCAATTATCGAACCGATGTCCAAAAAATAAACTGAAGTCTGATGAATCATCAGGCTTCTTTTTTTTGCACGGATGTCTCTTTCATAAAAATGATCTGTAAAGGCAAAATACGAAAGGGAGGTAGACGATGAAAAAGTACAGAAATCGCCAAACCCTTTTGTTTCTGGCCGCAGTTTTGCTTTTTGCCTTACAGATGCCGATTTCGTCCGCGGCGGGAAAAGAACACATTCAGCCTGGTTCACCAGCCATCAGGCATACTTCTGTTGAACAAGTAAAAAAAGGAGACGACTTGTATTTTTCCGCGGAGGCGGCCGCCGACACGGTCATTCTGTATTACAAGCAGCATGACGAATTGCCGTATCGGGCGATTCCGATGGAAGTGGAGCCGGGCAAACAGAACGGCTATATTGCCAAATTGGAAAGCGAATCCATAGCATCCGACAAAGTCCAGTATTACATTGAAGCTCAAGCCGGTCGTTCCTCTGTGAAGACGGATGTGTATACTGTCACCCTGAAAGGCATGCGTACGGATACACAAAAGCTTCCGGAACTATTGATCACGGAAATGGCTGTCGACACGTCAAACACCGGTGCAAAGGACGGCTATGAATTTATTGAAGTTTATAACAATACCAATAAAGCTGTTCATCTGAACAGCTACAAAATGAAATACAGACATCCTGAAAAGGGCAAGGAATCAGACACCACCTGGCCTTTTGAACACGATGATGTGATGATTCCTTCCGGTCAAACACACGTGTTTTGGGTAAAAAACCGCTCAAACGGGCATTTGACGGAAGATGACTTCAATCAGCATTACGGTGTTCACCTTCGTGAAGGCAAAACGCTTTCTGTTCTCAAAGGGAGCGGCATGGCGAATACCGGGCCGAGGGAAGTGATCATCTGCACAAACAGCGGGGAAGAGGTCGCATCCGCCCGTTATCAAAGCGAGCCGGATAAAACCGATGTCACTAAAAATAAAGCGCTTCTTTATCGATATCCGCTGGACGGAACGAAGCATATGAAAATGATATCGGCCGGGGAAGAAAAACCGTCTCCTGGTTCGCTCCTGAAGGCGCAGGTTCCTTCACAGACGGTGACGGTTATGCCCGACAGAGAAAAGCCGGAGATCCATGATATGACGGATCATCAAGCGGTAAAACCGGGTGAAACGATCCAGCTCTTAGCTGACATGAAAGACAATCGGCAAGTGAAACAGGCGCAGTTTTTCTACCGTATGAATGATGATGAGCCGTTTACTGAAGTCCGTGTTGAAAAAAGCCGCAATGACGGCCTGTACCGTCACAATATCTATTTTGCCGAGCTCATTGGCAAAGAAAAAGTGGAGTACTATATGCGGGCTGGCGATGGATCAAACGTTACCGCGACTGAAAAGAAAACGATACCGCTTGATCAGCGGATTTTGAAGGGGCTCAGGCTGAATGTAAGCGAAGGCGGAACCGTTTCCGGAAAAATGCTGCTGAAAGCCACATCAGAAAAGCCGCCTTCTGAAACGACAATTCGGATTGACGGAATTGAACAAAAAAAAGGTGAATCGGCGCTTGAAAAAAAAGCCTACTTTGCCTTCGATGTCAATCAAACAAATCTGTATTTTAAAAATGCTGTAACGATCGGCAGGAGGGTTCAAAAAGTTTTTGACGATTCGCGCCGCCGGTATACGACGATTACGGTTCCGGTTTCTCCGGAGGAATTTAAAAAAGGAAAGCCGTTTGCGATTAAAGTTCGTTCAGGCACAAAGTCAACCCCATTTGAACAGTCTGCAGAAGAAAACAGGGATGATTTTGTCCTCAAGAACCCCCGCCTTATCTTAGCGGATGGAACCATCATCCGCGATGAGCGGTATGACGATCCGAAAGCCGAGCTTCCGGCCGGAGACGGTCCAGGGGCGCGCGAATGGTATGAATTCCGTTTTTCGATTCCGGAAGCCAAGTTTACATCGCTTGCCAATCAATGGCATACACGCGCCTGGGATGAAGGGCCGCACATCGTTGAAGCGGAAAATGGCGAAGAAAGGCTCATCCGCAGGGTGACGGTCGATAACACAGGCCCTGAGATCAAAACGTCATTAAAAGACGGCAGGACGTATAAAGGTTCGTTTAAGATCAATGCGGCCGCACACGATAAATGGAGCGGTGTGAAAAGCATAAAAGCCGTTCTTGACGGCAAAAAAATAGCGCTTCCCTATTTTATATCTTCTGCCGGCCTGGATGCGGGAAAGCACGAACTGAAAATAAAAGCGGAGGACAGCGCCGGCAACCTGTCAATCGTGAAAAAGGCATTTTATATTAAAGAGGAAAAGCCGGACAAGCCCGCCCAAGTCAAAAATGCCCCCGGCAGCACACAGGCTAAGCTGGCCGTCCGCGTCAAGGACCCGACAAAAGATAAGATGAAAGTGTCATTCCATCAAGGGTTTCAGTACACTGTAAAAGACGTAGAGCATGTTGATGTGTCAGCGAACGAAAGCGTGACGGAACCTCCGCAAAGCTTTGCGGTCAGCGGGGAAAAGGCGCTGACAAAAGAAGAGCGCAGCAGCATGTCCGCACTTGACGGAAAAGGTTTTGAAACGTCATCAACAACAAAGTTTCCGTACCATCGCTTTGATGTCAAAGTGGATGAAAATACGGGGCCGAACGACAAGGTGGAAGTGCTGTGGCGCGGGAGTTCGCTTCCGGGCAGAAAAGTCTCCATGTTCGCCTGGAATTGGACCAGCAAAAGATGGGAGACGCTGACATTCCATGTTGCAAAGGATGACAAACCTTTTACCCTCAAAGGAAGCATAAAAGCTGCCGATTATGTCCGACAATCCAAGGCGAGCATCATCATTCAGGATCAAATTCAGCTTTCGCAACATGACTATACATTTGTGTGGATGTCTGATACGCAATATTATTCGGAAAGCTATCCGCACATTTTTGAACGTCAGGTCAAGTGGATCGCCGAACAAAAGGACAAGCTGAACATTCAGTACGTCTTTCATACGGGGGATCTTGTGGATGAAGCGGATCAGCCGCTACAATGGAAGCGTGCCGACCAGTTCATGAAAGTTCTCGACGACAATCAAGTTCCTTACGGCGTGCTGGCGGGCAACCACGATGTCAGCCATAAAGATCGGTCTTATTTGAAATTCGGCAAGTACTTCGGGGAAAGACGTTTTAAACAAAAACCGCATTTCGGCGGGTCTTATCAGAATAACAAAGGGCATTACGACCTCATTTCCAGCGGAGGAAACGACTATATCATGGTGTCGATGGGGTGGGGAATCGGAAAAAAAGAACTGCAGTGGATAGATGATGTTCTGAAACGCCATCCCGACCGAAAAGCGATTTTGTCATTTCACGAGTTTTTGCTTGTTAGCGGAAGCAGAAGTCCAATCGGGGAGAAAATATTTGAACAGATCATCAAGCGGAATCCGAATGTGATCGCCGTGTTGAGCGGCCACTATCACAGCTCCAACTTAAAAGTCGATAAGCTTGATGATAACGGGGACGGCAAGCCGGATCGCAAAGTGTATCAAATGCTGGCCGACTATCAGGGCGGTCCTGAAGGAGGCCAAGGTTATTTAAGAATTCTTCATGTGGATCCGAAGCATGACACGATCCATGTCAAAACGTATTCGCCATATCTTGACGACTATAATTTTTATGATCCGCACCAATTCGGCCCGAAAGACGAGTTCAACATCAAAACAGATCTGAAACCGCGGAAGAAAAAGGTTAAAACCGATTATTTTGAGCTGAATGTCTTTTCGAACAAGGAAATTGGGAAAGCAAAAACGGTGAAAAGCGGGAAGACGGCTTCAGTGACATGGAAGGATTTACAGCCGAATACAACCTATTTCTGGTACGCCGCAGCTTCTGATCAATACGGCGGCAAAAGCAGGTCTCAGATGTGGAAATTGACGACAACAGATGACGGCATGAAATCCTTTTTAATAGACCAAACAGCCGGGCCGGCATCAGCCCGGCGGCAATTGTCGGGGAGCCTTCCGCCGGCCGGCATGATGTTAAAGCAAGCGACACTTGAGCCGTCAAGTATAAAAAATCTCCCAATTGCTGTAATCGGCTTTTGGCTGGCGGCGGTATTCATTTGTGAACGTAAAAAGCATTTGTTTTCCTAAGGGGAGCAAATGCTTTTTAGTTTGTCACATCTTTTTCCAGATGGATTGCCGTGTCGGTTTGTTTTTTTCTATAAAGCGATAAAATGCTGACAGAAGCGATGACGGCAAGGGAAAGAACGGCGGTTGTGAAGTAGAGGTTGAAAAATCCCGTTCCCACACTTTCATGGATCGCTTCGCTTATGATGTCCTTGACTTTTGGGTCGGGAATCTGGCTGAGTGACTCGTTCAGACGCGATACGTCCGTCTCGCCGCCTGTAAATTCTTTTAAAGGCGTCCCTGTATCATTCAGTTTTTGTTTGATATGTGTGCCAATATTTTCGTAGCCGGCCGTTATATATCCTGCATACAACGCGGGCGCCAAGGTCATCCCCATCTGCCTGACGAGCGATAATGTGCCGAGCGCTGTCCCGTAATCCTGTTTTGCTGCCTCTGATACAAGCATATTTAACGGCGCGCCTAACAGAAAACCAAAACCGACCCCTGCGATAATGCTTGCCAAAACAAATTCCCACTTCTCTGTCACCCAGACGGATAAGAGTAAAAACCCGGCGAACGAAATGATTCCCGAAAGCCATGCCGCCTTTACCGGTCCTTTTCGATCGGCGAGCATTCCGCCGAGCCCTGCTCCCATTCCCGAAGCCAGCGCCAGAGGCGTCATCCAATACCCCGCTTTTTCAGGAGCGACATGCAAATATTGTTCCGCATATGCAGGAATGAAAATAACGGCTGCCAAGAGTCCGCCGGATAAAAATCCGATAAAAAGCGTCCATTGAAACACCTTGTTTTTTAATAAGCTGTAGGCAAGTATCGGATCGCCGCCTTTCAGTTCTACGCGTTTTTCGTAAAAGATGAGTCCCGCAAACAGCGCGCAGCCGATCAGAAGAAAACAGTATACTTTTGGGTCGGACAGGGCGGCAGACATGTGCTGTCCGTTTAGATTCGTTATTCCGTACATCACAGCTAAAATCGCAAGAGACAACAGCACAGTTCCGGCCAGATCGAGCGGCTTCTGTGTTCCGCCTTTTGTTTCCTTCATCAATGGAACGCTGAGAATGATCAGCGCTGCTGCAATCGGAAGGTTGATCAAAAACAGCCAGTGCCAGCTTCCGGTCATATCCAAAATAAAGCTGCCGATATTCGGACCGAGTACTGCCGCGATCCCATTCATCGCACCTAAAAGCCCCAGTGCGGTTCCCTGTTTTTCTTTAGGCAGCGCAGTGAGAATATGCGAGCTTCCGATAATGAAGATTCCGCCGCCGCCAAGCGACTGAATCAGCCTCGCCAATAAAAACATCGGGAAGTTTTGGCTCAATGCAACCAGCAGCGAACCGGCGCCAAACAGCAAGACTTCGATGATAAACAGCTTTTTTCGTCCATACCGGTCAGACAGCTTTCCGACGATCGGGACGCTGACTGCCAAACCGAGCGTATAAAGCGTGATGCCCCAAGCTCCCCATGAGGGGGATACTTGAAACGAATCGTTGATTGTCGTCAGTGCGGCTGAAATGATGCCATTGTCTAAAGCAGCCATAAACACGCCGATCGTAAATAATAAAACGGCCCACTTTTGGTTCACACCATTTATCCTCCTTTTTTATTAATTAAAAATTAATAATTCACTTTGAGTGAACTATTTTAATCATCCTTAAAAAAACACGTTTTGTCAAAAGAAATTTTCAACAAAAAAAGCTGCGCCGGTTTCCGGGCAGCTTGTCTATTCATCGTCAGCTTTTAACGCTTTTTCAAGAATGGTAAGGCCTTCATTCACTTTGATTTTTTCCTGTTCATTCAGCTTCTGGAGCGCTTTTTTGAGCTTTTCGTGGCCTTTTTTGTAAAGGCTTCGAAAAATCCCCTTTGCATCTTCGGTTAGTTCAACAACAATCGTTCTCCGGTCTTGCTCGGAATGTGTTCTTTTGACGAAGTTCGCTTGTTCAAGGCGGCTGAGCAGTCCTGTCATATTTGAAAGGGAAGCGCCCATTTTTTCAGCGATTTCGGAGACTTTCAGTGTGCCGTGGTTGTTCAGAAGCATTAAAACCTTCATTTGCGGCATGCTGAGATCGAGCTTCATCCATTCGGAGACATCCCCCAGGCCGGCAGCGGTCAGTACTTTCATATAAAGAACCCATGTCTCTTTTTCTTCCGGGGTCAAAATGTCTTCGTTCAGCACGGTTGTATCATGGATATTGTATTTCAACGGTTCTTCACTTCCTTTTTGCGTTCCTCTTTACATACTACTGATTTTTCGCTTTGAAAGAAAGCACTTCATCGAAGTGTCAAGGCGGCCATTTTCAAAAAATGTTTTAGGTTCATTTTGAAAGTGATAGAATAAAGCTGAATGTCTAGTTCTTCATCTGAGAAGAGGAGGGTGCATCAATCGTGCCGAAAGTTCGAACAAAAGATGTGATGGATAAATTTAAGCTTGAGCTCATCAGCGGAGAAGAAGGGATCAACCGCCCGATTACGATGAGCGATTTATCAAGACCGGGCCTTGAAATGGCTGGTTATTTTACATACTATCCTAAAGAGAGGGTTCAGCTGCTGGGGAAGACCGAGATTACCTTTTTTGAAAAGCTTCCAGAGGAAGAAAAAAAGCAGCGGATGTTGTCGTTATGTACGGAAATTACACCGGCGATCATCCTTTCCCGTGATTTGCCGATTCCGCCTGAACTCGTCGAGGCTTCCGAAGAAAACGGCGTGCCTGTGCTTCGGTCCCCGTTGAAGACGACGCGCCTGACGAGCCGCCTGACGAATTTTCTTGAAAGCCAGCTGGCTCCGACAACTGCGATTCACGGCGTCCTCGTCGATGTTTACGGCGTCGGGGTGCTGATTATCGGAAAGAGCGGCGTCGGAAAAAGCGAAACGGCTTTGGAGCTTGTCAAAAGAGGCCATCGCCTTGTGGCGGATGACTGCGTTGAGATCAGACAGGAAGACCAGGATACATTGATCGGAAGCGCGCCTGAATTAATTGAGCATCTCCTGGAAATCAGAGGCCTTGGCATTATCAATGTCATGACGTTATTTGGCGCGGGGGCGGTCAGAAGCTTTAAACGGATTACTCTTGTCATGAGTCTGGAGCTTTGGGAGCAAGGAAAGCAGTATGACCGCTTAGGGCTTGAAGAAGACACGATGAAAATTATTGATACAGACGTTCCGAAGCTGACAATTCCGGTTCGTCCGGGAAGAAACCTTGCCGTCATCATCGAAGTGGCCGCAATGAACTTCAGACTGAAGAGAATGGGTCTGAATGCCGCTGAGCAATTTACTCATAAGCTTGCGGATGTGATTGAAGATGGTGAGCTTGAAGAATAGGAGCTGACAATATGAATGAAACAATTGAACCTTTAAATCCGATTGCTTTTCACCTGGGGCCGATTGCTGTCCACTGGTACGGTATTATCATCGGCCTTGGCGCTTTGCTGGGCTTGTGGCTGGCGGTCAGGGAAGGCGAACGGAGGGGACTGCATAAGGACACCTTTGTCGATTTGGTGCTTTTTGCGATCCCGATTGCGATTTTATGCGCAAGGGCATACTATGTCATTTTTCAATGGGGCTATTACAGTGAACACCCGGACCAGATTATTCAAATATGGAACGGCGGCCTTGCGATCCACGGCGGTCTGATCGGCGCCGTGCTGACGGGAATCATTTATGCGAAGGTCAAAGGGCTTTCGTTTTGGAAGCTGGCTGATATTGCTGCTCCAAGCATCCTGCTCGGTCAGGCGATCGGCCGCTGGGGAAACTTTATGAACCAGGAAGCGCACGGTGGAGCGGTGTCAAGAGCGTTTTTAGAAAACCTCCACCTGCCTGATTTTATCATCAATCAAATGTATATCGACGGACAGTACTATCAGCCTACCTTTTTGTATGAATCGCTGTGGAGCTTCACGGGAGTCGTCGTTCTGCTTCTTTTAAGAAAAGCGAATTTAAAGCGAGGCGAGCTGTTCTTAATCTATGTCATTTGGTATTCGATGGGACGCTACTATATCGAAGGCCTTAGAACGGACAGTCTGATGCTGACGGCGAACCTTCGCATCGCACAGGTGATTTCGATCGTCCTGATCCTCTGTGCGGCTGCGCTGATAGCCTACAGACGTTTCAAAGGCAGAGAGATTAAACGGTATCAGGAGATGTAGCGATTTTACAAAGGGGAGACAGCAATGAAGGGAACTTTAAAAGCCGGCGCTGTGGCGGGGCTGAAAACGACGTGGACGCTCGGAAAAGTGATTTTTCCTGTCACGCTGATTGTCAGCCTGCTTCAGCATACACCGGTGATGGACTGGTTGATCAAACTGATCACGCCGGCGATGAAGATTTTCGGGTTGTCAGGGGAAGCGGCGATACCGCTTGTGCTCGGCAATATGCTGAACTTGTATGCCGGAATTGCGGGGATTTTAACGCTTGATTTGACGGTTAAAGAAGTGTTTATTTTAGCGGTGATGCTGTCGTTTTGCCACAATTTGATTATCGAATCGACCGTTGCTTCAAGGGTCGGAATTAAAATATGGCTTATATTGCTCGTGCGCATCGGTCTCGCCGTTTTTTCGGCTTTTATCATTAACCTTGTCTGGCACGGCGGTCAGGATGCGGCTAAATACGGCTTGATCTCTGCGAAAAGCGCCGCTCCTTCCGGCTGGCTTGACATTGCGCTTGAAGCCGTCACCAAGGCGGGCCTTGGTGTCCTTCAGCTTGCAGCCATCGTGATACCGCTGATGATCATCATTCAATATATGAGAGACCTCGGCTGGCTGCATACTTTTTCAAAGTGGTTTGCACCGCTGACGAGAATGCTCGGAATGAAGGAGAACACCTCAATGACGATGGTTGCCGGGCTGACGATCGGCCTTGCATACGGGGCCGGTGTCATGATCAAAGCGGTCGAAGAAGACGGCGTCAGCAAAAGAGATGTAACGCTCGCGTTTATTTTTCTCGTCGCGTGCCACGCGGTTGTTGAAGACACATTGGTATTTATCCCGCTCGGCATTCCGGTCTGGCCTCTTTTGTTGATCAGGCTTGTGACCGCGGTCCTGCTGACGATCGCGATTTCGCGCTTCTGGAGAAAGCCGGGTTATTCCGTTCGCAGAAAGGAAGCTTTGTATGAAAGTTAATACGGTTTTATTTGATTTGGATGGAACGCTCATCAATACAAATGAGCTGATTATTGCCTCATTTTTGCACACGCTCGAACATTATGCACCGGGACGCTATAAACGGGAGGATGTCCTTGCTTTCATCGGACCTTCCCTTTATGAAACGTTCTCAAGCATTCAAAAGGATAAGGCTGAAGAAATGATCACCATGTACCGGACATTTAATCATCAGAAGCATGATGAACTGGTAACCGAGTATGAGACGGTTTACGAGACGCTTGAACGCCTTGCGGAAGAAGGGTATAAGCTCGGCATCGTCACGACAAAGCTGCGGGACACCGTCACCATGGGGCTTAAACTGACCGGGCTTGATGCCTTTTTCGAGACGGTTGTGACGCTGGATGACGTTAAGCGGCCGAAGCCTGATCCCGAGCCTGTTTTGCTCGCCCTTTCCAAGCTTGGCAGCCGTCCGGAAGAATCGATCATGATCGGTGACAATTACCACGATATATTAGCAGGGAAGAATGCCGGAACGAAAACAGCAGGCGTTGCGTGGACGATTAAAGGAGAAGAAAGCCTTGCCAAACACGAGCCTGATTTTATGCTTCAGCAAATGAGCGATCTCCTTCGCATTCTTGAGGTGGAGAAAGCTTGAGAAAAACGAAGCGCTATCCGGTGTCCGGCCCCAATTCCTTATGGCACATCTATCAGACGGTTCCGTTTTTTAAAGTGGTTAAAAACTTTATCGTCATTCAGGCGGCGCGCTATACGCCGTTTCTTGGAATGAAAAATTGGATGTACCGTACGTTTTTGCGGATGAAAATCGGAGAGAAATGCTCGTTTGCTTTAATGGTCATGCCGGATATCATGTTTCCTGAAAAAATCTCCGTCGGGCGTAACACCGTGATCGGCTACAATACGACCATTTTGGCGCACGAGTATTTAATAAAAGAATATCGGCTCGGCGAGGTTGTCATCGGCGATGAAGTCATGATCGGAGCCAATACAACGATCCTTCCAGGCGTCGAAATCGGAGACGGCGCCGTCATTTCCGCCGGTACGCTCGTTCATAAAGATGTGCCTTCGGGCGCTTTTGTCGGCGGCAATCCGATGCAGCTGATCTATACAAAAGAAGAAATGGAAAAAAGATTGGAGACCCCCGCTGAATAAGGAACGGGGGCCTTTATTTGCAAACAGCGTTAAAATTCATGATTGTTCCTTTCTGTAATATGCTTCACACCGATCCACTTCTTTCCGACTTTTGAGTACCTTGTATTTGTCATCGTAACGGAACTTGTACTGCTGTCGGTTCTGAAGATCGCCTCTTTCATGTTTGTAATCGTACAGTTATCAATATTGACCACGGCCTTAAATGTCGAGCCTCCGAGCTGGCGAATGAATTTGCCTCCTTGATCGGCAGTAAAATTTTTTACGGTAAATGTGCTCGCTTTATTAATCTGAAAGATTTTGTCCGCGGCAAGCCGGGCCGATCCTCCGTTAATCGTGACACTTCCTTCGCTTTTGACAGTCAGGGCATCTTCGCCGACATCTTCCCAAACAACATTGTTTATGGAAGCGTTACCATAAGTGTGAACACCATCAGCAGCAGGAGCGCCAAGCACGACATTTTTGAGCGTTGCACCATTCTCCACTTTAAAAATCGGTTTTTGATCTTCGCGCTGGCTGCCGTCTCCCAGCTCCGGACCTGCAATCAGCCGCTTGCCTTTCCCGTCATACGTTTGTCCTTTTTCGACTACGATCGTTTTGTGAACGACCTCGGCGGCTGAGGCTTTTTCGGACAGAGCCTGTCCAAACCCGCAGACGAGCAAACCTGACAAAATAACCGTACCTGCTAATCTCTTCATCATTTTCATCCTCCTCATGACATATTGTTCAAAACAGATTTGTCTCCCGTAGATGAAAGCAGTTTCTGGTCCATTTGCAATAAGATGAGACACCTATTTCGGTACTATCATATATGCGAGTTTACTGAAATGTAAACAAATAATTTGAATATTATGAAAAAACAGTAAATTAAACACGTGAAATGGGGTTGTTTTCTGTATTCTGGATGTGTCGAAAGGGTAAAGCGTCTTATTTTAATAGGGGTTGAAAGAACTAAAAAAAGGCAGGGGGTTAACTGCCTTTTTAGGCGGCGATCACGATCGCCTGACTGCCCATTTGTTTCCATGATTTTTCAAAATGTTCTCTGTCTGTTTTTCTGTTTTTATATCCGTACGGATCATTCACATAAACGTAATCTTCATCATAGCCTGTCACGGCAACACTGTGAACGCTGTACGTCACATCGACTTTGCCTGACGGTGTATTCCATGTTTCCATATCGTTGACTGGGGTGAAATGTACAGTGGTGATCACCCAAACCGGTCTTCCCTGATTCAGCTGTTCATATATTTTCTCCGGCTCACTTCCCGTCAAATCGACAGCTTTAGTACCTGCGTATGAATAGGCCAAATCGTAAATCGGTCCATGGTAGACACTCAGTCCGGGTCCGTTTTCCATATCTCCGACAAAGCCGTCGTTAGGATTTCCCTTTAAGCCGTTTTCATAGTACAGAGGCACTTTTTTTACCTCATTGGCAAGCTCATTTTTTGTGACATTATATCCGCTGTAGTTTAAGATCATCGCCAGGCTGGCGACTTCACAGCCGTTATAAAGCTTCGGCGAGTCCATTTGGTTGATCAGCGGGACGTCAAGCGGCTGACGTACTTCTTTATTGTCAGCAGCATTCTTATGGCTGCTGTGCAGCATTTCGGCTAACGGGCTTAACGCATCTTTAGAAAACAGTATAAGAACGGCGGTCATAAGAGCTGCTACGAAAAAAATAAAAAAAAGAGTTTTGAAAAATTTCATTCTAAGTCTCCTGTCTTCTCTTTGCTGGTTTGGTTAAGGCAAAGATTTGCGATCGTATACATTATAACATCAAGATGTTCATGACATAAAAGTTATCATTTCCCATACGGTCCGGAGTCTATTTTAAGAGCGGCTGTTGATTTTGATTCTTTTATCTGTTAGCATATTATCATATTAGCGAACTAAAGGATTCGGAATTTTCCTTCAAACAGTTATGGGGGTGCAAGTGTAGATGTTTATGTTTGAAAAACCGCATGGCATGCGGGATACGCTGCCTGTGCTTTACGAAACAAAGAAAAAGGTGCGCTCTTCATTAACAGAGGTGATGGCTTTGTGGGGGTATCAGTTCATGGAGACACCGGCCCTTGAATTTTATGATACGGTCGGTGTGCAGTCGGCCATATTGGATCAGCAGTTGTTTAAACTCCTCGATCAGGAGGGGCAGACGCTCGTGTTAAGACCTGATATGACGGCTCCGATCGCAAGGGTGGCGGCCTCAAAGCTTCATAAAGATGATCACCCGCTCAGAGTGGGCTATGCTGCAAATGTGTTCAGGGCACAGGAGCGTGAAGGCGGACGTGCCGCCGAATTTGAGCAAGTTGGCGTCGAACTGATCGGCGATGGATCTACAAGCGCTGACGCAGAAGTGATTGCGCTCGTCATTTTTTCGCTTAAAAAAGCCGGCCTGACTTCATTTAAAATCTCGATCGGCCATGTCGGAATTTCAGACGCTCTGTTTGTGGAGGTTTTAGGAAACGAAGAAAGGGCTCATGTCCTGCGGCGCTATTTATACGAAAAGAACTATGTCGGCTACCGGGAGCATGTAAAATCCCTCAATTTATCCTCAATTGATAAAAGCAGGCTGCTCGAGCTTTTGGAGTTGAGAGGCGGTATTGAAACGTGCAGCAAGGCGGCATCGATCATCGATTCTGAAAAAGGAAAACGCGCGGTTTCAGAACTGAAGACGCTTTGGGAGACGCTCGGCGACTATGGTTGCACGGACGACATTAAGCTTGATTTAGGCATGGTCAGCCATATGAGCTACTATACCGGCGTTTTGTTTGAAATCTATGCTGAAAACGTCGGCTTTCCGATCGGAAACGGCGGCAGATATGACAAGCTTCTCGGCCGCTTCGACTCACCCGCTCCGGCAACCGGTTTCGGCATCAGGACTGACAGGCTGCTGGAAGCATTGAAGCCGGCTGAAGAGCAAGAAAAAATCGATGTCGTCATCTTCAGCACGGAACAGAGAAAAGAGGCGATCAGATTTGCCGAAGAAGAGCGAAGAAAAGGCAAAAAAGTCGTCATACAGGACTTAGCGGGAATCGGAGATATTGACCAAATGACAAAGTCTTTTCAAAACGTGACCTATTTTATCGGGGCCAGAAAGGAAGAGAAGCATGGGTAAGGAATTGACGATTGCGATGCCGAAAGGGCGGATATTTGAGGAAGCTGCCGATATGCTTCGAAAAGCAGGCTATCAGCTCCCTGAAGAATTCGACGATTCGAGAAAGCTGATCATTCAAGTGCCTGAAGAGAACCTTCGCTTTATCCTCGCCAAGCCGATGGATGTCACAACATATGTCGAGCACGGGGTGGCCGATGTCGGAATCGCCGGCAAAGATGTCCTGCTGGAAGAAGAACGCGATGTCTACGAGGTGCTTGATTTAAACATCAGCAAATGCCGTCTTGCCGTAGCCGGCCTGGCAGAGACGGCGGCCGACAGCGTTGCACCCCGGGTTGCGACCAAGTATCCAAATGTCGCGTCAAGCTACTTCAGGGAGCAGGGAGAACAAGTGGAAATCATCAAGCTCAACGGTTCGATTGAACTCGCTCCCTTGATCGGGCTTGCCGGCCGAATCGTTGATATCGTATCAACAGGACAGACTTTAAGGGAAAACGGGCTGGTTGAAACCGAAAAAATTTGCGACATCACGTCGCGTTTCATCGTAAATCCTGTCAGCTACCGAATGAAAGACGCAGTCATCGATGAAATGGCTTCAAAACTTTCTCTTATTGTGGAAGGGGAAAAAGCAAAATGAAGATCAAATCCATCAGCGGAAATACGTCGGTTTCACTAAAGCGCACCATTGACGCCGGAACGGAAGAACAAAGAAAAGCAGTCCGCCGCATTATCGAAGAAGTGAAAAAGAACGGGAATTCAGCTGTTTCCGCATTCACAAGGCAATTTGACGGGGCGGATGTGGCCGACTTTCGCGTTTCTGAAAAGGAAATCAAGGAAGCATACATCACGCTCAAAAAGCGGGATCTCGAGATTATTCGGGCGGCGATTTTAAACATTAAAGAATATCATGAGCGGCAGCTCACATCATCATGGTTTTACCACCGCAAGGACGGCACGATGCTCGGCCAAAAAATTACGCCGCTTGATTCAGCCGGAGTGTACGTGCCCGGCGGAACGGCTGCTTACCCATCATCGGTCCTGATGAATGTTATTCCGGCGCTTGTTGCCGGCGTCGATCGCATTGTCCTTGCCTCACCTCCGGGAAAAGACGGCAAATTGTCGGCGGGAGTGCTGGCGGCTGCCGCCGAGCTTGGCGTCACAGAGATTTACAAAATGGGCGGCGCTCAGGCGATTGCCGCATTGGCTTACGGAACGGAATCCATTTCCCCCGTCGATAAAATCACGGGACCTGGCAATATTTATGTCGCCTTGGCTAAACGGGAAGTATTCGGCCAGGTTGATATCGATATGATCGCGGGCCCAAGTGAAATCGCCATCCTCGCTGACAGTACGGCAAACCACCGAGAAATCGCCGCTGATCTACTTTCACAGGCTGAGCACGATGCGATGGCATCGAGCATTCTTGTCACCGACTCAAAGCCGCTTGCCGAATCTGTTTTAAAAGAGGTTTACGAACAGCTCGAACATCTTCCGAGAAAAGAGATTGCACGGCAGTCGATTGACAACCACGGTTTGATCTATGTTACAAAGACGATGCATGAAGCCGTTTCCGTCATCAATGAGCTCGCTCCTGAACATTTGGAAATTTTAACAGCTCAGCCTGATGCCCTGCTCGGACAGATCAAACACGCGGGCGCCATTTTCCTGGGCCGCTACAGTTCAGAGCCGGTGGGCGATTATTTTGCAGGCCCTAATCATGTTCTGCCGACTAACGGCACAGCCAGATTTTCAAGCCCGCTAAATGTGACTGACTTCCAAAAACGCTCCAGCATCATTTCCTACAGCAGGGATGCATTCCGCGAGAATGCCGAGAACATCGCGGCCTTTGCAAGATTAGAAGGACTTGAAGCCCATGCAAGAGCAATTGAATCCAGAGACCGGGAGGAAAACTGATGAGAAAAGCCGAACGGGCAAGAAAAACCAATGAAACTGATATTAAATTATCCTTTCATATTGATGGAGAAGGGAAAGCGGATATTCAAACGGATGTCCCGTTTATGACACATATGCTCGATTTATTTACAAAACACGGGCAGTTTGACCTTTCAGTTGAAGCGAAAGGCGATGTTGAAATCGACGACCACCATACGACTGAAGATATCGGTATTTGTCTCGGACAGGCGCTTTTGGAAGCGCTCGGAGATAAACAAGGAATCAAACGCTACGGTTCGAGCATGGTGCCGATGGATGAAGCGCTCGCCCAGGTTGCGATTGATCTGAGCAACAGGCCGCACCTCGAGTTCAGAGCCGAATTCCCGAGCCGGAAAGTCGGAACATTTGATACAGAGCTTGTCCATGAATTTTTGTGGAAGTTTGCGCTGGAAGCGCGAATGAATCTTCACGTCATCGTTCATTATGGTACGAATACCCACCACATGATCGAGGCGATTTTTAAAGCGCTGGGACGTGCGCTTGATGAAGCGACATTGATCGATCCGCGGGTCAAAGGAATTCCATCAACGAAAGGAATGCTGTAAATGATCGGTGTCATAGATTACGGAATGGGAAACCTGTACAGCGTCTCTAAAGCGCTTGAACGGATCGATGCTCCTTATTTCGTGTCCGAGCATCCGGATGAACTTAAGAAAGCGGACAGCTATATCCTTCCGGGAGTCGGCGCTTTTCGGGATGCGATGGAGACTTTAAGCCAGACCGGCCTGAAAACATTTATTCAAGATGCCGTAAGCGAAGGAAAACCTTTTCTCGGCATATGCCTCGGCATGCAGCTTTTGTTTGAAGAAAGCGAAGAACGCGGGGCGTCAGAAGGACTCGGCCTTTTGAAAGGAAAAATCGTTAAACTGAAAGACCGTGATCAAGCGGGAGATCGCTTAAAAGTGCCTCACATGGGCTGGAATCTGCTCACGGTCCACCGCGACTCTCCGCTTTTACCAAAGACGAAAGAAGGATATGCGTATTTCGTTCATTCGTATTATGTCAGCGGAATCGAAGAGGAGGCTTTGCTTGCCAGCGCCGAATACGGTGTGCGTGTGCCCGCTGTCGTCGGTCTTGGCAATGTATACGGCGCCCAGTTCCATCCGGAAAAAAGCAGTGCGGTCGGCATGTCGATCTTAAAGCGTTTCAAGCAGCTTACACAAGAACAGAAGGTGAAAAAATGAGCGAGTTTACTGTATACCCTGCCATTGACATGAGAAACGGCAAATGCGTCAGGCTCATCCAGGGAGATTACGAAAAAGAAACGATTTACGGTCATTCCCCTCTGGATATGGCCTCCCGGTTTGCTGAAGCGGGGGCAGACTGGATTCATCTTGTCGATTTGGACGGGGCAAGAGAAGGCAAAAAAGTGAACGACAGCCACGTCATAAGCATTGCTGATGAGCTCAACGTTAAAGTGCAGGTCGGCGGCGGCATCAGGACCGAAAAAGACGTGTATGACTACTTGTCGCAAGGTGTTGAAAGGGTGATCTTAGGCAGCTCGGCCGTATCAAATCCCGAGTTTGTCAAAAACATGCTGAAAGCTTACGGCCGGCATATCGCAATCGGTCTTGACGCAAGAGACGGATTTGTTTCGACTGAAGGATGGCTTGAGACCTCCTCCGTTAGAGCGGAAGAGCTTGGCCGCGAGCTTGCGAATGAAGGTGCGGAAGTGTTTATCTTTACCGACATTGCGACTGATGGAATGCTGTCAGGACCGAATATCAGCAGTACAGTGAAGCTTGCCAGGGCAACCGGTAAACAAGTCATTGCCTCCGGCGGTGTCAGCTCTCTCGCCGATCTTGAGGCGCTCGCTTCCCGGGCTGCGGAAGGCGTCTCTGGCGCCATTGTCGGAAAAGCGCTGTATACCAATCAATTTACCGTGGCTGAAGCGCTTGAAAGGGTGGCGGCAAAGTGATCACAAAACGAATTATCCCGTGTTTGGACGTAAAAGACGGCCGCGTTGTCAAGGGTGTACAGTTTGTTGAATTGAAAGATGCCGGCGACCCCGTTGAGCTGGCTGAAGTATATGATCGTGAAGGCGCCGATGAGCTTGTTTTTCTCGACATCTCGGCATCCCACGAGGGGAGAAAAACGATGGTTGACGTCGTTGAAAGAGTGGCGGCCAAGCTGGCGATCCCGTTTACCGTCGGCGGCGGCATCAATCGTTTGGATGATATGAAAACGATCCTGCGGGCCGGAGCCGACAAAGTTTCCGTTAATACGGCTGCCGTTCTCTGTCCGGAATTGATAACGGAAGGCGCTGACTTTTTCGGCTCTCAATGCATTGTCGTCGCGATTGATGCAAAATTCGATCCGGAAGCTGATCAGTATTATGTTTATACACACGGCGGACGTAAAAAGACGGACCTTGAGGCCGTCTCATGGGCGAAGGAAGCCGTTCAGCGGGGAGCCGGTGAAATCCTGCTGACAAGTATGGATGCAGACGGAGAAAAGAACGGATTTGACTGCAGGCTTACAAAGCTTGTGTCAGAAGCTGTTTCAGTCCCGGTCATTGCATCCGGAGGCGCAGGTCATGCGGACCACATGTATGATGCATTTGCAGAAGGGCGGGCGGACGCGGCTCTTGCCGCATCTATCTTTCATTACAAAGAAACATCTGTAAAAGAAGTAAAAGCTTATTTAAAAGAGCGCGGGGTGAATGTAAGATGATCAAGGCAGACGAGTTGACATTTAATGAAGCCGGCTTGATCCCGGCGATTGTCCAGGATGCAGCGAGCAAGGAAGTGCTGACACTTGCTTATATGAACAAAGAATCGTTTGAAAAAACGCTGGAAACGAAGGAGACATGGTTTTTCAGCAGATCGCGAGGAGAGCTCTGGCATAAGGGAGCGACGTCAGGAAACATTCAGCGTGTGATAGACATCAGGCTTGACTGTGATCAGGATGCGCTCATCGTGCTGGTCGAACCGGCGGGACCGGCCTGTCATACAGGAAGCTACAGCTGTTTCTCGCCCGGCGAACATATCAGACAGACTGGCGGCGGCCGCTTTGACATCATCAATGAACTTGAAACGGTGATTGCCAAACGGCAGGCTGAAATGCCTGAAGGCGCATATACGACATATTTGTTCCGTGAAGGCGTTGACAAGATTTTGAAGAAGGTTGGCGAAGAAGCGGCGGAAGTCATTATCGCTGCAAAAAACCGGGATTCTGAAGAGCTGAAATGGGAAGCGGCTGACCTTCTTTACCATCTGCTCGTTTTGCTGAGGGAGCAGTCCCTTCCGCTTGATGATGTGCTTGGCGTCCTGAAAGAGCGCCATGAAGGCTCTGAATCATAAGCGCATTGCTTACAACCAAAAGGCAGTTGGCCTTTTGGTTGTTTTCCCGATAGGGGAGCTATTTGATGTTTAATTTCATCACGATTTGCTCTCCGATCGGCCCCATTTTTCTTTCCCCTGTGTCTGCAAATCCGGCTTTCACATACAGGTGCTGGGCCGCGGTGTTTTTCACGTTCACAACCAGCACGATTTCATGACAATGGGTGAACGCCTTGGCGACAAACTCAGGAAGCTTGAGCATTCCTTCTTTTGCAAAACCTTTTCCCTGGTGCTTTCTGTCGACGGATAGGGCCGTTAACAGCATGGCTTCCGGGTTGTCCGAGTAGTCTTTTACCCTCTCGGTCGCATGCAGGATAAAAAATCCGACGGGCTTGCCTTCGCTTAACATTACGATTGGAAACTGACCGTCCGTCCGTTTTAAAACCTCTTTCGGCAGCGCGGTAAATCGCTGCTGTTCTTCAGGAAGCTCGAATTCGAGAAGCGCAGCTGAATGTTCTTCCGAGAAATGCTTCAATTCTATTGATCCGCTTTTTTTCACGTGATGATCCCCCTTTCTATTATCATACAATGGGAACGTACATTCGTCACCATCTAGTGCTAAAAAAAGATTTTGCCCGGATGAAAATAAAAAACGCACTTCCGATAAAAAACCTGCCTTGAGCCTTCTGAAAGCCCTATGCGCTCCGGTGCTCCAAACGTCCGGAATAAAATGGTGAAAAAACCATATGTGGAAAATGAAGAGAATTTTCTCGAAACTTGTTTTTGACCTGTTAAGCCGGCGGGGAACTATGTTATACTACTCACGGTATATAGTTTGAAATGGAGGGTATCTGTGGGAAAGTACACTTCTGAACACCATAAAGATTCGAGAATTGTCCAACTGTTCCAAGATGGGCAATATTTTTATCATAAAGGGCTCAAAGCATATAGAGAACGCAATTTATCCCGCGCGAGCAAGCTCATTCAGAGAGCGATTTTTCTTGAACCGGAAAACACGGGAATGCTGTCCCAACTTGCGGTTATTTACTCGGAAATGGGATTTTATCAGCAATCAAATGAACTTTTGGACTTTATCCTGAAGAACATCAACGAAAAAATGACTGAATGCTACTATTTTAAAGCAAACAACTATGCGCACCTCGGTCTTTTTCACGAAGCCTACAAAGCAGCGGAGACCTATTTAAAAGAAGACCCGGACGGCGAGTTCAGCGAGGAAAATGCGGAGCTCCTTGATTTATTGGATATGGGAGAGGAAGATGAGGACTATTCGCAGTTCGATCAGGACGACTTGATTCTGAAACAGGATCGGGCGAAAGCACTGCTGGAAAATGGACAGCTTCAGGAATCGATCGTGATGCTTGAAGAAATCACTTCCGATTACCCCGAGTTTTGGTCGGCTTACAACAACCTTGCACTGGCATATTTTTATGCCGGTGACATTCAGAAAGCCAAAACGACGATTTTTACGGTCTTGGAAAAAAGTCATGGAAACCTGCATGCGCTTTGCAATCTTCTCATTTTTTATCACTATGAACGACGGGACGATAAGGTCGAGTCGCTTTCCGAACAGCTTTCCAATGTTTATCCGATGCTGTTTGAGCAAAGGTATAAGCTCGGCGCCACGCTGTCCCTCGTCGGCAGATACGATCTCGGCTATAAATGGCTGAAATCACTCTACCGCATGGGGTTTGAAGGTGATGAGACCTTTTATTACTGGCTAGCCTGCTCGGCTTATTACACCGGCCGTACTCAATTTGCCCGGTCTGTATGGAAAAAGATGCAGGAAGAGTATCCGGATGACGCCCGCATGGAGCCGTGGAAAGAACGGAAGGAAAAGAAACCTGTCCAGCGGCCGCTGGAGGAGCGCCTTGCCGCGTACTATATCAGCGGAAGAAAAGGGGAAAAAGCCCAGCTGAAAGCGGTGCTTGATTCACAGATGGCAAAAACTCCGTTTGAAGATCAGTTTGTCAGGCTTGTGCTTTACGGGGAAAGCAGTGCAGCCGTTGATTCAAAAGACGCGCTTCTTGCTTACAGAACTGCGAAAGCGATTGAACAAGCGGATCAGTCAGCGATGGAACAGGAGGCCATGTGCTTTTGGATTTTTCATGTCATTCAGCAGATCAGGGCTTACGGCCTTCAGCTGAAAAATGCCGGCGGGCTTGCCGCGGCGATCTATTACATTTGGAAGACAGAGCATCAGGAGCGGCTGACAAAAGCTGAAACCGCTAAAATTTTCCATATATCGCCCGGAACGCTTTCTAAGTACGAACGTACATTAAAAGAACATCTATAGAAACAGGTGTGAACTTCACTGTTCAGCCTGTTTTATTATGTGAGCAAAAAAATAGCGATTATTCATGATATTTTATAGGATATGGGTAAGGAAGATATAAGAAGGGAATCTTATTAAACAGGAATGGACTGCTTGGCAGCATAAGATTCATGAAGGAGTGAACATTGTGTCAGAAGAAAAAATGTATGACGTCATTATTATCGGAGCAGGTCCTGCGGGAATGACGGCAGCCGTTTATACGTCAAGGGCGAACCTGTCGACTTTGATGGTTGAAAGAGGCGTTCCGGGCGGACAGATGGCCAATACGGAGGATGTCGAAAACTATCCGGGATTTGAAAGCATTCTGGGACCCGAGCTTTCAAATAAAATGTTTGACCATGCGAAAAAGTTCGGCGCTGAGTATGCGTATGGCGATATTAAAGAAGTCGTCGATGAAGGAGACTACAAGATCGTCAAAGCGGGATCAAAAGAATTTAAAGCGCGCGCGGTCATCATCACAGCAGGCGCCGAATATAAGAAGCTCGGCGTACCTGGCGAAAAAGAGCTTGGCGGCCGCGGTGTATCTTATTGCGCGGTTTGTGATGGCGCATTCTTTAAAAACAAAGAGCTCGTCGTTGTCGGAGGAGGAGACTCCGCTGTTGAAGAAGGCGTGTACTTAACCCGTTTCGCTTCGAAAGTAACGATCGTCCACCGCCGCGATAAGCTGAGAGCGCAAAGCATCCTTCAGGCGCGCGCGTTTGACAACGAAAAAGTCGACTTTCTCTGGAACAAGACGGTCAAGGAAATTCATGAAAAAGACGGAAAGGTCGGCAAAGTAACGCTGGTCGATACGGTCACGGGCGAAGAAGAAGAGTTCCGGACTGACGGCGTCTTTATCTACATCGGCATGCTGCCGCTTTCAGAGCCGTTCAAAAACCTCGGTATTACAAATGAAGAGGGCTACATCGTGACCAATGAACAGATGGAAACAAAAGTCGAAGGTATTTTTGCAGCGGGCGATATCCGTGAGAAAACCCTTCGCCAAATCGTAACGGCAACAGGCGACGGAAGCATTGCCGCTCAGAGCGTTCAGCACTATATCGAAGAGCTGAAAGAGAAAGAAAAGGCTGTAAAATAACGTATTTTTATCGTCATCATGATTTAACCGCCCTGTAACACCAGTGAAACAATTATTCGTTATGATGGGTATAGTAATTGACCCCCTTTTATAATGAATTTTATTGGCACGGATGATCTTATCCGTGTCCTTTTTTTGTTTTATTTTTCCTGGAAGAGAAATTTTTACAAATTTCACAAGTTGTTCAAATTTCAATATTGAAACGTCCGTTTTTGCTGTAAAATAGAATAAAAGAACGGTTTTCGCAAGCGCTTCCATTCGCCGAAAAAGCCGTTTCTTTAAGTTTTACCCGGGAAAAGCCTTAAAGCAGTCCGGAAAAAAGCGATTTTCGCGGCGGAACTGCATGTTCATTGTGAGCGGGGACAGGAAGCGGTATAATAGAAAAAAGAATTGAAGGAATAAAAGGATGGGTGACAGACTTTGCAAAGAGTGACGAATTGTGTGCTGACTTCAGGTGATAAAGTCCTGTTGCTGCAAAAGCCCAGACGAGGCTGGTGGGTAGCCCCCGGCGGCAAAATGGAAAGCGGGGAAACCGTCAGGGATGCCGTCATCAGGGAATACCGCGAAGAGACGGGCCTGTATGTGCTGAACCCGCAGCTGAAAGGGATATTCACCTTTATCATAAAAGAAAATGATCAGGTCGTATCTGAATGGATGATGTTCACATTCGTCGCCGATCATTATACAGGTAAGCATGTAGAAGAATCGGAAGAAGGCATCATCAGGTGGCATCAGGCGGGAGACGTCGGGAGCCTGCCGATGGCGCCGGGAGACGTCCATATTCTGGATTTTATGCTGAAAGGCAAAGGACTGCTTCACGGCACCTTTACGTATACGCCTGACTTTGAATTGCTGTCCTATCGCCTCGACCCGCAAGGCGAATAAACATAAGAGGGGGAGAGAAGCATGAATGCGAATGGAGGCCATGATATACAGCTTGTGATCATAACCGGAATGTCAGGGGCAGGAAAAACAGTGGCGATTCAAAGCTTTGAGGACCTCGGTTTTTTCTGTGTCGATAATTTGCCGCCATCTTTGCTGCCGAAATTTTTGGAGCTGATGAAGGAATCAAGTTCAAAAATGAGCAAAGTTGCCCTTGTTATGGATTTGCGCGGCCGCGAGTTTTTTGACAGCCTGATTGAAGCGCTTGACGAGATTGGGGAAACATCCTGGATTACCCCGCGAATTTTATTTTTAGATGCCAAGGATTTGGTTCTCGTTTCAAGATATAAAGAGACAAGAAGATCCCACCCCCTTGCGACAACGGGCTTGCCGCTTGAGGGCATCCGGACGGAACGGGAGCTTCTTGAAGAGCTGAAAGGCCGCTCTCAAATCATTTATGATACATCCGATATGAAACCGAGGGACCTGCGCGAAAAAATCGTCCAGCATTTTGCGGCAGATCACGGACATACCTTTACGGTGAATGTGATGTCATTCGGGTTTAAATACGGATTGCCGATCGATGCGGATCTAGTGTTCGACGTAAGGTTTCTTCCGAATCCGTACTATATCGACAGCATGAGGCCGCTGACGGGAAAAGATCAGGAAGTATCTTCGTATGTGATGAAATGGAACGAAACGCAAAAATTTCTCGAAAAACTGACCGAACTGCTGAGCTTTATGCTTCCGTCATATAAGCGCGAAGGAAAAAGCCAGCTGGTCATCGCGATTGGCTGCACAGGCGGACAGCATCGCTCTGTGACGCTTGCTGAATACCTTGCCGATTATTATAAAAAGGACTACTATACTCATGTTACTCACCGGGACATCGAGAAGAAAAGCAGAAAATAGCATGGCAGATCAGAAAAAAATCGCAATCTTTGGCGGAGGAACTGGCCTTTCGGTATTGCTCAGAGGATTGAAGCAACAGCCCGTTGACATTACGGCGATTGTGACGGTCGCAGATGATGGCGGAAGCTCGGGGAGGCTGCGCGATGAGCTTAAAATTCCCCCGCCGGGGGACATCAGAAATGTGCTCGCTGCACTGTCTGATGTTGAACCGCTTGTTGAAGACCTGTTCCAGCACCGCTTCTCTAAAGGCGGCGATTTAATCGGCCATTCATTGGGAAATTTGATTTTGGCGGCGATGACGAATATAACCGGTGATTTTTTTCACGCCGTCACTGAAATGAGCAAAGTTTTGAATGTGAGGGGAAGGGTTCTGCCCGCGGCCAATACAAGCGTTGTCCTTCATGCGGAAATGGATGACGGACAGGTCATATCCGGGGAATCGACGATTCCGTCTTACGGGAAGCAGATTAAACGGGTGTTTTTAACCCCTGAAAAAATTGAACCCGTCCCGGAAACGATTGATGTGATCCGCGGCGCCGACCTGATTATTCTCGGCCCCGGAAGCCTGTATACGAGCATCTTGCCGAACCTTCTCGTTCCGAAGATAAGGGAAGAAATATTAAACGCCCCGGCAAAAAAAGTTTATATTTGCAATGTGATGACCCAGCCGGGAGAAACGCTGTACTACAGCGCAGCCGACCATGTAAAAGCGCTTAACGAGCATATGGGCGGTCCGTTTATCGATACGATCCTCGTCAACAATGAGGAAATCCCGGACGACATCCGGGAACGCTATGCGAAGGAGCAGGCACAGCCCGTCCAGTTTAACATTGATGATCTGTCTGCGATGGGGCTTGAGGTCATCAAAGATCAGATTGTGACATACGAGAATGGCGTGATCCGTCATGATACACATAAAGTCGCTTCGCTACTTGTTGATTTGTTAAAAGAATAGCAGGCCTTGGAATGGGGGTGTCTATAATATGTCATTTGCATCGGAAACGAAAAAAGAACTTACAAACCTTGAAGTAAAGGATTGCTGCGCGAAAGCAGAGCTCTCTGCCCTCATTCGGATGAACGGTTCATTGTCTTTCTCAAACCGAAAAGTGGTTCTCGACGTCCAGACCGAGAACGCGGCCATCGCCAGAAGAATTTACACATTGCTGAAGAAACAATACGATGTTTCCGTTGAACTGCTCGTTCGAAAGAAAATGAGACTGAAAAAGAACAATGTCTACATCGTACGCCTGATCGAAAATGCCAAGCTGATTCTCGAGGACTTGAAAATACTCGGAGACAACTTTGTCATTGCCAGAAACATCTCGGAAGACTTAGTCAAAAAACGATGCTGCAAACGTTCTTATATGAGAGGGGCTTTTTTAGCCGGGGGTTCTGTCAATAATCCCGAGACATCTTCTTACCACCTCGAAATTTTTTCGCTGTACAAAGAGCATAATGACTCATTGTGCAGGCTCATGAATCAGTTTCATTTAAACAGCAAAACGCTTGAGCGGAAAAAAGGGTACATCACGTATCTGAAGGAAGCTGAAAAAATCACCGAGTTTTTGAATGTGATCGGCGCGCATAATTCGCTGCTCCGCTTTGAAGACGTCCGGATCGTTCGCGATATGAGAAACTCGGTCAACCGGCTCGTCAATTGCGAGACGGCCAATCTAAACAAAACGATCGGCGCTTCTCTGCGGCAGGT
Organism: Bacillus sp. B19-2; assembly: GCF_022832475.1. Lineage (NCBI taxonomy): Bacteria > Bacillati > Bacillota > Bacilli > Caryophanales > Bacillaceae > Bacillus > Bacillus sp. B19-2. Next base: position 655,718 of record NZ_JALHKQ010000002.1, read on the forward strand.
GGAAAACATTAAGCTGATCGACGAAAGAATCGGGCTTGATGCGCTACCGGAAAAGCTGAGGGAAATCGCCCAGCTCCGCATTGATTATCAGGAAGTAACCTTAAAGGAACTCGGGGAAATGGTGTCGAGCGGAAAAATCAGCAAATCGGGCATCAATCACCGGCTTAGGAAACTGGATGAAATAGCTGAGCAGCTGCGTTCAGGACAATCTGTCTCTTTAAAATAGGGAATGGGGGAGATCGAATGGTTCAACAAAAAGTGGAAATTCTTTTGAAAACGGGACTTCAAGCGCGCCCGGCAGCATTGTTTGTTCAAGAAGCCAACCGTTTTCAATCAGATATTTTTCTGGAAAAGGGAGATAAAAAAGTGAATGCCAAAAGCATCATGGGGCTGATGAGCCTGGCTGTCAGCACCGGATCGGAAGTCACGCTGATCGCTGACGGATCCGATGAACAAGATGCTCTTGCTGCATTGACTGCATATGTTCAAGAGAAACAAGCTAAACCTTTATGAGGTTTGGCTTTTTCTCATCGATTCAAAGGCGGAAGGAGAATAACCGATGACGACGATGCTTGATTCGCTGTTTAAAAGGATCGGATATAAGCCCGGTCAGCAGGTGACATTTGCTGACTTGCCCGAGTTTTTATCGCTTCTGGCTTTACAGTTTCCTTTTGAAAATGGCGCGGTTTTAAGAAACGAGCGGATTTCGATGACGAAAACAGGGCTGACGAAAGCCTTGCTGAACAAAAAAAGGGGCGGTTTATGCTATGATTTGAACGCCTTTCTTTACCATGTGCTGACAGAGCTCGGCTTTTCCGTTCACATGGTACGCGGGACGGTTTTTAATACAAAAGAACAGACGTGGGCGCTGACGGGAACGCATGTCGCCGTTATTTTGCGGGAAAGCGATGAAACCTATTTGCTTGATACCGGATTCGGCATCAACCTGCCGCTTGCACCCGTTCCGTTCTCAGGTGAACCCATCACCTCAAAAACAGGAGCTTACCGTATCAGGAAAACAAAGACAGATAAAGGAGATTACCTTCTTGAAATGGATAAGGGAGAGGGATGGCATATCGGCTACGCGTTTTCGCTGACGCCAATCGATGAAGCAGCGCTTACGTGCGTGCGGGATGCGGTTTTCGATGAGGAAGCGTCTCCCTTTAATAAAAACCCGCTCGCTTCCAAGCTGACAAAGGACGGAAAGTTAATTTTGTCGAAGGATCACTTCACAAAGCAAACCGGGAGCGGTTTGACGAAAGAAGATGTGAACGCCGGAGATTTCCAGACCATTTTCATTCAAGCATTTTTTGACTGAAGAACCGCTGTGCGCATCAATTAAAATAAGCGGACGCCTGTCTGCAGCGCCCGCTCGTTTTCTGATTTATCCTTCTGTTTTCAGCTGAAAGCCGTCCAGTGTTTCTTCGGCCTCGCGAAAAAGCTGCAAATATGCTTCGGCTTGATCGCCCAAGTAAATCCGGCTTTTTTCGACATTCTTCCACTCGATCAGCAAAGGCATGCTGACCCAGCCGGTCAGACAATCCCATAGCGCGTCGAGATTTTCGCCATAGTAGTCCGGAAGCTCCAGCTGTTCTTTTAATGCTTGGTGAAGATCTGATACATTCGTGATCTTGTCTCCGTTTAAAATGACTTGTTTCATATGATCATCTCATTCTCATAAACGTTTTATAGTGGTCAGTTGTTTTATAAACCAGTCTGTCGTTGGAATAGACGATCCGGTCTGACCCCCGGAATCCCGATGTATAGTTGATGTCGGCTTCTCTCCATACGCGTCCGGACGCATCTGGAAGCAGCTTTTCTCTGTTTTGAAAGACATCGCCGCCGATGCTTTTACCAGGCGCTACTTCTGCCAGATTGCCTTTTTGCGGGTCCCAGCCTAATTTTGACGCCTCGGCTTTTGTGATGAAGTTGTCAGGCAGCCTGCCGTATTTCACGATATAGTCGGCGACACCTTCAAATGTATTGATGACTTCATTTGACTGAACGGTGCCGCCTTTTTCTGCATGCGGCCCTTCAGCTGAGCTTGTGAAAAGGTTCCCCGCCAGAAAGCCCAGCACGAGAACAATCCCAAGCGCAAGTGTGGATAATATTTTTTTCACGGATAAAGTCCTCCCTGTCTTTAGACTTTATAGCATAAACATGAAGAATGTGCCTTCATGGGATTGAACAGCCGCATTTCCTCATTTCTATATTCCGTCTGTAATCATATTGAATTGTACCTCATAACATGCTCAGAAATCATTATAGTATTGTAAATTTTCCATGAAACCCGGGGACGGGAACGGATCGCCGCGGTTTCCTATTTGACTCCCGCAATGTTAGGAAGAAAAAAACCGACTGTTTTTCATCAGTTCTTTTCAATGGAAATGTGAAATAGGCGGTAAAGTTCCTTTGTGCCCGCAGGCGTGACCGCAACGGCCCGTGTGCGCGGGCGCCGCTCAATCCAGCCCATGCGGATGAAAGCGTCGAGCAGTGCGGAACCCAGGGCGCCGGCAATGTGATGCCGCCTTTCACTCCAATCCAGGCATTTATGGCAAAAAGAGCGCCGTTTCTTTTTGACTTCCCCAACATCGATGCCAAGCTCCTTCAAAAATAATTCTCCTGCTTCAGTCACTGTATAAGCCGTCTCTTCTTCTTTCAACACGCCCATCTCCACGAGCCGCTCCGCAAGTGTGACGCCGAGCGATCCAGCCAGGTGATCATAGCATGTGCGCGCTTTTCTGACCGCCCGATCTTCGGCTGACTGCCGGAAAGAGCGAATTTCAGCAGGGGGTGCTATGTTGAGCAAAGTTTCCAGCGATTGTGCAACCTTGCCATCTTTGAGCCGGTAATAGCGGTGCCGTCCTTGCTTCCGGCATGTCAGCATTTCGGCGTCAAGCAGTTTGGAAAGGTGAAAGCTTGCTGTCTGCTGTTTGATTCCCGCATACCCGGCCAGCTCGGTAGCCGTATAAAACCGGTCATCAAGCAATGCGGTTAAAATCGCAGCCCGTGACGGATCGGTGACAAGCTTGGCGACCTCGGCGATATTCGGATTCACGTTCATGACACTTCCTCCTAAAATGTAATCGATACTTCGATGTTAATTGAAATATTGAAGGATTACAATAAAAGCATAAAAGGAGGAGACGCATATGCATCAAAACAGCAAAATTATAGAGCCAAGCATTTTATACTACGGAACACCCGTCATTTTGCTCAGCACGCTGAACGAAGACGGTTCCACGAATCTCAGCCCGCTTTCCTCTTCTTGGGCGCTTGGGGATTCGATCGTACTCGGCGTCGGCACCGGCGGCAAAGCATTGGAAAATTTAGAGAGGCAAGCCGGATGCGTCATCAATGTGCCGGATTCATCTTTATGGAGCAATGTAGAACGGCTCGCTCCCTATACCGGCAAACAATGTGTTCCGGAAGAAAAAAAGCGGCTCGGCTTTACATACCTTAAAGAAAAATTCGCAGCCGGCGGATTTACGGCAGCGGATTCCCAGGCGGTGAAACCTGACCGAGTCGCCGATTGTCCGCTTCAAATTGAAGCGGAAGCCGTCAATATCCGCATTCCGGAACATTCCCCGTATTTTGCCGTCATTGAAACAAAAGTGCTTCATGTGCACGCACATGAAGCGATTATAAAAGGGGAACATCACATCGATCCTCAAAAATGGGGGCCTTTAATTTATCTTTTCAGACACTATTTTGGTTTAGGGCGCGAGCTCGGCAAAACATTCCGCGCCTGAATGTAAAGAATGCGCGTCATCTCAGTTCTTTGACTATATCTTTTGGCTGTCTGCCCTGAAGACCGTCAATCAGGTTTTGGACGGCACTTTTCAGCATGTTGACGTGTGTGACAAGAGTGGATGATCCAATGTGGGGAACGAGGGTCACATTGGAAAGGGTTAGGAGCGGATTGTCTTTTTCAATCGGCTCCTTTTCAAATACATCAAGTCCGGCTCCTTTAATCCATCCTTTTTTCAGCGCTTGAATCAACGCTTGTTCGTCAACGGTTTTGCCGCGGGAGATGTTGATGAAAATGGACGACGGTTTCATTTTTTTGAATTCAGCTTCGCCAATAAGGCGGTATGTCTCATCTGTGAGCGGTGTGACCAGAACAATGAAGTCCGAGCGTTCCAACAGTTCGTGAAAGCCCGTATAAACCGCGCCGGTTTTTTTCTCTGTGTCGGGTTTGCGGCTGCGGCTGTAATAGAGCACTTCCATATCAAAACCAAAGGCCGCCCGTTTGGCGATGTGTTCGCCGATTCGCCCCATTCCGATAATGCCAAGCGTCCGGTGATGGACATCGCATCCGAACAAGCTTTCATCATCCTCTGATTTGGTCCATTTTCCATCGCGGACGTAGCGGTCGAGCTCGGCGATTCGCCGCGCTGAGGAAAGAATCAGACCGAAAGCGAGGTCTGCGACTGTGCCGTCAAGAATGTATGGCGTGTGAGTGCCGATAACCGATTTTTCTTTCATTGCTTCAATGTCAAAGTTGTCATAGCCGACGGAATTGTTGCTGACGATTTTCAGCTTCGGCGCATTGCATAATAATTCACGGTCGATTTTTGTCCCCGAGGTCAAAAGACCGTCTGCTTCCTTGATTTTTTCGAGCAGGGTTGATCTGGGAATACGCTCGCGCGAAGTCCAAATTTCATATGTGCAGTGTTCGGCGAGCATCTCTTCGATTTCTTTTGGAACCGGTTTTGTGACATATACAAACGGTTTCATCTGCATTCTCCTTCCGCGTATCATCTGCTTCTATTATAGAGGAAAAGCGGCTTCTATAAAAATCAAAGACTGTTCCGAATAAACGCAGGACTATCAGCTCAATTATTGTTGTTTAGAAAATCATAGATACTTATTTCAGTTTTTTAATTTATTTTAATGCATTTTTATAACTATAAATCCAAATATTAGATGGTCCGTTTTTCTTCCAGTTCTATTTATATAGGTGAAGAACAGTGTAGATTTTATTATTTTAGAAAGATATAAAGTTAGACTTTTTAAAATATTCAGTACATTTTTAGCGAATTTTTTGATTTGAATCCAAATCGGAAATCCATGTGCTATAATTCGGCTGTAACAATATCAAGGTCATATGACTGTGAAAAGGAGTGAGAGAGAAATGGCGATTTTAACTTCCATTTTGAAGCAAAATCAGTCTTTTGTAGAGGAAAAGAGGTACGAGTTTTATGAAACGACAAAATTTCCGGAGAAAAAACTTGTGATTTTGACATGTATGGACACACGTTTATTGGAACTGCTCCATCATGCAATGGGGTTAAGAAATGGAGACGCAAAAATCATTAAGAATGCGGGAGCCGTTGTTTCTCACCCTTTTGGAAGCGTCATGCGCAGCATTCTTGTGGCTGTCTATGAGCTGCAGGCTGAAGAAGTCTGCGTGATCGGCCACCATGAGTGCGGTATGGCAAGCCTGAACGCTTCATCTATCCTTCAAAAGGCCAAACAGCGGGGTGTTGATGATGTTTGTCTCGAACTCCTGCAGCATTCAGGCATCGATTTGGACACATGGATGACGGGCTTTGACAGCGTTGAAGACAGCGTCAGCCACAGCGTGAACATGGTCCGGAATCATCCGCTGATGCCTTCAGACGTCCCGGTGCACGGATTAGTGATTGATCCAAAGACCGGCTGTTTGGATGTTGTGGAAGATGGTTATTCACGTGAAGACGTTTCGCTGTCGGAAATGGGGAGGATAGGTTAAATGTTACGTTTTTCAGGCAGATTTGAAGGATACAGCCTTAAGCGGTTTCAAAAAGATATTGTAGCAGGAATGGTCGTTGGAGTCGTTGCAATTCCGCTTGGCATGGCTTTTGCTATAGCCTCGGGGGTGAAACCGGAACACGGTCTTTACACAGTGATTGTCGCCGGTATTTTGATTTCGCTTCTCGGCGGGTCGAAATACCAGATTGGCGGGCCGACAGGCGCCTTTGTTCCGATCCTGTTCGCTATTGTGCTCCAATACGGATTTGAGAATCTGTTGATTGCCGGTTTTATGGCCGGAGTGATTCTCGTCATATTAGGGCTGCTAAAACTCGGCAAGATTATCAAGTTTATTCCGCGGCCGGTGATCATCGGATTTACGGCCGGCATCGCGGTAATTATTTTCACCGGAGAAATCGCCAAGTTTTTAGGCTTGAGAAATGTTGAGAAGCATGAGAGTTTTTATATGAATATGCGAGAGGTTGTCATCAACTTGAATACGCTCAGCTTTTACAGCATTTTGACGGCTGTTGTATCGCTCTTTTGTGTGCTGTTTACGCCGAAGATTCTTCCGAAAGTGCCGGGGGCGCTTGCAGGCTTGCTTGTATCGACGGTCATGGCCACGATGCTGTTTCCTGAACAGGTGGTGACGATCGGCTCAGCTTACGGAGAAATTCCGCGCAGCTTACCGAGCTTTCAATTTCCTGAATTGTCATTGGAAAAAATCATTTACCTGCTGCCTCCCGCTCTTGCGATTGCGATGCTCGGCGGAATCGAATCGCTGCTTTCCGCGATGGTGGCAGACAATATGAAGGGAACAAGGCATGACAGCAATAAAGAGCTTGTCGGCCAAGGGATTGCGAACATTGCCGCACCGCTGTTCGGCGGAATTCCGGCGACAGGTGCGATTGCCCGTACGGCGACCAATATTAAAACGGGTGCTGCTTCTCCAATTTCAGGTATCGTGCACGGCGTGTTTGTTTTATTGGTCCTGCTTTTGTTTGCGCCATACGCTTCCCTTATCCCGCTTGCAAGCATGTCGCCGATTTTAATGGTGGTCGCTTGGAACATGAGTGAGCGGAAAGAGTTCGCGAACATTTTGAAAATTAAGAATTCCGATTCTGCTGTGCTTGTCGTCACATTTCTTTTAACGGTTTGGCAGGACCTTGTCTTTGGGGTGGCGGCCGGTATCCTGCTGGCGATCATCACCTTTATCGCCAGAATGAGCAAATCGTTCCGTATTAAAAAGGATGTGTCTGAATCGATCGTCCAGTCGGCTGCTGCAGCGGAAGAAAAGAAATTCCACAGCTCTGTCAGCATCTATTCTGTTGAAGGCCCGTTGTTTTTCGGCTCATCGAATTCATTGGAGGATTCAATTTTGGACAAAGGCCACCCGCCAAAACTCCTCATCCTGCTTATGAACAAAGTGGACTACATGGATTCTTCCGCAGAAGGCAGCTTGATGACGATCGTCAACCGTGTCCACCAGCAAAACGGCAAAGTGATGATTGTCGGGCTGCAGCAGCAGCCGCGTGAGCTTCTTCATAAAACAGGGCTGTTTCATAAAATCGGCAAAAAGCATTTTGTCGACAGGCCTGAACAAATATTTGACGTGACATAACCAAAGAAAACCGCCTGTTCCGGTCGGACCGAAGCAGGCGGTTGCTTTTATTCGGCGGCTTTTACATATGTGCCTTTTTTCATTGCAGCTATTGCCGTTTCTTTCATCAAAAGGACGTCTTTTGAAAGTGTGGAAGCGGGGACTTTTCTTCCGTTAACGGCGACTTTTGGATCGATCCATCTTACCTTTAATGTTTGATGAAAAGTAAAATCGCCTTCGTCTCCTTGTTTAACGCGCTGGCTAGCAGTGCTGAGCTTTTCAAGCGTTTCCCGGAAGCGCGCTTTTTGCTTTAGCATCGCAAGCAGTTCCGTGTCGGTTTTGAAAAAATCGCGTCCCGTGATGATACGCATGTCAAGCGCCTTTTTCAGCATTTGGCTGAGCGTACAGAGCGCATATACATTGAGGGGATTCATAAAGAAGTCAATCACCTCTTGATAGTAAAGGCGGGTAAACCATTCGGCATGCTCCGCCGAAGTGCAGCAGATTTCGCCTTCAACAACGGTCAGTCCCGTTTCTAAAAATCGTCCAATCTCTTCTTGATCGCCAAATCCATAAGCTAAAGAGTCGCGAAGCGTGTAATCAATGCGATCCGCGCATAATGAGGGAGCCGGCTGCTCCAGCAGCGTCCATTTTTTTTCATCGTATAAGATGTCTTCATCTTCGAATCCGTATGTATCCAAAATCCCGGGGATATCAGATTGCTTGACCCATTGCCGAAACATCTGTTCATGGAAATCTTCGTTTTCCATGTTAAATACATCATCAGCCACATGGGAAAATGCCGTATGGGAAACATCGTGAAGCAATCCTGCAATTTGTTCTTCAAGGCTTCCGCCAAGCCTGCGGATCAAAAGCATAACCCCGATGCTGTGTTCGCAGCGGCTGATGTTCCATACGGGATTGACGAGAAAGCATGCTCCGCCTTGATGAATTCCATTCAGACGCTGAACGGCTTTTGAATGAATGAGGTCTGTCAGCACAGGCTCCAAATCTGCCTCTCCGTAAAGGCGGTCATTGATCTTCATGATGCTCTCCTGCAAATCTTTTCGTCAGTTTGCGGCGGTGGGCATCCATCATGTCTTCCAATGAAACATCGTATATACCGGCAAGCATAATCAAATTCCCCATCACATCGCCCATTTCTTCGATCAGTTCTTTTTTCAGTTCAGCAGCCGGCCGTTTGACTTCATCAGGACGGTCCCTTCCGATTTCGTATGCCCTGACCGCTCTCGCCAGTTCACCAGCCTCTTCCATTAAAAATCCCATCCGGATGAAAGGTCCGTATTCGCTCCATCCCCTTTTCCGGTAAAATGTCTTTGTCCATTGCTCCGCGTCTGTAATTGTCATAAGTCTACACTCCTATTTAGAAATTCAATTATATTATCGCACACGGAACAAACAATATATAGTACAATGTTAATTGTTTTTATCAATATATGGAGTTGGAGTGAGCGAGAGTGAAAACGGTATGCGTATATTCAGGATCAAATATGGGGGCGGACCCGGCGTACAAGAAGAAAGCTGCAGAGCTCGGCGTTTATATTGCCGAGAAGGGGCTTCGCCTAGTTTACGGAGGATCGAGAATGGGATTGATGGGCGTGATTGCGGATACTGTATTGAAAAACGGCGGAGAAGTTGTCGGCGTTATGCCGAAAGGACTTTTTACAGGGGAAATCGTTCATCAGCAGCTGACAGAGCTGATCGAAGTGAGCGGCATGCATGAGCGCAAAGCGAAAATGAGTGAATTAGCTGATGGCTTTGTCGCGATGCCCGGAGGCTTCGGTACGTTTGAAGAGCTGTTTGAAGTGCTTTGCTGGGCGCAGATCGGCATTCATAAAAAGCCGATCGGACTTTACAATGTGAACGGCTATTTTGACCCCCTTCTTAAAATGCTCGAATACAGCGTTCAAGAAGGCTTTTCGAACGAATCACACCTTCAGCTGATTCATGCTTCGGCGAGTCCCGCGGAATTGATCGGGAACATGAATGATTATCGCTACCCTGTCCTCGAGAAAAAGTGGAAGGATTTATAGAACCTCTTACATAATGAGCGGAGGGTAGGGCAACATAAAAAAAGCTGCCGAATCATCGGCAGCTTTTTTGCTGTTTACTTCTGTGCGTCGATATTGCGTGTGAGCACTTTATCAATCAGGCCGTATTCTTTTGCTTCTTCAGCCGTTTTGAAGTTGTCGCGGTCTGTATCGCGCTCGATCACTTCAAGCGGCTGTCCAGTGCGCTCTGCCAGAATTTTGTTCAGTTTGTCGCGCAATGAAAGAATGCGCTTCGCGGCGATTTCAATTTCTGTCGCCTGCCCCTGCGCTCCGCCAAGCGGCTGATGGATCATGACTTCACTGTTTGGAAGAGCGTAGCGCTTCCCTTTCTCGCCGGCTGCGAGAAGGAACGCACCCATAGATGCCGCCATTCCCGTACAAATCGTAGAGACTTGCGGTTTAATGAACTGCATGGTGTCATAAATCGCCATACCGGCTGTGATGGAGCCGCCAGGGCTGTTAATATAGATGCTGATATCTTTTTCTGGATCTTCGGCTTCAAGGAATAGAAGCTGAGATACGATGGAGTTCGCAACATTGTCATCGATTGCTGATCCCAGCATAATGATACGGTCTTTCAACAAGCGTGAGTAAATGTCATACGCTCTTTCCCCGCGGTTCGTCTGTTCAATGACTGTAGGTATTAAATTCATAATGCTCCTCCTTCACCTTAAAAGGTAAGTATGTAGTTTAATCATACATTTTTGGTCAATAAAGGTCAAACAAAAAGCCGCCTTCATTAAAAAGACATACTGGGGTTTATTTTTCCCATTTTAAAGGACATTCAAACAAAATATCAACTTTATAGAGCAAAGTATAGAAAATTGGCGTCTAAGTCCATTGATCTTCCATTTATTTTATAGAAAAAAAGGAATTATATGTGAACGCTGACAAGAGCGTTCAGAGCTCCAAAATAAGAAGAAACCAAAGCTAAGATGATCGTATTTCTTTTATGGTGGTTTTTCGGAGGTGTTGCCGCTCACAGATTTTATCTGGACGAGAGAAAAGGCTGCGCTGTAGCCATGCTGCTTCTCTGGCTGGATGTCATGATTCATTTGGCCTTTTATTGACGGCATGATCTGCCTTGTCAAAACAACGGACGAAGTAAATAAAGAAATCGAGTATTATGTTGCGAGCAGAGATTATGATTGACTTTTTAAAGAACAGCCCTTATAATATGAATTGCTGACGTTAAAAAATCATATTGTGCGCTCGTAGCTCAGTTGGATAGAGCGGTGGTTTCCGGTACCACGTCTGCCGGGGGTTCGAATCCCTCCGAGCGCGTTTTCAAGACAAGGGTTTGGCATTAGCCGCCCTTGTTTTTTTGTGAACACTTTAGTCGTATTTGACTCACCGGAAGCATATATCAATTGGAGTTACTCGTGATAACTAGACGAAGGGGCGGGGTTAAATGGACAAAAAACATAATTATTTTATACCATCAGGGCTGTTGATTGGGTTAGGCATTGGGATATTATTCGACCATCCGGCGCCGGGGCTTTTGATCGGCCTCGGGGCGGGGATCTTGTTGTCTGCTGTTATGCCGAAACGAAACGGAGAGTGAGCTTGTAATGGCTCGCTTTTTTTGCGCTTTCAGAAAAAAGGCGGCTGTTTGGCCGCCCGTTGTTGTTTAATGTTTAATCGTGGATTGAACGCATATGTTTGATCTTTAGATTTTCAAAGACGGCCGTTCCATTTTCGGTAAAGAGCGTGATACCTGTATCATTCAGGTCGGGAAATGCAAGGTTTGAGTGCGTCGTTTCGCCGTCATCAATAAACGCTTCGACAGTGTTTTGATCTACGATGATTGTGAAATGCACCCGCTTTTTTTCCGGATCAAACGGTGCTTTGCTTTCCAAATAGGTACGGGTGCTGTCAGGCTGTCCCGTAAATCCTCTGTTCACAAAAGAATATCCGCCTTCTGCGGAAATTCCTACATCGATATGGCGTTTTCGATCAGCGGATTCTCTAAGCCTGAATCCCGCGTTTTTAAGATCGGCCCACGAGATATCCGCCTCAAGCTGATAGGTATTTGCCTTAATCTGAAGCGTTTTTGATCCGTTTACTTCGATACGCTCAAACTCATCTGTCGATTCGGTTAATTCATCCAATTGATCGATTGGATGAGAGGCAAGGCTGTATTGATTTCCGCCTTTATGTTTAAGCTGAATTTGCCGGACGATCGAATCGGTTCCATTAAAGCCGTCTTTCCATGTCGGCGTCCGGTTTGCATAATCCCAGTTATTCATCCACGCCAAAGCATAGCGTTTCCCGTACGGATCGTTTGTTTCGCCGTCCTCGAATGTCACGCCCGCATACCAGTCAAAGCCGTAATCAAGCCACTGGGGTTCTGCTTCGTCCGCGGTAAATTCGTTGCCGTTGAAGCTGCCTGTCCAGTATGCATAAGTATTCGGCTTGCCGGCACCTTTTCCATTTGCGCTTGCTCCAAGAACCCATTTATATGTTCCGTCATCCGCCCGCATCTTGAATAGATCCGGACATTCGATGATGCCGATATTTTCTGTTTGGAAACTACTTGTATAACGCCATTCCTTCAGATTTTGTGATTCGTAAAAGCCGATTTTCGTTCCTTCAGCCAGCGCCATCACCCATTTATCATCCTCTTCATCCCAGATCACTTTCGGATCTCTGAAATCGACGGTGTCCGGATTAGGCAAGACCGGCTCTTCACCGTAAGGCTTAAATGTTTTTCCGCCATTTTGGCTGTACCATAAAAATTGTTCTTCCTTCCCGTCATTGGCCGAAGGCTGCGTCATAATCGCCACGATCGCCCCTTTGCCGAAGCCGGCTGTGTTTTGTGAGTCGACAACGACAGAACCGGACCAAGGATCGCCGTTTTTATTCGTATATTTCGGAATGGCAACTCCTTGATCCTGCCAGTGGACGAGATCGTCTGACACCGCGTGGCGCCACTCTGTCCCATTGCCGTCCGGATAGTCCCGGTTATAGAGGTAGTAGTAATGATATTCTCCATTGAAATAGACGGGCTTTTGAGGGTCGTTTTTCCATTTGTCAGGGGTTGTCAAATGGAAAGCCGCGCGATATTCCGGTGTTTCCGGGGATTCTCCCTTTTTTTCTGTTTCCCGGGCTGAAGCCAATATCATGATGAAGATTCCAAGACAAACAGTTAAAATGCTAATCCGCTTATATACTGTCTTCTTCAAGAAAATTCCCCGCTTTATTCTAAGATGACACACGAAAGAAAATGCCGATGTTCACCGGCATTTTCTTTCGTTCGTTTTATTAGTTTACCGTTAATTGTCCCTGTTCAAGAATGCTGTTTTTGACAACGGATGTTTTTGATCCTTTGACTTTCAGCAAAAAGCTTGGTGCAAATGTGGCGTGATGCTCGTTTGAAATTCCTCTGTTTGTGATGTAGCTCGTGATGACGACTTCGTCGCCTTTTTTCTGCGGTACGGCAAAGTGTGAATAAGTAAATGTGATGTCATTGTAATCCAGGTCCATGTGCAAAACAAGTCCGGATTTGTTTAAAGGCTTGAATGGTCCGGTTAGTGAATCTGATACATAGCCGAGCATATAAATGTCTTTTGCACCAATGCCGTCAATTGTCATTTTTGATCCTCTTGAATCTGTGAACAGATACCATTTTCCGTTCATTTTGAAGAGGTTGGCCCGTTCGATTTCATCAGTCACCGTATTGGAGGCGATCAAAGGCTTCATGACTTTTTTCAGCGTATAATCATTATTTAATTCGATGATGCCGAGTGCGCCGTTAGCCAATGAAGCGTTCTTTTTGTTCGCTCCTTGAAGCAGCTTGCTGCTTTCTTCTCTAAAGAATTTCTTGCTGCCTCCATAGTAAGTTCTGTTGAATAGAGAGTCTTCTCCTTGATAGCCGGTTTTTGTTCCCGTATTGGCTTCAAACACGAGATATTTGTGGCCGTGATCTTCCACATAATGCGGGTCTCTCAGTGTATGGTTGTCGCCGGAGGTGTAGTTTCCTTCGTCAATGAATTGCTGAACGTTTTGGTACACTGAGCCGTCAGCGCCGTCAAAGACTGATTTATGATCTTCTACACCGTCAATTTTCAGTGTGTCCGAATCCGGCTGAGTGAAATTGACCTGCGCCGTTGTCAGCGTTTGTTTGCCGTATTGCGTGCCGGAGAAAGCTGTGTAGAACAGTCGGACTTTTCCGTCTTTTGTCAGCGTGGCGGACCCTGACCACTCTTGTGTTTGATACTTAAGGTACGGATCGTCAGGAGTGAATTTGTCGCTGTCTTTAAACACTCTGCCGGCGTTTTTCCAGCTGTCGATGGAAGTTTCGCCTTTCTTTTGATAGAACAAGTAGATGGATGTGTCATCGACGTCTTTCGGGTCGCCCGCCAACGCGAAGACAAGATTGTAGCCGTGGTATGTAGCGACTGTTCCGTCGGCATTTTGCAGCGGCCAGCTGTCCCATACGTCTAAATCGATCAGTTCTCCATTTTTGTTATAACCTTTTGCTGAAGGGATGTTTTTGATGGTTTTCGGATCGAATTGAGGAACTTTAAATTGTTCACTCTTTTGCTGTTCGGGAATTTTCAGCATGTCATGTCTTGTAATATGAGAAAATCCGTAGCTCTTCTTGTAATCTTGCTTTTCTTTTGCAAAGGTTTGCGGCGCGCCTCCCGCAAGCAGAGCTGCTGCGACGGTTAAAGCTGACGCTTTTTTAGCGATGTTTTTGATGTTCATCAATATTTCCTCCCTTTTTCAATATGTAACAGATTGCTCCTGACAACATGAACGTTTCCAATCATCCCTCCTAACAGCGGCATTGACCTGAAGAACAGAAAAAAGACCTAAAATGTGCAAGGTCATATAGGCAAAAGATAGACTTCGCCCTTCACACATTTTAGGTCTTGCCTGCTTAACAGTAACAATCCCGACAATATTGAATTACCATCATTCTAATATACTCATCTCTGGGACTCAACTGGTCTAAGTGCCTCTTTTCTCATACATTTTTTTGAAAATGACATCAATTTTAAGCGAAAAGACACCTTTTTTATATGAATCTATAGTCCGTATAAACGGAAAATCGTCAATCGTTGAAATCAATATACAGCGGTATACTTTCCCAAAACGCATCCGGAATTGCAAGCTTCTGCTGATCATGTCTTGACAGGGTTGTTTGAATATCGTCCTCTTTTCCGGCTTGAACTTTTTGAAGCCATTCCGGCTCCATCAGAAGTCCCCGATCGATTCCGACGAGATCGGCTCCTGTTTTTAGCGCTTGAACGGCATCTTCCGGTGTGCGTACTTTCCCGGCTCCGATCAGAGGGAGACGATCCCCGACCGCTTCTTTGATCAGTTCCATCCGCGTGCGGGATTTGTCTGCACCACGGCGCGGCAAGGACCTGAAATCAATGAGAGAAACGTGCAGGTAGTCCAATGCTTGTTCCCGCAGTACATTGACGAAAGGCAACGTTTCAGCCATTGTGATTCCGGGCGTTTCCGGCTCTTCGGGCGAAAATTTGTAGCCGATGATAAAAGATGGTTTATGGCAGCTATTCGCTACGCGTCTGATTTCTTCTATAATCTGAAGCGGAAACCTCATCCGTTTCTCTAAAGTGCCGCCCCAGCTGTCATTGCGCCGGTTGTAATAAGGAGAGAAGAACTGATGGATGAGAAACCCGTTTGCGCCGTGAATTTCGACTCCGTCAAACCCGGCTTCTATCGCTCTTCGCGCCGCCTGGCCGAAAGAATGGATAAGGTCTTGAATTTCTTGCTCAGCCAGTGCCCTCGGCACCGGTGCATTCGGTTGATTCGGAGCGACGGCGCTGGCGCTTACTGTTCGTTCTTTACCTTTGGCTCCGGCATGGAAGAGCTGCAGGATTGCTTTTGCTCCGTGTTTCTTTAAAGTGGCTGCAAGCCTGGTTAGTCCCGGGATTTGATCATCGTTTTCCGCTCCGGGGATGCCGGGAAATCCGGTTCCGGGCTGTACGGTTGTCGCAGATGTGATGACCATTCCGACATCTGTCGCCCGCGCGGCATAATAGACGAGTTCGTCGTCAGAAATAAATCCTCCCGGCATAGAGGATGAATGTCCCATTGGCGGCATGATGATCCTGTTTTTCAATTGGATGCCGTTTTTAAAAGTAAAAGGTGTGAATAAAGAATCGTATTGTTTTTTCATGTTTTTCCTCCTTTTGATATAACCATAGCAACCACTGTGAGGCTTCACAAGAACGCAATTTTTTTATATATGCTTTATAAAAATAAACCGTAAGATCATTCTCTTGAATGCTTTGGTGTCCATATGATAGGATCAAGTCAAAATTGGCGAATGAGGCAATGGAGGAATTGCTATGAATTCAGCTGTCGATCATAAAGAATGCTCTTCTTTAATACAGGATGTATTGAAAATTTTCTCTGGTAAATGGTCATTTTTAGTTCTCGCCGAACTCATTCAGGGCAAGCGGCGATTCAACGAGCTCAGAAGGAACTTGGGAAACGTCAACACGAAAGGATTAACTGACACATTAAGACATCTTGAAGAAAGCGGTATGATTTCCCGGAAGGTGTTCCCGACGGTTCCTGTTACTGTTGAATATGAATTAACAGAAAAAGGTGAAGCGTTCCACAGCATTTTTAAAGAGATGGCCGCGTGGGGGGAAAAGTGGCTGGATGAACGTGCATGATAGCCGAACAAATAACGAAACCCGACTTTTCAGAGTCGGGTTTTTTTCGATTTAAAATGATTTCAAAACATGATTTCTATATGTTTTCGCGCTTTCGGCAAGCTCGTTTTCGCCGGTTGAACCCGCCCCGTAAAACACGTACGGAGGAAGGTATGTAGTACCGATGAAGTTGCTTGTCGCCTGAAAAGGGCGTAACAGTTCGCTGATCGTATAGTGATTTGACCCGCCTGCCCGATAGGCTTCTTCGGGAGCGCCCGCCGATACAGCGACCATGAATTCTTTGCCGTGAAGCGCTGTGCCGTTTGTTCCGTATGCCCAGCCGTAGAGAAAAACGTGGTCCAACCATTTTTTTAAGAGCGGCGGCGAGCTGTACCAATAAAGCGGAAACTGGAAGACGATCCGATCGTGTTCTTCACAAAGTTTTTGTTCTTTTTCCACATCAATGGCCTCGTCAGGATATTCCTGATAAAGGTCGCGGAATGTAATACCGGGTGCGTCTTTCAATGTGTCTGCAAAGGCTCTGTTCACAACTGACTGCTCCATATTCGGATGAAATGCGAGCACCAATACTTTCATGATTCCATCTCCTTCTTCCATTTTATTCATCTTAACGAACAGCCGGCCTGGATTCAACAAAAACGCTTCGTCCCCATTCAAGGAATCGGGCCGTGACAAAGGTCTTGATATAAGCCGCAAGACACAGAATTGCATGCCTTGGAGGAAGATGCGAAAGGTCAAAATCCGAGTTTCTTCATTTATATATAAACATAAGCAAAAAGTCTCTTAAAGACTGCCATGAAAAAATAAGGCAAACAGGTGAAAACGGAGCTATAGACATGGATCATCATGAACGGGCAATATCTATTAATGCGATTATTCCGAATTTTCGGCAAGTTGAAATGGAAATGTGGATCTATATCCTGATGAATGGTTCAAGTCAAAAGCTCCCGTTATCTTCTAAAAATCAAATATGAATGCAGGATGAATTAATGGTTTTTTGTTCTCATCAAAAACGCTTCTACTTCTTTGACGGTTAATCCCATTTCTTTGGCCTCCAGCATAAGGGCTCTCCATTCTTCGATATTAGCTTGGGTCAGCTCCCTGTTTCGATAAAGCGTCCGTTCTTTCTTTTTCTGCTTGAGGCGGTGTGTGAATTGAAACAGTTCTTCCTGGTTCATCCCCGCCTGCACGGCCTGTACAAGGTGGGTTCTCCACTCGTCTTCATGCTCGGTCCGCCGATAAAGGATCACTTCGGTATCAAACAATTCCTTTAATTCAACTTTCAGCGCACGGGAGATTTTTTTCAGGAATTCGACTGACGGATTTCTGTGAACGCCGCGTTCAATTTTGCTTAAATATGATTTTGATACGCCTGCTATATCAGCAAGCTGGTTAATGGAGTAGCCTTTTCTTTTTCTGTACATTCGGATGACTCTTCCGATCATACTGATTCCTCCTCTTCCCCTTGCCATTCATATAAAAACGCTTTCCTGTTCATTATAAGAAATAATTTGTTCTTTATAAAATTCAAAAATTTAAGATATCGACAGAAAATGAAAGAAAACGAACGGATTTGTTCTCTAAAAAGAACTATATAGCTAAATTCAGCATTTTTCAATTCAAATTTTTTCTTTTATAATCCAATCATTAACAAACGGCATTCCTGAGGAGGCAGTCAAGCATGAAAGAAAATATTGATTTTAGAGAACTGATTGCAATCTTGCGAAAAAGAACGGTTCTTATTCTCGTTTTGACAATAGGTGTAACATTGACGACCGGAATCATTCAGTTCTATGTGCTGACACCTGTCTATCAGGCATCGACGCAGATTTTGGTGCATCAAGTAGGAGAGAAAAAAGGGAGTGCCACGTACAGCGATATTCAAATCAACCTGCAATACACGCGGACATTCCAAGCACTTCTAAAGAACCCGGTGATTTTGGAGCAAGTCAAGAGAGAGCTTGATTTACCTTACTCTGCCGGCCGGTTGGGTGAAAAAATCGCAACGAGCAGTGAAAGCGAATCAGAGATTATTAACATTTCAGTTCAAGATGAAAATCAGAAACGGGCAGCCGATATAGCGAACACGCTAACAGCGGTGCTCAAAAAAGAGATTAAGCAAATTATGAACACCGATCGGATAACCGTCCTTTCAAAAGCCGACATCGTCGATTCGCCGACTCCTGTCAGACCGAATTACAAAATGAATATTTTGCTGGCATTCGGCGCCGCATTAATGACCGGAATCGCTTTGGCGTTCTTTTTGGATTTTATCGATGATACGGTTGCAAGGCCGTCGCAAGTCGAAAAGGAAGCGGGATTTATTTATTTGGGAAGTATTGAGCAAATGAAGCATACAAAAAGTCTGTTTCGAGGAGACCCCGATATGAATATCCGTGTGAAAGCAGGAAGGAGTGAGCCGCTTGGCTATTAGAAAAAAACGCTCTCGCAAATATCAATCGGCGCTTGTCGCATTGCATCAGCCGAACGCGCCAATCGTCGAACAATATCGGACGATCAGGACGAACATTGAGTTCTCATCCTTTGAGAAGCCGTTTAAGTCATTGCTCATCACATCGGGTCTGCCGGGAGAGGGCAAATCATTCTCGGCTTCAAACTTGGCGGTCGTATTTTCGCAACAGGAAAAAAAGGTCCTTCTGATCGACGCGGATTTAAGAAAGCCGACGATTCACAAAATTTTTGAGCTCGATAACCATTCTGGCGTCACAAACGTATTGATGAAAAAAACGACGCTGGAAAATGTCGTGCAGCAAAGCCAGGCAGAAAATCTCCATGTGCTGACAAGCGGTCCGATACCTCCGAATCCGTCCGAGCTGTTGTCGTCGCAGGCGATGGAGGATCTGCTTAAAGAAGCGTACAACCAGTATGATTTAGTCATCTTTGATTCGCCGCCGCTTTTGCCGGTCGCAGACGCGCAAATATTGGCGAACCAAGTGGATGGAAGCATCCTTGTCATCCTCAGCGGAAAAACAAAGCTTGATAACGCGATCAAGTCGCGGGACGCGCTGAATTCTTCAAAAAGCGAACTGCTCGGCGCCGTGTTGAACGGGCGGAAAGTGAAGAAAGCGCGTCAGTATAATTACGCAACTATGTAATCTTATGAAGCGGCTGCAACCGCTTTAGGTGATGTCTCCTTGCCTTTACCGATGGAGGCACTCGGCTCTACCGTGGGCAGACTACCCGTCTGCCTTAGACGCAAGTCGTCGATGGCGGGGCGTGAGGACGGGTTAAATGCCCATTTTTATTTGATGTACGTGCTCGGTTTAAATTTGAAAATCGCCCGTATCTTTTTAGCTCATGGGATTTTGGCCTGAAAGATCCTATCAGCTAGAAAGATACATTAGGAGGTAGGAAATTGACATATCGGAGAAGGCTTTCCATTATTACCGCACTCGATTCGTACTTGGTTTTGCTGTCCATCTTTATCGGATATCAGCTGATTTCGCCATCATATGATTTATACCCTTCGGAAATGCTGCTGATGACTTCACTGATACTGCTTGGCGCTCAGCATTTATTCGCCCATTGTTTCCACCTTTACAAAAAAGTGTGGGAGTACGCAAGCATCGGTGAATTATATGTGCTGCTTAAATCGATTACCTTGTCACATCTAGTGACGGCGGTCCTCGAACTGTTTTTCTTTCAAAACGTTCCGGTTCGCCTTTTATGTTTAAGCTGGCTGTTCCAGCTGATCTTGATCGGCGGGTCGCGGATGATGTGGCGCATCATCAGGGAACAGGTGAACAAAGAAAGCAAAGGATCTTTAAGAGCGCTTATTATCGGAGCGGGCTCTGCCGGCAGTTTGATCGCAAAACAGCTTGTGCAAAAGCCGGAATTGAACATTAAGCCCGTCGCATTTATCGATGATGACAAAACGAAATACCGGCTTGAAATCATGGGTTTGCCCGTTTTAGGCGGAAAAGAGCAGATCATGCAGGCGGTTCGGCAGTGGAATATTGACCGAATCATCATCGCCATTCCATCTTTAAGCGTCACTCAGATGCAGGACATGTACAAGGCGTGTGCGCAAACGGGGGTCAAAACGCAAATCATGCCGAAAATAGACGAAATTTTGCTTGGCAGACATCCTGTCGGCCAGCTTCGCGATGTCAAAGCGGAAGATTTGCTCGGAAGGGAGCCTGTCCAGCTTGATACAAGCGAAATCTCCAATACGGTCAAGGACCGCGTCGTTCTTGTGACGGGGGCCGGAGGTTCAATCGGATCGGAAATCTGCCGGCAAATCAGCAAATTTAAACCGAAATCGATTGTGCTAGTCGGGCATGGAGAAAACAGCATTCATTCGATTCTGCTGGAACTGCAGGAGAAGTTCGGAAAGCATGTCGCCTATTATCCGGAAATCGCCGACATACAGGACAGAGAGAAAATGTTTTTGCTGATGGAACGCTACAAACCGAATGTCATTTATCATGCAGCTGCACACAAGCATGTGCCGCTGATGGAAAAATGCCCGAAAGAAGCTGTCAAAAACAATATCCTCGGTACGAAAAACGTCGCTGAAGCCGCCGACGAAACCGGAGTGGAAACTTTTGTCCTGATCTCGTCAGACAAAGCGGTCAACCCCGCCAATATCATGGGGGCCACGAAGCGGTTCGCGGAAATGCTGATCATGAATCTCGGCAAAACGAGCAAAACCAAATTTGTCGCTGTCCGCTTCGGAAATGTTCTCGGCAGCAGGGGAAGCGTCATTCCGATTTTTAAAAAACAAATCGCTAAAGGCGGTCCGGTCACTGTCACACACCAGGACATGACGAGGTACTTCATGACGATTCCGGAAGCTTCAAGGCTGGTTATTCAAGCGGGGGCGCTTGCCAAAGGAAGACAGATTTTCGTGCTCGATATGGGCGAACCGGTCAAAATCGTCGATCTCGCCAAAAATCTCATCCAGCTCTCAGGCTATACGACAGACCAGATCAAAATCGAATTTACAGGCATCCGCCCGGGAGAAAAAATGTACGAAGAGCTGCTGAATCAAAATGAAGTGCTGGCAGAGCAGGTTTTTCCGAAGATTCATATCGGCAAGGCGGTCGACGTCGAGTTGACGGTGCTGAAGACATTCATGGAGGAATTTATGTATTTGTCAGACCGCGAGCTGAGAGAACGCTTATTCCAAGCGATCGGCCAGCACGAGAAAAAGCTGGTGACAGCGCACTAGGGGGAAGAACATGACAAGAACGGTTTTGTTTTGCGCTACTGTGGATTACCATTTCAAGGCCTTCCACCTCCCATATTTAAAATGGTTTAAAGAGCAGGGATGGAACGTTCATATCGCCGCAAAAGGAGATATGACACTGCCTTATACAGACAAAAAATTTGATATCGACATCAGGCGTTCTCCTCTGAATGCGAGCAATATCGCTGCCTATCGGGAGCTGGCGCGCATCATTGACGAAAACCGGTACAGCATCATTCATTGCCACACGCCGATGGGAGGCGTGCTGGCAAGGCTTGCGGCCCGGAAACAGAGAAAAGAGGGAACGAAAGTGATCTATACCGCTCACGGTTTTCACTTTTGCCAAGGTGCACCTTTAAAGAATTGGCTGCTGTACTATCCGATTGAAAAAGGGCTGTCTGCTTTGACCGATTGCCTAATTACGATCAATGAAGAAGATTTCGTCCTTGCAAAAGGCTTGCACAAGGCGCTGCGAGCAGAAAAAATCCACGGCATCGGCGTCGATACGGAGCGCTTTCACCCTGTCAGCGAAACAGAGAAAATGCTGCTCAGGAAAACATACGGTTTCAAAGAAGACGACTTTATTCTCATATATCCCGCGGAACTGAACGCGAATAAAAACCAGGCGCTGCTCATCGAAACGGCGGCTGCTTTAAAAGACAGAGCCCCGAACTTAAAGCTCGTGTTTGCAGGAAAAGGGCAGATGGAAGAAAAATACCGAAGTCTCGCTGAACAAAAAGGCGTTTCTTCGACCGTCACATTTGCCGGTTTTCAAAAAAACATCCACGAATGGATTCAGCTTGCCGATGTGTCTGTCGCTTCAAGCATCAGGGAAGGGCTCGGCATGAACCTCCTGGAAGGAATGGCTGCAGGTAAACCCGCCGTTGCAGCGGACAACCGCGGACACCGGGAAGTCATTCAAGAGGGCGTGAACGGATTTTTGATTCCGCAGGGAGACGCCGGAACGTTCAGCGACCGGATTTTGCAGCTGTATCGCCTGCCTTCTTTGCGAAAAAAGATGGGGGACGCGGGGAGACGAACGGCCGCCGCTTTTTCCCAGCAGCGCACCGTCAAAGAAATGGCGGACATTTACTCTTCCTTTATGGATCATGAAACAGTTGAAAGGAGGCTGAAAGGATGACAGGGGGTCAAAAGCCGAAAGTTTCTGTCATTATGGGAGTCTACAATTGTGAAGACACGATCGCAGAGAGCATCGAGTCGATTTTAAAGCAAACCTATAAAAATTGGGAACTGATTATATGCGACGATGCATCGACAGATGGGACATATGCTGTTGCCAGGCGGTATGCTGATCATTACGCAGATCGGATCAAGCTGATCAAAAACGAGAAGAATCAGCGGCTGGCAGCTTCGCTAAACCACTGTCTCCGGTACGCAAGCGGGAAATATATCGCGCGCCAGGACGGAGATGACATCTCTTTGCCAAGGCGTTTTGAAAAACAAGTCGCGTTTCTTGAATCACAATTTCATTATCATGTCGTCGGCAGCGGAATGATGGCCTTTGACGAAAACGGGATCAGAGGCGTCAGAATGCTTCCTCCCTCTCCCGGGCCGAGAATCATGGCGAAAGGAACGCCGTTTTGCCATGCGACGATCATGATGAGAGCGGAAGTGTACGAGGCGCTGGACGGCTATCGGGTCGGCCGGAGAACAAGAAGGATGGAAGACATCGATTTGTGGCTCCGTTTTTTTGAAGCGGGCTACACAGGCTATAACCTTCAGGAAGCTTTATACAAAGTAAGGGAAGACGAATCGGCGTTTAAAAGGAGAAAGTTCAGCTACTCGATTGACAATGCGTTTATCGTCTTTGCCGCCTGCAGACGGCTGAAGCTGCCGCTCTCAGACTACATTTATATGATGAAACCTATCATCAGGGGGGTCATGCCTCCTTTTATCATGAACAAATATCATAAAAGAAGATTGATGAATGAAGGCGGAGGGGTCGTAAAACATGAATGACGGAAGCGTGAGACCAGAACGGGTGCTTCACATCGTAAGCGGAATGAACCGCGGCGGGGCGGAGACGATGATTATGAATATATACCGCCATACAGACAGGCGGCATATTCAATTTGATTTTATTTCCCATCGGGAAGAAACGTGCGATTATGATCCGGAGATCATCACGCGCGGCGGCCGGGTGTTTTATGTACCGAGCATCGGTCGGTCGGGGCCTCTCGCCTACATCAAAAACATCAGAAGGATTTTGGTTGAGAAAGGGCCGTATGCCGCCGTACACGCCCATACGGATTTTCAGACGGGGTTTGCCGCATTGGCGGCCAGGCTCGCCGGCGTTCCGGTCAGGGTCTGTCATTCTCACAACACGGCCTGGAAGTCTAACCCCCGGTTTTGGGATACATGGCAGCTCCTTGCATTCCGCCGTTTGATTTTCTCCAGTGCTACGGCTCTGTGCGCTTGCGGCAAAGATGCCGGGCGTTTTTTATTCGGCGGAAAAAAGATGGGCAAAAACGCGGTCCATCTTTTGCAAAACGGGATTGAACTTGACAGGTTCAAAGAAGCGAACGGCATTTCAAAGACGGATGCAAAAAAGAGCTTCGGCATCAAGGAAGACGCATTGGTGATCGGACATGTCGGCCGTTTTTTTGAACAGAAAAACCACGCATTTCTGCTCGGGCTTGCCGCTCATTTCAAGAAATCGGGCACGCCTTTTCAAGCGGTGTTCGCAGGTGACGGTCCGCTGCGCAGACAGATCGAAGAAAAAGCCGCCGCTCTCGGTGTAAAAGACAACATTCTGTTTCTCGGCGTCGTCGAAGATATCCCGGCTCTCATGCGGACGTTTGATGTATTTGCCATGCCGTCTTTGTTTGAAGGGCTCCCCCTCGTTCTCGTCGAAGCGCAGGCATCAGGGCTTCCTTGTATTGTGTCAGATCACATTACGGAGGAAACCGATTTGGGACTCGGCCTGCTGAAACGTCTCAGCTTAAATGCCGGTTTTGAACGGTGGGCTGAGGATATCAGCCGTGCTGCTCAGGCGAAAAAGCCCGCATGGCCGGAGATTGAGAGAAGCCTGGCAGAGAGAGGCTATGATGCAAAAGCAAATTTGGCGAGACTGATGGACATCTATTCAATCTCCGCGACAGAAGGACAGTGAGTGTATGGCTGTTTATATGTTGAATATGGGGATTGTTTTCATCTGGTCATGGTTTGCGAAAATGTACGGCAGGGAAGATCACAGGCTGCCGACGGGCTACCGTCCGAATGCGCTCCTCACCGTCGTTCCGCTCGCGTCTTTAATTATCGTTGCCGGCTTAAGATACAAGGTCGGAACGGATTATCACACTTATATGCTGCTTTACGAATTAGCCGGAAAATACAACAGCATTTGGGAGATCTTCGGTTTCGGAACAGACAAGTCGTCGACAGATCCCGGATTTACCGCACTCTTATGGATATTAAACCAGATTTCAGCTGATCCGGCGCTCATGTTTGCCGTCGTTGCCGCGATTACCTATATCTATATCGTCAAGACGCTTTATGTGTATGGAAGACCGTTTGAGTTGAGCATGTTTCTCTTTATCGGCATGTTTCACTACTACGCTTCGTTTAACGGTATTCGCCAATACATGGCGGCGGCCATTCTGTTTTGGGCGGTGCGATATCTGATCGATGGGAAGCTGGTGCGCTATATGATCGTCGTGCTGATCTGTTCGCTTTTTCATTCTTCGGCTTTGATCATGATTCCGGTCTATTTCATCGTCAGAAGAAAAGCATGGTCGCCTGTCCTCTGGTGTCTCATGCTTTTATTTTTGGCGGGGACTTTTCTGTATCAAAAATTTCTGTCCGTATTCCTTGTCGTGCTTGAAAACAGTCAATACGGACATTACGAAGAATGGCTGATGAAAAATACGAACGGCATGAACGCCATTAAAATCGTCGTTCTTCTTCTCCCGCTCGTACTTGCATTCTGCTTCAGGGAGCAGCTCAGAAAGCGCTGGCCCGAAGTCGATTATATCGTCAACCTTTGTCTGATCGGCTTCCTGTTCGGAATTTTGGCGACAAAGGATGTCATTTTTGCGAGGTTCAACATTTATTTCGGGCTCTATCAGCTGATTCTCGTTCCTTATTTTGTACGGATTTTCGAACCGAAATCGAACGCGCTTCTGTATGTTTTGATTTTGATCTGTTACTTCTTATACAGCTTTATGCTCATGCCGTTCGACTCGTCGGTATTGCCGTACAGAACGATTTTTGAACGTTGAATAGCGGAATAGGCCGTTTAGGTCTTGTGAAAATATCGACAAAGGAGTCATCACATTGGAAAATCCAGCAGTTAGTCTACTGGTCGCTGTTTATAACACAGAAGCTTTTTTGCCGAATTGTTTGCAGTCGCTGATCAGCCAGACCTTAAAAAATATCGAAATCATTATCGTTAATGACGGTTCAACAGACGGAAGCCAGAAGATCATTGATCATTACGCCCAAAAGGACGGACGCATCAAAACGATTCAGCAGAAGAATCAGGGCCTCGGCGCTGTCCGCAATAAAGGGATCGAAGCGGCGTCAGGCGAGTACTTGGCATTTATCGACTCCGACGACTGGATTGAGCCGGACTATTGCCAATCTATGTATGAAAAAGCGAAGGATGGGGATGCCGACCTTGTCATCTGTGATTATGCCGTCGAAATTCAGGATACCGGAAAAACGGTCTGCCCGGACATCGGGAAAAACTATGAAGGAAAGCCGAAAGAGGCATTCATAAAAGCTTTATTAAAGGGTCAAGTAAGCGGCTTTTCCTGGAACAAGCTCTACAGGCGGAGCCTGATTGAGCGACATAAGCTCGTTTTCCCGCTGCGCGACGAGCTGGAAAACATCGAAGATCAATACTTCAGCTTCAGATGCCTTTTATATGCGAATACGGCGGCGTTCGTGACTAAGCCCCTTTATCATTACAGGGTCCACCTGTCGTCCATCGTCCAAAAGTATCAGGCGGGGCTGTTTGAAGACGGGCTCGCTCTTTATGAAGCCAACCTCGACTGCCTGACAAAGCACGGAGAGCTTCCGGCTTTAAAGGAGGCGCTGCACGTCTTTATCGTCAACCACGGCTGCATCAGTATTTTAAATGAATGCAAGAGCCGAAACCAAAATCCTTCAATAGAAAAATATAAAAATATCCGCAGCATATGCGCCTGTCCGGAATTCAGGGGGAAAATCCCCGCGGTGGACATGTCGGCATTCGATTCGAAGAAGAAGCTGCTCCTTATGCTGATTCGCTTGCGGTTGATGCCGGCAGTGTATGGATTTGCAGCCATTTACCAGAAAATGATCGAGCACAGAATGAAGAAATAGGCGGTGAGGAAATGACCTTTCAGGAACTGAAGATCAATCTTGCAGAATGGCTTTTGCTCAAGGTGAAATATCCTTCTGAATATGTGATGGGGACACCGGGTTTAAAGCGTTTTGATCAATACAAAGGCAAGAAAAAAATCATTCTGACTTTAATTCCGTCCCATGATAATTTGGGAGATCACGCGATTGCCCTGGCAAGCCGGACATTCATAGAAAACGAGTTTCCCGATTTTGAATTAATTGAAATCGGCATCAACGATATTTACAAACATGCAAAAGCGCTCATGCGCATCCGCCACCCCGAGGATATGGTGTTCATCATCGGCGGAGGAAACATGGGGGATTTGTAC
The DNA here is from genome assembly GCF_022832475.1 of Bacillus sp. B19-2. Classification (NCBI taxonomy): domain Bacteria; kingdom Bacillati; phylum Bacillota; class Bacilli; order Caryophanales; family Bacillaceae; genus Bacillus; species Bacillus sp. B19-2. The sequence continues at coordinate 682,675 of NZ_JALHKQ010000002.1, forward strand.
CGCAATGAGGAATGGACGAGGCGCTTCATTATCAAAACATTCAAGCACTATAAAATTGTCCAGCTCCCGGCAACCGCGCACTTTTCCGAGACGCCTCGCGGCAAAAAGGAGCTGAAAAGAGCGAAAAAAATCTACAACTCTCATCGCCGGCTGTTTATGATGGCGCGCGATGATACAACCTATCAATTTATGAAAAGGCATTTTTCAAAGCAAACGATTGTGAAACAGCCTGATATGGTGCTTTATTTAAAGAAAGAACAGCAGTCTGAAAGAGACGGTGTGCTCGTTTGTTTAAGGGAGGATAAAGAAAGCTTTCTCAGACCGGAAGAGCGTGAAAAGCTGCTGAAGGCTGTTGGCGACGAATATGGCACCGTGCAAACTTTTACAACGACGATCGGCAGGAGGGTCAGCCGCGTGTCTCGCAAGAAGGAGCTCAATCGGCTTTGGGATCAGCTGAGAGGTGCGGAGGTTGTCGTGACAGACAGGCTGCACGGCATGATTTTTTGCGCGATTACAGGAACGCCGTGCGTTGTGATCCGCTCTTTTGATCATAAAGTGCTTGAAGGCTTTCGCTGGCTGAAAGGCGTTCCTTCGATGAAGCTTGTGGAAAATCCCGATGCGGGGGAGGTTCTCGGCGCAATCGAAGAGCTGATCAAGACCGGTGAATCGTATCGTGAGACCCCGTCAAGGGAGCATTATTTCACAGATTTAAGACAGAAAATTATGGGTGATGTCCAATGAAGCCATTCGTCAGTATCATTGTTCCGATGTACAATGTCGAAGATTATATAGAAGAATGCGTCGATTCGCTGCGCAGGCAGACGCTGAAAAATATTGAAATCATCCTTGTCGATGACGGCTCTCCCGACAGATCAGGAGAGATAGCCAGAAAGTACTGCAGCCTGGATGCCAGAGTGAAAGTGATTCATAAAAAAAACGGCGGGCTGAGCTCAGCGAGAAATGCCGGTCTTCAAGCCGCGACAGGAGATTATGTCGGGTTTGTCGATGGCGATGATTTTGTATTGCCTGCAATGTTTGAAAACATGTACGCCGCTGCCAAAAAAGACGACCTTGATATCGTCATGTGCGGGTATCATAAACATTCCGATGTGGAAGACACCTATTTCCCGCCGCCGCTGCCGACCGATCGCCTCTTGTTGAGCTGGGATATTAAACGCGAGCTCAAAAAGGCGCACGAAACCCGCTTCATCTGGTATGTGTGGCGGAATTTGTACAGGCGCGACCTGCTGAAGAAAAACCAGCTGTACTTTTTTGAGGACATTCGTTTTGCCGAGGATTCGCCGTTCAATTTGTACGCCTTTTATGCAGCGAAACGGGTGAGGGCGATTGATGACGGTTACTACATGTACAGATGCAATCCGGATAGCCTGACGGAGGTGCCGTTTAAACCGTACATGGATGAAAGCCTGAAAAGGCAGTACCGGGCGAAAAGGAGATTCTATGAGACGTTTCAGCTGTTGGATGAATGTGCGGACGATCTGGAAACATACACATGCAAACATCAAATTCCGATGCTTTTAGCCAATGCCTGTGCGGAACCGAAGCCTTCAAAGCAGGTGAGGCGGCACATTAAAGATATTTTGTCTTACCGGATGGTGCAGTCGTGTGTCAAATCAACGTCTCTCCGCAACCGCAATCTTTTAATCGGCCAGCGGCTCGTTTTATTGCTTTGCAAGCTGAATATTCCGTTCCTGCTCGAATTGTTTTTTAAACGAAATCTGCCCAGTAAGGGATGAGCCTTTTGAATAAGACATTTGTTTTGAATCTCGGCGCCAATGTGGCGTCTTTTTTATTATCGGTGCTGTTTTCGATGTGGCTGACGCCTTATGTCATCAAGAACCTCGGTGTTGAGGCGTTTGGATTTGTCCATCTTACGCAGAATATGATCAATTATTTTTCGATTATTACGGTCGCCTTGAGCGCGGTCGTTGTCAGGTTTTTTTCTGTTTCCGCTCACAGGGGGGCGCTTGATGAAGCGAGAGGCTATATGAATACCTACATCGTTTCATCACTGGTGCTTTCAATCATCTTGTTTTTTCCGCTTGGCGGCACGGTGTTTTTTATCGATCAGATCATTCGCGTTCCCGCCGGTCTTTTGGGAGATGTGCAGATCGCGCTTTTGATCGGGAGTCTGCTGTTTTTATTGACCTTTGTGATGTCGGGATTTGCCGCCGGTCCGTTTTTTGCCAATAAAATCTATATTACAAGTACGATCCAGGCCGTCCAAATGCTGATTCGCGTCTTGAGCGTATTATTGATTTTCGCGTGCTTTGCGCCGAAGATCTGGCACATTCAGCTCGCCGCTCTTATCGCAACCGCTTCGGCGTGCATCCTGTCGATCTTTTTCTTTAAGAAATTGATCCCATGGTTTACCTTTCGGGTGAGGGATATGTCGTTTGCAAAGTGCAAAAAACTGCTTCAGGCGGGAGGCTGGAGCTCCGTTAGCCAAGTCGGCGTCCTGCTGTTTCTGCAAATCGATTTAATGGTGGCGAATGTGATGCTGGGGGTTTCCGAATCCGGCATGTACGCGGCGATCATTCAGTTTCCGCTGTTATTGCGGACGCTTTCGGGAACGCTTGCGGCCGTATTTTCACCTACGATTACACTCTATTATTCAAAAGGCGACAAAGAAGGGCTCGTCCGCTATGCCAACCAGGCCGTCAGGTTTAACGGCATTCTGCTCGCTTTGCCGGCGGCGCTTCTGGGCGGGCTTGCCGGCCCGTTTCTGACGCTGTGGCTCGGCCCTTCATTCGAACATTTGAAATGGCTTTTACTGATACATGCGGGTTACTTGGTTGTTTCATTAAGCCCGGCGCCGCTGTTTTATATCTTTACCTCCTATAACAAGCTGAGAACACCGGCACTGACCACGGTTGCCTTCGGCGTTGTCAATTTGCTGCTTGCCATCGTGCTGAGCGGACCGGCGGGACTCGGCCTTTACGGAATTGCGCTGGCCGGTGCGGCAGCTTTAATGCTGAAAAATGTCGTCTTCACTCCGATTTATGCGTCAAAGATTACGGGTGAAAGAAAAAGGGTCTTTTATAAAGGCATATACGGGCCGGTTGCCGGCGCTTCATTTACCTTGGCTGTCTGTTACGCTCTTCAATACTTATTTGCGGTCGACAGCCTGCTGTCTCTGTTTGTCACGGCGCTGGCTGCGACGGGGGCATACGGCTTGTTTGCCTATTTCGTCACGTTGACGAAAGCGGAACGGCATACTGTCATAACGAGGCTGCAAGCATTTCGATGCTCTTTATCTTTCCCGTTTCAAAAGGGATTTTTTAAATAAAAGAAAGGGGTGCGTTTTTCGTGCTAGCGAAACGGTTTTTCGATCTTGCATTGTCGGTTATTTTGCTGGTCGCGCTCAGTCCGGCCATGATCCTGACAGCTTGCCTCATCAGATGGAAAATCGGCTCGCCTGTATTATTTCGCCAAACCCGTCCGGGGCTGAATGGCGAGCCTTTTACATTATATAAATTCAGAACAATGACTGATGAAAGAGATGAAGCAGGCCATCTGCTAAGCGATGAAAAACGGCTGACAAAGACGGGGCGGCTGATCAGAAAAACGAGCCTTGACGAATTGCCGCAGCTGATCAACGTCATCAAAGGAGACCTCAGCCTCGTCGGGCCGCGGCCGCTTTTGATGGAGTATATTCCCCTCTATTCGAAGCGGCAGTGGAGACGGCATGAAGTCAAGCCGGGCATCACGGGCTGGGCGCAGATCAACGGGAGAAATAAAGTGACATGGGAGGAAAAGTTTGAACTTGATGTCTGGTATGTGGATCATCGTTCCTTTTTGCTTGATCTCAAAATCCTTTTGTTGACTGTCGTAAAAGTCTTGAAGTCGGAAGGCGTCAGCCAGGACCGGCATGTGACAGCAGAAAAATTTACGGGGAGAAGGAATGCCTGATGGAAAACGTGGTGATCATCGGAGCCGGCGGCCATGGGAAAGTCGTTCGGGATCTTGTAAAAGCGCGGCCCGATACGGTGCTTGCCGGTATTCTCGATGACCGGTATGCGGAGCTTCATGTCGAGAACGGTCTGTATCGCGGGCCTTCAGGCGCCGCAGAAGAAATTGCGCGATTGCATCCGGACGCGAAGTTCGTCCTGGCTGTCGGTCAAAACGACCTCAGACAGCAGCTGTATGAACGCCTCGGCCTTCCGCTTGACCGGTATGCGGTTTTGATTCATCCATCCGCCGTGATCAGCGGTTCGGCCCGGATTCAAAACGGCGCCGTTGTCATGGCGTCGAGCGTTATCCAAGCGGATGCCCACATCGGCATCCACACGATTGTCAACACAGGTGTGATCGTCGAACATGACAACCGGATCGGCGATTACGTTCATCTTTCGCCGGGAACGGTGTTAACCGGCGGCGTGACAGTTATGGAAGGCGCTCATCTCGGAGCGGGAACGGCGGTCATTCCCGGAAAGACAATCGGACGATGGAGCGTGACGGGAGCGGGATCAGCCGTGATTCACGACATTCCTGATGATTGTACCGCTGTCGGAGTCCCTGCAAGAAAGATCAAATAACAGCAGTAAAAAGGGTGAAAAACATGAGTCAGAATAAGCGAATTTATTTATCCCCGCCGCACATGAGCGGAGACGAAGAGCGCTATGTAGCCGAAGCGTTTCGGACAAACTGGATCGCGCCGCTCGGTCCCCTTGTCGATACGTTCGAAAAAAAGCTTGCCGCCTATGCGGGGACATCCGGGGCTGCGGCAGTCAGCTCAGGAACAGCCGCAATCCACCTGGCGTTGAAATTACTCGGCGTCGGCAACGGCGATACGGTCTTCTGTTCTTCCTTTACGTTTGTAGCGAGCGCCAATCCGATTATATATGAACAGGCTGAACCGGTTTTCATCGATTCTGAACGGGATACATGGAACATGTCGCCCGAGGCGCTTGAACGGGCGCTCGACGAAGCGGAGCGGGCCAGGATTCTTCCGAAAGCCGTCATCGTCGTCAACTTGTACGGCCAAAGCGCGAAAATGGATGAGATTATGGCGATTTGCGATCGATTTGCCGTGCCTGTTATTGAAGATGCGGCCGAATCGCTCGGTTCTGTTTATAAGGGCAGAAAAAGCGGAACTTTCGGACGCTTCGGCATTTATTCCTTCAACGGTAACAAAATCATCACCACATCAGGCGGAGGAATGCTTGTCAGCGATGATGAAGACGCTTTGAAGAAGGCGCGCTTTTTAGCCACTCAGGCGCGTGAGCCCGCCATTCATTATCAGCACGAAAAAGCGGGCTACAATTACCGGATGAGCAATGTCCTGGCCGGAATCGGCATCGCTCAGCTCGCCGTCCTGGATGACAGGGTACACGCCAGACGGGCGATCTTCGAGCGCTATCAGGAGGCGCTCGCCGGTATCGAAGGTATAGAATTCATGCCTGAGGCCGGCATGTCAAACCGCTGGCTCACGACATTAACGTTTGACACAGCAAAGATACAAACAACACCGGCGGACATCATTGAACAGCTCGCAAATGAAAACATTGAAGCCCGGCCGTTATGGAAGCCTTTGCACAGACAGCCCCTTTTTAAAGGCGCGGCCTTTTATCCGCACGATGACCAAGGCTCAGTCTGCTGCGACTTATTTCAGCGCGGACTCTGCCTGCCGTCAGGATCAAGCATGACGCAAAAAGAGCAGGATCGGGTGATTCAAATCGTAGCCGACCGGATTAAATATAAATGAGGTGTTAACACATGGCGATTACATATTCCATGGACAGCTTAAAGCATAAGCTGGCAGAAATTTTGGATGTCATCCCAAGGCATTCATCAGTCGTTTACTTGGACTACCCGCTCTACGGAAACGTCGGGGACCTATTGATCATGAAAGGAACGGAAGCTTTTTTTGAAGCATACGGCATCAAGGTGCGCGAAAGATGGAATGCAGAGAATTTTATTCCGGGCCGCCGCATTCCAAAGGACGCCATCATCGTTTGTCAGGGGGGCGGCAATTTCGGCGATTTGTACCCTCACTTTCAGCAGTTCAGGGAACGGGTGGTCGAACATTACCCGGACAACCGGATCGTCATTCTGCCGCAGTCAATTTATTATGAACATGAAGAAAATGCAAAAAAAACGCGCTGCATTTTGGCGGCTCACCCGGATCTGCACTTATTCACGCGGGAAAAGGCATCATTCGAATTTGCCCTCAAGCATTTCGAAGGGGTGAAAAATATCAGAATGATGCCCGACATGGCGCACCAGCTCTGGCCGATCGCGGCACCTGCCGAAAAGCCTTCTGAGTCCGTTCTGCGGTTGATCAGAACCGACAAAGAAGCAAACAGCAGCCTGCAGAAAACAGGGGAGCCGGATACGTACGATTGGAACGTCATCTTGTCAGAAGGCGACAAACGCGGAATCAAACGCTTGCAGACGATCAATGTCCTCAACAAAAAAGCGGGCAATCCGCTGCCGATCGCTTCTTATTGGAAACGCTATTCGGACAGCCTCGTCGACAAATCCATCCGTTTTTTCAGCCGCTATGAATCTGTCGTAACTTCAAGGCTGCACGGCCACATCTTATCGTGCCTGCTCGGAAAAGAAAACGTCGTGATTGACAACTCTTACGGAAAAAACGCAAATTATTACAACACATGGATGAAGGATATCCCGAGTACAGAACTGATTCAAAACAAGCCGGAAGAAGCAGAAAAACCGCCTGTTCACGTATGACAGGCGGTTTTTTTGCTATGCTTCTTCGCGCTTTACTTTATTGTAGGCTTCATCCAAATGCTGAATCCGTTTTAAAACGACCGCGTTTTTTGTCAGCTGGTCTTGAACAAGCGTTGACACGACTGAACGGTAGTAGCTGTTCATCGCGTGAATTTTATCCTCATTTGGATGCATTTCAATATGAGTTTTAAAATTTTCTATGAAATAGGGCACAGAAAAAAGTTCTGTCAATGGTAACACTCCTTTTTTAAGTCTATACGGTACGGAACCGATCGTGTAAACTAATAGTGGGAGGGGAGATATGATGAACTTGCATGTACAGCAGCAGCAAACGGCAAAACTTCACTTGACGCAAGGGCTTGCCCAAGCCATTCATATGCTTCAGTATTCGTCGGCCGAGCTGAACAGCCGGATTGACGAACTCTCATTGGAAAACCCCCTGATCGAACGAAAAGACCCCGATATTCCCCGATCATTTTACCATAAAACGAATCGTCATTTGCAAAATGAAGGAATGAGCCGCTCTGAGACGGCGCATTCCCGTGAAGATGTCAAAAGCGTCTTGAAACAGCAAGCGCTCGATCTCCGGCTGTCAAACCGGGAAAAGCGGATTTTCAGCTACTTGGTCGAATCCCTTGATCCAAACGGATATGTGACAGAAGACATCGCCTTTATCGCTTCCGAGCTGGCTGTCACCAGAGAAGAAGCGGAAGAAGTCTTGGGCAAGCTGCAGACTCTTGATCCGGCAGGCATCGGAGCGCGGTCGCTTCAGGAATGCATCCTGATCCAATTAAAGCGTCTGTCAAAGGAGACGGCAAAAGCGGAGAAAGTCATTTCCCTATACTTTGATCTGTTTGCCAAAAAAGGATGGAAAGAGCTGTCTGAGAGATCGGGCCTTTCGCTCTCAGAGCTTCAGGACATACAAGATCTTGTCGCAGAACTGTCGCCGCGTCCCGGATTGATGTATGGCACGGAAGAAGGCGAAGTCTATCTCGAGCCTGATGTCATCATTTCAGCAGAGGATGGAAAATTGGTGCTTGAGCTCAGCAGCCGTTCATTTCCCGACATCCAGCTTAACGCGTTTTACGAGCCGTTTTTGCAGCGTCAGTCAAAAGACGAGGCGACCGTTTATATCTCTGATAAGTTCAAGCAGTGGAAATGGCTCGACAATGCCCTCAGGCAAAGACGGGAAACGATGCGGAGGGTGATGACGGAAATTATGGTGCGGCAAAAAGATTATTTTTTAAAAGGGAAAGACGAACTGAAGCCGCTCACATTAAAAGAGGTCGCCGATGCCCTCGGCGTTCACGAATCAACTGTAAGCCGCGCAGTCAAAGGGAAAATCGTGCAGACGCCTTTTGAGCTGTGCGAGCTTAAACGGTTTTTTTCGGCGAAGGTAAAGGACGCCGCTGACGGACATACGTCAAGTCACACAGTCAAAGCGCATCTGCGCCGGCTGATCGATGAAGAAAATAAAATGAAACCGCTTTCAGATCAGAAGCTGGCCGACCTTTTAAACGAAAAGCACGGCGTCGTCATATCGAGGCGGACCGTTGCCAAATACCGTGATCAGCTCAATATACTGCCTTCGTCTGTCAGAAAGAGATATCAATAAAGAAGCCGTCCGGCACGAACGCCGGCGGCTCTTTTTTACGGGATCATCCACGCAAACAGGTGATGTTGCAGGAACGTGATCGTGCAAACCAGGAACAGAAGAAACAGACTGTGTTTCAGTGTAAAGCGCAGCAAATCGGATTCCTTTCCTGCCAGTCCGACAGCTGCGCAGGCGACCGCAATCGACTGCGGAGAGATCATCTTTCCTGTGACGCCGCCCGAAGAGTTGGCCGCCACAGACAGCACCGGCTCCATTCCGACCGACTGTGCCGTCACTTTTTGCAGACTGCCGAACAGCAAATTGGCCGACGTATCTGAACCGGTTATAAAGACGCCGAGCCAGCCGAGAACGGGAGAAAAGAATGCGAACATGGAACCCGTCATCGCAAGGGACATGCCAAGTGTTGTGCTCATGCCCGAAGAGTTGGTGACATAGGCAAAACCGACGACGGAAGCGATCGTTAATATCGGCTTGCCGAGCTCTTTCAGCGAATCTGTAAATGCGGCGCCCCATTCTTTCCAAGGCATGCCTGTGACAAACTTTGTCAGTACGGCGGCAATCAGGATCGCCGTTCCCGCCGATCCGGCGAGATCAAGTTTATAAAGAGCTTCAAGCGGTTTTCCCGAGCCATCGAGAATTTGATTGTGCAAAAATGGCACACCGGGCGCGAACGTCAGCCTGCCGCCGATGTCATTGATGAACAGCAGCAGTGGATTTGCCCCTTCGTAATGGCCTGTCAGCGCCTGTTTGACAGCTGGAATTCCCCAGATGGAGACCATTGCCGTGAGCAGCAAAAACGGTGTCCACGCCTTGAAAATCTGCCCCGCCGAGTATGAAGCCTTTTGATGTTCAAGCTGCTGCGCCTCCGCGGCAGCGGCCATTTCCTTTTCATGTGAAAATCTGAATGTCGTTTTCGGTTTCCAAAATTTTAAGAATACAGTGAGCGCGATAAGCGATACGATGGCTGACAAAATATCCGGGAGCTCAGGCCCCAGAAAGTTTGAGCTTACATACTGCGTAACGGCAAAAGAGACACCCGACACGAGAATCGCCGGCAGCACTTCCCAAGCCCTTTTCAAGCCGCTCATGATGATAATCAAATAAAACGGAATAAATACAGATAAAAACGGGAGCTGGCGTCCGACCATTTTTGAAATGTCCATCGCAGGAATCCCCGTCGGCCCTTCAACCGCGATAATCGGGATGCCGATCGCCCCGAAAGCGACAGGCGCCGTGTTGGCGATCAGGCATATGCCCGCCGCATACAACGGATTGAAGCCGAGGCCGACAAGCAATGCGGCCGAGATTGCGACAGGGGCGCCGAAGCCTGCCGCTCCTTCCAAAAACGCCCCGAATGAAAACGCTATCAAAAGTGCTTGCAAACGGCGGTCATCTGTGATCGACAATACCGAGCTCCTGATGATTTCAAATTGACCGGTTTTGACTGTAAGCTTGTACAAAAAAACGGAAGTCACAATGATCCAGCCGATCGGAAGCAGCCCGTAAACCGCCCCTTGCGAAGCCGACATCACAGCCTGATGAGCAGGCATGCCGTATACGAAAACGGCCAGCGCGAGCGCAATCAGCAAAGTCGTCACACCCGCTGTATGCCCTTTCATTCTTTTGATTGCCAGAGCCCAGAAAAAATACAAAATCGGTATCAGCGCTGCAAGCGAAGAAAGCAGCAAACTGTTCCCCAATGGAGTATAATCTTGCGTCCATCCCATCTCCAATTCCCCCTTTGTTCAAAGTCTCACTCAGTCATCTGATGACATGATGATAAGACTGATCATTTAGCATTATATTTCTCAATGTCATAAATTACAATCTTTTTTTGCATGGAGCCGAAGTCTATATGTTCCGGACGGAAAGAACGGTATAATAAAAAATAGCGCATCATGCCCAGTCTGGTTACGAGGTGAAAAAAGTTGAAATACAAACAAATCAAGACGAAAAAAATATACGAAGAAGTCGCGGAAGCGCTTCTTGAATCGATTAAAAGCGGAGAGCTTGAGCCAGGTGACAAGCTTGACTCCGTCCAGGCGCTCGCCGACAGCTTTCAGGTCAGCCGTTCGGCCGTCAGGGAAGCGCTGTCCGCGTTAAAAGCGATGGGGATGGTCGAAATGAAGCAGGGGGAAGGGACGTATGTGAAAAGGTTTGATCCTGAGCAAATTTCCATCCCCCTTTCGGCTGCGCTTTTGATGAAAAAGAAAGACGTCGCTGAACTGCTCGAAGTCCGTAAGATTCTTGAAATCGGAGCTGTTTCAAGTGCGGCTCAAAAACGCACGGAAGATGATCTCGGGCGCATGCAGGCAGCACTTGAGGATATGAAGCAGGCGGACGGGAACGGCGAACTTGGCGAAAAAGCCGACCTCGCGTTTCATCTTGCGCTTGCCGGCGCCTCGCAAAACGATCTGCTGAAAGGCTTGATGAATCATGTGTCATCGCTCTTAATTGAGACGATGAGGGAGACGCGCAAAATTTGGCTGTTCTCGAAGAACACAACCGTTAAGCGCCTTTATGAGGAACACGAAGCCATCTATCAGGCTGTGATGGAAAAAGACGGCCAAAAAGCAGAGCAGGCGATGCACAATCATCTGACAAATGTGGAAAATGTGCTGGCCTCATATTTTGAAGAAACGAAACAGGCCGACGAGCCGGCCATATAAGCAGCGGCCTGAGTGAAAACGAAAAGGAAACCCCTTTCAAAAAATTTTACCAAGGTGTAAGATGGAGAAAGAGGGTTTTCTAACCAAGTCATCAGATGACCTGATTTATCGGGTTGGAGAGGGGATCAAGATGAAAGTATCACTGTTTATCACGTGTTTGGTTGACATGTTTCAGTCAAATGTCGGAAAAGCGACGGTTGAACTGCTGGAGCGGCTCGGATGTGAAGTGGATTTTCCCGAAGGGCAGATCTGCTGCGGCCAGCCTGCGTACAACAGCGGCTATGTCAAAGATTCCAAAAAAGCGATGAGACGGATGATTGAGACGTTTGAATCAGCCGAATACGTCGTCAGCCCTTCAGGATCGTGCGCTTTTATGTTCAAAGAGTATCCGCACCTTTTCCGGGATGAGCCGGCCTGGGCGGAAAAAGCGCAGCGGCTGGCTGACAAAACGTATGAGCTGACCGATTTTATCGTCAACGTTTTGAAGGTTGAAGACGTTGGGGCGACACTTGAGAAAAAGGCGACTTATCATACGTCATGCCATATGACAAGGCTTTTGGGCGTCACAGACGCGCCGATGAAGCTGCTTCGGCATGTGAAGGGACTGGAGTTTACGCCGCTGCCGCGCAAACACGACTGCTGCGGGTTCGGGGGGACTTTTTCGGTGAAGATGTCGCAAATATCCGAACAGATGGTCGATGAGAAAGTGGCGTGTGTCGAAGAAACAGCCGCAGATGTGTTAATCGGGGCGGACTGCGGCTGCTTGATGAATATCGGCGGACGGATCGGGAGAAAGAACAAGCAGATTGAAGTCATGCACATCGCAGAAGTACTGAACAGCAGATAAACAGACATCCGGTCATTTCACAGATAGAGGGGGACATTCGTTATGGCAATGAAGATCGGAACGCAGAAATTTAAAGAGCGCGTATCTGACGGGCTCGAAAACGAGTTTATGAGGGGGGCTGTTTCAAGTGCGCAGGAACGCTTGAGAACGCGCCGTCTTGAGGCGGCGGAAGAGCTCGGGAACTGGGAAGAATGGCGGTCTCAGGCCGAGGAAATCAGGCAGCACGTGCTCGAAAACCTGGACTACTACCTAGAACAGCTCGCCGAAAATGTCGCCAAAAAAGGCGGGCACGTATTCTTTGCACAGACGGCTGAAGAAGCGACAGGCTATATCCGCGATGTCGTAAAAAAGAAAAACGGCAAAAAAGTCGTGAAATCAAAATCAATGGTGACCGAAGAAATCAACATGAACGAGGCGCTTGAACGCGACGGCTGCGAAGTGGTCGAAACCGATTTGGGCGAATACATCCTCCAAATCGATGATCATGATCCGCCGTCACATATCGTCGCACCTGCTTTGCATAAAAACAAAGAGCAAATTCGCGACGTCTTTAAAGAGCGGATCGGCTACCGCAACACCGAAAAGCCGGAAGAGCTTGTCATGCACGCCCGCGCCGTGCTCAGAAAGAAATTTCTCGAGGCTGACATCGGCATAACAGGCTGCAATTTTGCGATTGCCGATACGGGGTCTGTCAGCCTTGTCACAAACGAGGGAAACGGACGCCTTGTCACGACCATTCCGAAGACGCAGATTACCGTGATGGGGATGGAGCGGCTTGTCCCTTCATTCGACGAGTTTGAAGTTCTCGTCGGCATGCTCACAAGAAGTGCGGTCGGACAGCGGCTGACGAGCTATATCACGGCGCTGACAGGGCCGCGGCAGCCCGGTGAAGCGGACGGACCCGAAGAGTTTCACCTCGTCATCGTTGACAACGGGCGTTCGAACATTCTCGGAACGGAGTTTCAATCCGTCCTCCAATGCATCCGCTGTGCGGCCTGCATCAATGTCTGTCCCGTATACCGCCATGTCGGCGGACATTCTTACGGTTCGATCTATTCAGGCCCGATCGGAGCCGTATTGTCGCCGCTGCTCGGCGGATATGACGATTATAAAGAACTGCCGTACGCCTCTTCGTTATGTGCGGCCTGCTCTGAAGCATGTCCTGTGAAAATCCCGCTTCATGAACTGCTTCTGAAGCACCGGCAGCGCATCGTTGAAAAAGAAGGGCGCGCACCGATATCCGAGAAGCTCGCGATGAAAGCGTTCGGCTTGGGAACTTCTGCGCCATCCCTATATAAAATGGGCTCCAAATGGGCGCCGGCAGCCATGAAGCCGTTTAACGAAGACGGCAAAATAACGAAGGGACCGGGACCGTTAAAACAGTGGACTCAGATTCGCGACTTCCCCGCGCCGAACAAGTCAAGGTTCCGCGACTGGTTTGAGGACAGACGGAAAGAGAAGGGGGAAGACAGATGACAAACGGAACAATCCAAAACAAAGACGGCTTTTTAAACCGGATTGCGGAAAGGCTCGGCCGCAACCGGCGCTCGGCAGGCGTCACCGTTCCTGATTATACCTATCAGCCGCAGCACCGGGTATATCAAGGCTATACACAGGATGAGCTTGTCGGCGTCTTAAAGGAGCACTGCCGGAAAATTCATACGGAGCTGATTGAAACAGATGTCATCGGCTTGCATGATGCCTTGTATGAACAAGCATCGCGATTTGGAGGCGGGCCGGTCATCATTCCGAAAGATGACCGTTTTAAAGAGTACGGACTATCAGGCCTGTTAACAGACAAGTGGCCGAATGAGGGGACAGAAGTGTGGGAATGGGATGCAGCGGCAAGAGATGAAAATATCCAGCGGGCCGAACAGGCTAACATCGGCGTGACATTCAGCGAGATCACGCTTGCTGAATCCGGAACGGTCGTCCTCTTCAGTTCAAAAGACAAAGGACGTTCTGTCAGCTTGCTGCCGACGACATATATCGCGATCGTCCCGAAAAGCACCATCGTCCCGCGGATGACACAGGCAAGCGCAATGATCAAACAAAAGGTTGCAGACGGCGACGCCGTCCCGTCCTGCATCAACTATGTCACTGGACCGAGCAATTCAGCCGACATCGAAATGGACCTTGTAGTCGGCGTCCACGGCCCGGTAAAAGCGGCCTATATTGTCGTGACGGACCGGTAATAAGACGATAACAAAAAGATTAGCCTCATGCTGAGCTAATCTTTTTTATTTAGCGATATGAAAATTCCGGCATATCCCGATTTACCGCATCATTCCACTTTTTTTTTGCCGGTCATAAACTTGTTATATTAAAATGGCATTTATATCGGATTTCCGGCTCTGCATCCCCATTTCTGCTGCTGGTTCAAGCGGCTTGCATCTCATTTATTATTCTCGGAAACACCCCTGAAAGAAAGAGTCTATTAAAATTTAAGGTAATGTTAAGGATAAGATTATTTCCCGATAATGTTCACTCTCTATAATGGAGAATAGTGAAGGAGTGACTCGTATGCGGGCGGTATGTCTGAATGAATTTATCAGTCTTTTTAAAAGCATCAAGTCGATGATTGTCATTATTATTATGTTTTGGGTGAGCTATAAGACTGCGGGATTGATCGAACAGGCGCCTGCGGACTTCGTGCGCGAATTGGATTTAGGAAGCGATGCAAACGCAATCGGAACGGCGGTTATCGTTTTTGCTCTCGGTTTCCTGTTTATCGCTGGACTTTCCCATGACATGATCAACCGCGAAGTCCATGCCCGGACGGTCAGATTTCTTGTGACGAAAACGTCGCGGATCAAGATCATTCTGGGAAAATTTTTTGGCGTCTGGCTGTTTTGGTTTTTCTGCATGCTCGTTTCATATACATTGGTGATGATCGCCTCAAAAGAGTTTTTATGGATGAGTTATGCAGACAGCATGGCTTTTCTTACAGCTGCAATCTCTTTGAACCTTTTATTTTCGATCGTGATTTCAAGGCCAACCATGTCCATGTTTTTCGGAATCGTGTTTGCACTCGTCTTTCCCGCGGTCAGTTTATGGGCTGTTTATTCAGAGAACGGCATGATCACCTGGTTTAAATATTTAACGCCGTACTATTACTCCGTACTGGGCGGTTCTTTTATTTTCATCAACTTTGTCTACGCCGCCATCGTACTGTGCGGTGCGATCGTTTTGTTTAAAAGGAGAGATTTATAATGAATGTGGTGATCGAGGCAAAAGGGCTGATGAAAAGCTACGGAGCCAAAACCGTCGTCAACCATGTCGACCTCCAAGTCGAAAAAGGAGAGATTTACGGATTCCTCGGCCGCAACGGGGCGGGGAAATCTACGTTCATGAATATGATTACAGGCATTACCCAGCCGACAGCCGGCAGTTTTCTGCTGTTAAATGACGCTTCGATTGAAAACGTCAAGCATCGCATCGGCGTTTTACCCGATTATTTGACCCTCTATGATTCAAAGACTGCAGTCGGGCATTTGAAGTATTTTGCAAAGCTGAATGGACAAGCCGTATCGACTGAGCGGTGCGAAGAAGTCTTAGAGAGAGTGGGGTTTACCGAGCATACTGAAAAAAAAGCGGGCGCCTATTCATTCGGTATGAAAAAAAAGCTCGGCATCGCCCAGGCGATCATCCACGATCCCGAGCTCATCTTTTTGGATGAACCGACATCAGGTGTCGATGCCGAATCGGCTCTGTACATTCAAAAGCTGATCATAGATTTGCAAAAAGAAGGTAAGACGATATTTATGACGTCACACAACCTGCATGAAATCGAGAAAATCTGCACCCGAATCGCGATTATGAAAAACGGCCGCATTTTAATAGAAGGCACGCTCGATGAATTAAGAAGGCATTTCATGTCGAACATAAGCGTTCACATTCGTCACTCGAATATTCCCGAGCAGCATTTCGGCCTGATCGACCGTTTTCTTGAGTCAGCTGGAGAAAACGTTCAATTCAAGCACCATGAGATTTCGATCACCGTCAATTCAGAAGAAAAAATTCCCGCCATCGTCAGAGTATTAACGAACTGCAAAGTGGGAATCTACAGAATTCACGTCGATGAACCGTCGCTTGAAGACATCTTTATGGACAGCTCAGAGGAACGTGTTGTTTCTTGACAGAAAGACTTTGATAGGCATGAGCCCGGGTTTGTTCGGGTATCATGCCTTTAATCTTGCGGATGCGAATGGTGTCAATGGATAGATCTATTAAATACCCGAACAAAAAACGCCTTTGAATAAAGGCGTTTTCCATAAGGGGCGCTCGGTTTCTAGTATCTCCACAAAATCGACATGTCGCCGGTCGTTTCTTCATTAATGACATTTCCGTCTTGGTCCATTTTGACGAAATACCTGCCTCCGTTTGTTACGTTTTTGTACTCGGTTTCCGAAGTGCCGTCATCGTTTTGTGTGAATTTAAATTGAACATCAGCGATAAGAGTGTTGCTGTTGAGGTCGACATAGTAGGAATGGAAGCTGACATGGCTCCAGTCATCTTTTTCGGCGGGGATGCCTGATATGACGCCGACTTTTTCAGCGGGATCATTGACAATCACACCGTAATCCTTCTGCAAATTGCCGGTTTCGATATCAGCGTCGTTTAAAATCTCTTTCATCTGGCTAAATTCAGCATCTGTAGGTGTTGTATACCTGTCTTCAGGAATGTCTTTCGCAAAGCTTACGGACGATGAACCAAAGACGAGCGTCAATACGGACAAGATCACCATAAACGAAAGTTTTTTCACGTTCTCTTCCTCCTTTAGCTGATGTGATGATTCGGTTCACACTCTATCATCGTTAAAATATTTTGTAAAGTTTGAATAATATTTCAATTTAACTATTTTTTTCGGGGGATATTCGCCGATTTTACACTTTTCCTCTTTTGGATAATGTTCCATCATCATGAAAGTTGTGCATATCTTCCCTTGTATTTTCCAATGGAAAAGGCGATTTTCCTTGAAAAAAGAGAAAAATTTTAATTTTTATTTTTTGGCAGTGGATTTGATGTTGACAAAGTCAAGATCGGCACGTATATTATATGAATATATTTCAGGCAGAAGAAAACACAATGAACGGGAGCAGTAAAAGATCGGCATTGGCAAAGAGAGCTGCGGGTAGGTGCGACGCGGACCAATGAACCTTTGAACTCGCCCGGGAGTGGACTGGCTAAAGGACGGACATCAATTCCTGAGGACATTACGATTAACCTTCGTTAACAGGTTTGCACAGCATGGCTGTGCTTCTCAAAAGCTGGATTCTTGGCATAGAATCAAAAAGAGTGGTACCGCGGTAAGCTTCAAAGCTCATCGTCTCTTTATCTTCAAATCGAAGAGAGAGAGACGGTGAGCTTTTTTCATTTTAATAGAGGAAGTGAACATAGATGGAGAAAGACATGCAGAAGCTCGAGCGCACGATGACATCGCGGCATATAATGATGATGGCATTGGGCGGAGCCATTGGAGCAGGATTATTTAAAGGAAGCAGCAAAGCGATCGATTTGGCGGGGCCTTCGGTCATGATCGCCTACTTGATCGGCGGCATAATTTTGCTGTTTATCATGCAGGGGCTCGCCGAGATGGCTGTCCGAAACAGTGAAGCCAGAACATTCAGGGATCTCGTTCAATCAATATTAGGGCCGTATGCCGCTTATTTTTTAGACTGGATATACTGGAAAATGTGGGTTCTCAATATTGCGGCAGAGGCTGTTGTCGCCGCGATATTTTTGCAGTACTGGCTGCCGGGGCTGCCGATCTGGGTGCTGGCGCTGTTCGTTTCACTCGTCATTACGAGCGTGAATTTGCTTTCTGTCAAAAGCTTTGCCGAGACGGAATACTGGCTTGCCCTTATTAAAATCACAGTGATTGTCGTCTTTATTATATCCGGATTTATCTTGTTATTTTTCTCTTTTGGACAACACTCAGCTGTCGGTTTTACTCATTTGACAGACCATGGCGGCTTCTTCCCGAATGGCGCAGGAGGGCTGATTACAGCCATGCTTGTTGTGATCTATTCCTACGGCGGAACCGAAATCATCGGGGTGACCCTGGCGGAAACCAAAAACCCTGAGAAGGTCGTGCCTAAAGCCGTGCGTGGAACGTTGACACGCATTATTGCTTTTTATCTTCTGCCGTTTTTCGTGATTGTCAGCTTGATTCCATGGAATCAAGTCAACGGAGTGTCGGAGAGTCCTTTTGTCATGGTCTTTAAGATGATCGGCATTCCCGGAGCGGATCATTTGATGAATGCGGTCATTTTACTGGCGGTCATTTCGTCGATGAACTCAGGGCTTTACGGCGCCTCCCGAATTTTGTATACACAGGCGTCAGACGGAAGAATGCCGAAAATCTTTTCGAGACTTTCCGTGAGAAAGGTGCCGGTTTATTCGATTCTATTATGTACTTCTTTCTTATACTTGGGTGTATTGTTTTCACTGTTTGCCGGCAGCCAAACGTTTGAATATTTGATGGGGTCTCTCGGCTATACCGTCCTTGTAATCTGGATGCTGATTGCCGCCGCCCATTTAAAATCGAGGAAACGGAATCAAACAGCGGGGAACGGCTACTATGTCAAATGGTTCCCTTATACGACATGGGTGGCAATCATTTCGCTGACAGCGATACTGATCGGTGTCATCCTGACCACATCGATTGTCATTACATTGGTGACGGCGGGAATCTATTTGCTCATTAGCGCTGCTTATTTCTTTAAAGGAAGGAACCAGATAGCCGGCTAAACGGCCGCTTCTAAAAAAAAGGCTTGCCTCCGCAGGGAGGCAAGCTTTTAACACATTAGTTCGATTTTTTTCGAACTAATTTCTTTTATTCACCGGAACGATTATGTTATCGTCTAATTACATGACCACTACACTTCAGGAAGAAGGAAAGACGATGTCAGAACAGCATTTCAAAAATACGAAGTATTCCGTATTAAATCTGTCTCCTATCGTACAAGGCGGAAATGCGGGACAATCTTTTAAACAATCTATGGATTTGGCGCAGCATGCCGAAAAATGGGGATACCACAGGTTCTGGCTGGCTGAGCACCATAATATCGAAGGCGTTGCGAGCTCGGCTACCTCTGTTTTGATCGGCTATATCGCCGGGGGCACTAAGAAGATGCGCATCGGTTCGGGAGGGATTATGCTGCCGAACCATTCCCCGCTCGTCATCGCCGAACAGTTCGGAACGCTTGAATCCCTTTATCCAGGCAGAATCGATTTAGGGCTGGGGCGCGCTCCGGGTACGGATCAATTAACCGCCCGCGCATTAAGAAGGAATATAAGCAGCGGGGAGGATTTTCCCGAGCAGCTTGAAGAACTCCGCCAGTATTTTAAGCCGTCCGGCAATGTAAGAAATCACGTGCGCGCCATACCGGGCGAAGGGCTTGATGTGCCGATCTGGCTTCTCGGTTCAAGCGGATTCAGCGCCAGGCTTGCAGGGGAGCTCGGTTTGCCGTTTGCATTTGCGGCTCATTTTTCACCGGCCAATACGCTGCCTGCCTTGGAACTGTACCGCAGTTCGTTTAAGCCGGGCGTCTTGGAGGAGCCTTATGCGATGGTCGGGGTGACCGTGATCGCAGCCGATACGGACGCGCAAGCGGAGCGCCTTGCAACGTCGCATTATCAGAAGTTTTTAGACCTTGTCCGCGGGGCCCCGACACAGCTTAAGCCGCCTGTAGATGATATGGATCAGATTTGGACGCCGCGTGAAAAAGCGATGGTAAATGAGCAGCTCAGCTCAACGATCATCGGCGGCCCGGACAGTGTGAAAGAAAAGCTTGAAGAATTCATCCGTACGACTCAGGCGGACGAGATCATGATCAATTCAGAAACATTTGACCATGCTGACAGACTTCGCTCGTTCGAAATCATTGCAGATGTCTGGAAAAATGGCTAAACGGCACAAAAGCAACGGAACGGAAAAACCGCCCGTTGCTTTTTTTATGAGTACTTTAGCAATATATTTATTTTTGAAAATAGACGAAGATGAGGGACGGCATCATCCTGTATGCGAGCATCCACCTACACCCCATTCATACGTCCCAGAACGTTCGACAGCCAGATTCATTCTGATAACCCTTTTTAAGAGAAGGGTTTTTTTTCATTGAGGCACGTTTTCATGAAATATGTATAGTATAGAAATCAATAGGGACAATAATTAAAACAGATGTGTGAACATTCGCGCGAATCTTGTCGATGAATTGATTCTTAACAGTTGAATAAACATTTTAACCCTGTTACAATAAGGAATGTAAGCAGGAGCAATTTTTTTTGGCTGAGGTGGGACGTTTTCAGTCACTATGGGACATTATTTGTCCAGGACGAGATGAAAGGAACATTTTGGCATGAATCAACTAATACAGGCTCAAAAAAAATTATTGCCGGATCTTCTCGATGTCATGCAGAAAAGGTACAAAATTTTGCAGTACATAAGGCTGACTGAACCGATCGGCAGAAGAAGCCTTGCCGCCAGTCTCGGCATCAGCGAGCGGATTTTAAGGGCGGAGGTTCAGTTTTTAAAAGAACAAAATCTACTAGAGATTAAAACAACCGGCATGATATTGACACTTGAAGGATCCAACCTGCTGAAAGTTCTCGAAGATACGATGAAGGACGTTTTAGGTTTAACCCATTTGGAAAATACATTAAAAGAGAGGTTGAATCTCGACGAAGTCATCATTGTATCGGGAGACAGCGACCAGTCCCCATGGGTCAAAAAAGAGATGGGGAGAGCGGCCGTCGCATGCATGAAAAGCAGGTTTACGGGGGAAAATATCGTCGCCGTAACCGGAGGTACGACGCTTGAGGCCGTGGCAGAAATGATGACGCCTGACTCGAAAAACCGCAAGCTGCTTTTTGTTCCGGCAAGAGGCGGGCTCGGTGAAAACGTCAGGAATCAGGCCAATACGATTTGCGCCCATATGGCCGAGAAAGCTTCCGGTACATACAGACTGTTATTTGTGCCGGGTCAGCTGAGCAAAGAAGCATATTCTTCTATCATTGAGGAACCTTCTATTAAAGAAGTGCTTCAGACAATTCAATCGTCCAGTATGGTGATCCATGGAATCGGGGATGCTAAAACAATGGCAGAACGAAGAAATACACCGAAGGAAGATTTGAAGAAAATAGAAGAAAATGAGGCAGTTGCAGAAGCGTTCGGCTACTATTTCGACCGCCACGGAGAAGTCATTCACAAAGTGCACAGCGTAGGCATCCAGCTCGAAGATCTTGATTCGATCCCGAACATCATTGCGGTGGCGGGAGGCTCGTCAAAAGCTGACGCGATAGAGGCGTACTTCAAAAAGCCGCGCAACACGGTTTTGATCACTGATGAAGGAGCCGCGAAACAGTTATTAAGGGAAGCTTCTTCCCTCAATATAAATTAAATATCTCTTATTTACTTAAAGGAGGAAATCATCATGGCAGTAAAAGTCGGTATTAATGGTTTTGGTCGTATTGGACGCAATGTATTCCGCGCAGCATTAAATAATCCTGAAGTTGAGGTTGTAGCAGTTAACGATTTGACAGACGCTAACATGCTTGCTCACCTATTACAATATGATTCAGTTCACGGAAAATTGGACGCAGAGGTTTCTGTTGACGGAAACAACCTAGTTGTTAACGGTCAAACAATCCAAGTTACAGCAGAGCGCGATCCTTCTAAACTTAGCTGGGGCAAACAAGGCGTTGAAATTGTAGTTGAATCTACTGGTTTCTTCACAAAACGCGCAGACGCTGCGAAACACTTGGAAGCCGGCGCGAAAAAAGTTATCATCTCAGCTCCTGCGAGTGAAGAAGATATTACAATCGTTATGGGTGTTAACGAAGATAAATACGATGCGGCTAACCACGATGTTATCTCTAACGCATCTTGCACAACAAACTGCCTTGCGCCGTTTGCAAAAGTTCTGAACGACAAATTCGGCATCAAACGCGGTATGATGACAACAGTTCACTCTTACACAAACGATCAGCAAATCCTGGATCTTCCGCACAAAGACTACCGTCGTGCGCGTGCGGCAGCTGAAAGCATCATTCCTACAACAACTGGTGCAGCGAAAGCCGTTTCTCTTGTACTTCCTGAATTGAAAGGAAAACTGAACGGCGGAGCAATGCGTGTTCCAACACCAAACGTATCACTTGTTGACCTGGTTGCTGAACTTGACAAAGAAGTAACAGCAGAAGAAGTAAACGCAGCGTTTAAAGAAGCAGCAGAAGGCGAACTTCAAGGCGTTCTTGGCTACAGCGAAGAGCCGCTTGTTTCTAAAGACTACAACGGCAATGCAAACTCTTCTACAATCGATGCTCTTTCTACAATGGTTATGGAAGGCAGCATGGTTAAAGTTATTTCTTGGTATGACAACGAAAGCGGATATTCTCACCGTGTAGTTGACCTTGCCGCTTACATCGCAAAACAAGGTCTTTAATCCGGAAACCAGAATCAGACTTGGTTCTTGATGAGAGAAGCGCTATAATGAAAGCGGACAAGGGAAGGGGACACACACTCCCTTTCCCTTTTTCCATATCGGCGCCAATTAAGCCGCCCGGGGATTTCCGTTTTCAGGCTTGTAAAACATTAAAAGGAGGATCTCCTAAAAGCCATGAATAAAAAATCAGTAAAAGACATTGATGTAAAAGGCCGTGTTGTTTTCTGCCGTGTTGACTTTAACGTTCCGATGAAGGACGGAAAAGTGACGGATGATACGAGAATCCGCGCCGCACTTCCGACGATTCAATACTTAACAGAGCAGGGAGCGAAAGTTCTTCTTGCAAGCCACTTGGGCCGTCCGAAAGGCCAGGTTTCAGAAGAGCTTCGCTTAACGCCGGTAGCCGCACGCCTCGGCGAACTGATCGGCAAAGAAGTGAAAAAAGCGGATGAAGCTTACGGCGACGCCGTAAAAGCGCAAATTTCCGAAATGAAAGACGGAGATATTCTCGTATTGGAAAATGTCCGCTTCTATCCGGGAGAAGAAAAGAATGATCCCGAGCTGTCTAAAGCGTTTGCCGACCTGGCTGACGTTTATGTCAATGACGCATTCGGAGCGGCTCACCGCGCCCATGCTTCAACAGCAGGTATCGCTGAACACCTTCCGGCTGTTGCAGGCTTCCTCATGGAAAAAGAGCTTGAAGTACTGGGCAAAGCATTGTCAAACCCTGAACGTCCGTTTACAGCGATCATCGGCGGCGCAAAAGTAAAAGACAAAATCGGCGTGATCGAAAGTCTTCTTGAGAAAGTAGACAACCTGATCATCGGCGGCGGTCTTGCTTACACGTTCGTCAAAGCGCTCGGCCATGAAGTAGGAAAATCCCTGCTTGAAGAAGATAAAATTGAATTGGCTAAATCTTTCATGGACCGCGCCAAAGAAAAAGGCGTGAACTTCTACATGCCTACAGACGTACTTGTTGCTGACGATTTCTCAAACGACGCCAACACGAAAATCGTGCCGGTCAGCGAAATCCCTAGCGACTGGGAAGCGCTTGACATCGGGGAGGAAACAAGAAAAACATATGCTGACGTCATTAAAAACAGCAAGCTTGTTGTTTGGAACGGACCGATGGGCGTATTCGAACTCGATGCGTTCGCTAAAGGAACAAAAGCTGTCGCTGAAGCTTTAGCAGAGGCAAAAGATACATACTCTGTCATCGGCGGCGGAGACTCTGCGGCTGCTGTAGAAAAGTTCGGTCTTGCTGACAAAATGAGCCACATTTCAACAGGCGGCGGAGCTTCCCTTGAGTTTATGGAAGGAAAAGAACTTCCTGGCGTCAAAGCATTGAACGACAAGTAAGCAAAATATACAGCATAAGGAGTGGAGCACATGAGAAAACCAATTATAGCCGGTAACTGGAAGATGAATAAAGTGCTTTCAGAAGCTGTCAGCTTCGTTGAAGAAGTGAAATCTTCCATTCCCGCAGCAGATAAAGCAGAAGCTGTTGTCTGTGCGCCTGCACTGTTCCTTGAAAAGCTTGCATCAGCTGTTAAAGGTACAGATCTGAAAGTCGGCGCGCAAAACATGCACTTTGAAGAAAGCGGTGCTTTCACGGGTGAAATCAGCCCTGCGGCTTTGAAAGACCTCGGAGTTGAATACTGCGTCATCGGCCACTCCGAGCGCCGCGAAATGTTTGCTGAAACGGATGAAACGGTCAACAAAAAAGCGCATGCTGCATTCAAATACGGCATCGTGCCGATCATCTGCGTAGGTGAAACGCTTGAAGAGCGCGAAGCAAACAAAACAAACGAGCTTGTTGCAGACCAAGTGAAAAAAGCACTTGCAGGTTTAACAACTGAACAGGTAGCTGCTTCCGTGATCGCTTATGAGCCGATCTGGGCGATTGGAACCGGCAAATCTTCAACTGCACAAGATGCAAACGAAGTATGCGCGCACATCCGCAAAACCGTTGCATCAGAATTCGGACAAGCTGCAGCAGACAGCGTCCGCATTCAGTACGGCGGAAGCGTAAAACCTGCGAACATCAAAGAATATATGGCCGAATCCGATATCGACGGCGCTCTTGTTGGCGGAGCAAGCCTTGAGCCGCAGTCTTTCGTGCAATTACTGGAGGCAGGTCAATATGAGTAATAAATTGGCCGCACTCATCATTTTGGATGGGTTTGGACTAAGGGACGAAACAGTCGGAAACGCCGTAGCCCAAGCGAAAAAACCGAACTTTGACCGCTATTGGAACAAGTATCCGCATCAGACGCTGACAGCTTCAGGCGAAGCGGTCGGACTTCCCGAAGGACAAATGGGAAACTCTGAAGTCGGCCACTTGAACATCGGCGCTGGACGAATCGTCTATCAAAGCCTGACGCGCGTCAACGTCGCAATCCGCGAAGGCGAATTTGAGCGGAACGAAACGTTTTTGGACGCGATGAAGCACGCCAAAGAAAAAGGCACAAACCTCCACTTGTTCGGACTGCTGTCTGACGGCGGAGTTCACAGCCATATTCACCATTTATACGCACTCTTGAAGCTTGCGAAAAAAGAAGGCGTTGAAAACGTCTATATTCACGGCTTCCTTGACGGCCGCGATGTAGGCCCGCAAACAGCTGAGAAGTACATCAAAGAGCTTCAGGAGCAAATCGAAGAAATCGGCGTCGGCGAGATCGCAACATTGTCAGGCCGCTATTATTCAATGGACCGAGACAAGCGCTGGGACCGCGTCGAAAAAGCATACCGCGCCATGGCATACGGAGAAGGACCGAAATATGAAAATCCGCTCGATGTCGTGAAAGATTCTTATGAAAACGGAATTTATGATGAATTCGTCATTCCTTCCGTCATCACGAAAGAAAACGGCGAGCCTGTTGCGACAATCAAGGACAACGATGCGGTCATTTTCTACAATTTCAGACCTGACCGGGCGATCCAGATTTCCAACACGTTCACCAATGATGACTTCCGCGACTTCGACCGCGGAGACAAGCATCCGAAAAACCTTCATTTCGTTTGCTTGACACATTTCAGTGAAACGGTTGACGGATACGTGGCATTCAAACCGGTCAACCTCGACAACACAGTCGGCGAAGTTTTATCCCAAAACGGGCTGAAGCAGCTTCGCATCGCTGAAACTGAAAAATATCCGCACGTCACATTCTTTATGAGCGGCGGACGCGAAGAGAAATTCCCGGGCGAAGAGCGAATCTTAATCGACTCGCCTAAAGTTGCAACATATGACTTGAAACCTGAAATGAGCGCATATGAAGTAAAAGATGCGCTTGTCAAAGAAATTGAGGCTGAAAACCATAACGCGATCATCCTCAACTTTGCCAACCCTGACATGGTCGGACATTCAGGAAAAGTCGAGCCGACGGTCAAAGCAATCGAAGCGGTTGACGAGTGCCTCGGTGAAGTCGTTGATGCGATTCTTGCAAAAGGCGGCCACGCGATTATTACGGCCGACCACGGTAACGCAGACGTGCTGATTACCGAAGAAGGCAAGCCGCACACCGCACATACGACAAATCCGGTTCCTGTCATCGTCACAAAAGAAGGTGTGACATTAAGAGAAGGCGGAATCCTCGGGGATCTGGCGCCAACTCTTTTAGACTTGCTGGGTGTTGAAAAACCGAAAGAAATGACAGGATCGTCATTAATTCAAAAATAAGCTTTAAAGGAGAGAAACAAACATGCCATACATTGTTGATGTTTATGCACGTGAAGTATTAGACTCCCGCGGTAACCCGACGGTTGAAGTTGAAGTATACACTGAATCAGGAGCTTTTGGACGCGCGCTTGTTCCAAGCGGAGCTTCCACTGGTGAATACGAAGCTGTTGAGCTTCGCGACGGCGACAAAGACCGCTACCTTGGAAAAGGCGTTTTAACAGCCGTTAACAACGTGAACGAAATCATCGCACCTGAGCTTATCGGCTTTGATGTGACAGAGCAAGTATCAATCGACAAATTGCTGATCGAACTTGACGGAACTGAAAATAAAGGCAAGCTCGGCGCCAACGCCATCCTTGGCGTATCAATGGCCGTTGCCCGCGCAGCTGCGGATTTCTTACAGATTCCTCTATACCAATACCTTGGAGGATTCAACTCTAAAACGCTCCCAGTACCGATGATGAACATCGTTAACGGCGGAGAGCATGCGGACAACAACGTTGACATTCAAGAATTCATGATCATGCCTGTCGGTGCGGAAAACTTCCGCGAAGCACTTCGCATGGGCGCTCAAATCTTCCACAGCCTGAAATCAGTTCTTTCTGCTAAAGGAATGAACACAGCTGTAGGTGATGAAGGCGGATTTGCTCCAAACCTTGGTTCTAACGAAGAAGCGCTTCAAACAATCGTTGAAGCGATCGAAAAAGCCGGCTTCAAACCTGGCGAAGAAGTGAAACTTGCAATGGATGCTGCATCTTCTGAGTTCTACAACAAAGAAGACGGCAAATACCATCTGTCTGGCGAAGGCGTTGTGAAAACATCTGCTGAAATGGTTGACTGGTACGAAGAAATGGTTTCTAAATACCCAATCATCTCAATCGAAGACGGACTTGACGAAAACGACTGGGAAGGCCACAAACTTCTGACTGAGCGCCTTGGCTCAAAAGTTCAGCTTGTCGGTGATGACCTTTTCGTTACAAACACGAAAAAACTTGCTGAAGGTATCAAAAACGGCGTCGGCAACTCTATCCTGATCAAAGTAAACCAAATCGGTACATTGACTGAAACATTCGATGCGATCGAAATGGCGAAACGCGCAGGCTACACTGCTGTTATCTCTCACCGTTCCGGTGAAACTGAAGACAGCACAATCGCTGACATCGCTGTGGCAACAAACGCAGGACAAATCAAAACAGGTGCTCCGTCTCGTACGGACCGTGTTGCGAAATACAACCAGCTTCTTCGCATCGAAGATCAGTTGGCTGAAACTGCTCAATACCACGGTATTCAATCTTTCTACAACTTGAATAAGTAAGCATAAAAAAGAGCTTGGCTGCTGATGCGGCAAAGCTCTTTTTTAATTTTCTATACCCTGACAAGAGCTGTCAGGGTTTTTGATTATAATAGGCTGTATCAATTGCGATTGGAGTGTTATTGAATGCAGTCGAAAACAGTTTATCTTTATGCATTTCCTACAATGTCAGATTGGGAATATGGATATTTAATGGCCGAACTGAACTCGGGAAGATATTTCAAAAAAGATGCAGCATCTTTAAAAGTCATGACAATAGGAGTGACTAAAGAAATGGTGAAGACGATGGGAGGGCTGCGCATCAAACCGGATATCTCACTTGATGAGTGGACGCTTGAGTGTACGGATCTTTTAATCTTACCCGGAGGGAATACTTGGGGAGAAGAGATTCATCAGCCGATCTTAAAAAAGGCCGGCGAAGCTTTAGAGCTTGGCGCGATGGTTGCCGCAATTTGCGGTGCAACTGCGGGACTGGCGAAGAACGGATACTTGGATTCGAGAAAGCATACAAGCAATGACTTGGCATATATGAAAATGGTCTGTCCTCATTATAAAGGAGAACCATTTTATGAGATGGAACCAGCGGTATCTGATGGGAATCTGGTTACTGCATCAGGAACGGCTCCTCTTGAATTCGCAAGGGAAGTGCTGAAAAAATTAGACGTGTTTGCACCGGATACATTGGATTCATGGTATCGGCTCAATAAGACCGGCCAACCTGAATATTTCTTCACGTTAATGAACTCGATCAATAAATAGCTGAAAGACTATGAGCAGAGTCATGCTTTAGACGCTGGCGGAGCATTTTTTTCGGTGGAAAATCTGAATTTCCTGAGGGAAAAAGGTTTTTTATTCTTTGTTTAACACTCTGGTTGATATGGTATAATTCACCTCGTCTAAAAAGTTTGCTCACTCAAGGGAAGTCTTGCTCATCCCCTTCTGAAAGGGGGTGATAAAAATGACAGCATATGAAACAATCTCTTTAATGATTGCTTTTGGCATGCTGATTGCCATGTTGTCAAAGAACAAAGAAAAATAGACCGCCCCTTGAGCCTGGAAAGTGATAGGGAGTGGTCTATTTTAGATCAATCTGAGCAAGCCCCTTCGAAGGGCCGGCTTTTTGTACAAGCCGAAGTGTTGGAGCACTTCGGTCTTTTTATTAGTATATGCATCATGCTTCCTGAGATTACATCTATATCATAAGGAATTTTCATTCATTTGTAAATGGTGATAGCAAATTGTTGTTTTCATGAATCGGAAAGGGATTTTCTGCACCATTTTATCTAGCACTGTTTACAACCTTGGACTCCAACAGCCCTTCAAGCCTAAGAAAAAGTCCACCCGTTATCCCAGATTTTTCACAGGTTTCAGCAACCAGGCGGGAAGAAAACCGCTAATGCCAATGATCAAAAAACCAATGATCGACAGCAGCGCAATCGCGATGGAAGAGAGCGCTTGCTGAAGGCTGTAAGCCGCGCAGGAAAGCAGCACGCCTAATCCTAAGGTGACGAGGAAGACCTTTTGATTTGTAAAAAACAACGTTTCAGATCTTTTGAATTTGAGATAAATTAATGGAAGACCTGCATAGCATCCTATAATAAGGGTGAATAACATCGCTAAAATAAACTGAAGTATGGCTGAAACATTGACTCCGAACATTTCTCCAAATGAAACGGACCAGCTGCTTAACATCACAAATCCTAAAAGATAGAGAATGGATAAGGTCAAATTTTTCATTTAAATCCCTCCTAGTTATTGATAATATCCTTTGAATCCAAGCAAATAGATGTCTACCAACAGAGCCATGTAGCTCAATTTTAAAAACCTTTTAGAGGCTCAAACTTTGTCCTTTACTCGATAGGGCGTATATATCATATAGCAAGGGCTCAGGTCCATTATAGTGGAGTAGTTGGTGGAAGAAATTTTGACTATAAACACGCTTTTCTCATTTCTCTTTGGAGCATTGACCGCTATATTGCCATTATCCATCCTTATGACAGGAGCGCCAAGCGGTATGTCTGGAAATGTAATTGGTATATTCATGGTTGCTCTTATTGTCACAAGAATTTTTCTTATGTTTCTCAAACCTTCTAAGAAGTTGTTGTTATTAGGATGTTTAATCGGTATTTTACTTTGGTTGTTTTTCTTTCACATTCTTTTTGTTTATTTTCTAGTCGGGATTATTTTAGGAGTGAGTGTGGGGGGTATTCCTCCGTTATTAATCATTTTTGCTTTAAGACCAAAAACAGGAGAGGCAGGGAAAAGTTTATCATGGATCAACATTTCACAGGCCGTGGGTTCTGCATTCGCTCCTTTACTTGCCGAAGTGATTTTTAACCAGTTTAACCTTGCATTTTTGCTGCAGATTTTCTTAATCATGAGTTTTACTCATCTCTTGTTTTATTCCCCCTCTGGTAAGCAGTTCAATGGGAATTAGTAATAAAAGTGATGTAAAAGTTCTTTTAAAAGACAGAGATTTTTGGAAATACTGTTTTTTTATCTTTTGGGTTCGTTGAGTTATGGATGTGCGATTGCCTATGGTCCAGTATTACTTTCAGGTGAGGGCGGCAGTATTGGCTTGTTTTATTTTGGCTCTTTTTTGTGATCTCTCAATTCTTAATTCGCAAGATTCATCAGCACATTCATTCAGAACACATTAATCTGCTCATTTGTTTTATCCTCATGTTTTTTGGATCAGCGGGCTTGTGGTTTGCCAACATTCAAGTCCTGTTTGTTTTATGCTCAGCATTATTCGGCTTTTCTTTTGGTTTCGTTACGATATTTCTGCAAAAAACGATTGCAAAAAGGATCGCAGATCACCTTCAAACAAGTGCATTTTCCCTTTTTAGTTTAATGTCTTATTTAGCTGTAGGGTTAAGTGGATTTAATTTTGCGCCAATTGTTAATTACAGTATTAAACTTCCGTTTCTGATTTCTCCAGTGTTTTCATCATTTGTTGAACAAGACACCCGGTATAAAATTTAATCACATTATATTGAAATCAAAGTTAGAAAAACAAAAAGCTGATACATGATAGATCAGCTTTCGTTTTTGCGTAATTTTTTTCTTCCCAAAAAGAACAAAAGAGTCGATCCGCCAATCAAACAGATGACCCCAAATAGAAACGAGGCGTTTAAAAATGTTATCTCGTTTTTCATCTTGCTGCGTTTTGTAACGGTATTCTCTTTTTGCGATTCTAAATCAAGCGGGCTGTCTGTTTTGGTTGGCGCGTTGTTTTGCTTTTCTTTGGCTTGTTTTTCTTTTAAAATGCTGGGATCGTTTATGACAGTCTGAGTTGTTACAGAAAGAGAGGTGCCGCTGTGTCGTTCTGTTGAGTTATCTTTTGAAAGAATCTCATTCGTTTTCCGCCGAAGGGTTTCGTCGGATGCCGGCGGAGCGGTTTCACGGTGCACAGCTGGTTTCTTATCCATACTTAAGCTGGTGTCAGGAACTGTTGTATCTAAAAGTGAGTACAAGTTGTTTCTAGTTCGATCGCCGTCCTGAGTTTTCTCAGGGTGGGACATCCTCTCGTCTGTGGCTGGGGGTTTTAAACCGTTCCCTGCCAAGTGTTTGTCAGCATTAAACTGAGCTTGCTTTTCTACGATGCCGGTGGGTTGCTCGTTCCCTAAGGAAGAATTCTCCTCGAGACGAGGTTGATTTTGATTTTCTCCGGTATCTGCAGCTTCCTCGTCCGCAGACGAAGGTTTTGAGTGTTCGTCAGAATCAGGCTGCATTTGATTTTCTTTGGTGCCATTTTGCTGTTTGTTCGGAAGATGCGTATTTGAATCAGCCTCAGTCGTGTGCTCTCCGAAATCCGTCTCCGTTTGAGCTTCCTCGTTGACACCCGTCTGATCATTCGGCACGGGTGAGCTTGTATCGGGTTCAACATCAGAACCGGCTTGAATGTCCTCTGGAACAGGTGCATTTTGTTCTGTTTCTGGAGCCGCCGGTAGGTTTTGATGTACTTCTTCTTGGTCTGATGATGCATGTTCATCGGTTTCAGGTGGAGTCTTCTCGATCAGGTCTTTCTCGTGATCAGAGGTAGGCTCATCTATAAAAGACTCTGAAGGTTCTTCTTCTGCTTCATGTTCATATGATTCATCAAATTCGTTCACCTTATCCGTTACCTCATCTTCCACATCTTCACATTTACAGGGAAATCCATAAACGACAATATCATCAATCCGGTTGGACCCGGTTGTGCCAAGTGAGGAATCGCCTCCGACAGATGTGTCAGATGTTTTGAGCCAGCGTATGTATACCAGTTTCTGATGATTGGTTTCTTCGGGGAGCACAGTTTCATGCAAGTACCCTGATCCCCAATTATAGCCGACAATGATCGCCGCATTCGGCACATTCGTCCATGTTGTGCCGTTCAAGCTGAATTGAACCTTGAAGTCCCTCGGCCCCGTGTTTGATCCATACTGTCGCGAGGACAGTGTCAAGCTTTCATATCCGGTTGTCGTAAATTGAATCAGCCAGTAGCTTTCCTCGGGCGTATTCCACCCGTTTGAATTCAGCGCTCTCGAACCGCTTCCGAAACCAAGCACATAGCCTGCTAAATTGGCACCTGCCAATGAAACGTTCTGATGTAGATTGCTTTCAATACCGCCGCTTGCCGTTTGGCTTTCATTATCAAAATTCCATTCCACAATCTTCACTTTTTTCATATCAGCGGCCATTGCAATCGGTAAATCGGCTGTTATGATTAATGGGAAAAAGGTCAGAACGGTTATCAGGCATAATAAATATCGGTTAATTCTAGACTTTGAAATGCATATCCACCTCTCACTAGGATTTTATCAACTTGAAGATTATATCATAATGATACCTCTTTTGGTATTTTAGACCTATAAAATTAATTACTTTTTCGTGACATAAAGATGCCGATTCCACTGGATAATCCCACCTGTGAAACAGCTCAAAAATGGTCTTCAGCATAATCCAAAGCAGATTTATAGGAATTTCATTTTGACTTTAGGTTAATTCATTATATAATCTAATTGATAATGAAAATCATTTGAGAAAAGGGGATACAATAAATCATGAAACGTTTTAAATGGTTTGCGCTGTTCGCTGCGCTTTTCCTTGTATTAGCCGCCTGTGGAAATCAAGATAAAGAACAAGCTGCGGAGAAGAACGACAGTAAAGATTCCTATACTGTAAAGCACGCAATGGGAACAGCGACAATTGACGGCACTCCGAAAAAAGTCGTCGTGCTGACGAATGAAGCGACAGAAGCAGTGCTCGCCCTTGGCGTTAAACCTGTCGGCGCCGTTCAATCCTGGCTGGGAGATCCATGGTATGATCATATTAAAGATAAAATGAAAGGCGTAGAGAACGTTGGAACGGAAGCTGCGCCGAATATTGAAAAAATCGCGAGCCTGAAGCCTGACCTCATCATCGGCAACAAAATCCGCCAAGAAGAAGTGTACGACAAGCTGAAAGCCATCGCGCCGACCGTATTTGCCGAGACATTGTCAGGGGAATGGAAAAACAACTTTAAGCTGACAGCCGAGGCGCTCAATAAAAAAGCGGAAGGCGAAACAGTCATCGCTGACTTTGACAAGCGTGTTGAAGACATTCATGATAAGCTCGGCGATAAAGTGAAGCAAAAAGTCTCTCTCGTCCGCTTTACAGATGCCGATGCCCGCATCTATCACAAAGGATCATTTGCCGGAACGATTTTGGATCAGCTCGGTTTTGCAAGGCCTAAAGGCCAGGAAGCCAACGATCTCGGACAAATGAAAGTGACAAAAGAGCAAATTCCTGATATGGATGGAGACGTGCTTTTTTATTTCACGTATGAGACAGGCGATGACAAAGCAAGCGCCATTGAGAAAGACTATATCAACGACCCGCTCTTTAAAAACTTAAGCGTCTCTAAAAAAGGAAACGTCCATAAAGTGAGCGATGCCGTCTGGAATACAGCCGGAGGCGTCCTTGCAGCGAATCTGATGCTTGATGATATCGAAAAATACTTTTTAAAATAATTAAAAAAAGTCAAACGGATCTTCATTCGTTTGGCTTTTTTTGATGCTGCCTTAAGATTAACTCCCTTCTTACGATAAATATAGTATAAAATAACTAACAGGGTTTATGTTTAATAGGAGGAAAGTCATGAATTTTTGCAAGGAATGTGGAAGGGAACGAACAAAAAATGCGCTGTATTGCAAGCATTGCGGCGCGCGGACGGACGAGGAACGAGCTTCCGACCCGGCGGCGGGATATCAGCGTGCGATGACGCGAAAAAGAATCATCATCATGGCGGCAATCGCGGCCTGCTTGATTTTATTGTTTGCCGGCTATAAAACCGGTGAAGCACTCACTTCAAAGGAAAAACTGATTTCCGATTTTGAAGCTGCCCTCGATCAGAAAGATGCCAAGAAAGCAGCAAAACTGCTTCAATCATCAGACGTGGATCTGGCTGTCACGGAGAAAAACGTCAAGCCGCTCCTCGATTATTTGAAAGAACATCCGGATGAAGAAAAAGAATTGATCTCATCCTTAAAGAGCGGTGCCGGCCATCCATTAATGACGATCGAAAAAAAGGGCAGGCGTTTTTGGATCTATGACCGCTATGTCTTGAACACGGCGCCTGTCTATTTAACGGTTAAGACAAACTATAAAGATACCGGCCTGTTTGTTAACGGCGAGAAGGTCATCACAACAGAAAAAGAAAACTTCGAGAAAAAAATCGGCCCGTTTGTCCCCGGTATTTACGAGGTGAAAGCAAAGCTGAAAAGCGGAATCGCCGACCTTGAAAAAGCGGAAAAGGTCACTGCCCTCCAAGGTGATGTGAAGGTTAATTCGGATCTTGACGGGCACATGGCAAAGCTCGTCTTTGGAGAAGGCTATGAAAACTTGAAAGGAACGCTCTGGATCAATGATCAGGAGATGAAGATCAACCCGTTCAAAGGAACTGAATTCGGACCCGTGCTGACTGACGGTTCAATGACTGCTGCGGTTGAGGCGCAATTTCCGTGGGGGAAGCTGAAAAGCGAAAAAACGCCGATTGAAAGCGGGGAAATCGAAGTCAATCTTGCTTCAGACAAGGAATTTATGGATGAGATGATGACCACGGTCGTCAGTCATACAAAAGAAGCAGCAAAGGCCTTTGCAAGCGGCGATGTCAGCGGCATGACACTGGCCGCGCCGTCTTATCAAACGAGCCTGAAAGAGGTCACGGACGGGCTGAAAAGCAGCAGCACCTACTATAAAGGCACCTACTTATCTACCGTATTCGATCTTGATTCGTTTCGGCTGTACAAAGAAGACGGGCAATGGAAAACAGAGGTCAAAGGGATTGAAAAGCACAAATCGGCTTATTATGACGACTACAGCGCCCCTGAACTGGAGGAAAACGACAACGGCTATACGTACACACTGGTCTATTCAGAAGGCAAGAAAAAATGGTTCGTCGAAAAAAGCGATCCTGAAGCCGTTATCGATATCGAACATCAAAAAGAAATCAAAAATGACAATCCGAAGGAATACACATCGGCATGGGCTTCGGCAAAAGGAGCTGTGAACAATGCATCAGCAGGTGAAGAGCTCACTGATCAAAAGGTAGCTTCCGCCATTGAAACGTACTTATACGGTCTTCAAGACGCCATCAACACAAACAATTTCGACCTTGTCCGCGCCAGCTTGAAACAAGGAAGTCCGCTGTACAACGATCAAAAGAAACTTGTCGCTAAACTGCACAACAGCGGGACAGAGGAGGAAGTCGTCCAATTCAGCGTTAACAGCTGGAAGCAAAACGGGCGGGAGGCAACGATTCAGACAACGGAAAAAATCAATATTATCAAAGGCGGAAAAGAACAACTCAAAACCTACAAGTGGGCTTATCATGCTGTTGTGGAAGATGGGGAGTTGCTTTTGACGTCGATAGAATAGCAGATGTAAGGGAATTGTATTTTAAAAAGATCAGGCTGTTGTATAAATAAGATGACACGAAAAAATTAATTGCGGACATGATGGCATGTCAGTTTTGCTTGTAGAGAAAGCACTGTCTTCTCTGCAAGCTTTTATTTTATCTAGAAGGAATAACCCCAAATAAAATAATATACATCTTGGCTGGAACTTGCCTAAATCAGAACCATTTTTTGTGAGGATTGTGATCTACTTTAAACCCTAAATAATGAAAAACAATTAAAGAACACCATCAATAGTATCCATAAACTTAAAAAAGAGCTGTTGAAAGAAGGATTTTTAAGTCAATCGACGAAAATGTTATTCAATCAACAAGATGATGAAGTGCAAAATTAACGATGAGACATTTTTAAACCGGAAAGCAGGTGTAAAAGATGAAGGCAAAGGTTTGCATGGTATCCATTAAAGCAACAGATATGAAAGAGGCGAAGAAGTTTTATTGTGAAAAAATGAATTTCAATCTAGAAAAAGAGTATGGAGAGAATATCATTGAATTAAATGTAAATGGCTTTCCAATCATTCTTGAGAAAGCTTCGAAACCGAATACCTTAGAGTATGGAGAAAATTCACAAGTCGTACTTGGATTACAAACCGATGATCTTAATAAGGACTTAGATCATCTGAAAAAAAACGGTGTGAAAGTTTTGTACGAAGAACCGCAAAAATGTCCGCCGGGTCATTATACTGTCATTGTGGATCCGTTTGGTAATAAAATTGAGCTGCTTGAATTCTCCAAACCGATGGCATAACGGTTGTAGAATGCATACAACGTTCTTCATTTGCCATCAAATTCAAAACAGCGCCTCATCGACATCGCCAGTCTTTTCATCGGGAAATTTGAATAAATACATAAAACAGGCCGGTTTATAATAATCCGACCTGTTTTGGTGTAAACCCCTTTTTCCCTTGAGTCCTCTAAAACAACCTCCCTAAAATAGAGCCTCCGATCCTTCCGAAATATTCAAGAAACAAATCTCCCATGATCCGCACAGACATAAAGGTCAGCAAATAGACGATCAGCGTCGCGTAAATCGTATCAACAGAGCCTGCCGCTTTTTCGTGGTAGCTCAAGATGACAGCCGGCGGAATTAAAAAGGCGATACCGCAAAAGGCAAAGAAAAGAACGTATACAAACAAACCCGTTTGCATGAATGATAAGAGCAACGCGGCGAGCAGAAGCGCGACGAAAGGAATAAGAACCGTTCCGAACCGTCCGAGCACTTCTTTAAATGTCGCTTGCACACCTCGAATGCGCACACCTGCGTATGTAAAAACAAATAATAAGAAAATATAAATAGCAAAGGTAAAAGCGGGCTTGACGACGATATCAAAAAATGTCGGCATTGCGTAGGATCGGCCGAATAATCCGGAATAGTCCCCCAGGGAGTCAAAAAAGCCTTTGAGACCGAAATAAAACATTAGCGGCACTGTAAGCGCAAAGATCACCATTGTGATGATGCTGTTGAGGACGTGCTGTTCCCCCGCGTTTTTCATTTCGGTATACGGTCGTTTCAATACCTTTAAACAAAAGGAAAAGTACATGGAAGACGCTTGTTTTGCTGCCTCCGTATACCTCGCCGCCTGCGGCGTTTCAGCGGGACCCTTGCTGTCATCTACGCCGCCGGCCAAGCTTGTCCCGCACTGCTCGCAAAATTTTCCGCCATCTGTCTGATGGCCGCACTTTGAACATGTCATAAAACTAAAATCTCCTTTGAAATAGTTATTTTATCCTATAAAAAATTATTATAAAGGAAAGTGCCGCAAGATGACATTGTTTTTTGAAAGTTTAATCGGTCAACGTCAGAGGTAAAAATCGATTACCCGCATTTTTTTACTGAGAAAGGAGTGGCAAACTGTGTTTGCTTTTATCATCCATGTTTTTGTATCATTGTTCGCCGTCACAAATCCGATCGGCAATGTTCCGATCTTTTTGGCACTCACAGAAGGTTACGAAGCAAAAGAACGCACCGCATTGGCGAGAAAGGCTGCGATTTTATCGTTTCTGATTCTGATCGCGTTTCTCATATTCGGAGAATTCATCTTCAGGCTTTTTGACATCAACATCCATGCGTTGCGAGTTGCCGGCGGTATTTTTATTTTCGGAATTGCCTACAACCTGCTGAACGCGAAGCAGTCTCATGTTCAGTCGCTCCATCATGATGAGCACCGCGAGAGCAAGGAAAAAGAGGATATCTCGGTGACGCCGCTCAGCATTCCGATCATTTCGGGGCCCGGAACGATTGCAACGGTGATGAGCCTTTCGGCCGGCAGCCGCAGCCTCGTTCATTTTGGCGGTATGATCATCGGCATCGCCGCCGTCCTCCTGCTGACGTTTGCGGCTTTTCATTATTCGACGCTGATCAGCAACAAATTGGGGCAGACGGAAATGAATGTGATCACCCGGCTGATGGGCTTGATTTTGGCTGTCGTGGCGGTCGGCATGATCGGCACGGGTTTGAAAGGGATGTTTCCGGTTTTGGCGGGATGATTGGAGAAAAAGCAAAAAAAGCTGCTTCATTCTATGCAGCTTTTTTCGGTTTATGAAGGTTTCGGCACATGCTTGAAGATTTCTTCGCTTTCCAAAAACGCGATCAGATTGTCAAGCCACTCGCAGTAATCGATCCATTGTTTTGTTTCTGCCAGCAGCTCGTTGATTTTAGCTTCGGTTTCGGGTGAAATGCCTTCTTTCTCAAGGGCTTCCACCAACTCTTTTCTAATTTTCTTTCCGATCATCCTGTTCTTTTTGACGACTTTGCTCCAGTTGGCCGTAAACAATGAAATAAACGTTTGATAATAATCTTGTTCGACATCGTACAGATCTTTGCGGACGCCTTTTTCAAAAACCTTTTCGGCGATATTTAAATCGAGCATTTCGCGGACGACCTGGCTCATTCTCGTTTTGCTCATGCCCGTTTCTTCTGACAGTTCATTTAAAGTCATCGGCTTTCTGTTCATATAGATGATCCCGAGCACGCGGCCGACAGTTGATGATATACCGTACGTATTCATGTTTTCCGCGATTTTTTCTATGAAATGTTCTTCCGCTTGTTTAATCGCCTTTAAAGCGTTTTCCTCCAAAGCACATCATCCCTTCGGGCAGCCAATTTTATTGTCAATATATCATAATTTTGTGAGCGGTTGAAAACACTAAAACGGCAGGAAAACAAAGAAATCAGCCGTAATTTTAAGAATAACCGGCAGATCGATGCCGTTAACATATATTTTTATGCCTTATATATATAATTTAAACACTTTGTAAACTTTTTATTTTATAAAGTGTATTTTATAATGAATGAGATGTTGAAATTTTTAAAAAACAGATGGAGGTGTGCGTTTTGCTGAAGCTAGAGAATGTATCGAAGGTTTATAAAGGCGGAAAAAAAGCGGTCAAGAACATTGATCTTGATATAGCAAAAGGTGAGTTTATCGTCTTTATCGGACCGAGCGGCTGCGGGAAGACAACGACGATGAAAATGATCAACCGTTTAATTGAACCGACTTCAGGAAGTATTTACATCGACGGAGAAAACATAATGGATCAGGACCCGGTGGAGCTGCGCCGGAAAATCGGCTATGTCATTCAGCAAATCGGACTCTTTCCCCATATGACGATTCAGCAGAATATCACGCTCGTTCCAAGGCTTTTGAAATGGCCGGAAGAAAAGCGGAAGAAGCGGGCGGAGGAACTGCTACAGCTCGTTGATATGGGGCCGGAATATTTGAACCGCTATCCTCATGAACTAAGCGGCGGACAGCAGCAGAGAATCGGCGTGCTGCGGGCGCTTGCGGCGGAGCCGCCTCTGATTTTAATGGATGAACCGTTCGGAGCGCTGGACCCGATTACCCGTGATTCGCTTCAGGAAGAGTTCAAAAAGCTGCAGAAATCGCTGGACAAAACGATTGTCTTTGTGACCCATGATATGGATGAAGCGATCAAGCTTGCTGACAGAATTGTCATTCTTCGCGCCGGCGAGATTGTTCAAGTCGGAACGCCTGACGACATTTTGCGGAATCCGGCGGATGAATTCGTTGAGGAGTTCATCGGAAAAGACCGGCTTCTTCAGTCCCGTCCTGACATCGAGCATGTCGAACAAGTGATGAATCCGAATCCGGTTACGATTACGAGCGAGAAAAACCTGACTGAAGCGATTCAAGTGATGAGGGAGCGCCGCGTCGATTCACTGCTCGTCGTGGACGAACACAATGTCTTAAAAGGATATATTGATGTTGAAATCATCGATCAAAACCGGAAAAAAGCCGTCACAGTCGGAGAGGTTGTCAATGAGAATGTTTACTCCGTTCAAAAAGGCACGCTCATCAGAGATACCGTCCGAAAAATTTTGAAAAGGGGATTCAAATATGTTCCCGTGCTTGATGAAGAAGGGCGCCTTGTCGGAATTGTCACAAGGGCAAACCTTGTCGACATCGTGTACGACTCGATTTGGGGAGATGAAGAAACCCTAGTCCAACGTTAAATGCAGGGAGGTGCATCAATCATGAATCAGATCGTCCAATTTCTTCAGCACAACGGCGGGGAAATGCTTTATAAAACATGGGAGCACTTATATATATCCATTTTTGCGGTGCTGCTCGGCATCATTGTCGCGGTTCCGCTCGGTGTCGTTTTAACGAGAATGAAAAAAGGGGCCGGCGTCGTGATCGGAATTGTCAATATCATTCAGACGCTGCCGAGTTTGGCGATATTGGCGTTTTTTATTCCGCTCCTCGGAGTGGGAAAAATTCCGGCGATTGTCGCGCTGTTTTTCTATTCAGTCCTACCGATTCTGAGAAACACTTACACGGGCGTAAAAGGCGTCAATCAAAATTTGCTTGAATCAGGAAAGGGAATCGGTATGACTGCATGGGAACAAATCCGCCTGGTCGAACTGCCGCTGTCCGTGCCGGTGATCATGGCAGGCATCCGGACATCCACCGTTTACTTAATCGGCTGGGCGACGCTCGCGGCTTTTATCGGCGGCGGCGGTCTCGGCGACTATATTTTTATCGGGCTCAACCTGTACCAGCCTGAGTACATTATCGCCGGAGCGGTGCCGGTTACGATACTGGCCATCGTGATCGACTATATGCTGTCGAAAACCGAAGACAAAGTCACGCCCCAAGGATTAAAAGGGATGAAGGAAGTATCATAAGGAGTGGGCTCTTATGCAAATAAAAAAACTGAGACGGCTCGGCGCCGTCATGCTGGTTCTCTCGCTTTTGATCAGCGGCTGTGCGCTGCCGGGTCTTGGCGGAGCTTCCGATAAAACGATCAAAATCGGGGCGCAAAACCTGACCGAATCCGAAATTCTTGCCAATATGATCTCGCTTTTGATCGAGCATGATACAGACCTCAATACGGTGCTTGTCAAAAACCTCGGCTCAAACTATGTGCAGCACCAGGCCATGCTCGGCGGAGACATCGATATTTCAGCGACGCGTTATTCGGGAACCGACCTGACCAGCACCCTTGGAAGGGAAGCGGAGAAAGATCCGGAAAAAGCGCTTCGCATCGTACAGCAGGACTTTAAAAAGAAATTCAACTACAAATGGTTCGATTCTTACGGATTTGACAATACGTACGCTTTTACAGTCACGAAAGAACTCGCTGAAAAAGGGAACTATGAAACCATATCCGATCTGAAAAAAGACGCGGATCAACTGAAGCTTGGCGTTGACAATGCCTGGCTGAAACGAAAAGGTGACGGATATCCGGGATTTAAACAAGAATACGGATTTTCATTCGGCTCGACCTTTCCGATGCAGATCGGACTTGTTTATGACGCCGTCAAAAACGGCAAAATGGATATCGTTCTTGCCTATTCAACAGACGGCAGGATCAAAGCCTATGATTTAAAGCTGTTAAAAGACGATAAACGCTTTTTTCCGCCGTATGACTGTTCGCCGGTCGTGCCGGAAAAAGTGCTGAAGGAACATCCAGAGCTTAAAGAGACCATCAATAAA
This sequence comes from Bacillus sp. B19-2, assembly GCF_022832475.1. Taxonomy (NCBI): domain Bacteria; kingdom Bacillati; phylum Bacillota; class Bacilli; order Caryophanales; family Bacillaceae; genus Bacillus; species Bacillus sp. B19-2. Next base: position 723,855 of record NZ_JALHKQ010000002.1, read on the forward strand.
CTGATCGGAAAAATCGATACCGAAACGATGCAGGAGCTCAATTACGAAGTTGATGGAAAACTGAAAGAGCCTTCTGTCGTCGCGGCCGAGTTTTTAAAGAAGCACAATTATTTTGAGTAAAAGGAGGGGCTGACAAATGGAAGTGCTGCAACAGCTTTGGACGTATTACGCGCAAAACGGCGGCTATGTGCTGGGGGAATTTTACCGCCACTTTTTAATGTCGGCATACGGCGTATTGTTCGCCGCCGTCGTCGGCATCCCGGTTGGTATCTTGATCGCCAGATACCGGAAGATCAGCAAATGGGTCTTTTCCATCACCAATGTTATTCAAACGATTCCGGCGCTTGCGATGCTCGCCGTTTTGATGCTAGTTATGGGACTCGGCGCCAACACGGTGATTCTTTCATTGTTTTTGTATTCGCTTTTGCCGATCATTCGAAACACATATACGGGGATCGTCAGCATTGAGCACGCCTATCTGGAATCAGGGAAGGCTATGGGCATGACGAAATTTCAAGTGCTCCGGATGGTGGAGCTTCCGCTCGCCTTGTCGGTCATTATGGTAGGGCTCAGAACCGCGCTCGTCATCGCGATCGGCATCACGGCCATCGGCACGTTTGTCGGCGCAGGCGGCCTCGGGGACATCATTGTCAGGGGATCAAACGCGACGAACGGAACAGCGATCATTCTGGCAGGCGCGATCCCGACGGCGCTGATGGCGATCATCGCCGATCTGTTCATGGGATGGCTCGAGCGTGCGCTGAGCCCGGTTAAGCATCGTAAAGGCAAGACGCCGAATCCGGATGCCGCTTAAATGGCAGCCGAAAAAAGCCGAATTTCTGCTAAAAAGAAATTCGGCTTTTTATGATTGGCGCTTTTTCGCTTCATTCACCAAAAAATGAAAGTACTGTTCGAGGTTGAGCAGGTCTTCGCGGGACAAACAGTCCCATTTTCCGGGCTCAAACAGCCACAGATCTTCGACGCCGTGCTTGGCCGCGATGTCCTGCATCGTGACATAGCCGCGCGGCTGTTCGCGAACCTCGTCAGCCCTCATATAACCGGCGATATCCATGAGCTGCTCGTACGGCATTTTCAGAGCATCGGCCAATTTCCTGATTGTCGCGGGCTTCGGAACGCCGCGGTGGCCGTTTTCGATTCTGGAAATGGCTGCGGCGCTCACACCGGCATAAATGGCAAGCTGATTAACCGACAGGCTTCTTTGTTCCCTCAGCTCTTTGAGCCGCTCGCCGAACATTGTCATCGCCATCCCCCCCGCAAATTCATGATATGAACATTTTAATATAAATATTGACTAAAGGAAACACTTCGGCAGGAAAAACATTGACAAAAGTTAACATAAGGGATAAAATAACAGCAGGGTCGAAAACAGACGATAATGATAAAAAGGGGGGCGTGCGCTGCGGAGAAGGTATTCAGTTTTTGTTTCGGCTGCTTGCTTCCTGCACGAGAAAGTCGAAATATTTGTCCAGGTTTTCGATGTCTTTCTTTGAAAGCACCTTCCACTTTTCGCTGTCAAACAGAGAAAGGTCCTCTAAATCGTACTGTGAAACGATGTCGTAAATGGAATCGTAGCTGCTTCTTGCTTCCTGGACTGTAGACGCGCTGATATAGCCTGCAGATGCCATCAGTTCCTCATACGGAACTTTCAAAGCGTCCGCCAGTTTTCTGATCGTCGCCGGCTTCGGCACGCCGCGCTTTCCGTTTTCAATTCGCGAAATGCCGGCCGAACTGACGCCGGAATACATCGCCAGCTGATTGACGGTCAGTTTTTTCCGTTCTCTTAATTGTCGTAAATGGTATCCAAAGTTCGTCATGGCCAAAACCTCGCAATCTCTTATTATAAAATATTTTAGTACGAATATTGCCTATAGGAAACATATGGATGATAAAAGTATTGACAAAAGTTAACAAATCATTTATGTTCAATATAGACAAAAAGAAACATAAGAGATTAGAAAGGGGAGTAATCATGGTAAAAAAGATTCATATCAAAAGAGATTTTGTTCTTCAGTATATGATTGAACACAATCTCTCCTTAAATCAGCTTGCCATTGAAATCGGCGTATCCCCGGCGACTCTGAGCAGAGTTTTAAATGGCGAAAGGAGGCCCGGACAGCTTGTGATCGGAAAGATGATTCAGTATTTCAACAAAAAATTTGAAGATCTCTTTTATTATAAAGATGTTGACAAATGTCAATAAACAAAGGAAAAAAGGAGGCTTTTCAAACGTGAAAAATACGGGAATTGTCCGGAGAATCGATGAGCTCGGCAGAGTCGTTCTCCCGGTCGAAATGCGCAGGGTGCTGAATATCAATGAAAAGGACCCGCTCGAAATATACACCGACGGAGAAAACATCATTTTGACAAAATACGCCGCCAACATGGCATGCTTGATGACCGGCGACATTACCACGAAAAATAAAACGTATGCGGGCGGCAAAATCGTACTCAGCCCGCGGGGAGCGGAAATGCTGCTGGAAGATATGATGGCGGCCTTGTCAGAAAAGTTATAAATGTGATTACATATTCCGCCTGATAGGGAGCATAGCCGTTCCTTTTTTTGTATACCTTATTCAGGCGCTGGGAAAAAATAAAAAAAGCTGTTCGAAACGCTCGTGACATGCGCTTGCTTTTCATGTAAAATAAAACTATTGTCAGCCAGTTTGTCTGGAGGTGTAGGTTATGGCCGCATTTTTAACGGTCTTATTAGTGATTGTAAGTATCGTACTGATCGTTGTCGTTTTACTGCAATCCGGCAAAAGCGCCGGATTATCAGGCGCGATTTCCGGCGGGGCCGAGCAGCTTTTCGGAAAGCAGAAAGCAAGAGGACTTGATTTGATTCTCCACCGGATGACGGTCGTTTTAACCGTGCTTTTCTTTTTCTTAACGATTGCGCTTGCTTACTTTGTATAAGACAATGAAGCATGAGGTCTGATGTTCAAGTCAGGCCTTTTTCCTATTTGCAGGTCTTTGTATGACGGGACCGGCCGATTGATAAAGTTTGTTTCAAGACTAAACGTGGAAGAATACATATGAAAAGGAGACAGTGAATCATGAAAATCGTCAAACCACAACCTTTCACATTTAAAGGCGGAAAAAAAGCCGTCCTGCTGCTGCACGGATTTACGGGCAACACGGCGGACGTGAGAATGCTCGGAAGATATTTGAATGAAAAAGGTTACACATGCCATGCGCCCCAATATAAAGGCCACGGCGTGCCTCCGGAAGAACTTCTCTCCACAGGTCCGGAAGACTGGTGGAAAGACGTCATGGACGGGTATGAATATCTGAAATCGGAAGGGTATGAACAAATCGCGGCTTGCGGTCTGTCTCTCGGAGGAGTTTTTTCATTGAAATTGGGTTACACTGTACCCATAAAGGGAATTGTTCCAATGTGCGCGCCGATGTATATCAAAAGCGAAGAGACGATGTACGAGGGTGTGCTTGAGTATGCCCGCAATTATAAGAAATTTGAAGGCAAGACAGCGGAACAGATTGACGCTGAGATGGAAGAATTCAAAAAAACGCCGATGAACACGTTGAAAGCACTGCAGGATTTGATTGCCGATGTCAGAGAGCATGTGGACATGATCTATTCGCCTACATTTGTCGTGCAGGCGCGCCACGATCATATGATTAATACGGACAGCGCGAACATCATCTACAATGAAGTTGAAACGGATGATAAGCAGCTGAAATGGTATGAAGAATCCGGTCATGCCATCACATTGGATAAAGAACGCGAAACACTGCACAAGGATGTGTATCAATTTTTAGAAACGCTGGATTGGCAGACATAAGGAGGTCTGGTTAGTGGAAAAAGAAGAATTTATGGATAAGCTTCTCTCCTTTATGAAAGAAGAAGCGTATAAACCTCTTACAGTTCAGGAACTGGAAGAGATGCTGGATATCACCGATTCTGACGAATACAAAGAGCTTGTCAAAGCTCTTGTTACCCTTGAAGAAAAAGGGCTTGTCGTCAGAACGAGAAGCAACCGCTACGGTTTGCCCGAAAAAATGAATTTGATCAAAGGGAAGGTGTCGGCGCACGCGAAAGGCTTCGCGTTTGTCCTCCCCGAAGATTCCTCGCTTGACGATGTCTTCATTCCGCCGTCTGAGCTGAACACGGCAATGAACGGAGATACCGTGCTTGTCCGCCTGAGTACGGAGTCCGGCGGTACAAAAAAAGAAGGGGCCATCATCCGCATCATTGAGCGCAGCATTCAGAAGATTGTCGGCACGTATACAGAGACGAAAAACTTCGGCTTCGTCATTCCCGACGATAAAAAAATCACGAATGACATCTTTATTCCGAAGCACGCCAAAAACGGCGCCGTCGAGGGGCACAAAGTCGTCGTCCGCCTGACAAGCTATCCTGAAGGCCGGATGAGTGCGGAAGGGGAAGTTATCGAGATTCTCGGCCACAAAAACGATCCCGGCATCGACATTCTTTCCATCATTCATAAGCACGGCCTCCCGGGAGACTTTCCGGCTGAGGCGATGGAACAAGCCGGCAATACGCCTGATACAATCGATGAAAAGGATCTTGAAGGCAGACGGGATCTGCGCGATCAAACGATCGTCACGATCGACGGCGCAGATGCCAAAGACTTGGACGATGCCGTTACCGTCACAAAACTCAAAAACGGCCATTATAAACTCGGCGTCCACATTGCCGATGTCAGCCATTATGTCACAGAAGGGTCTCCGATTGACCGGGAAGCGTATGAACGCGGTACGAGCGTCTATCTTGTCGACCGGGTGATTCCGATGATCCCGCACAGGCTGTCGAATGGAATCTGCTCTTTAAATCCGAAAGTCGACCGCTTGACTTTGTCGTGCGAAATGCTCATTAATCCTCAAGGGCAAGTCGTCGAACACGAAATTTTTCAAAGTGTCATTAAAACGACCGAGCGGATGACTTATTCTGACGTGAACAAAATTTTAGTCGATGATGATGAAGAGCTGAAACAGAAGTATGAGACGCTTGTCCCGATGTTTAAAGACATGGAAGACTTGGCTGCGATTCTGCGCGGCAAGCGGATGGAACGCGGAGCCGTCGACTTTGACTTCAAGGAAGCGAAGGTTCTCGTCGACGAAGAAGGAAAAGCGAAGGACGTCGTCTTGAGAGAACGGTCGACAGCAGAAAAGCTGATCGAAGAATTTATGCTTGTCGCCAATGAAACGGTTGCCGAACACTTTCATTGGATGAATGTTCCGTTTATTTACCGGATTCACGAAGATCCGGATCAGGAAAAGCTGCAGAGATTTTTGGAGTTCGTTACGACATTCGGCTATGTCGTCAAAGGGACGGCTGGAAGCATCCATCCGAAAGCGCTGCAAAGCGTGCTTGAAGAAGTCAGGGACCGTCCTGAAGAAGCCGTGATTTCGACGGTTATGCTCAGATCGATGAAACAGGCGAAATACGATCCGCAAAGCCTCGGACACTTCGGCCTGTCGACTGAATTCTACACCCATTTCACGTCACCGATTCGCCGCTATCCTGACTTGATCGTCCACAGGCTGATCAGGACGTATTTGATTCAGGGCAAGACAGACGAAGCGACAAGGGAGAAATGGGCCGAGAAACTGCCTGAGATCGCCGAGCATACGTCAAATATGGAACGCAATGCCGTAGATGCAGAGCGGGAAACGGATGATCTGAAAAAAACCGAATTTATGCTGGATAAGATCGGTGAAGAATTTGACGGCGTCATCAGCTCCGTTACGAACTTCGGCATGTTCGTCGAGTTGCCGAACACGATCGAAGGGCTTGTCCACGTCAGCTTTATGACGGACGATTTTTACCGTTATGATGAACAGCACTATGCGATGATCGGCGAGCGTACGGGCAACGTCTACCGGATCGGAGATGAGATTACGGTCCGCGTCGTTGACGTCAATAAAGACGAGCGGAACATCGATTTTGAAATCGTCGGCATGAAAGGCTCCCGCCGCCGGCAGAAGCCGGAGCCAAAACAGAAAAAGGGTCCAAAAAAGGATGCTCCATCGGCTGACAAAGGGGAATGGTTCACCAAGCCGAAAAAGAAAAAAGTAAAGAAAAAACGCGGTTTTCAAAACGCGCCGAAACAAAAACGCAAGAAAAAGAAAAAATAGACGGCACACGTCAAAAAAAGGGCGGCGAAATTGTAAGACGAACGTTCATTTGATAGAATAATACGTATTCGCCGCCCTTTCGAATGTGAGATTGAAGGCGGGAGGAGGTTGCCGTATGCCAAAGGGAGAAGGGAAGGTTGTTTCCCAAAATAAAAAAGCAAATCACGATTATTTTATAGAAGAAACATACGAAACAGGCATCGTGCTTCAAGGTACGGAAATCAAGTCCATACGCGCCGGACGGGTGAATTTAAAGGACGCGTTCGCCAAAATTGAGCGCGGAGAAGTGTTCCTTCACAATATGCACATCAGCCCGTATGAGCAGGGGAACCGCTATAATCATGATCCGTTGCGGACGAGAAAGCTTTTGATGCACCGCAAGCAGATCAATAAATTGATCGGTTTGACGAAAGAGCAGGGATACTCGCTCGTACCGCTCAAGATTTATTTGAAGAACGGCTTTGCGAAAGTGCTGCTCGGACTCGGAAAAGGGAAGAAGAAATTCGACAAACGCGAAGACTTAAAGCGCAAAGACGCCAAACGCGAAATCGAAAGAGCATTCCGCGACAGGCAAAAAGGCTTGATCTAAAGCCGGAACCCATGTTATCCTATATGAACGTGATCACAGACATTACCATTTGGAATTGACGCGTGATCTTGTTATAATAGTGATGCAGCCAGTTATCCGACTTCCTTTTCATCCAAGGGGACGTTACGGATTCGACAGGGACGGATCGAGCTTGAGTTGCGAGCCGAGAGGCGATCTCGTAAAAACGCACCTAAATATAACTGGCAAATCTAACCAGAACTTAGCACTAGCTGCCTAATTAGCGCAGCGAGCTCTTGCCCGCATCGCCTATGTGCCGGTTAAGAGCCCATAACGAAGTAGGCTACGCTTGCGCTCCCGTCTGAGTGCGCAGGAAGAGACTCTTCAGACTAGCTCTCCGAGGGCCTGCCCGCAGGCACGAAGATGAGCGAAAACTAAATATGCAGGGCTACGCTCGTAGACGCTGAAGCAATCGACGTTTCTGGACGTGGGTTCGACTCCCACCGTCTCCACCATACATATGATGGTGGTTTTTTTGTTTTTTGGGGAGTTTTGATGTTTGTGCAAGGGCGGGAACGGCTTAATGAACATATGAATGATACGGTGGAATACGTCGGGGTCATGCCATGAGATAAAGGTTTGGTTATCCGTCTTATAAGAATTTAAGAGCGTTTCTATATTCAACCTTCCCTGCGCAACTTATGTACGCTTTTCTGTTGATGGCATTTATAGGCCGAAGACCAAAGTAAAATTGAATCATTACTGAAGTAATAAAAAAGGCCTCTATTAGGGGCCTTTCAAAGTTTATTCTGCTTGTACTCTTTTCTGTATTTCTTCTGTTACACCGGTTAACCACTGTAGTGGGGTGATACCTAAAGCGGGAAAATATATGCCGTCAGCACAAGATTGAATATAATCGTTTTTTTCAGTATCAGTATACTCACTATTAATAAATTCTGTAATAAAATCGAAAGCGTCTTTTAGATATTCACAACTTTCTTCCTCTAATAATTCCTGTAAAGCTTCCTCAGGTGACTCAATATCCTGGTGAAAAGAACCTGCTAAAAATTGAAATATTGGATCTTCTGGGTTATCATAACGTAACATATTTTATCCCTCACTTTTATTTTGTTGGATAGCCAGTAAGAATGTACTCTCCATCTTTACCTTTCTTTAAAATAATCAAGGCATTAGTCATATCTTCAGGTTTTTCGGTGTTTCTTTTTACTCCGCGTCCGATAGTTTCAGTTCCTTTGTAAGGTAGTGCGAGAGTGGATTTGCTTTTTGGATTGTTCAACCAGTCTTTTATTAGTTTTTGATTACGCGAATCGTTTAACGCGCTATTGGCAACTCTCTCAGCAGTAGCTCTATCTTTAAAAGTTGATGATCCAGTGATTCTGATGTCTTTTTTTAAGCGTTGCAATAACTCCTCATCAGTTTTCCCAACATGCCTTTTGATTAAGTGACCTTTTTTAGATTCATGGGCTGCTAATCCACCGCCTGGTGCCAGAGGGCTACTGTCCCCAGGTTTAACTGTTTCTTTACTCTTCTGGGCTTTATCTACCTTAGAAACTTTCTTTCCCGCTTCTTCACCTTTAAATAACTTGAAGCCGCGCTTTCCGTACTTAAATGCCTTTCCGAAAGGGGTGACACTCAATGCGGCAATCAAACGATCACCATTATCCTTAACGATTTCGCCTGTCACAAGGTCGTATCCAAACGCTGCTCTTACTGCATCATACACACCTGTAAATTCCATCGCCGTATCGAAATATTTAGCAAAATCGCTTTTTTCCACATTCTCTGGAAGGGTGTAGGCGGGTTCTATCTTGACGATTGTATCACCATCTATGTATGCCCGGTAAAGCGTATCGTTAAATACTCTATAATCTTTTTTCAGTTCATTCAATTCCTCTTGGGTGTACTCTTTCTTGGAAACCTTTTGTGTCGCCAATTTTTTTAATCGATCTGGATCGGCGAGAGTGTTTACGTCCGCATCTTCTTTGTCTCCGACTTTTTTCAGCATGGCACCCATCGCTGTTTCTTGATTTCCACTCAATGTATCCATCTCATCCGGCTTTAAAATCGCGCCTTTTTGATAACTGGTGATTTCAATTTTGGGGCCGGTATACATCTTTTCGAGCCGCGCCATGTATCTCTGCATCGTTTCCAGGTCATTTTCAGCGGTTTTAAGAGCGTTTGTCTGTTCGCGGTCAAACGCATGCAGCTTTTCAAGAGTCGTGCTGATTTCCTTTAACGCTTTCTGATTCTGTTCATGAAAACCGCTGTCATTCAAATCCGGTAAGTCGACGATATGGCTAACTTTTGCGATTGTGGCGTTGGCCTTAGAAACCAAATGTTTTGTTGTGCGATCGGCCGCATTTAAGCCATTCTCCAGCTCGTGTTCGAGAAAGGACTGTGAAATAAATCCGTTATGGTTGGGTTCCAGGGAATTCAGCGCGCTTTTCATTTTCTTCAGCGTGGAACTGTATTCCTCTATAAAAGTATCATAGAACTGTAGAAAAGGGGTGTGGCATTCTTCATAAAAGGCACGAATGGCATCGCCGCCTTTTCCTTTTAAAGCATCATCAAGTGATGTGATGCCGTCAACGGCTTTTTTGACTTTGGCGAATTCGTCTGATTGGTGTTTTAATTGTTCCCGCGTTTGATCAATTGCATGGTGCAACGCCTGAACATCCAGAGTCTTCATGGCATTCTCCTTTAATCCATTTTGTTACAACCCCTGCTCACTTTTATGAAATGAAAATGGATATACAAAAAAGAGAAATCCATCTTCTTAAGATTGCAATTTTAATTTTTTGGCCTGTCCATATGTAGTCGCAAGCTCTCTGAAAGAATGAAGTTCATTTTCAAATGTGAAAAAACGTTTCGGTATCAAAATCAACTGGCTGCTTGACGTTTTCATGAGAATGAGGCGTTTATATTCTGTTACTGCTGTCACTTCATACCATTGAAACAACGTATCGAAATTCTTAAATTGAATCTGAATTCCTTGTGGATTGATAGTGTAAGTTCTTTTGCGTTTTAGCCGTTCATTTTTCCGATAGACAATTTGCATCCGGATATAAAAAAAACCAATTAAAAGTGAGGTTAATATGATTGAAAGTACAATCATGAGAAGTCCATTCAACAACAATTCGAGTGTTTCACTATGATAAACGGTAATCGGCATCTTCCCATCGACGGAAAACACCCAGACCAATAATAGAAAAATAAGAATAAAATAAAGGAATGCGTATTTTTTAAGCCAATAAAAAAAGAAAGATCTCATATCTTGTAATGTGTATTCTCCCTCAAGAAAGACACTGTGTTGGATCATAAGTTTACTGCACCTCAAACCTGTTTTCCTTTAATTTTAGCATAAAGTTTCATTTATTCGCAGAAATTGGCTTTTCTTTGGAATCGGCATAGCAGAGGCACCGTGTAATCGACTTAGGGATCGCTAAAAAAGGATCAGAGTGTATTATGTCGAACTTTGATTGTATATACATTCGAAAGAGCTGGCCAAAAGGAGGTCTACCATGCTCATCATTGAATCGCTAATAGGATACGTTTGTTTCTTTACTGTTAATGCCATTTATGATACATACATCAAAAAAGCCAAGACTTCGTTTGGACACTTGGCTTTGATTTCGCTTGTTCAGACTGCGATTGCTTTAAGTCTTTTCTTTATTTTCTCCTGATTATAAGAGGTTGCCGCTTTCCTCAGCGGCACTCAGCTTTTCGATCATTCCTCCGGATTCAGCTCGCTTGTCAAGTCGCCGCCCGTTCCTTAAAAAATCCAAAACATGATGATTTATAATATCTCCGCTTTTCCGTCTTCGGGGAAGCTGTAATGCTCCGCTGATTCAACTTAAACTCTTTTTCTTTCCGCGATTAAGAATCACCTCTAGGCAACGTACGGATGTCTATAAAACAACCCTATTTTTTTTTAGAAAAATGAAATTAGTTCATAAGAATCAATTTTAGATTATGAAAAAGAAATGATAAAAGACACTTAATACGCTTAAAAAATTATGGTAAGTTTTTGAAGGTGCTAAATGTAAAAGTTTGTATGATCAACGCTTATGCAAAACGGTTATTAAATATGAACTACAGGAGGGGATGCGGAGAAAGAAGAGCAAAGCTCCGGCAGATAAATCACCGGTCAGGTTATTGCGGTTGGCCAAGATTCTGAACGCGTTCTTCCGGAAGAGGGCTAGGCCCGGCTTCGCGAAGGAATAGAGCTATGAAAGAAGCTGCTTCAAGATTAGAAATCAGCCCAAAGCCGTATCGCACTTTCCAAAGACAGGGGCTTCTGCCGGAAAAATCGGCAACTCGCCTGATTTTATAGATAAAAGGAGGATGTTGGTCATGAAAATGAAGTGCGGTGCATGTTTATTGGTTCTTGTGCTATTCATGAGCTGTATACCTGGGAAATCTGTACTTGCTGCCAGCACAACCATTGCAAAACATGTAGGGAATTCAAACCCGCTTATAGACCATCATTTAGGAGCGGATCCCTTTGCGCTGACCTATAACGGAAGAGTCTACATCTATATGTCCAGTGACGATTATGAATATAACAGCAACGGAACGATTAAGGATAATTCATTTGCCAATTTGAACAAAGTGTTCGTCATCTCTTCAGCGGATATGGTGAACTGGACAGATCACGGAGCCATTCCGGTGGCAGGTGCCAACGGGGCTAATGGCGGCCGGGGGATTGCGAAATGGGCAGGCGCGTCCTGGGCCCCGTCAGTCGCAGTTAAAAAGATAAATGGTAAGGATAAATTCTTCCTTTACTTTGCAAACGGCGGCGGAGGTATCGGGGTCCTCACCGCAGACAGCCCGACCGGGCCGTGGACAGATCCGATTGGAAAAGCGTTGGTTACAACAAGTACACCGGGAATGTCCGGCGTTGTTTGGCTATTTGATCCGGCAGTGTTCGTAGATGACGATGGCACCGGTTATCTGTATGCCGGTGGAGGCATCCCCGGCGGTTCAAATCCAACGCAGGAGCAATGGGCAAATCCTAAAACAGCACGAGTCATAAAATTGGGGAACGATATGACCAGCGTTGTTGGAAGCGCGTCTGTGATTGATGCGCCTTTCATGTTTGAAGACTCGGGAATTCATAAACATAACGGAAAATATTACTATTCCTATTGCATCAATTTCAGCGGTGTGCACCCGGCCAATATACCACCGGGTGAAATCGGCTACATGACCAGCTCAAGTCCCATGGGGCCCTTTACGTATAGAGGGCATTTCCTGAAAAATCCGGGTGCATTCTTCGGGGCTGGCGGAAACAACCATCATGCTGTTTTCAATTTTAAAAACGAGTGGTATGTGGTGTACCATGCTCAAACTGTCAGTTTCGCTTTGTTCGGAGCCGGCAAAGGATATCGTTCTCCCCATATCAATAAGCTGGTCCATCTTGCAAACGGGTCCATTCAAGAGGTGGCGGCAAATTACAGGGGAGTGTTTCAGCTTGCCAATTTGAATCCGTATAACCGGGTAGAAGCTGAAACGTTTGCCTGGAATGGACGCATTTTGACGGAGAAATCCTCAGCACCCGGCGGACCGGAAAATAATCAAAACGTAACAAGCATTCATAACGGAGACTGGATTGCTGTAGGAAATGCTGACTTCGGCACGCGCGGAGCGAGGACATTTAAAGCCAATGTCGCTTCTACTGCAGGCGGTAAAATTGAAGTCCGTCTCGACAGTGTAACAGGTAAGCTTGTGGGAACTCTGAATGTACCTTCCACAGGCGGAGCGCAAACTTGGAGAGAAATAGAAACGACTGTGAGCAGCGCAACCGGTGTTCACAACGTCTATTTTGTATTTACCGGAAACAGTTCAGGCAACTTGTTTAATTTTGATTACTGGCAGTTTACACAAAATGAGCACCGGTAACAGCAAAAGGTGGTCTCAGAAGGGTTTTCATATACCACTACCACAACAATGAGAGGATGAAAGCATGTGAAAAAAATAATTTGTGTATTGTTGGCATATGTAACGATGCTGTCGCTCATGTTAACCGGGCCTGCCGCTTCTGAAGTTTCAGCAGCCAGTGACGCAACAGTTCGTCTATCTGCAGAAAAACAAGTGATTCGCGGTTTTGGAGGGATGAATCACCCGGCTTGGATCGGGGATCTTACAGCAGCTCAAAGAGAAACCGCCTTTGGCAATGGACAGAATCAGTTAGGCTTTTCAATTTTAAGAATTCATGTTGATGAAAATAGAAACAATTGGTACAGAGAAGTGGAGACGGCAAAGAGTGCGATCAAACACGGAGCAATCGTTTTTGCTTCTCCCTGGAATCCGCCAAGCGATATGGTTGAGACTTTCAATCGGAATGGAGACACATCACCTAAACGGCTGAGATACGATAAGTACGCCGCATACGCGAAGCATCTTAACGACTTTGTTACCTTCATGAAAAATAATGGCGTGAATCTGTATGCGATTTCCGTCCAAAACGAGCCTGATTACGCACACGACTGGACGTGGTGGACACCGCAAGAAATACTTCGCTTTATGAAAGAGAACGCCGGCTCGATTAATGCCCGTGTCATCGCGCCTGAGTCGTTTCAATACTTAAAAAATATATCGGATCCGATTTTGAATGATCCAAAGGCGCTTGCCAATATGGATATTCTTGGCGCTCATCTTTATGGTACACAGCTTAACAATTTCGCTTATCCACTGTTCAAACAAAGAGGAGCAGGAAAAGATCTTTGGATGACGGAAGTATATTATCCGAACAGTGACAATAATTCTGCGGACCGCTGGCCTGAGGCATTGGATGTTTCGCACCATATTCACAATTCGATGGTAGAGGGAGATTTTCAGGCTTATGTATGGTGGTACATCCGCAGATCATACGGTCCTATGAAAGAAGACGGTACGATCAGCAAGCGCGGTTACAATATGGCTCATTTCTCGAAGTTTGTCCGTCCCGGTTATGTCAGGGTTGATGCGACAAAGAGCCCCGCTTCAAACGTTTACGTATCTGCCTATAAAGGTGACAACAAAGTCGTTATAGTCGCCATTAATAAAAACAACTCAGGGGTTAACCAAAACTTCGTTCTGCAGAATGGATCTGTTTCTCAAGTATCCAGATGGATCACGAGCAGCAGCAGCAACCTTCAACCGGGAACGAATCTCAATGTAACAGACAATCATTTTTGGGCACATCTTCCGGCTCAGAGTGTGACAACATTTGTCGCTAACCTCCGCTAATATTAACGACGCCGCGCATGAAGCGGAGTTACAAGCCGCACAGTTCCGATATGCCGAGCTTAGCGGCTATTTAGTGAAAAGGCATACGAAAAATATTTAGTTCTCTCAATCCAGGGTGTATCTGTTAATGAGACAAAGAGGGTGCCGCCGCCGGCACCCTTTCTGTCGTTTTCGGTTTATTCCTTCGGAAACTTTACCTCCGGATATGACGGATTCGGCTTGCTGATAAAGCCGCCGCCGGTTTCTTTTAGATGCTTGTTGAAAAAATCCAAAACGTACCGGTTCACGATATCCGCGCTTCGTTCGCCGTCGATGTCGCCCGTCATGCCGAGCTGCTTCAAAAGTTTTGAATAAAGCTGCAAGTCGGTGAAGTTGTAATGCTCCGTTCCTTCAATATACACCATTGACGCTTGATCAATGATTTTGTATTCCTTTTTTCGTTCCTCAATCATCTTGTTGAATTCTTCTTTCGTTAAACCCGAATTTTTGATTTCTTCATCAGAAATTTTTCCGCTGAGCGCCTTGTCTTTAATGTTCATAAAGCTGCTCGATTCCATGAATAGAAACGGCTTTGAAATCGCCTGCTTGCCGTTGACATTGTACAGTGAACCGTCCATGTTGATTCCGGCTTTAATTTTGGGATTTGAATATGCGGCGTTAAACGCCGTGGCGCCGCCGAATGAGTGACCCATCATCCCGATGTTGCCCATATCGAGTTTTCCATTAAAGGCATCGCGATTCAGCTGATCCAACTGGTTGATGACAAAGTCGGCGTCCTGCGTCCAAATGTTCCCGAGCTTGCTGCTGTTTTCGGAAACTCCGTTCATATATCGCTCGGTTGTTAAGCCTGTCATCCGTCCGTCTGGAAAAGCCGTTGCCATCGTACTGTACGTATGATCGATCGCCACTGCGACAAACCCATGGCTTGCCAGATGTTCGGCTTGGGAAGCGTGCAGCAGCCGGCTTGTTCCGAAGCCGTGGCTGATTACGACGACTGGATATCGGGCTTCAGCTGATGAGATCGCAACGTTTTCGTATGAGTTTGTTTTGATGCAGCGCCAATAGTCCAAAGCAAACGGGGGAAGGCCGAATCCATCTGCGAACTTCTCGATATATTCGTGAAATGTGCTTGCGTCTTCGGGAAAGAGAGGTGCCCGTTTCTGTCCATGCAAACCTTGGGCGGGGTACCATACTTGGACCATCAGTTCTCTTTTATCGTGCGGATTTTTTGTCAGCGTTTCTTCTCTGTCGCGGTCGGTCAAATGAAACGTCTTCGTCCCGACCGAATAAACGCCGTCAGGCTTAGGCAAATCGAAAACGGGCAGGTATACGGACAGGAAGACGGAGACCGCCAGCATGGCGAATGTTAGAACATACAAGCCATATTTCAGCGGCTTCCACATCTTGATTTGAAGCCTTTTTCCGAAGATCGCGATAAAGGCGAGGGCGGCGGAGATCAGATAGATCAAAACCATTTGCCATCTGTATCCCTCAAAAAAAAGCTGTCCCGCCAACACGCCAATACTCGTAAATCCGGCTGCCGACGCAAGCTTTCTCGGCATTTTTTGCTGAAACAGCATGACAAAAGATAGAATCGTTAATAATATTTCGAAAATTCTCATGTTTTTCTCCCTTATGTAAGATGTTGGTGGTCTTATACATAACGAATGTGTGGTTTGATTGGTTGCAAAAATATTCCTTGTGCTGCATTAAAAAAACCGCCGGGTTGCCCGGCGGTTGCAGCTTATGATATTGTGAGTCGCTATCAGCTAGTTTTCCTTTATCTGTTTCACGTAAGCGACAATTCTGTCTCTCTCTGTTTCCTCCAATATGTAAATCTGCGGAGGAAGAGGCACATCAAATCCGGCGTGAGAGTGAAAAAAGTCAAAGAGCAGCGTCCCGGCAGGCTGTTGTTGCTGATCGGAGATGACAGCCCAAAACACCCGTGAGCGGCAGTCGTCAGCTCCCCATTTTTCCATGGACTGTCTAAAGTTTAAGCCTTTTCCGATGAAAAAATCGCCTTTTCCCGCATCTTGAATCGTTGTAAAGCCGGACTGTTCGAGACTTTCAAATACAGGAGGCAGCAGGTGGTCCAAGTAGACCCCGTAAGTCGCGTCTTCCAATTCGGGAAACACCTTTAAAAGCGCTTCGCGATGATCGTCAAGCGTTTGTTTCCAATTGGCGGCGACATAGCTTTGCACCTGTTCACCGATTTCTTTGATCGACATGTCGGGTCTGAAACGTACCTTATACAAGAACGAAAACCTCCTTTTGATTACTTGAAATCCATTATATAACATTCTCCTGGATTGAACAGTGGATTCTCAATATAAGAGCGAACCGGACCTCTGCCGAGGATAAAGGATTTTATCAATGGTAAAAAACGAAACGGCAATCATGATTTCCGCCGAAGACGTCAGCAGAACGTCGTCCAGCAATTCGTCCGCTGTAAAAATCGCGGCCCATAAACATCCGATCGTGATGATTTCGGCGGCAAAAAACGTGATCCGCCGATTGATGCCCAGCAGCTTCATACTGTGGATCAGCAGCTTTTCAGCCGGTTCCAGGACAAAAGTCAGTGCGGTATAACAAAGCGTAAACAAAAGCAGGGACCCGACTGTTTGGTAAAATGCGCCCGGCAGACGAAACAGGATCGAAATGCCGAGAAAGTGAGCGAAAAAAACGAACATAACCGACAAGCAGCAAATAACGAAATGTTTCATAATACAACTCCTTTTAAATATGTACACAGCAGCCAAAGGCCTGCAGGATATGTCTCCTGCAAGCCTGGCTGGTTATTTCTTATCAAATTTCACGACCGGATGCTTTTCTTTAGAGAGCATGTTTGTAAACTCGCTGCCGACGTCAAGGTGCTGGCGGACAAGCTCTTCCGGAACGAGCGCAAGCCATTGGTTTAACGAAACGTCAGCATAGTGGTCGTCTTTGAAGATTTCGAGGAAGCGAAGCGGTTCGTCTCCTGTATTTTGGACGTAGTGTCCCATTGCGAACGGCACATAGCCGACATCTCCGGCCTGGTAGTTAAATGTTCTGGCATGCCCGTCGGACGCGAAAACGGTCATTTTCGCTTGTCCGGAAATGTAATACTGCCATTCGTCTGTATTCGGATGCCAGTGCAGCTCCCGGATGCCTCCAGGTTCGACTTCCACCAGCGCAGAGGCGATCGTTTTCGACGCTTTGAAATTCGTGGAATCAGCAATCCATACTTTGCCGCCGCTAGATACAATCGGTTCCTGTTCAAGCAATTTGTAGCTGAAAGATTGAGGAACCGTTCCGTTCGGGCTTTCGACTTTGTCTTTCTCAAGACATCCAGGGATCGCTTCTTGGAATATATACTTTTCTTTATCTGGAAGAGATGCGACGACGTCTTTTGAAATGCCGAAGTTTGCGGCAATCACCTCATCAGGCGTATGGGCCAGCCAATCCGTCACCTGGAAGGTGCTGTTTTCAGAGAAAGAGCCGTCATCGAAGACAAGCAGGAATTCGCAGCCGTCTTCAAGCGCTTGGATTGAATGCGGCAGACCTGACGGGAAGTACCAGAGATCTCCTTCTTTCACATCTTCAATAAAGTTTCTGCCGTCTTGGTCAACAGACGTAATCCGTGCTTTTCCGTACAGCATATACGCCCATTCTGCTTCCTTATGCCAGTGAAGTTCCCTGATGGCTCCAGGTTTCAGCCTCATGTTGACAGAGGCAAGCTTGTCTGAAATCGGCAGCTCGCGAACCGTGACTTCCCGTGCATATCCGCCTTTTTCGAGACGGTTATGGACATCGGAAAATGAAAATTTCATGTTTGGCACCGTTCCGTGGTCGGTTTCCGGCGGCGCGAGCATGTCCGGATTTTGGCGGTCGCGCTCAACGTTGTGCGGAATTTTCGTTTCCGCTCCTTTTTCTCCTCTGATCGGCTGTGGAACTGGTTTGTTTTTTTCCATGTGATATCCCCTCTTTCTCAAAATGTAAAGGAGAGCTGAAAGGCCTTTCGTTTTCCCCTTCTGTCATGTTAAGTGAAAAAAGTGAGGCCGATGTCAATCATCGGTGTCACTTTTTTCTTTGATCAATTCGATCAGTTCATCGATTTTCTTTTCAAAACGCGTGAGCAGGTAAATTGCCAATACAGCCGGAAAGCCGACATTGCCGATTTGTTTCGCTGCTTCCTCAATGAATGCACTGTCCATTCTTACCACCTCCTATGTTAAGAAGTGAAGAAAGTTTGAAAAATGTAAGCAAAGAACTATTTTCTCTGAATGGGAACTTATGTTTGCATGTTAATAGAAGAGATAAGTTTACTTTTTTTTCATTTCTTTCATCTAAATAAATAGGAGGCGGTTTTTATGATAGATCAAACGTTACTGCGTGCGAAAATCAAGGAAATCACAGGGCATCCGCTTGTGAAGCATTTTTTGAGCAACCCCCGGTATGAGCGGCTTTTCAACCACGTTTTGGAACATCCGGATTCTGAAGAGGCAGAGTGTCTCGATCGCGAATTTAAGCGGTTTTACAAAAACATCCGCATGATCAAATACATCAACTCGATGATCCGGATTTTCTCCGTCGACTTTGATAAAAGAGTCCGGAAAAATCGAGAGCGTTTTCCATTGATGATCGACGACAGTCCGACTTTGCCCGAGCCGCCCCGAGGGGACCTGTTAGACGATGTCTTGGAACAGGAAGAGGATTTAAGTGAACATCTGCAAGACCCGATGCTTTATGAAGCGTTTTTGCAATTGACGGACAAGCAGAAAAAAGTGCTTGCGCAAATTTACATTCACGGGGTATCCATGCAGGAAATGGCTGACTCTTTGGGAGAATCAAGGCAAAATATTTCAAGAATTCATAAAAGGGCACTCGAAAAGATAAGAGAGCTACTGAATTCTAAAGCAGAGGGGAATGATAACAGTGAGTCTGCACGACGAAAAAGAGATTGAAAAATTGCTGGAAAATTTCACGCCGATGATCAAAAGCAAATTAAACAACACATCCTATCAAGAGAGGGAGGATCTTGAACAGGAGCTGAAGATGAAAATTTGCGAAAAAGCGGAGATGCTTTTATGTCAAGAAGTACCTGGATTTTGGGAGTTTATAACAGAATTGCTGAAAGTCCTTTAACCTGAGCTGTTTTGCTTGCGTAAAGCCGCCGGAAGTGTTAAAATTTCTAACATTTGATTAATGGAATGTTCAAGCTGCTTCATTGAAATCATGGTGATGATTTGTTTTAATATGAATGAAGCTTTGGAAATGTAAATGGATTTATATTCCATTTTTATCTTATAAAAACACGCATCAGATAGGTGGTAAGATATCATGAAAAATCAATACCGAGTATTGTTGTATTATAAATATGTTCATATCGAAGACCCCGAGCAATTTGCCGAAGATCACCTCAAGCTCTGCAAAGATTTGGGCCTGAAAGGGCGCATCCTTGTGGCGGGTGAAGGAATCAACGGAACCGTGTCAGGAACCGTAGAGCAGACAGACCGCTATATGAGTGAAATGAAAAATGATCCCCGCTTTGAAGATATGGTGTTTAAAATCGATGAATCAGAAGGGCACGCTTTCAAAAAAATGCATGTCCGCCATCGCGATGAGCTGGTGACGCTCCGCCTGGAAGATGATATCGATCCGAATGAATTAACGGGAAAATACCTTGAGCCAAAAGAATTTTATGAGGCGATGCAGCGGGAAGATACGATTGTCGTCGACGCACGGAACGACTATGAGTACGATTTGGGACATTTCCGCGGCGCGGTCAGACCGGACATTAAAGCGTTCCGCGAATTGCCTGAGTGGATCCGCGATAACAAAGAAAAGCTCGAAGGCAAGAAAATATTGACTTACTGCACGGGCGGTATCCGCTGTGAAAAATTTTCGGGATGGCTGAAAAAAGAAGGATTTGAAGACGTGTCCCAGCTTCACGGCGGGATTGTGACGTACGGAAAAGACCCTGAAGTTCAAGGTGATCTGTGGGACGGGCAGTGCTATGTTT
The DNA here is from genome assembly GCF_022832475.1 of Bacillus sp. B19-2. Taxonomy (NCBI): domain Bacteria; kingdom Bacillati; phylum Bacillota; class Bacilli; order Caryophanales; family Bacillaceae; genus Bacillus; species Bacillus sp. B19-2. The sequence continues at coordinate 743,792 of NZ_JALHKQ010000002.1, forward strand.
TCGATGAAAGAATCAGCGTTCCGGTCAACCAGAAAGAGCACGTCATCGTCGGCAAGGATTATTTCACCGGCGAGCCTTGCGAGCGCTATGTCAACTGCGCCAACCCTGAATGCAACAAGCAGATCATCTGCTCTGAAGAAAATGAGCACCGCTATTTGCGGGGCTGCACGCACGAGTGCCGGGTTCATCCGCGCAACCTGTATGTCAAAGAGCACGGTCTTTCAGAAGAAGAGTTGCAAGAGAGACTCGAAAAGCTGAAAGAAGAGGGGCATGCAGCGCAGTCATAAAAGTTGCAAACAAGAATATCATTTAAAAAATCGAAGATGCCGCGAGCATCTTCGAAGTGGCATTGCTCCTGCAAGGGAGTCGGCTTTGGTTTTGAATCCTGGAACGCCTTGATCTGAAAAATCGGGGCGTTCCTATTTTTTATTCGTGAAATGAAAGCAGAGTGAAAATATCGCAACGATCAGGATACCGAACGAAAGCATCAATTGAAGTGCGCTTTCTACTGCCATGCCTTTCCCTCCCTTCACCTGACGCTTTTGCTCCTGCCGCTAGTAAAAAAACGCAAAGCCGGCAATCAATAGTAATATTGCTCCGCTGATCAGCGTGCCAAACTGCCCGACCGTAAAATGGCCAAAGCGAATATGAGCCAGTTTGGAACCGCAGGCGGCACCTGCCCACACCGTCAGAAAACTTCCGGCGGCTGCCAAAATCGAAATCAGAAGCGGCGAATAGCCGAAGAGGCCAGCCCCGACTCCATTTGTAAGGGCATTTGCTGACAGTGCGATTCCGAGAAGGATCGATTCGAAAAAGCCAACGGTCTGTAGAGGCGAGCCAGTGCTTCCGTTTTCTTTCAAAGGGGAAGGCTTACGACGCGGAACGGCCAAAAGCATGATTCGCAGACCGATAACGGCCAATAAAACAGAACCTGCCAGAACGGGGAGAATCCCGGGTAAAACCGTTGATATCCAAAGTCCGAAGTGGATGCCGCACACGCTAAAGAGAAAACATATAAGTGAAATGACCACATTAGAAAAAAAGCTGATGCGAATTTGCCGAATCCCGTATGATAAACCGACCCCCAAATTGTCAACGCTTGATGAAACGGTTAAGCCTGCAATGATGATCCATGATGTCATGATGAGCAGCTCCTTTTTCCAGTAAGTTTGCTCTTACAGTATGTATCGTTGAGAAAAATGTGCCAGTACCATGAAAAAGCTCAACAAAAAAGCAAATTTCTCAACATATTCACATATCATGAGTTAAGAACCGCTTTGGAAAGGGGAGGGGAGATGGGACAGCCGAAAGAAAATCATATCGGACATCTGATTAAAGAGCTGCTTAAAAAGCGATCGCTTTCAATGCGACAGCTCAGCAGCCTCTCCGGAATGGACGCCGCGACAATCTCGCGGATCGCTAACGGCAAGCAGCAACCTAAGCTTGTTCATCTAAAAGCTTTTTCCGAACATCTCGAGATTTCACTTGATAAATTGATTGAAGCCTCGGGTTTTCAAGTTCATGGAAAAAGAGAACAAAACGGTACCGAGGTCCTTGGCTCTCTTGACGCCATGCTGGAAATGTTAGGGGCCTCCAAGCTGTACGATCCCCAAGAGACGAGGCAGCGTATCGAACAGGAATTGAACAAATATGAGCAATATGCGCTGACAGAGGAAGGACACAGCATCATTTGTGAGGAATTCGACAACAAAGTAAGCCAGGTAAATGGAGCCGGACCGTTCATCAATCATTTGAAAAAAATGCATCACCGCTATTGTGACAATGCTACTTCTGAAAAAGACCGATCCGTTTTGGGGAGTGCGCTCCTGTATTTTATCCTGTCTGCGGACATTATTCCCGACTATACGTTTCCGATCGGCTACCTGGACGACGCCATCGCTGTTCACCTTGTATTGGACCGGCTGAATCATCGGGACGACACAGTATAATCCGATTTCCCCTGAATATTTGCCCGGCAACGTTCCATACTAACCAATATCAAAATAAAAAGGCAGGTAGCAAAAGAGATGACAAAAACCCTTTACATTACCGCTCACCCGCATGACGAAAGGGCATCATACAGCATGGCGGCGGGGAAAGCATTTATCGAATCTTACAAAGAAGCTCATCCGGATGATGAAGTCATACATCTTGATCTTTACAAGGAAAACATTCCGCAAATTGACGCGGACGTCTTCAGCGGCTGGGGAAAATTGCAGTCGGGATCGGGTTTTGAACAGCTTTCTGAACACGAAAAGGCAAAAGTCGGCCGTTTGAATGAGCTGAGCGAGCAATTTATCACGGGAGACAAATACGTGTTTGTCACGCCGCTTTGGAATTTCTCTTTTCCGCCGGTGATGAAAGCGTACTTTGATGCGGTCGCTGTAGCGGGAAAGACGTTTAAATATACCGAGCAAGGACCGATCGGGCTGTTAACCGATAAAAAAGCCCTGCACATCCAGGCGAGAGGCGGCTACTATTCGGAAGGGCCGGCTGCGGAACTTGAGATGGGGCACCGCTATATCAGCATCATGATGCAGTTTTTCGGAGTGCCGGAATTTGAAGGTTTATTTATAGAAGGGCATAATGCTGAGCCGGATAAAGCCGAGGAAATTAAACGAAATGCGATTGCCCGAGCCGAAGAATTGGGCCGGACCTTTTGAAAAAACCGCGGACGTGATCCGCGGTTTTGTTTTATTTGTTTAAGAACACCGTTTGATTCGTTTCGCTGCTTTTTTGCGCGGCTTCGATGATGCGGATGACGTCGCGTCCTTCTTCAGCCGTGACAGGCAGACTGCCGCCTACAAGAATACTTGAAGCAAGCTGCTTGTAATAGGTTAAGTATGAACCCGGGATGCTTTCAACTGTTTCCTTAATGACCTCGTCGCCTTCAACTGTGGCCAGTTCCCCGTAATATTCGGGTTGATCGGCTCCCCACTCATCGCCTGCAGGTTTTTGACCCGCTCTGAGTGCATCCTCCTGGCCGTCGATACCGTATTTAATAAAGCTTCCTTTTGAGCCGTGGATTTGGTAGCGGGGTCCGTTGGCCGGAACAATCGAACCTGAGTGGAGAATCACTTGGCGCTGATCATAGTGAAGGACGACATGGAAATAATCGTCTGTTTCCGCATTGGCTCTTTGAGCGGTCACTTGAGCGGTGACGCTGTTCGGCATGCCGAATAGATGAAGCGCCTGATCGATCAAGTGTGAACCCAAATCGTACAGTGCGCCTGAGCCCGGCCCTTTCTGCTCTCTCCAGCGCTGTCTGACATTCGGCCGGAACCGGTCGTAGGAAGCGTGGAATGTGTTGACATCACCGAGGCGCCCTTCTTTGATGAGCTGTTTGATCGTCAAAAAGTCGTTATCCCATCTTCGGTTGTGGTAGACGCTGAGAAGCACGCCTTTTTCTTTCGCGGCATTAATGAGCTTTTCCGCTTCTTCCGCCGTTGCCGTCATCGGTTTTTCTAGGACGACATGCTTTCCGGCGCGGATGCACTCTTTCGCCATTTCGTAATGAAGGCCGCTCGGCGTGGTGACGATGACGAGATTAATGTCCGGGTCATTTGTGATGTCTTCGATCGAGCTGACGGCTTCCGCTTCGGGGAGGTCTTGTTTGACTTGTTCTTTCCTCGAAGTCATCACCTTCCGAATCTCATAATCTTCTAACACCGATAATAAAGGCGCATGAAACACCGATCCTGACAAACCGTATCCTAATATCCCTGTGCGAACCTTGTTCACCATTCATTCTCCTCTCCCATGTTCGTTTTTAATATGTAATTAACACACCTTTATTTTACCCTGTTTGCCTATAGGAACAAACCTAAAGACCTTTTTCAACCGGGGAACGGAAGATTTTGTCACAATTTTGTTCAATTTGAAGAGGTGTCCGGTTATCGTTAAAAACAAAAAAGGGGGATTTTGAAAATGGAGCATGATTGGGGCTCTTTTATGAACAGGGATTTGGCTGTCGAGCCGGCATCAGTTGAAGGAAGCTTGAAAAACCTTTCGTTTGCGGTAAAGGATGTGTTTGCTGTAGAAGGCCATACAAATGCGGCGGGAAACCCTGATTGGCTGAGGACGCACGAACCTGCCGAAAAAAACGCGGAAGCCGTTGACTTGCTGCTGCGTGAAGGGGCAAGGCTTAAGGGTGTTGCACACACGGATGAGCTGATGTACAGCCTTGACGGAGAAAATGTCCATTATGGAACGCCTGTCAATCCTTGTGCAAAGGACAACATTCCTGGAGGATCTTCAAGCGGTTCGGCCGTGGCGGCAGCCTCCGGTATGGCCGATTTTGCTCTTGGGACAGACACCGGGGGTTCTGTCAGAATCCCTTCTTCCTACTGCGGAATTTTCGGATTTCGGCCGACGCACGGCGAGGTGCCGGTTAATGGTGTCATACCGCTGGCGAAAAGCTTTGACACCGTCGGATGGATGTCAAAAGATATCGGCGTTCTTCATGCTGCAGGCCGCGTCCTGCTTAGCGGACAGGAGGAGGCAGGGGCCTGTTTCAACCGGATTTATTTTGAAAAAGAGGCGTGGAACCTGCTTGAAGAAAGCGACCGGACACAAGTATACGCTCATGCATTAAGCCTGATAGACGGCGAATTCGACTGGTGCGTTGCCGCTGACGGCGGCCTCGCGGAATGGGCGGAAATGTTCAGGGTGCTGCAGGCCCTGGATATTTGGGAGGAGCATGGAGCTTGGATCGAGTGTACAAATCCGGTGTTCGGCCCTGGAATCGCAGAACGATTTGAATGGGCGTCAAGTCTTAGGAAAAGCGATTATGAGCATGTGTTTATGAAAAGGGAAGCGGTGAAAAGGAGACTGTTGGAATGGCTCGCAGAAGACGGCTTGCTCGTCATTCCAACTGCTCCCGGCACGCCGCCGCTCCGCGGGCTGCCGGAAAACGAATTACATGAGAGAAGGGCGCGCACGATGAAACTGACGTGTATTGCCGGGCTCGGCGGGCTTCCGCAGATCACCGTTCCGCTACCGGCAAAAAATGGCGAGCCTTTGGGGCTTTCATTCATCGCCGGTCGCAAACAGGACCTGAAGCTTCTGGCCTGGACTGAAAAGCACGTGTTATCTCTTCAAGTATGAGGGAAGCATATGCTGCGGATCTTTTCTGCATCATATGCTTTTTGCTTGCTTCTATTATTGTTAACTGGTAAACTATTAAATAGTTAACCGGTTAACGATAATGGAAAGGATATGATGATCGTGGAAAACAAGACGTATGAGCAAGCATTTCAAGCCGTTCAGGATTTTATTCTCAAAAGAGAAAAGCGGGCTCAGCATGAACAGCAGACGCTCGTAAAGGAAGCTTTTCAAGAAGACGACAGCATCCGGAAGCATTGGACACTGACCCAGCTTCACATGATCTCGCTTATCAGCGAAAACGAGGCAGACGTCAACAACGCTTTCCTGGCAGCAAAACTTCAAATATCAAAAGCGGCAGTGACAAAAGCGGTCAGTGTCCTCACAAAGCACGGGATGATCGAATCGCACAAAAAACCGAACAACAACAAAGAATTGTATTACACATTAACAGACGAGGGGAAGAAACTGGCCGACGTTCATGACAGGATGCACGAAATTGCAAAGCAGCGCTATATCGAGCTGTTTGATCGGTTTTCCGAATCCGAGCTGGGAACCGTCATCCGCTTTTTAAACGAATGGTCAAAACACATTTAATCAAGAGGAGAAGCGAATGAATAAAAGTGAAGCCCAACAGTTTTTAAGCAGCATGTATCAGGACATCTTGAGTGAAATGAATACTGAAAAAATTCCCGATTATTTCAGCGAGAATTATGTTCAAGTAACTGACGGCAGTCAAATTGACCTTGTGCAGTTTAAAGATCACATGAGGACGCTGAAAAAGGTTGCCCGCACCATAACGGTGTCGCCCTTTCATGAGTTTTTGTTTGACGAGCGACTGCAAAGCGCAGCGGTCAGGTATACGGTCAATGTTGTCAAAACAAACGGAGACCGGGGGAGAATTGAAATCATCGCGATGTTTAAAATGAATGGTTTTAAAATCGTTCAATGCCACGAACTTTCACATGCGATCGAAGGTAAGGAGGATTTTGAAGAGCTGGCGAAGATCAGTGAGGCGGCAATTGAAAAAGCCTCCTCTCGGGAGGAGAAGGCTTTTTCACAAGATTAATGTTTGACGTCAAACCTGATGTTGAGCGAGACGGGGCCCCGCGTGTAAAGGCCTGTCTCGCGGTAAACGAAGTCTTCCTCCAGCTGGATATTCTTCAGCTGATCCAGAACGATATTTGCGACAAGCTCGATTTCCGTCTTCGCAAACCCCGCTCCTACACAGTTGTGGACGCCTGAACCGAATGCGAGATGCCTGGCTGCGCCGCTGAATGCGCTTTTGACTTCCAGGTCGCTGCGATGAATGTTGAACTCGTCTGGCTTCTCAAACGCTTCAGGATCGCGATTGGCCGCGCCTATCATGCAAAATACAGTCGTCCCTTCTTTGAGCTCGACTCCGCCGATCACCGCGTCTTGTGAAAGCTGGCGCGGAATGAGCTGCACCGGCGGCTTGTAGCGCAGCGTCTCTGCGATGGCCTGAGGCAGGAGCGTGCGGTCTTCCAGCACGTCATTCATTTGATCGGGATGATGAAGCAAATGATAAATCATTAATGCGAGCGTCTTGTCCGCCGGTTCTGTGGCGGCAAGCAATATATTGAGAATCAGCGCGCGGATGTCCCGGTCAGACATCGCCACTCCCTCGTATTCGGAAGTGCAAAGGATGGATATTAAATCATGGCCGGGGTTTTTGCGCCTTTCCTCGATAATCGGATTCAAATATTCAGCGAGTTGTTCACTGCATTTGAGGGAATGCTCCCGGTCTTCAGGCGCCTGATTCAAACTGGTAATGAAATCGGCGACGCCGCTGTGCCAGTTTCTCACTGTTTGGTGGTCGTTCTTGTCCAAACCTAAAATGTCCATCGTCACACAAACGGCGAACGTTTTCCCGAAATCATTGACAAGATCGATCCGCCCTTTCTCCAGATGAGGGGCCAATAGCCTTTGTGCATTGTCTTTAATGAGCGGCGTGAGGTGATCAAGGGATTCTCCGATAAAACGGCGCAGAACGATTCTCCTTTTCGCCGTGTGCTCTTTGCCTTTCATTTGGGCGAGCACAGGTCCGCGCATGACGGGCTCGGCCCGTTTGGCCAGCGATTTCGTTGTAAAGACGTCCTGATTCTGGAGCACGCGGCGCACATCCTGGTAGCGGCTGATAAAATAGCTGTCCAGCGATTCTTCATAATGGACGGGATCAGATTCGCGAAGGTATGAGAAATATTGATACGGATTCTCGTGATATTGTTCTGACAACACGCTGAATGTTTTTAGCGATTGATTCATACTCGTTCCTCCTGCATGCTTTTAGATTCCACACTTTCGTCCGATTCGGAAACCATAAGATATCCTTGATTCGGGCGCATTTTGACGGCAAATTCATTTCGGGAGATCTGTTCGCCGAGCTTCCATGGACGGTGATAAGCAAGAAGCGTTTCTTCGACGCCTAAAATATCAGGGGCGGCGATGAAAAACGGAAGTTCAGCGATGACGTATTCAACAGCCAGCTCCAGCATGGCGGCGCTGACCTCCCGGACATCCATCCGAATGCCCCGGGCCCGTCCGAGTATCGCCGCATGCGACATCTCCAGGCAGGCTTTGCGAAAATGCGGCTGGTCAAAAAAGGCGTCTTCGACTTCCATCCGCAAACGCTGGTATGCGGTCTGGTTCGCGAAATCGGAAAATGTATGGATGGCCTCGGGATTGCCGCCATGCGCTTGCAACGCCTTTTCAGCGAATCTCCGGTTCCGTGAGACTTCTTTCCTGACTTTCCGTTCGGCCTTTCCATTCGGGGTGCCAAGCGCTTCGAGAAGGTTGGCTGCTTCCTTTCCTGCTAAAAGCACGGATACATGGTGAAATTCACGGACGGCCCAGCCGATAAGCCGATGAATGTAATCTTCGGAAAATCGGCTGTTAAACGGACTGATGCCAATGAGAACATGGCGTCTGCGTTTTAGTATTTCATTGCAGTTTCGGGTAAGAGTTTCAGTTTTGAATGGCCGGTGTTTGCTCTCCATTGTAAGCTCTGTCATTGATTTCCTCCTTAACGGACATAGAATGACTTCTTTTGCAATCAATGATGGATACGTGCGGTTTATCGAGCTGGGAATAGGCTGGTTTCAACTTCACGATGAATCGAGAAGAATACAGCGATGGTGCGGGTCATGATGAAGGGGTGTCGCATTTGTTCAATTGTTAAAGCAGAGCAAGAGTTTGAGCTCAAAATCAGGCAAGGTACAGCATAAAAGTTCACTAGTAAACAATAGTCATTTTATCCCTAACTTTTCCAACTGTCAACACAATTCAAATTCAAAATATGAAAATATTCGTAACGTTTTTTGCAAATCTGAGGAATTTTGATCAGAATGAACCTTTTTTAAAGGCGTTTTTCGAGTAAAGGAACCCGATAAGTAAAAAATATGTAAAAAACTTTAAAGCTGCAATAAGAAATGTTCGTTGACATTGATAAAGGAGTCATCTACAATTATTATTGTTAACTGGTAAACAATATTGGGATGATTGTTAACGAATAAACAAAAATAAGGCAGGCGGTTTGACATGAGACCAATGAAATTGAATGCTTCTTTCATTATGTATTTTGTATGTATCAGCGCCTTTTTCGCATCGTTGAATCAAAATATTTATTCACCCATCATTCCGTTAATCAGAGACTCGTTTCACGTTTCTGTATCGATGGTCAACCTGTCCGTCTCGCTGTTCATCTTCATTACCGCTGTGATGCAGATCATTGTCGGCTCAATTGTCGATTTTAAAGGAGCGAGGTTTGTGATGATGGCGAGCATGATCGTAACGGTCATCGCCACAATCGGCTGCGCCGTCGCCCGGGACTTTGGCCTGTTTCTTTTTTTCAGGGTGCTGCAAGCTTTGGGGACGGCTGCGCTTCCATTAATTGCGGCAACCACAATCGGATCTCTGTTCCAGGGAACGAAGCGGGGCAGTGCGATGGGGACTTATCAAATGCTGCTTTCCCTTGCACCGGCAGCGGCGCCTATTCTCGGCGGTTTTATCGGGGAACGCTATAACTATCCGGGGATTTTTTGGTTTTTGACGGTATTGTCTGTTCTTTTGCTTTTCGGAAATGCGTTTTGCTTTCCGCAGAGCCATGCGGAGAAAAAGACCAATCTCAGCGCGGGCAGCCTGTTGTCGCATTATAAGGACATTTTCAAAAACAGGACGGGAAATGCCGTTTTGATATTAAGCTATCTTCTTTTCTTTATTTATTTTTCAGTGATCGTATATTTGCCGATTTTGCTGACTGATCATTATCACCTTGATCTGCAGATCGTCGGCTTGCTGTATTTGCCGATAGCCGTCAGTACGGTTGCCGGCAGCGTGCTGTTTAAGTGGATACAAAAGAGAGTATCACTCGGACGCCTGTTTCTGATCGGCAATCTGACCGCCGCGGGCAGCGTCGTCTGTTTTGGCTTTACCCACTCGTTTTCACTTTTCGCCATGTCGGCGGCCCTCGTTCTTTTCGGCGTTACGATGGGGCTGATCCCGCCGCTGTTCTCTACGATGATGGCAAATGAGTTTGAGGAGAATCGCGGCAGTGCGATGGGCATGTTTAATTTTATCAGGTATACGGGAATGGCCTGCGGTCCAGTTATATCAGGCGTGTTATTAGGAATGTCATCTTCTGTTTTCGTTTTCGGCTGCTTCGGCATCGTCTATGCCGCGGCCGCCCTTTTGATGATCGCGGTCATGCGAAAAGCAGCTCACACAAAGACGTTGCAAGAACCAAACAAAAAAGCTGCCAGGTCTTAAAACCGGGCAGCTTTTTTGATTACAGATCCGTTCTCCACATTTCTTCTTTCACTTGTCTTTTCTCAGACACAAAGGCGAACATCGTCAGCATCAGTCCGCACATGGTCATAAGCGCACCGCCTGTGGCAAGGTGTGTGTAGGACTCTGACGCATTAAGAATGAGTCCGCCGATCCATGCCCCGAGCGCGTTGGCCAAGTTAAATGCAGCGATGCTGACAGAGGTGGCGATCGTTGTTCCGTGTTCAGACGCAGCCACGACCTTTGTTTGCAAAAGGGGCACCGTTCCGAAAGCGCCGGCTCCGAATAAAAACGTCACGATGATGGCGCCGGCAGGGTGTCCGCTGACAAAAGGGAAGGCCGCAAGGATCGCCATGAGCGCGATCATCACGCCGATCATGGAGCGGGTTAACAGGTGAAACGGCACCTTTCCGGCGTAGAAATTGCCGACGACTCCTCCAAATCCGTAGGCGAAAAGGGCGGCTGTAATGCCGAGGCTGCCGAAACCGGCAGAATGCCGCAGCATCGGTTCAATAAACGTGTAGGCGATGAATACGCCTGAATAGCCGAAAATCGTGATAGCAAAAGAGAAAAGAACTTGTTTATTTTTAAACACATCCCATTCATGGATCAATTTAGGGACGACTTTCGGTTTTCTGTGCGGCACCGTCAGCCAAATGCCGGCGAGGCCGATCAATCCGAGGCAGGCGATCATCAGAAAGACGATCCGCCAGTTGAAAAGGTCGCCTAAATAAGAACCGAACGGAACGCCGAGCATCAGGGCGATGGTCAAGCCGCCGTTCATTGAAGCGGCAGCGGCGGCCCGCTTTTCGGGCGGTACCATTTCGCTGACGAACACCATCGTCGTTGCAAAAAATGCACCATGAATGGATGCGGATAGGATTCTTGAGATCAACAAAACGGTGAAGTTCGGTGCCAGGAAACTGAGCGCATTCGACAGTACAAACACACTCATCAAGCCGAGCAATACCGGTTTGCGCGGCATTTTTACAGATAATATGGTGACGATCGGCCCCGTCAGACAGACGCTTCCCGCGTATGCCGTTACCAATAAGCCGGTAGACGAAATCGGAACAGAGAGATCCTTTGAAATGGAAGTCAATATACCCATAACGACGTACTCTGTAAAGCCGATAGAAAATGTGCAAATCATAAAAATTGCGATGATCAGTTTGACTGGTGCGTGCAGTGTTTTTTTCATCCTGACCCCTCCTTTTAAAAAACATGAGTTTACATATTAAAAGATTAAAAGCCGATTTTCAACCGTTTGTAGCGGGTCAATATGTTCCCAAAACGGTATGCCGGCGGCACAAAAAGCGCCATCAACATGATGCCAGCGCTTTCTTGAAATCTGACATTTTATTTTCACAATCAAAGGTTAAAACATTCCACATTCCTGACCCCGACGAACGCTTGCTGTTGGGGGTTTTTTATTTATAGACCGATTGGAACAGCTCTATCATAAAGAGTTTCCGAAAAAGCGCTTACAAAATAAAACAAAATATGTTACTCTTAAAACAAACATATTCAAAAATAAACAAACAAAAACGGAGTGATACGTATGGTGGATTATTTATGGTCAGAAACTGAGGCTGCATCGCTGCGTCCGGGTCTTGACGAACTCGTCTACCGTTCCAACCTGATCGGCTCTGACCGCTCGGTCTGCAACTGGGGCGGGGGAAACACATCGATGAAAACGACGGAAAAGGATTTCAGGGGCAGGGACATCGAGGTGATGTGGGTGAAAGGCAGCGGCTCAGACTTGGCGACGATGTCAGCGGGCCAATTTACCGGGCTGAGGCTCGATGATATTCGTCCGCTGATGGAACGGAGCAGTATGACCGATGAAGAAATGACGGCATATTTGTCCCATTGCATGATGGACGGAAAGCACCCGCGGCCGTCGATCGAAACGCTTCTTCATGCTTTTTTGCCGTTTCCGCATGTCGATCACACCCACCCAGATGCGATCATCAGCATCTGCTGCGCTGATAATGGAAAAGAGATCGCAGAGGAGATATTCGGCAGCCGCTTTGTATGGGTGCCTTATGTCAGACCGGGCTTCGCTTTATCGAAGATGATAGCAGAAGGTGTGAAAAACAACCCGAATGCAGAGCTTGTTTTAATGGAGAAGCATGGACTCGTCACGTGGGGGGAAACGGCGAAAGAAAGCTATGATCAGACGATTGCCGTGATTCGCGAAGCGGAAGCATACATTAAAAGCCGTTCAGAAGATCATCAGCCGTTTGGCGGACAGATGGTCGAGCCGCTTGCACCGGAGGAGCGGAAACGGATTTTAGCCGATATCTTGCCGATTATCCGCGGCGCTGTCAGAGGAGAGAAACGCATGCTGCTCACCTGGTGTGATGCTGACGATGTACTCGAATTCACGAACAGCAGGCGCGCTCCGTCGCTTTCACAGGTCGGCGCCGCTTGTCCGGATCACCTTGTGCATACAAAGCGGACGCCTGCCTATATTCCGTGGAATCCCGCTGAACAGGACACAGAGAAGCTGGTCGAACAGATCAAAACCGAGATTGCTAGGTTTAAAGAGTCATATGCCGCCTATTTTCAACGAAACCGGCGTGAAGGAGACGAGATGTTTGAACCGGCGCCGCGCGTGATGCTAATCCCGGGAATCGGCATGGTGGCAGCAGGTAAAAGCCTGGCGATGGCAAAGGTCAGCCGAGATTTATACCGGCGGGCGATTGCTGTCATGAAGGGAACGGAAGTCCTTGGAAACTTTGTATCTCTCAATGAGGAAGAATCCTACAATGTTGAATATTGGCCGCTTGAGCTTTATAAATTAACGCTTGCTCCGCCGGAAGCCGAATTTTCCCGCAAGATCGCATTTGTGACGGGGGGAGCGGGCGGAATCGGCAGCGAGACCTGCTTCCGCCTTGCTTCAGAAGGTGCGCATGTTGCGGTTGCTGATATTAATATAGAAGGCGCAGAAAAAACAGCCGCAGAGATTAATGAACAGTACGGTGCAGAACGAGCTTCCGCCGTCCGCATGGATGTGACGAAAGAAGAGGACGTTCAGGCGGCCTTCGAGGAAATCGCTCTGAAATACGGCGGGATTGACATCCTCGTCAACAATGCGGGGCTTGCGACATCCAGCCCGCTTGATGAAACGACGCTCGAAGAATGGAATTTGAATATGAATGTACTCGGAACAGGATATTTTCTCGTCGCCAGAGAAGCTTTTAAGCAAATGAAAAGACAGGAGTCAGGCGGCAGCATGGTGTTTATCGGCTCGAAAAATTCCGTTTATGCAGGCAAAAACGCTTCGGCATACAGCTCTGCAAAAGCGCTTGAGGTTCATTTGGCGAGATGCATCGCCGCAGAAGGCGGACCGTATGGAATCCGCGCGAATTCAGTGCTTCCGGATGCGGTGCTTCAAGGCTCGGCCATCTGGGACTCCAAGTGGCGCGAAGAAAGAGCCGCCGCCTACGGGATTGAACCCGACCGGCTTGAAGAGCATTACCGCAAACGTACGACTCTTTCCGTCAACATTTATCCCGCCGACATCGCCGAAGCGATCGCTTATTTCGCTTCAGAAAAAACGGCAAAAACGACGGGATGCATGTTGACGGTTGACGGGGGAGTGCCGGCCGCATTTTCAAGGTAATTGGAAAGGAGCGGCTTCGGCTGCCCTTTCAGAAAACAAAGGGGGAAAAGGGAGATGAAGGGCGAGACCCATTGGATCATACCGGACGGTTTTATTCCTCCGGAAAGTTCCGGAAGCTTGACGAGCCATGAAGCCATTTGTGTTTTAAATTGCCATGAAGAAGACGCAAACCTTTCGATCACAGTATACTTCGAAGACCGTCCGCCGCTCGAAGACATTCTCGAGACGGTTCATGGCAAGAGAACAAAGCATATTCGCACAAGTTCTTTGCACCGATCAGGAGAACGCATTCCTGAAAATGTGCCTTATGCGATCGAGATCGCAAGCGATGTACCTGTGATCGTCCAGTACAGCCGGCTGGACACAACCCAGCCGGAACTTGCGTTAATGTCAACTATGGCATATCCGTTAAAAACAAGGGGGATGGGTGTACATGATGAATGACCGGGCTTACGCTTTATTTGAAGAACAGCAGAAAGACAGGGGCATCAGCCTTTCTGAAGCAAAGGAAAAATTGAAAGCGCTTAAAATCGAGACGCCTTCATGGGGATACGGGGACTCGGGCACGCGCTTCAAAGTGTTTCAGCAAGAGGGCGTACCGAGGGATCCGTTTGAAAAAATGGAAGATGCATCAGTCGTTCACAAATTAACCGGAACCTGTCCTTCCGTCGCCATCCATATTCCGTGGGATCAAGTTGATGATTACGGAAAGCTGAAAGCGCACGCCGAGCAGCTTGGCCTTGCCGTCGGCGCCGTGAATCCGAACTTGTTCCAGGACGATGACTACAAATTCGGAAGCATCACAAACGTTAAAGCGGACATTCGCCAAAAAGCGACCGAGCAATTGCTCGAATGCGTCGATATTGCAAAACAAACAGGCTCCAAAGAAATCAGCCTCTGGCTTGCCGACGGAACCAACTATCCCGGTCAGGGCGACATCAGAAAACGGAAAAACTGGATGTATGAGTGTCTGGCTGAAGTATACGAAGCGCTTGACGATGATATGCGGCTCTTGATTGAATACAAGTTTTTTGAGCCGGCTTTTTATCATACAGACCTGGCGGATTGGGGGATGGCTTACAATTTGGCGCAAAAGCTCGGGCCGAAGGCCGAGGTGCTCGTCGACACCGGGCACCATGCCCAAGGGACGAACATCGAGCACATTGTCGCTTATTTGCTTGACGAAAAACGTCTCGGAGGCTTTCATTTCAACAGCCGCAAATACGCTGATGACGATTTGATCGCGGGCGCGCACAACCCGTACGAACTGTTTCTCATTTTTTATCAAATTTTGGACGCCTGCCGCGATTCCGACCCGAATGTCCGGAAGACGGCCGAACATATTTCGTATATGCTTGATCAATGCCATAATCTCGAACCGAAAATCCCGGCTGTGCTGCGCTCAGTCATGAATGTGCAGACTCAATTTGCAAAAGCGCTTTTGATCAACTTCGAAGATGTGAAGAAAGCGCAGGAAGATCATGACGTGCTTGCCGCAGAGGCTGCGATCCGCGAAGCATTTGAAATTGACGTCAAACCGCTCCTTTACGCCGTGCGGGAGGAAATGAACGTTCCGCCTGATCCGCTCAAGGCTTATGCGGAAAGCGGGTATGCGGAAAAAATACTGGCACGCGGTAAAGGCGGTGCAAGCTGGTGACGATTCTCGCTTTTGATCTTGGTGCGTCGAGCGGCAGAGCTTATGCAGGTCATGTAGACGGCTGTCTGATCAAAGCGGAGGAAATTCACCGTTTTCCAAATCAGCCCGTTCAGGCAGGAAAACACCTTTATTGGGACATTCTCAGGCTGTATCATGAAATCAAACAGGGCATTTTAAAGGCGAAAAACGGCTGCGGACGAATCAGCTGTATCGGCATCGATTCATGGGCGGTTGATGTCGGTTTTCTCGATCGGAACGGAGAGCTGATAGGGAACCCTTTTCATTACCGCGACCCTTACACGGACGGAATGATGCGGGAGGTGCTGAATGAAATCGGAAAAGAAGAGCTGTTTTCCAGAACCGGTATTCAGCTTTTGCCGTTCAACACCATCTTTCAGCTCCGGGCGCTGAAAAAAGCGAATTCTCCGCTGTTGGAACACGCGGAAACGCTTTTAATGATTCCTGATTTGCTGCGCTATTTTTTAACGGGCGAGAAAAAAAGCGAGTTTACAAATGCGACGACAACTCAGCTGTTCAACCCGAAAACGTCAGATTGGGATTGGGAGCTCATCAGCCTTATGGGGCTCCCGGCCAATCTTTTTCCAAAGGATATAGCAAAACCCGGAAGCGAAGCGGGGAGGCTGTCACAATCAGTGTGCAGCGAATTGTCGGTGCCTGCCGTACCGGTTATTGCCGTCGGCGAACATGACACGGCTTCTGCAGTTGTCGGCGTTCCCGCTGAAACGGATGACTTTGCATATTTGATATGCGGCACCTGGTCGCTGATCGGAACCGAACTTGACACTCCGCTGATGACAAAACAGGCGCTCGATTGGAATTTTACAAACGAGGGCGGTGCCGGCGGTACATTCCGCTTTTTAAAAAACATTATGGGATTGTGGCTGTTCCAGCGCTGTCAGGCGGATTTGGAAAAAGACGGGAGCAGCTATTCGAGCGCCGAGCTTGTCAAACTTGCCGGACAGTCGGAAGCGTTCAGGTCGGCAGTTGACCCGGATGACCCGGTGTTTCTCAATCCCGTGCATATGCCTGAAGCGATCAGGGAGTACTGCCGTGCAACAGGACAACACGTGCCGGAAACGCCCGGACAGGTGATCCGCTGTGTGCTGGAAAGTATTGCATTTAAATACCGGTTCACGCTTGAACGGATTGAAACATTGACAGGAAAAGAATATGACGGACTTCACATGGCGGGCGGAGGGATTCGAAATGAATTGCTCTGTCAATACACGGCGAATGTACTGGCCAGAGATGTGTGGGCCGGACCGGCAGAGGCAAGCGCCATCGGTAACATTGCCGTACAGGCTATCGCGCTCGACATGTTTTGGGATATTCAAAGCGCCCGAAAAGCGATCAAAGCTTCCTTCCCTCAAAAAACGTATGTACCGGAAGATACAGAAGCGTGGGAGGCGGCATACCGCCGCTATACAAGTCAGATTCTCGGCGCCGCTTCCCGCTGAAAACATTTCCTGTATCGGCGCTGATGCGCTATCATGAAAGTAACAGTGACTTTTACCAAAAAAGGAAGGAAGTAAACGGATGCTTGTAGCTGAAAGACACCAAAAAATCGTCGAGCTTGTCAATCTGCGCTCGAGCGTACGCGTCACAGAACTGAGCGAGCTTTTTTCCGTCACGGAAGAAACGATCAGGCGCGACTTGGAAAAGCTTGAGAAGGAAAATAAGCTGAAAAGAAGCCATGGCGGCGCGGTCAGCGTGCAGACCGAAGAAGCAGAGGTGCATTTTCGCGAGCGCGAAATTACAAACGTAAACGAAAAAAAGATGATTGCATTTGAAGCCGTCAAGCACGTGAAAAGCGGGGAACGAATTATTCTTGACGCCAGCACGACGGCATGGTACATGGCAAAAGCACTTGAAAACATCCCGCTGACCGTCATCACCAATTCAGTCAGAGTCGCGATTGAACTCAGCAAAAAAGAAAAGGTGACGGTCATTTCAACCGGCGGGATGCTGCTGCCGCAATCGATGTCATATGTCGGCCCTTTGGCTGAGCGCTCCCTTGATATGTATCATGTCAACAAAACTTTTCTGTCTTGCAAAGGCGTCGACCCTGCCAGCGGCTTGAGCGATTCAAACGAAATGCAGGCGCTGTTGAAAAAACGGATGATCGAGATTGCGGACGAAACGATTTTGATGGCGGACAGCAGCAAATTCGGAACCCGTGCTTTCTCGCAAATCGACCGCCTTCATAGCGGTTACAGGATCATCACAGATTCAGGAATTGACAAAGCAAACCTTGCCCTCTTGAAAGACATAACAGAGATCATCACGATCGTCGGCTGAAACCAAGCTTTTCAAGCACTTGATTTTAAAATCAGGCGCAAATGGGATAAAATAGAAGAGTAAAAAAGGAAAGGAGATGTTTTTGATGGCGAAAAAGATTTTGATCGTAACGGGCGACGCAGTTGAAGCGCTGGAAGTGTATTATCCTTATTACCGCTGTCTTGAAGAGGGCTATGAAACGACGATCGCCGCACCGAAAAAGAAAAAGATTCATACGGTTGTTCATGACTTTCTGGATTGGGATACATACACCGAAAAGCCGGGCTATTTAATTGACGCGCATGCTTCATTTGATGAGATTGATCCGTCCGAATACGACGGCATCATCATTCCGGGCGGACGCGCGCCGGAATTTATCCGGATGTACGATTCCCTGCTGAAAATTGTTGCTCATTTCTTTGAGGAAAATAAACCGGTCGGCGCGATTTGTCACGCGAGCCTGATTTTTACAAGCCTGAGAGAACATCTAAAAGGTCGGGAGCTGACGGCTTACATCGCCTGCAAACCGGAAGTCGAAGCCGCGGGCGCGACTTATGTTGAGGAGAAGCTTCATGTGGACGCCAACCTGGTCTCAGGCCATGACTGGTCCAATCTGCCGGAGTTTATGAGAGAGTTTTTTAAAGCGTTAAACAAATAATATGCAGGGACGACCCCGCAGCAGTTGGGGGTTGTCTCTTTTTTTTAGACATGTTCCGCTTCGCATTTTATAATGGTACAAACGGGTAACTTGGACAAAATATAATGGAAAGAGAGGTGCTCCGATGTCAGCAGATCATCATGAACACACATTAAATCCCAAAAGTTCTAAAGGAAAAGAACAAATCACAAACCGCTTAAAGCGGATTGAAGGGCAGGTCAGAGGCATTCAAAACATGATTGAAAATGACCGCTACTGCGTCGATATTCTCGTTCAAATCTCAGCTGTGCAAGCCGCGATGCAAAAGGTGGCTTTCAGCCTGCTTGAAGATCATACCCACCATTGCGTCGCAAACGCGATTAAAAGCGGTGAAGGCGAAGAGGCCATCGAGGAGCTGCTTGATGTGTTTAAGCGTTTTTCAAAGTCGTGAGCGAAAAAAGAGAAAATCGTTTTCTTGAAATACCCTACAGGGGTATGGTAATATAAAACCGATCAATATCATCAAACCATAGGAGGTTTTCAATATGGAACAAAAAACATTGAAAGTCGAAGGCATGTCTTGCAACCACTGTGTTCAGGCAGTAGAAGGAAACGTCGGAAAGCTTGGCGGAGTAGAGTCCGTTAAAGTGAATTTAAGCGAGGGCAAGGTCGAAGTGTCGTTTGATTCAGGCAAAGTATCGCTGAAAGAAATCATCGATACGATCGAAGATCAGGGGTATGATGTCGCAGGCTAATGTATACCTATAAGGGGTATATAAGGAGTGAAGGATATGGACGAACAAAAAGAAGCCACCCTCCAAATCTCTGGCATGACCTGTGCCGCCTGTGCGGCGCGGATCGAGAAAGGGTTGAAAAGGCTTGACGGCGTTCAGGACGCAAATGTGAACTTGGCGCTGGAAAAATCAAAAATCGTTTATGATCCGGGGCAAATCGAAGTCGGACAGCTGGCTGAGAAAGTCGAATCGCTCGGCTATCAAGTTCCAGCGGAAAAAGCCGAATTCGCAATTTCCGGCATGACGTGTGCGGCTTGCGCCAACCGGGTGGAAAAGCGCCTCAACAAGCTGCCGGGCGTCAAAAACGCCGCTGTCAACTTTGCCTTAGAGACTGCGGCAGTCGACTATCATACCGGTGCGGTTTCGCCGGAGGAAATGATCGAAGCCGTTGAAAAGCTCGGCTACAAGCTTGAGTTGAAAAAAGACCGAACTGCGGATGGAGCGGCGGAACAAAGAGAAAAAGGCATTCAGCGTCAAACCGGCAAATTTATTTTTTCAGCCATTTTATCGTTTCCGCTGCTTTGGGCAATGGTCAGCCATTTCAAATTCACGTCATTTATATGGCTGCCGGGGATGTTCATGGATCCCTGGGTTCAGTTCGCCTTGGCGACACCGGTTCAATTTATCGTCGGGAAACAGTTTTACACAGGGGCTTATAAAGCGCTGCGGAACAAAAGCGCCAATATGGATGTGCTGGTCGCTCTCGGCACGTCTGCCGCCTATTTTTACAGCTTGTATTTAAGCATTGAAAGCCTCGGCACGAACCGGCATCCGGACGGCCTTTATTATGAAACAAGCGCCATCCTCTTAACTTTGATCATTTTAGGAAAGCTGTTTGAAGCGAAAGCGAAAGGGCGCTCATCCGAAGCGATCAAAAAGCTGATGGGGCTGCAGGCAAAGACAGCGACCGTTGTCAGGAACGGCGAAGAGATGACTGTGCCGATTGAAGACGTTTTGGCAGGCGACATCTTGTACGTGAAGCCAGGTGAAAAAGTACCGGCAGACGGAGAGATTGTCGAAGGGCGTTCTGCGCTGGATGAATCGATGATCACCGGTGAAAGCATCCCTGTTGACAAGACGGTTGGAGATCCGGTTATCGGTGCTACAATCAATAAAAATGGATTTTTAAAAGTAAGGGCAGAAAAAGTAGGCAAAGATACTGCGCTGGCGCAGATTATCAAAGTCGTGGAAGAGGCGCAAGGTTCAAAAGCGCCGATTCAGCGGCTTGCAGACCGGATTTCCGGGGTTTTTGTACCGATTGTCGTGGCGATCGCGGTCATCACATTTTTCGTCTGGTATTTGGCGGTTAGCCCCGGCGAATTCGGCACGGCGCTGGAAAAGCTGATTGCGGTGCTTGTGATCGCATGTCCGTGCGCGCTCGGTTTGGCAACACCGACATCGATCATGGCCGGATCGGGCCGTGCGGCTGAATTCGGAATTTTATTCAAAGGCGGCGAACATTTGGAGACGGCTCACCGCTTGGAGACGATCGTGCTTGACAAGACGGGGACGGTCACAAATGGAAAGCCTCAGCTCACAGATGTGTGCCCTGAACCATGGATCGATGAAACATCGTTTCTCAAGCTTATCGGTGCTGCGGAAAAAAGCTCTGAACATCCGCTTGCAGAAGCCATTGTCGAAGGCGTTAAAAAGAGAGAGATAGAACCGGCCTCAGCAGACAGCTTTGAAGCGATACCCGGCTATGGTATCGAAGCCGCAATCAGTGAAAAACGGATTTTGATCGGCACAAGACGGCTGATGGAAAGCCGTGATATTGACATTCGAGAGGCGCACAGCAAAATGGAAGAGCTCGAAACACAAGGAAAGACGGCGATGCTTGCCGCCATCGACGGTCGGTTTGCCGGGATGATCGCCGTCGCCGATACGATAAAAGACACGTCGAAAAGAGCGGTGAAAAGGCTGCATGATATGGGGCTTGAAGTCGTCATGATCACCGGGGACAACCGGCGGACGGCAGAAGCGATTGCTGCTGAAGCCGGCATTCAGCACGTCATCGCAGAAGTTCTGCCTGAAGGAAAAGCAGATGAAGTGAAGAAAATTCAGGCAAAAGGCAAAAAAGTTGCGATGGTCGGCGACGGCATCAATGATGCGCCGGCACTGGCGGCAGCCGATACCGGAATGGCGATCGGAACGGGGACTGACGTCGCCATGGAAGCCGCCGACATCACCTTGATCCGCGGCGATTTAAACAGCATCGCCGATGCGATCCTTATGAGCCGGCTGACGATCAAAAATATTAAACAAAACCTTTTTTGGGCGTTTGCCTACAACAGCATCGGCATTCCGTTCGCGGCCGTCGGGCTTTTGGCCCCGTGGATCGCAGGTGCCGCGATGGCGTTCAGTTCGGTCTCTGTCGTTCTGAATGCACTCAGGCTGCAAAAGGTGAAGCTTGATTGGAGGAATCCGTCTTGAAGGATAAAACAGTGCTCGCTTGGACGGTTTCGGCGGTTGTTTATGTAGGAATTGTCATGCTCGTATACAGCATATTGGCCGCTCAGGAACCGATACCTGATGAAAAGCCTCATGACGGTCATGTTTTAGAAGAGCATAGCAGATGATTTGCTAAAAAGCCGGATGTTCTTTAACATCCGGCTTTTTGTATTAGTATCTGTTATTGCTCATACACATCAAAATCTTTTCCAGAACGATTTCTTTCATGGCTTCTTTGGCGGGGGTCATATATTTTCTTGGATCGCTTGCATCGGTGTGTTCATGCAGATAACGGCGCAGTTTATCTGAAAAAGGAATTTTTAATTCAGTCGCGATATTTACTTTTGCACAGCCGAGCTTGATGCACTTTCTTACATCTTCTTGCGGAATTCCCGAGGCGCCGTGCAGGACGAGCGGAACTGAAACCCGTTTTTGAATCGCGGCCAGCCGGTCAAAATCGATATTGGGCTCTTTTGAGTAAAGCCCGTGGGCTGTACCGATTGCCACCGCCAGTGAATCGATTCCGGTTTTCTCGACGAACTCTTTTGCTGCATCCGGATCGGTGTAATAAGCGTCAGCTTCATCCACGATTAAATCATCTTCCTGTCCGCCGAGCCTTCCGAGCTCGGCTTCTACAGTGGCATCTTTTTGCCGGGCATATTGTACGACGCTCGCTACAATTGCGGTATTTTCGGCAAATGGACGGTGCGAAGCATCAATCATCACAGATTTTGTCCCTAATGATAAAGACTCGCGAATATCATCAATCTCTTCATGATGATCGAGATGAAGGGCGACCGGGATTGAGCAGCGCGCTGCGGCCGTTTCTGCAATCGCTTGAATATAGTCGCGGCCTGCATAGCTGAAGGTTCCGGGAGTAGCCGCAAGAATCACGGGGGACCTTAAGGCTTCAGCCGCTTCTGTCACGGCTTGCACGGTTTCAAGGTTGTGTATGTTAAAGGCCGGCACCGCATAGCCGTTTGTCTGTGCGTCCAACAGCATTTTCTTCGTATTTGTCAGCATATCGATTCCTTCTTTCTGATCAAAATTAGGATATATAGCTTGAAAAGGTGTTCAGAATGTCGTCAGGACTCGAGGCTTCAAGCAGCTGCTGCCTCGCATCTTCGTGAACAAGCATGCGAGACACCGATGATAATAGATTGAGATGTGTGCTGCCTGCCTCGGCATCTGGTATTAATAAAGCAATAATAAATGTGACAGGGTTTTGATCAAGCGCGTTCCATTCGATTCCCGTCTGGTTTTGAATGATGATGACAGATGCTTCTGTAATGTCCTTCAGTTTTGCATGGGGAATGGCAAAGCCTTCAATGAAGCCGGTCGTACTTTCAGCCTCTCTTTGTGCCAATCCGTGAATGACCGCTTGTTTTGTTTTGGCGGCTTCCGATTCATATGCGATCTGAGCCACCCGGTCAAACGTTTCCGCTTGGGAAGATAACGTTTCTTGAAGATAGATGTGCTCTTTTTTGATTAAAGCTGCTGTGCCCATATTTGATCAGCCTTTCTGTTTTTCATATGTCCGTTTTTGGTAAAAGCCGTATAAGAAGGCGCCGATAAGCGATCCGATGATAATCGACAACACCCACTGAAAGGCTCCTGTGACAACGGGAAGTACAAGGAATCCGCCGTGCGGAGCAGGTACTTGAACTGCGAATGAGTATGTTAATATCGCCGATACCGAAGAGCCGATCATCAAAATCGGAATGACAGGGATCGGTTTTTTTGCGGCGAACGGGATAGCACCTTCGGTAATATGAGTGGCGCCGAGAATAAAATTGACAAGCCCTGCATTTCGGTCCTGCTGGCTGAAATATTTGCGGAAAAGCAAAGTGGCAAACGCAATGACGAGCGGCGGTGTGATGCACGCGGCGGAAACGCCTGCCATGAAATATTGGTTCCCTTCAGCGAGAAGAGCAGTGCCGGTGACATAAGCGGCTTTATTGACCGGTCCGCCCATGTCAAATGCGCTCATACAGCCGATAATCAAGCCGAGAATGACGGGGTTCGCCCCTTGAAAATCGGCTAAAAAGTCCTTCATCCCTTCATTGATGGCCGTCATCGGCTCGACGAGGAAAAACATGACCGCACCGATCAGAAAAATGCCGATAACCGGATATAGAAAAATTGCTTTTAGCCCTTCAAGGGACTGAGGCATTTTTTTAAGTGCATACGAGAGACCGTAAATGATCAGTCCCGCCAAAAAACCGGATACGATGCCGCCCAGAAAACCCGCTCCACCCGTGCTGGCGATCATGCCGCCGATAAAACCGACAATCAGGCCGGGGCGTTTGGCCATTGAATCGGCGATATAGGCGGATAAAATCGGAACCATCAGCTGGAAGCCGAAGGCACCAGTTTTATTCAGCAATTCGGCAAAAGCGTTGTAGCTTGGATGTTCAGGATCTGCTGAATGGATACCGAATAAAAAGGATAGTGCTATCAAAACCCCTCCGCCGACGACAAATGGGAGCATGTGGGAAACCCCGTTCATCAAATGTTTATATATTTTACGGCCGATGGAAGCGGCTTCGCCTGTTTGGGGTTCATCCTCTGTATTTGCCGTTGTTTGTCCGCGGTAAATCGGCGCTTCGCCGTTCATCAGCGCCCGAATTAAAGATTCGGCATCTCGGATGCCCCGCGCAACCGGGACGTCAAGGACGCGTTTGCCTGCAAAACGCTCGGCGCCTACATCCTTGTCAGCTGCAACAATGACTCCGTCGGCTTGTTTAATGTCCTCTGGTGATAGTTCGTTTTGAACGCCGATTTGTCCGTGTGTTTCGACTTTGATTTCTACACCCAGTTTGGCGGCGGCCTGTTTTAAGGCCTCTTCAGCCATAAATGTATGGGCAATTCCTGTTGGACAGCCGGTTGCCGCGATGATTTTGAACTTTTTCATAAGAAAACCCCCTTTATAAATGAGTGATTTGAATTTGTGAAGCGGTTTGATCGAGTTTGGACACATCTCCGAGTCCTTTCGAGAAAGCCGTCAAGGATCCGGCGGCAGAGGCGTGTCTGAGTGCTTCAGGAACAGAACAGCCGAGCTCCTGTTTTCCGACGAACACGGCAAGCATGGCATCGCCGGCACACGCTGTATTGACAACTTTGCCTTTCGCAGCGGTCGCTTTTAAGGTTCTTTGGCGGTCCAAATAAAGGGCGCCGTCTTTGCCGCGGGAGATGAGAACCCTTTCAGCGCCGCGGTCGAGAAGCTCCTTTCCGTAATGGATGATGTCTTCTTCAGACAGCGCTTTCTTCCGGCTGAAAAAAGCGGCAAGCTCCTGTTCATTCGGTTTAATCAGGTAAGGATGGTATGAAAGACAATCTAATAGGACAGGAGAACTGATATCCAAGATCAATTTCAGTTTGTTTTCGGCGGCAATCTCGGAAAGCGAAAGGTAGATGTCATCGGGGACTCCTCTCGGAAGACTGCCTGAAACAAATAAAAAGCGGCCGGACGGAATTTGACGGATTTTGTTGAGCAGCTCCTGTGTTCGACCAACAGATATAAGCGGACCTTTGTTTACGATTTTGAATTCCCTGGTGGCATTAATAAAAATATTAATCCGTGAGATGCCTTCGACTTCGACAAAGTCTGTGACGATTTTTTCATTGAGCAGTTCATTTTCAATAAAACGCCCGGTAAATCCGCCTGTAAATCCAAGC
Organism: Bacillus sp. B19-2; assembly: GCF_022832475.1. Classification (NCBI taxonomy): domain Bacteria; kingdom Bacillati; phylum Bacillota; class Bacilli; order Caryophanales; family Bacillaceae; genus Bacillus; species Bacillus sp. B19-2. The sequence continues at coordinate 768,844 of NZ_JALHKQ010000002.1, forward strand.
GCGGTATTGTTAAGGCCGAGGCGCTTGAGCATAAAAGAAATATTGACACCCTTTCCGTTTGGCTGATAATCTTCATCTTTAGTGCGGTTGACGACATCGGGAAGCAGCTCGTCGGTTTCAACGAATAAGTCGACCGCGGTATTCATCGTGCATGTATAAATCATGCTGTATCCCCCCTTTATCTGTGGCTTCACAGACATTATGTCACAGATAAAAGGGGGGATGTTTACAGGTTGTGTAAAGGTTTTCAGCTATGAGCGGTGCGGATGACGTATGAGTCCAGCATGATGCGGGAGAGGACTTGCAGAGGAAGGCGAGAGCGGACTTCATAATCGGGAAAAAATGATTGTTCACCTTTAAACCCGACCAGTACGATCTCTGATAATTTCGCAAGACGCGAATCGATCCTTGTTGTTAATGTAATGGTGGAAATGGCTTGCAATTTGAAATTTTGAGCGGCTTCAACAAGCTCTTCTGTCTCGCCGTTCAGGGAAACAAAAAGGCCGAGGTCTTTTTTGGCCAGTGTTTTTGACTTGCCTCTAATAATATTCGGGTCGCTGTGCATCTCGCAGTTTTTGCCGAGCAGCTGAAGCTTGATCGTCATCTCGGTCCCAATCATTTCCGACAATCCTCTTGCGAAAATGTAAACTTTTTCGGCATTGCTGATTTTTTGAATGGCATCTTCGATCAACCCGATATCAAGCATTTTAATCGTATCCAGAACTTCTCTTTCATTCTTTAGCACGGCCTGTTTAATTTGGCTGTCGATATCATCCATCAGCGGAGCGTGTCCGAGGTGGTGTTTTTCTTTTAATGCGTACTTAAAAGAAGTGTAGCCGTCATAACCGAGCTTTTTCATTAACCTGACAATTGTGGCTGTTGAAACATTTGCATCCTCGCTTAATTTTACAATCGATAAAGTGGCGATGACATCTAAGTGCTGATAAATGTACTTGAGCAAATGCCGTTCTGAATCGCTGAGCGACTGATATGTGTCAGAAGTCATTTGAAATACGCTGTCTTTCATATTAAAACCCCCTTTTATAGTCATATTGTATCAGTTTAGCAAGGGGGAGGAGAAAAAATAAACGTTTCCGACATAACAATATCCGGCCCGAGAGCCGGATATTTCAAGTTAAGAAGCGATTTTTCTGCATGCTTCCGCACATGCAAAGCAGCTTTCAGCACAAAGCTGGCAGTGGTCATGCTTGTGCAGGCTGCATTCATTGCCGCAAGCTTCGCAAACCTTTGCGCAAAGCTGGCAAATGTCTTCGGCATACGGGCTGTTGCGCGTCATTGCTTGAAGTGCGAATCCGCACATCTCTGCGCATTCCCGGTCAAGCCGGATGCATTCGGCCATCATTCCCGCGTCTTCTTCCATCAGACATTTGTCAAAGCAGTGATTGCAGGCTTCAAGGCATTCCCGGCAGGCTTTGATGCATTCCTCATATACAGATTCCACGACATACACTCCTTTTTCTGCGTTTTCCCTTCGTTGTACCCTGCTTTAAAAGCGGGAAAACATAAGAAAAACTGCTGTACATCGTGTACAGCAGTTCGTCGGTTATTCGGCGAGACCTTGATGGATCCGGTCAAGGTTTTCTTTCATCATCTTATAATAGGAATCTCCCGCTTCACCGGGCTTTCCGATCGAATCGGTGAAGACTTTTGCTTTAATCGGCACGCCCGTTTCCGCTGACAGGCTTTCCATGCTTCGCGGGTCAACGCTTGTCTCCACGAATAAGGCCGGGACGTCCTTTTTTTTCACCGTGTCGACGATTTTTTTCATCTGACCGGGAGTTCCTTCGTTTTCGGTATTGATTTCCCAAATATACTGCGCGTCGACGCCGTAGGCCGATGCGAAATATTTAAAAGCTCCTTCGCTCGTCACAAGGACGCGGCGCTCTTTCGGTATATCTTTAAAGCGGTTCACCGCTTCATTATGAAGCGTTTGCAGCTTGCCGATATAGGCTTCCGCGTTTTTCTCGTAGTCTTCTTTATGGTCGGGATCATTTTTGATCAGCGCATCTCTTGCGTTTTTGGCATATTGAATCCCGTTTTCTATATCGAGCCATGCATGGGGATCTTCTTCCGTTTCTTTACCTTTGGCGGTGAGATGCTTTGGCTTGACCCCTTTGCTCAGTTTGTAGACAGGGGCGTCATCGCCGTCTTTTTCAGCTGTTTCCAGCAGCTTGTTAAACCAGCCGTTTCCCGTCTCCAAATTGAGGCCGTTGTAAAAGACGATATCGGCGTCCGTCGTTTTTTGCACGTCTTTAGGCAGCGGATCGTATTCGTGCGGGTCTGTTCCGACAGGTACAATGCTGTATAAATCGATGTGATCTCCTCCGACTTGTTTGACGATGTCATAGAGAATGGAGTAGGTGGTGACGACCTTCAGCTTTCCGTTTTCTTCACTGCTGCTTTTCGAGGAGCAGCCGGCGGCAAGAACAAGAATCAATGCCGCCGCAATGGCTAATGTTTGCTTCCATTTCATGTTTTGTTTTCCCCCTTTATATTGCGGTTATGATTGAAGTGCTGCCCGTTTTCTTCTTGATTTCAAAGCTCTCCAAAGCACGCCTTGTTTCGGTGAAAATGTAAAGGAAAGTCCGAACAAAATCGTAGCCACGAGCACGATCGCCGCTCCTGAGGAGAGGTTGTACGTATAGCTTAATCCAAGACCGACGACCGCTGACAAAGCGCCGAGGAAAGCGGACAAATAGATCATCACCCACAGCCGGTCCGTTAATAAATAAGCGGTTGCGGCAGGCGTGATCAGCATCGCGACGACGAGGATAATGCCGACGGTCTGAAGCGATGCGACCGTGACCATCGTTAAAAGCGTCATTAAAAAGTAGTGAATCAGCCGGTTCGGCAAGCCGTAGACGGCCGCCATCGTCGGGTCGAAAGAGGTGATGAGCAGCTCTTTGTAAAACAAAAAGACGGCGGTAAGAATAATGACTCCGATGACGAGCGTGATCCACATGTCGGATGAACGAACGGCCAGCACATTTCCGAATAAGATGTGGTACAGATCGCTTGAGCTTTTGACAAGCGTAATCAAAATGATCCCGACGGCGAAAAAGGCCGTGAAGACGATACCGATGGCCGAATCGTTTTTAATCCGGCTGTTTTGGCTGACATAGCCGATTCCGAGAGCCGTCAGGATGCCCGTAAAGACGGCCCCGAAGAAAAAATTGACGCCGAGCATATAAGAGATGGCGACGCCGGGAAGGACCGCGTGTGAAATCGCATCTCCCATCAGCGCCATTCCCCTGAGAATGATAAAGCAGCCGATGACGCCGCAAATGATGCCCACCATAATCGATGTGAACAGCGATTTTTGCAGAAATGAATATTCCATCAAACCATGGATAAATTCCATCAGATCGCACCTCTTTTCGATTGCAGGAACGGAAGCTGAGATTCATAGGCTTTCATCATCACGTCGGGATTGAGGATGTCTGAGACAGGGCCTTTTTGAATCAGCTCTTTGTTCAGCAAAATTAATTCATTGAAGTAGCTGTCCGCTTTGCTCAAATCGTGATGGACGACAAGAACGGTCTTTCCTTGATCACGAAGTTCCTTTAAGATGCTGACGATCATTTCTTCGCTCGTCACATCAATTCCGACGAACGGTTCGTCAAGACAGAACAGCTCTGCTTTTTGGGCGAGCGCCCGGGCGAGAAAAACGCGCTGCTGCTGCCCGCCTGACAGTTCACCGATCTGGCGCTTGGCGTATGCTTCCATCCCGACTTTTTCTAGACAGTGATATGCCCAGTCTTTATCGTGCTTTTTCGGACGTCTGAAAAGGCCGAGTTCAGGATACGTGCCGAGGATGACGGTGTCGAGGACATTGATCGGGAACGTCCAATCCATATCATTCCGCTGCGGAACATAGGCGATTTGCTTGCGTACATCTTTGAGCGGTTTTCCGAGCAGACGGATGTCGCCTTTATCCTTTGGAATCAATTGGAGCATGGCTTTTAACAGTGTTGATTTTCCTGCGCCGTTCGGTCCGATAACGCCCGCCATCATTCCTTGATCGAGCGAGAAATTGATATTACGGAGCGCTTCTGCGCCGTGATAAGAAACATATAAATCTTTTACAGTAATCGCGGGCTTCATAGGTTCATTGACCCCTTTCTATGTCTATATGAAAGTTAACCTGAATACAATATTTTTGTTACAGCAATATTTTATTGCCTTGTGACATTTTTTTTACCTAATGCAACTTTTGATTGAATTCTAATATATCATTCCTAAGTTGTAAAGCGCTAAAATTGCTGAAAAACGGTAAAAGCCATGCAGATCAAGCTGCATGGCTTTAAAAAAATTTCTTCTGTGCCGGTTTATCGTTCAAATTGAAACGTATCGATTGCGACTTTTCCTTTGAAGACAAAGTAGATGCGATGGGTGCCTGCCGATTTTCGGACGGAAGCTTTTATCGTTTTCCAGTTTTGCAATCCGGATGTGTCAGGCACTTTTAACGAACCGATTTGCTTTCCTTTTTGAGGATGATCGAGGAAGATGCCGATTTCGCCGCCACCTCTGCTTGCAACCTTTGCTTTTATCCTTTTTTCGCCTTTGAAGCGGACATCATGGAAGGCGATCCACGCGTTTACTGTACTGCTTTTTACCGCATCGCCGCCGTATTTGGACTCTTCGGTGATGAGCACGCCTTTGTAGTCGTCGTAGTTTTCAGCGATTGTCTGCCGCCGCAAGTTTCGTTCTCGAATCGTTTCACCTTGGACGAAAATCCGCTTTGTCTTGCGGATGTCCGTCGTCGAGCTCCCGACCGATATTTTGTATGCGCCTCTTTCAACGGCAAACGTTTCGCTCGTTACATCCCAGAAGGCAAGGTCTGTCTGTTTCAGCTTGAATGTCACGGTTTTCGTTTCTTTCGGTGCCAGTTCAACCCGCTGAAAGTTTTTTAAGTCCAGATTCGGCTGTTTAACCCGCGTTTTAAACAGGGGAGAAGTATAGAGCTGAACGACCTCATCTCCTTTTCTTCCGCCTGTGTTGGTGACGTTGACGTGGATCGTGACGGAGCCGTCTTTTTTGATGCTGTCAGAGGAAACGCTTAAACCGCTGTAGCGGAACGCTGTATAGGATAACCCGTGGCCGAACGGATACAGCGGCTTGCCTTCGAAATATTTATAGGTTCTTTTCCCTTTGATGATATCGTAATTCATCATATCCGGCAGTTCTTTAACTGACGTGTGCCAAGTTTGCGTCAGCCGTCCGCCGGGATTTTCATCTCCAAAGAGAATGTCCGCCAATGCGCTTCCCGCCTCCTGGCCTCCGTGAGCGGAGTATATGATCGCAGGAATGTGCGCTTTAGCCCAGTTGAGAGCGAACGGATAGCTTTGAGAGCGGCCCCTCATAATACCGGTCAGCCTGCCCCCATTGCTCGACTTTCTCCGTCAAATCTTCGAGCACGCCCATGGCGGCGAATGAGGCATTGTCGACATTGTCGAGGAAAACGGCGTCAGGCATGGCATTGCCGGCTGCTCCGACAGACAATTGCTTTTTCACTTCATTAAATGGAATGTACTCTGTTACAACTTTGTACCGGTCCTGAGACCGATTGTACTGTTCGACAAGTTCATGATAAAGTTCCTGCTGCTTACCGGTGAAGTAATCCCAGACTTTGATTTTTTCCGTATGCTTTGCGTCAGCATTGGTGCCGCTTTTGCAGCCTGCGGAAAAAACGAGAAGAAAGGCGAGGCAGAGGATCATCAGACACGATTTTTTCAAAAACGTTCACTCCTTATGAAAAAAAGCTTGTTAGTTTAATAGATAAACTAAGTATATTTTGGCATCGCTTCTAATATGCCAGCAGAGTTTCGCAGGCGCGAAAGCAGGGTAAACGCGGAAACAGTCCGGTGTGTATGATAACAAAGATCGATTGACACATTTTTCGGATGAAGCATATAATAAGGGTAAATAATATATGCGTATATGCTCATATATAAAATAAAGCCCGGCGCTGAAAAAGAAAGGTGAGAGAGATGGAAAAGGTGAAGCAGGAATACATGTTAAACGGTCTCGACTGCGGCAATTGCGCACAAAAAATTGAGCATGAGATAGCCGGTATGAAAGGGATTGAAGCGTGTTCAGTCAATTTCGCAACAAGCACGCTGACTGTCAAAGTCGACCAAAACAGCGGTGAAGACATTCCTTCAAAAATAAAGAAAAAAGTAACCGAGATCGAACCGCACGTCAACGTCATGTTGAAGGAAGGGACAAAACAGGCTCCATCCGAAGGTGATGGCCGGTTTAAAAAAACGGTTGCAAGACTGGCTGCAGGCACCGTTCTCGGCGCGGCGGGCTTTCTGCTTCCCGGCGGTACCGCAGCTGAGTGGATTCTCTTTTTCCTTGCTTACCTCATCATCGGCGGTGATGTCGTATTAAGGGCCGTCAAAAACATCTTTCGCGGCCGGGTTTTTGATGAGCACTTTTTAATGACGATCGCCACTCTGGGTGCATTTATCATTCAGCAGTATCCCGAGGGTGTGGCGGTTATGCTGTTCTATCAAGTAGGCGAGCTGTTCCAGGGAGCCGCGGTCAGCCGCTCCCGGAAATCGATCAGCGATTTGATGGACATCCGTCCCGATTATGCCAATCTTCAAACGGAAGGCGGTACGGTCAAAGTATCTCCTGATGAGGTTAAAGCGGGCGATGTCATCATTGTCAAGCCAGGAGAGAAAGTCCCGCTTGACGGCAAAGTGCGAGCGGGCAAATCGCTTGTCGATACGTCTGCATTAACCGGGGAATCCGTTCCGCGAGAAGCCGCGCCGGGCGAAGAGGTGCTGAGCGGATTTGTCAACAAAAACGGCGTGCTTGAAGTGAAAGTGGACAAAGAATACAGTGAATCAACCGTTTCAAAGATTCTTGACCTCGTCCAGAATGCCAGCAGCAGAAAAGCGAAAACAGAGAACTTTATCACCAAATTCGCCAAGTACTACACGCCTTTTGTTGTCATAGTCGCGCTTCTTCTCGCTTTTGTCCCGCCGCTGATCATTTCCGGAGCCGCGCTGTCGGATTGGGTGTACCGCGCCCTCGTCTTTTTGGTCATTTCTTGTCCGTGCGCCCTCGTCGTTTCCATTCCGCTCGGCTTTTTCGGCGGCATCGGAGCGGCGTCAAAAGCAGGTATACTCGTAAAAGGCGGCAATTATTTAGAAGCGCTCAATGATGTCAAATACGCCGTTTTTGACAAAACAGGCACTTTAACAAAAGGCAAATTTGCCGTTGTTAAGCTGTCGCCGGCAGGCCGTGTCAAAGAAGATGAACTGCTTGAATATGCGGCGCTTGCCGAACATTTCTCAGGCCATCCGATCGCCGAGTCGATCCGTGAAGCATACGGGAAGGAAGTCCAAGCGGATCGCATCAAGGATTACAGCGAGACGGCCGGCTTCGGCGTCAGAGCGGTTGTAGACGGAGCCGTCATGTTGGCCGGCAATGCCAAGCTCATGAAGAAATTCGGCATACAGTATCAAGAGGAAAGCGAAATCGGTACGGTTGTTTATGTAGCCGCCGGCGATACGTTTATCGGCTCGATTGTTATCGCAGACGAAATCAAAGAGGATGCCAAGCTTGCGATCTCTGCTTTGAAAAAAGCGGGGATTAAAAAAACGGTGATGCTGACGGGCGACGCGAAAGAAACCGGCGAGGCGGTCGGCGCGGAACTGTCCATTGATGAAGTGCATGCGGAACTTCTTCCGCAGCACAAGGTGGACCGCATTGAAGCATTTGACAAGCAAAAGCTTCCAAAAGAAAAGCTGCTTTTCGCAGGAGACGGCATCAACGATACGCCGGTCTTGGCGAGAGCGGATATCGGTGTTGCCATGGGAGGCCTCGGCTCTGATGCGGCAGTCGAAGCGGCTGATATTGTGATCATGACAGACCAGCCTTCAAAAATTGCGGAAGCCATCAGCATTGCCAAGCGGACGAGGGCGATAGTCTGGCAGAATATTATCTTTGCACTCGGCGTTAAAAGTGTTTTTCTCATCTTGGGTGCTTTCGGCATCGCGACGATGTGGGAAGCCGTCTTTTCAGACGTCGGTGTTACCCTTTTAGCGGTTTTAAATGCGATGCGGGTTTTAAAAGTGAAAGAAATGTAACTTTTTTACCACCTAATGAACTGGAAATTCCTTTTTTAGCATCTTCACGAATGCGGCTTGTCTTGTTAAAATGAAAGAGGTTATCAAACTGGCATACTAAAAAATAAAAATAATGAGGTGTCTAAGTGAAGAAAAAACAGCAGTCACCGATGAAATTTGCAGTGATTATGACAGTCGTGGTCGTTTTTCTGATCGGCGCACTTGTCGTACTCAACAATCAAACCCAAAATGCTTCGCAAACCTTTGATGACAAGCCTTCAACTGAAGGACAGCCGCTTCTTGGTAACAAAGATGCGACTGTAACGATCACAGAATTCGGAGATTACAAATGTCCAAGCTGCAAACAGTGGACTGAGACCGTCTTTCCGGATTTGAAAAAGGATTACATCGATAAAGATCAAGTTAATTTTTCATATATTAACTTCGTCAATGAACAGCACGGCAGAGGGTCTGAATTGAGCGCCCTCGCTTCCGAGCAAGTATGGAAGGAAGATCCGGCTTCATTCTGGAAATTCCATGAAGCACTGTACAAAGCGCAGCCTGACAATGACACGATGGAAAACGAGTGGGCGACACCGGCAAAATTGGCGGACATCACGGAAACGAATACGAAAATCAAACGCGATAAGCTCGTCAGCAGCTTAAATGACAAAACGTTCTCTGAGCAATTAAAAACGGACAATTCGCTCATCAGCAAATACAGTGTAGACTCGACGCCGACGATCTTTGTCAACGGCATAAAAATCGATAAACCGTTTGATTATGACAAAATCAAAGAAACGATCGACAAAGAGCTGAAAGGCGAGTCTGATGAAAAATAAACTGCTCTTTCTGTACGGTGCCTGGATCGTCTCATTAACAGCGACGCTAGGCAGCCTGTACTTCAGCGAAATCCGTAAATTCATTCCTTGCGAACTGTGCTGGTATCAGCGGATTATGATGTATCCGCTCGTGCTGATCCTTGGAATTGCGACATTCCAGGGCGATGCCCGAGTGAAAAAATACGTGCTGCCGATGGCGGTGATCGGCGCAGGCATTTCCCTGATGCATTACATGGAACAAAAAATTCCCGGATTCAACGGCATTAAACCGTGTGTCACAGGAGTGCCTTGCTCAGGGCAGTATATCAATTGGTTCGGTTTCATCACGATTCCGTTTCTCGCCCTTATCGCATTTATTTTGATTATCATTTTTATGTGCTTTCTCAAGGGGAAAGACGAGTAAAAGAGCATTGTCTGACAATGCTCTTTTTTTACATGTTCAACAAAATGAATGCTATAATATTTGGAAATTATCAAATGGATAAGGAGGATGAGGATGGAATTTAAGATTCGTAAAATGAAAAAGAAAGACATCCGTCAAGTGCAGCAGATTGCCAAAACAAGCTGGAATCATACGTATGAAGGGATCATCCCTTTCGATATTCAAGAGAAATTCTTGCAGAAAGCGTACAATGATGAGAGAATGCAGCAGCGTTTGGAACACTCGTTAATGCTCGTTTCAGAAGCGGACGGAAAAATTGTCGGCTTTGCTAACTACTCCTTTGTCAGAGAAGGAGGGGAGGCTTATCTCGCTGCCATTTATTTAGCACCGGAATACCAAGGAAAAGGCATCGGAACCGCATTATTGGAAGAGGGGATAAAACATTTGGAGGGAGTGAAAAAGATCTTTGTAGAGGTTGAAACAGAAAACCGCACCGGAAAAAACTTTTACAAGGCGAAGGGTTTTGAGGATGTCTCCGAATATGATGAAGACTTTGAAGGGCATATCCTCAAAACGGTCCGAATGGCCTTGCGCGTATAATGCCTGCTTTCACTTCGTAAATTGGACATAGTAGTATAACAAAACCGCCATAATGAAGGCGATGGCTATTGTAAACAATTTATGTTTTGTCTTTTTCAGCATGCCGGGCCGCTCCTTTCCAAATGTTTTGCTTTCTCAATCACGGCTTTGATGAACGCCTCTTTTCCTTTTGTGTAGGAGGTACGGTCATATGGAAAGCGCCGCGCCAAGGTTTTTTTCAATGTTTCATATTCTTGCCGCTCGGCGGAGTGCTTTCTTAAATAATTTCGGAATCTCAGCTGGTTTTTCCATTCTTCGCTTTGAAAAACGTATACGTGCAGATGGTGTGTGCCCGCCCTCCACATTCCTTTTCGAAAAAAGCGCCTGGCCGGGAAGGCTTCGTGAAATACGTGCTCATAACCGAGCTTCTCAAGCGGTTCGATCCACGCTGAAGCTTCGCTGAGACTGTTGACGCCAGCCATCAGATCGAGCACCGGTTTTGCCGCAAGGCCGGGAACAGAGGTGCTGCCGATATGTTCGATAGCGAGAACTTTTTTTCCGAGGACATCCGTGAGCCGCTGTTTTTCAGCTTCAAATTCCTGGGCCCACCGGGCTTTCGCTTTTTCAATGATGATCTCCTGTTCCATGTTTCCACCCCTTTTAAAATGTCTTTTTATATTATAAGATATTTTGATTCAGAGAGGGTTGATTTAAAGGTTGGAGAAGTTATAAAATCAAAAAGATTGAAGTTTAGTATGGAGGACACCTTAGATGGCTTGGGAAGTGTTGAGCATCATCGGCACCGTCGCTTTTGCGATCAGCGGAGCGATCGTTGCAATGGAAGAAGAGTATGATATTTTAGGAGTTTATATATTGGGGATTGTGACGGCGTTCGGCGGAGGGGCGATCAGAAACCTGCTCATCGGAGTTCCGGTGTCCGCCTTGTGGGAGCAGGGGAGCCTGTTTCTAATCGCTCTTGTTTCGATCACGATCGTTTTTTTGTTTCCGAAGCTCCTGTTAAAGCACTGGAGCATCTGGGGGAGCTTTTCAGATGCGATCGGTCTTGCCGCATTTGCGATACAGGGAGCGCTTTATGCCGTTCACATGAACCATCCGGTCAGCGCGGTGATCGTTGCGGCGGTCTTAACAGGAAGCGGCGGCGGAATGATCCGTGACCTTTTGGCCGGAAGAAAGCCGCTCGTGCTGAAAACCGAGATCTACGCCGTTTGGGCCGCTTTGGGCGGATTCATTATCGGCATGGGCTGGGCGGAGAAGCCGCTCACGCTGTATATCCTGTTTGCTATGCTGGTCGCATGCCGCGTATGTTCGTACATGTTTAACTGGAAGCTGCCGAATCGTTCGCTGCGGTCCCACAGCTGAATAGAAAAAAAGCCGATTTTTCGTTGATTGAAAAATCGGCTTTTCATATTGATTTGACCAAACGTTATATGATAAGATGAAGTGTATTTCAGCGTAAAATTTAAAACATTATAGTATTATCCAATTATATTTTATCATGAATCTTTTTTGATGTCAAATCTTTTTAGGGAGTGGTCAGCGTGCAGGAAAACGGTCAGGAATGGCTGGAAGAGGAAAAACGAATCCGGCTTGTTTTAAAGGAATTGGATCAGAAGCTTCATTCTCTAAAGGGAAAGACCGGCGGATTGAAGGAGGATATCATTGATTTACGGAAACACTTCTGGAGCGATGTCACTGTAAACTTAGCCGATGAAAATGAAGCGGTTGAAACATTTTTTAGCATTAAACAGCAGGCTGAGTTTTTGGCTGAAAGGGAAAGGAGCCATAAGCAGTTTTACAACGAGTTGAAAAACTTGTTAAAAGTGAAAGAATCGCCTTATTTCGGCCGTGTAGATTTTTTGGAGGACGGCGAAGAAAACGCTGAATCCGTCTACATCGGACTCGCCTCTTTAATGGACGAAAAAGAAGAGCGGTTTTTGATTTATGATTGGAGAGCGCCGATTTCCAGTCTGTTTTACAACTATGGTCCCGGTGCGGCTCAATACGAAGTTCCGGACGAGACAGTCAGGGGAACGATTGAGCTGAAAAGGCAATTTCTCTTCAAAAACGGCCGGCTGAAAGCGATGTTTAATACGGATATGGCGATTGGAGATGAAGTCCTTCAGGAAGTCCTGGGGCAGCAGGCAGATATTCAGATGAAAAGCATCGTCGCCACGATTCAAAAAGAACAGAATCAGATTATTCGGAACGAAAGAAGCCGCTTTTTAATTGTTCGGGGGGCGGCTGGCAGTGGAAAAACGTCGGCGGCATTGCAGCGGGCCGCGTATTTGCTGTACCGCGGCCGCGGGCAGATCGAGTCGAGCCAGATGCTGCTATTCTCTCCAAACCTGCTTTTTAACAGCTATGTCGCCAATGTTCTGCCTGAGCTCGGAGAGGAAAACATCCAGCAGACGACATTCCAGGAATTTGTGGCGCGCCGCCTTGGAAAGCAGGTTTCGTGCGAGACTCCGTTCGATCAGCTCGAATATTGTTTAACTGCTTCAGACGATGAGGAGCAGCGCATCCGGATAAAATCAATCGAATTGAAATCCAGTCTGGCCTTCAAAGGCATTATCGATGATTACGTGAAATGTTTGGCAAAAGGGCGTCTGGATCTGGTGTTTAAACATATCGCCTTTCGCGGAAAAAGGATCATTACAAGCGATCAGGTGCAGGAATTTTTCGCGGCCCTTGATCATGCAGATACGCTGTCCAACCGGATTGAAAAAACGGGAAAATGGCTGTTACAGCTGCTGAACAAATACGAACGCCAAGAAAGAAAAAAAGACTGGGTCATCGAGGAAAGCGAGCTGCTGGATAAAGAGGAATATTTAAAGGCCTATAAACGTCTTCAGGAAGAACAGCGCTTTACGGAGAATACGTTTGACGATTATGAAAGGGAACAAAACCTCCTTTCCGCCATCATTGCCGAAAGGGAGTTCAAGCCGCTCAAGCAAGCAGTAAAAGCGTTCGGCTTTATTGATTTTAAAGGAACGTACCTTCAGCTTTTTTCCGGGCGCTATACTCCGCAAACCCGCCCTGATGACTGGCAAAGCATTTGCACATTCACCCAGAAAAGCTTTCGTTTTGAGAAGCTGCCGTATGAAGATGCCGTCCTTTTTTTATATATGAAAAACCAGCTGACAGGCGGGAGAAAAAACACGGCAATCCGCCATTTATTCATTGATGAAGCCCAGGATTACACGCCTTTTCAGCTTGCTTTTTTGAAGAGCCTGTTTCCCGCGTGCAGCATCACAATGCTGGGAGACTTAAACCAGGCGATTCTTGCCCATGCCTATCACGATAAGACGCTCCTGTCGGGAGGCGTGTTTGAAGGCGAAAAAACGGAGATCATCACCTTGAAGCGCAGCTACAGGTCGACGAAAGAAATTGTTGAATTGACAAAGTGCATCATCGAGGGAGGCGAAGAGATCGAAGCCTTTAACAGGAACGGCAAAAAACCGACTTTGACAATATCGGCCGACATTCATGCACACCATAAAAAGATGGCTTCCCTTATGACCGCCCTTCAAAAAGAAGGACTTGAGACGATTGCAGTCATCTGTAAAACAGTCCGGGAATGCAGGGATGCGTTCCGGCATCTTCAGCAGCATACAGAGCTTAAACTGATCGATAAAGAAACGAGAACGTTTCAAAAAGGCGTGATCGTCATTCCCGTCTATTTGGCGAAAGGGATCGAATTTGATGCCGTCGTCATTTATGACGCTTCTGAAAAACAATACAAAAAAGAAAGAGAGCGGACTCTGTTTTATACGGCGTGCACGAGGGCGATGCATGAGCTCCATCTCTTTTCCCTTGGAAAGGAAACGCATTTTTTAAACGGTGTTTCAAATGATATGTACACGAAAAGAGAGTGACGCTGTCACTCTCTTTTTTGGAGAAACCATTGTTTCTATAAGTTTTTTTATTTACAAACTTTTCTACACTAGGCTGAGTCTGTGGCAATCTTCTTCATATTCTGGCAGGTTAAAGAGTTTGTCATCTTAAACAAAAATGAAATGATTTCCAGCGTATATAGAGGAAAGTGGTCTGGCTAAATAATATAAAAGCTTTTATTCATCAAATCGCTTCTCTTTTTCTTGAGGATATATAACATATTTTCTATTTTCATTTTACATGCAGGAGATTACGAAATCGAAATCGTTCATTAAAATCTGTTATATTAAATTTCATAGTTCTGTATCATAATATAAAGCTTTTTAAAATTGGAATTTGATGATTAATTTATTCTGTAATATATTATATATAGAGTCTGTTATATATAATGACAAACTCCCCTGCACGAAACGGCATATTCATTTGAAGAGGATTTATTGGGAGGGAAATATTTCATGTCAAACCATTCACCGATTACCCCTGATTTAAGTGACAGCGGCATTCGCTATTTTCGGGCTTATAAGGAAAGCCTTGGTCTTTGGCCAGTTCATTACAAAACTTTCTACGTATCTACCCGTTTCGGCCAAACGCATATTATTGCAAGCGGACCTGAGGATGCCCCGCCGCTTGTATTGCTTCACGGCGCATTATTCAGTTCCACTATGTGGTACCCCAATATCGAGGATTGGAGCAGCAAATACCGAACATACGCAATTGATATCATAGGTGATAAGAACAAAAGCATCCCTGCAGATTTATGCGGTACGAGGGCGGGTTACGCTGATTGGCTTCTCGAAGTGTTCGACGCTTTGGGGATAGAGAAGTCGCACATGGTTGGTCTTTCGCTTGGCGGGCTTCATACGATGAATTTCGCTTTACGTGCGCCAGAGAGAGTAGAGAGCGCAGCGATCCTTAGTCCCGCGGAAACATTTTTGCCGTTTCATCACGATTTTTATCAATACGCTCTTAGCCTCACAGAGCCTGATGGAGTAGAGAATTTCTTAAATTGGATGATGACAGATCGTAATGTGTTACACCCGGTTTTTGCAGAGCAGTTTCATGCAGGCGTAATGTGGCAGGATGGATTAAGACAGCCAAGGCCTAACGCTGACGGATTTCCGTATGTTTTCACTGACGACGAATTAAAATCAGTAAAAGTCCCTATTCTATTATTGCTGGGTGAACATGAAGTCATCTATGACCCGCAATCAGCCTTACATCGCGCCTCAACATTAGTTCCAGGTATTGAAGCGGAAATCATAAAACAGGCAGGTCACGTTTTATCAATGGAACAGCCTCAATACGTAAATGAACGTATATTACGTTTTTTCAGTAAATAAACCACAGTTTTGTTGTCCATTTCATGGAGATGCAGCGGCTTATACGAGCGGTCATACAAACTTTTTCCAAAGGCTGAGAGTGACGCTGTCACTCTCTTCTTCCATCATATATATCAGTTCTGACATCCAGCACGTTGTTGTTGATGGACACATGGTATTTGTCCTGCCATTCGATTTTGACATGTTCTTCTTCGTATCCCCAATAGATGTTTTTTCGTTCACCGGTGGCAACCGTTGTCAATTCCCCTCTGACGGAAGGGGAGTTCGTTCCCCCGCCTTTATTCACGCTATACAAATTCAGGTTGTATGCTTGATTCGGCGAAGCGGAAGACTGAATCCAATTTCCTTTCGGCAGATGATTCATCGAGTAAAAATGCGTATACACGATATATCCGATGGTAATGCCTGACGCAAGCAAAACAGCCAAAATGGCAAACAAGACGCTTCGGCACGGTGACTTCCTCTGCTTTTCTATTTCTCCGTCAATATAAAGCTCCAATTTGTCTCATTCCTTGATGAAAATTGTTTTTTATAGTTTAAGGAAAAAATCGTATTCTGTCTATTTTGAAGCAGGGTTAACTAAAGAGCGCCGCCATCTCATCCATCACAAACCCGATTTCCTCCTTTGTATTGTAAAAATGCGGGGCTATTCTGATGACGTTGTTTCGCGCTGAGACGATGATATGCTTTTCACGCAAGAGAGCTTCCATACGGCCCGCCTCTTCGGCATACACCGAGATCAGGCTTGTTCTGTTATGTACGGTCTCGGGGCCTATGATCTTCAGGCCTTTTTCCGCCCCGTATTGCAAAGAGAATGCCGCGAGCTCCCGCAGGTAGTGCTCGATCCTGCCGGGCTCTGCTTCAAGCAGCAGCCTCAGTGCCGCGTCTGCCGCGTAAATGCTGATAAATGACGGTGTCCCCGACTCGAAGCGTGTCGCACCTTCCGCAAAGCATGAATCTAAGGCAAATGGTTTGTTCCTGCCGAACCAGCCGGCCGTCTTCGGCACAAATTGTCCGCAAAGTTCGCGTTTCATATACAAAAAAGCCGTTCCGGGAATGCCGAGCATGTACTTGCGCGTTCCCGCCGCAAGGATGTCGATATCCATGTCTTTGACATGAATCGGAATGTGTCCGGCGGTTTGATAGGCGTCGACAAATAAAAGCGACCCTTTTTGATGAACAATCTCGGCAATCTGTTTTACATCTTGTTTAAACCCGTTCCGATAGCCGGCATGGGGTACACAAGTCAAGAGCGTCTGATCGGTAACGTCTTTTTCGTATTGTTCCAAGTCAATCATCCCGTCTTCGCTCTGAATGATGATGAGATGATCTTTGAAACGGTCTTGCGCAAGCCAAATTTGGCCGACGGCAGGAAAATCGATATCCGTGAAGGCGATCTGCCTTCGGTGGGGTAGCTGCGGCAATGAAGCGGCGACAGCCGCCACGGCGTCAGATACTGACGGCAAAATGGCTATCTCTTCTTTTTCGGCGCCGATCAGCCGGGCGAATGTTTCCTTGACTTCATCCATCTTGCCGAGATGCGCTTTCCAGTCTGTACCGGCTGTTAAAAGGCCGTTCTGATACTCATCAACCGCTTTGGCAACAGGCAGTGCCAACGCGCTTCCGGAGCATGCGGCAAGGTGAACATGACCAGACAATATCGGAAATAACGAACGGTAAGTGTGGAATGGATGCTTCATGATATCCCTCCTCATTAAAGCTTCGAGCGGGCCTGAAAAAATCCTCTTTCTCACAGTTGAAATAAAGCGGGCAGAAGCCTCTTTAAGCGAAAAAACAAACGCTGCAGCTGTTTGAAAACTGTCACATTTTCGGGAAGCATTTTTCCGTCAGCATCAAAAGCCTCCATGCTCTGGTGAATCATTGTTCAGTGCGATTGCTTTCTTTCATCGTCTGATTTATGATTCAATTAAAGCAATTCAAACAGATGAAAAGGAGCCGAGAGGATGAAACATTACGGTGCAATAGAAGCAGGAGGCACAAAGTTTGTTTGTGCAGTTGGAACAGAAAAGGGAGACATCATTGACAGGCTGACGATCCCGACGGAGACGCCTGAAGAGACCATTGGAAAACTGACCGATTTCTTCAGCAAGTATCAGCTCACATCAATGGGGGTGGGCTCTTTTGGACCTATATCCGTTGCAAAAGATAAAGAGGATTACGGATACATAACCAATACGCCGAAATTAGCCTGGAAGGGGTACCCGTTTATTCCCGAGCTGAAAAAAAGGCTCGGCATACCGGTTTCGTTTACGACTGATGTAAACGCTGCCGCGCTTGGCGAACTGACGAAAGGAGCGGCGCAAGGTTTGGAAAGCTGCTTGTATATTACAGTCGGTACAGGAATCGGAGCAGGAGCGATTGTCGGCGGCCGGCTCGTGCAGAGCACGCTCCATCCTGAAATGGGTCACCTTCTCATTAGACGGCATCCGCACGATACGTTTGAAGGAATCTGTCCGTATCACAAGGACTGCCTTGAAGGGATGGCATCGGGTCCGGCGCTTGAAAAGCGCTGGGGGAAAAAGGGCAATGATTTGGCTGGAAACGAGGAAGTTTGGGAGATTGAAGCCGACTACTTAGCGCAGGCTCTCATGCAATATATCTTGATCCTGTGCCCTGAAAAAATCATCATGGGCGGCGGTGTCATGAAGCAGCAGCAGCTGTTCCCGCTGATTCGCAAAAAGCTTGCCGAATATATGAACGGATACGTTGACCTGCCTGATCTTGAAGGATACATCGTGCCGCCGGGTCTCGGCGACGATCAGGGAATCACCGGAGCGCTCGTATTGGCTCATGAAGCCGGTTGAGCAAGTTGTTTTGTAAAATCCACCCAGTGTGAGATAATAACGGCGGTGCGTTTAAAAGCATGAAAAAAAAGAAAGGTGGTCGTTCAAAATGGTAAGCAGTTTAAAGGATACTGTGACATTACATAACGGTGTGAAAATGCCATGGTTCGGACTTGGAGTTTTCAAAGTGGAAGAAGGCAGCCAAGTCGTAGAATCTGTGAAAGCAGCCATTAAAAACGGATACCGGAGCATTGACACAGCCGCTATCTATCAAAACGAAGAAGGCGTCGGCAAAGGGATTAAAGAAGCAGGCGTTCCCCGCGAAGAGCTTTTCATCACGTCAAAGGTTTGGAACAGCGATCAGGGATATGAAAAAACATTGGCGGCTTTTGATGAAAGCCTTCGAAAACTCGGCCTTGACTACCTTGATTTATATTTGATTCATTGGCCTGGAAAAGACAAATATAAAGATACGTGGCGCGCACTTGAAAAGCTGTACAAAGACGGCAGAGTGAAAGCGATCGGCGTCAGCAACTTCAATGTGCACCATTTGGAAAGCTTATTGGAAGATGCGGAAATTAAACCGATGGTCAATCAGGTTGAGTTCCATCCGCGGCTGACTCAGGCTGAACTCAGGGACTACTGCAAGAAACAGGGCATTCAGGTGGAAGCGTGGTCTCCGCTCATGCAGGGAAAACTCCTCGATGATCAAGTGCTGACTGACATCGCTAAAAAATACAACAAATCCGTCGCTCAAGTCATCCTGCGCTGGGATTTGCAAAATGAAGTCGTCACCATTCCGAAGTCAATCAAAGAACACCGCATTATTGAAAATGCCGACATATTTGACTTTGAATTAACAGCGGAAGATGTCGAAAAAATCAACGCTCTTAACAAAGATGAGCGCGTCGGTCCCGATCCTGACACAATGGTTCACGGATTCGAATAAGCATAAGAAAATCCCGGGTTCATAAAAACCCGGGATTTATTATTTTTCATGGATGGCCAAGCGGCCTTTCGCTTGTTTCCTTCTGCTGCCGTCGAGCCGTCCGCGGCGGTGCTGCTTAATAAAGAATGAGAGAACCAATCCGATTCCCGACAATGCGGCCGCGGTCATAAACGCCAGATTGACGCCGTGAATCATCGCCGTATCCGAAGACGGACCGGCAGGATCGGCAAGCGCACGCTGTGTCATGATGGTGATGAGAACAGCCGTCCCGATCGATCCGGACATCTGTCTCATCGTATTGTTCATGGCCGTTCCATGAGGAATCAAATGGCGCGGGAGCTGGTTCAAGCCGGCTGTTGTAACAGGCATGAGCACCATCCCCATGCCGACCATCCGAATCGCATAGACGGCAGACAAATACGCAAAAGGCGTTGTCTTTGTCAGATGGGTCAAGAGCAATGTGGTCACGAAGATCGCCGTCAAACCGGTGATGCTCAAGATCCGCGCGCCGATTTTGTCAAAAATTCTTCCGGTAATCGGAGACATCAGCCCCATCACGACAGCTCCCGGAAACAGCATCATTCCCGATTCCATCGCCGTGAAATGGCGCATATCCTGCATATACATCGGCACGATCGTCGCCGCTCCGATCATCGACATAAAGACAACCATCCCGATAATCGTCGCAAGTGTAAACATCGGATATTTAAATACCCTGAATTCCAAAATCGGTTCTTCCAAATGGAGCTGCCTCCAAATGAACCAAAACAGCGTAACGCTGCCGACCGCGAAGCCGCACAGCACGTCCGCACCCGTCCAGCCCGCAACACCGGCGCTGCTGAAGGCGTACAAAATGCCGCCGAAGCCAAGTGAAGACAAGATGATGGAAGTAACATCCATCTTAGGCGACGTCTGTTCGGTGACATTTTTTAAAATAAAGTGTGCGGCAATCATGTCGATAACGGCAAACGGAAGCAACAGGTAAAACAATACTTCCCAAGGGTAGCGGTCGACGATCCAGCCTGACAAGGTCGGTCCGACAGCAGGAGCGAAGGCAATCACAAGCCCGACCATTCCCATCGCTGATCCGCGCTTTTCTTTTGGGAAAATCAATAAAAGCACCGTCTGCATCAATGGCATCATAATGCCCGCACCGGCCGCCTGCACGACGCGTCCCGCAACCAGCGCCGGAAAGCTGAATGACAAGGCGCAGATCAGAGTCCCGGCGGTAAATAAAGACATTGCCGCCATGAACAGCTTTCTCGTCGTGAATTTTTCAATTAAAAAAGCCGTAACTGGAATCATGATCCCATTCACGAGCATAAAAACGGTCGTCAGCCATTGGGCAAGCCCCGGCGTAATGTTTAAGTCCCTCATGATCGGAGGCAAAGCCGTCGTCAATAGCGTCTGATTCAAAATGGCGATAAAAGTCCCCATAATCAAGACGGCAACAATCGGCAATTGATTTGTCTTATGCTGTGTTTCACTCATATTAAAACCTTCTTATTTATCATTTTTTATAACACTTTATGAAATAATCGGTAACCGAAATAACTTCTCTTTTTATTTAGGGTAACGAAGGAACTGCAAAACCGCAAGTTCATTTTTAACATTCGGTATATAATACCCAGCTGTCCCTCCATTTAAACAGCCCCTTTAAGCCGGGGAGAATCCGGCTTAAAGGGGACGGATTATTTTTTATAAAATCTCAGCAAATCACCGTTAATAATCTTATCGGAAAGGGAAAGCTCTTGATTCGCCTTCTCTATGAGCGGGCCGCATTTGTCCTCTCTGTCGTTGATCATGTCCCCGGTTTTTTTGCTGTAGCACGTATTTTTCGTGTAGATATAATCATCTGTTATAAAGCTGCCGTTTCTTAACACAGCGAAAGGCATTCTTTCTTTCGAAAACAGGTCATTACCGAATTGAATCATGCCTTTTGTATCAATTCCGAGCAAATGGAGCAATGTCGGTTTGACATCAATCTGTCCGCCTGTTTCAGATATCGTTTTCGGGTCTTGATCCGTTACCCCCGGAATGTGGATAATCAGCGGCACACGCTGCAGCTGAACGGTATCGTAAGGGGTGATTTCGTCTTTGCCCAAAAATTGAGCCAGCGCATCGTTGTGCGCTTCTGATATGCCGTAGTGATCTCCCATGAAGACGATCACGGAATTGTCGTAAAGGCCGTTTTTCTTCAGTTTTGCAATGAAATGCTTCAATGATTCGTCTTCATAGCGTACAGTCGTGACATACCGGTTTAGAATCTCACTGTCCGAGTCGTATTCATCGATCAGCTTATCCTTATCATCAATTTGGAACGGAAAGTGGTTCGTCAATGTGATCAGGTTGCTGTAAAAGGGCTGCGGCAAGTCTTTCATCAAGTCGGCCGATTGCGTTAAAAACTCCTTATCCTTCAGTCCCCAGCCCGTTGAATTTTCAGGTGTCACATGAAAATAGGAGACGTCATAAAAGCTGTCGATGCCAAGGGCTTTGTACATGACGTCCCTGTTCCAGAATTTTTTATGGTTGGCGTGGAATACCGATGTTCTGTAATCGTGGTTCGCCAGTGTTTTATACATCGAATTATACGCATTTTCACTCTTCGTAAAAAACACGGAACCGCTCAGAGACGGATAGAGCGAATTGGCGACAATGAATTCCGAATCGGACGTTTTTCCCTGTTCGGTCTGCTGATAAAAATGGTCGAAATAATAGCTTTTTTGAATGAATTTGTTCAGGAACGGCGTGATTTCCTGGCCGTTCACCTTTTCATTGATGACAAATGTCTGAGTGGATTCAAGCGTTACAAAGATGACGTTTCGTCCTTCGGCTATCCCGAACTTATCCTGGTTCGGTTTGCTGTAGTCGGCGTTTGTGTAGTTCTCGATCGTTGCCAGGCTGTTTTCATCAGCGACCGCTTTCTGTGTCAAATTAAAGGTCTGTGAAATGCCGTCCAACAGATGAAACTGATATAAGCCGATGTTTTTTACAAGCACTTCCCTGTCGTAGGAGTAGCTTAAAAACTTCGGCTGATCCAGCTCCGACAGGGCGAGATTAAACAGCACCGTTCCGGCGGCTGCCGCGTAGTAGATCTTAACGGCTTTAGCGGAAAGCTTTTTGCCGGTTCTTGCACGCGTTTTTGCCAGCCAGACCAAAAGAGCCAAATCCAGAAAAAGCGCGATGAAAATCGGATTGAACAGCTCCTGAAAACTACTCCCAAGCCCCCCGAGGTTTTTTGCCTGGAACAGGACGGGAACGGTGATGAAATCGATGTAGAAACCATAGAAAATGCTGTTTGCAATCAAGATGCCCGTCAGGACGACATTAGCCCCGATTAAATAGAGGCGCTGCGTTTTTTCGCGAAAAAAGAGGCTGATGCCGAGTACAGGGATGAGAAAGCTAAGCGGGTTGATAAACAGGATCAATTCCTGAAGTGCGTTGTCGATTTGTAAATTAAAGCCCAGCTTGTAGATGAAATACGTCTTCATCCACATGAAAAATATGGATAGGCATAAAAACCACTGCTTTTTAAAAAAATGTTCTTTCATATAAATAGCTCCTCACATATAATCCCCGCAGGTAAAGAACACCAAAATAAAACGACTGAACAAAGCATAATACAGCAATCGGTCAAACCGTCCCTTTCGTCAGGCGATCAAGTTCGCAATAAAATAGCACGAAACAACGGTGAGCACAGCCAGAACGCCTTGTTCCGCCTTCCCGCCGGTTTTAATATAAAGGGGCAGCCGAACCTTAATGGCGGATGGAAAGAAAAGTTTGATGCCGTTTACAGTCCCGGCATCAAGGAGCAGATGGCTCGCCATTCCGGCCATCAATCCGACAAGTATGCTCTGATCTGTAAAATATAAATGTGCCGCAAATGCCGTGATGAGTAAAAAGAGAAGGCTGTGTGTAAACGTCCTGTGCCCGAAGACAGAACTGACCACTGCTGATAAAACCGGAAGCCTTCTGCCGATCTTGCTCTTTGTATGGCAAATATCCGGAATCAATGCTCCGATAACGCCCGAAGCTGTCATGAACACTGGATCATATCCGTAAAAATAAGCAGCAGCCGTGCAAGAAGCGACCCCTCCCATGATGTGTGTTTTTCCTGTCATATCGCTTCTCCTTTAAGACCTATAACAATTTCCTAATGAAAACTATATCAAGAGTTCTGGCGGCCTTCAAGACAGATGGTGGCAACTTGTCAGCCAAAAAAACGCATTTTCCTGAGGCAATCAGCATGTTTACATCTAGAATATGGTGTTTTCAGTTAAAAAACACATTCAAGGTTCTGCATAATTTTAAAGTGATAAGCCAAATTAAAATTGTACCACATTTTTAAAGAGGTGATTCATTTGGGTATTTTCTTCAATAAAGATAGAGGAAATAAGGAAAAGGACCAACACGCCGTTCGGGGGGCGCTTGAAGACGCAGGACAAGCGCTGAAAGGAGACCCTTTGCAAGAGGCGGTCAACAAAAAGAAAAACAACCGATAAATGCCAGATGGAAGCGCCGCCTTCCATTCTGCAGAAGGCTGCCAAAACAGGCGGCCTTTTGGCGCGGCTGTCCGTTTTTTCCATCACTTCCCTTTGACAGATTAAAATTTCTCTGGTAACCTCTTTTCAGAATATGTGATAAATCCTCACTCTTAACTCTTAGTGAGGTAGAGGTTGCGCGGATGATGAGTCGCATGTGTGAGGCTGATGGGGCCGATGATCATATGCAAAAGGCATCAGCGCCGAAGCATAAGGAAGCCATTCATTCTTTATGCTGGGTCTGCATTGAATAAGTGCAGGACTGCCGCGGGTTTTCCCGCGGAGGGCTATCCGGAGATCAAGAGTGTATGTTTAACCAAAGCATGGACTTTTGTTCATGCTTTTTTTATTTTGAATGATCTCACGGTCTGGTCCGGCATATTTTTTATAAAATGCTCGGAGGTTATATCTTATGGAACAGACAAAAAAATGGGGCTTCTGGCTTCTTACCGCTTTTGTTGTCGGCAATATGGTCGGCTCAGGGATTTTTATGCTCCCCAGCACACTCGCTCAGACGGCAAGCCCGTTCGGCGTAACGGCGGCATGGCTGGTGACGGGTGCGGGGGTGCTGATGATCGCCCTTGTATTCGGTCATTTATCCATTCGCCGCCCGGATCTTAAAGCCGGTCCGCAAAGCTATGCAAGAGCTTTATTCTCAGACCCTAAAAAAGGGAATGCGGCAGGTTTTACAATGGTATGGGGGTATTGGGTGGCAAGCTGGATCAGCAACGTGGCCATCATAACAAGCCTTGCAGGCTATTTGACGACTTTCCTGCCGATCTTAACTGACGGACGCGAAGTGATTGAACTCGGCGGCCACCCCGTTACACTCGGCCAGCTCTTGACATTTATCGTGTGTACAATTTTGTTATGGGGGACGCATTTCATCTTAGTCTCCAGCATAAATGGAGCGGGCAAACTGAACTTTTTAGCGACTTTTTCCAAAGTGGTTGGGTTTGTCCTGTTTATTGTTGCAGGTTTGTTCGTTTTTCAGACGGCTTTATTCGAATCATTTTATTTTCCAATCGAATCAGAAGGCAAAAGTATTGGGCTGGGCGGACAGGTTCACAATGCGGCGATTTCAACGCTGTGGGCGTTTGTCGGCATCGAGTCTGCGGTGATCTTATCAGGGCGCGCATCATCCCAGCGCGATGTCAAACGCGCGACGATTACCGGACTGTTAATTGCGCTCGGCATTTATATGATCATCACTTTAATAACGATGGGCGTCATCCCGCACGATCAGCTCCAGGCATCAGATAAACCGTTCGTTGATGTGCTGCACGTGATCATCGGCAGCTTTGGCAGCGTGATTATGGCAGTCTTGGCAATCGTTTCTTTGTTCGGATCGATGCTCGGCTGGATTTTAATCGGTGCAGAGGTTCCTTATCAGGCGGCAAAGGCCGGTGATTTTCCTGCTTTCTTTGCGAAAACGAACAAAAAGGGAAGCCCTGTCAATTCATTGATCGTCACAAACGTGATGTCGCAGATCTTTATTTTCTCAACGGTTTCGGGAACGATCAGCGAGGCCTTTACGTTTTTGACAACGTCGGCGACGCTCGCTTACCTTGTGCCTTATCTCGTGGCGGCTGTTTTCAGCTTGAAGCTCATCCTCAAAGGGGAGACATACGGCGAACTGAAAGGTTCAAGAACAGGGGACGGCATCATCGCCTTGGCTGCTCTGGCGTATTCTTTATGGGTCATCGTTTCAGGCACGTCTGACTTGACCACCTTTATCTTGGGAATCGGGCTGTTTTTCGTCGGTCTTGCGATCTACCCTTTCGTCTACAAAAAGTTCAAAAATAATCAAGTGTGATAAAGTTCTTTGCCAGCCGGGTCTTTTAGCAGAAGATCGGCTGGCTTTTTGATTCCCGCCGAAATTTTTGATTAAAATTTCCGCTTAGGCCTGTTATACTTTAAAATGAAAATGATAATCGTTATCGGTTAAAAAGATCGAAAGGAATGGCATCGAGTGAGTTCTTACAAAAACATACATCGTATCAACAGCGCGGATGGCCCTGATGAAGAACAGAGACCGATCAGCCGTCCGCTCGGAGCTGTTTTTGTCCTGGCCGGCGGAATCATGCTGCTGCTGTTTGGCGCCGCATTATCGATTGCGCTTGGTGCGGCTGATATAAAGCTTGGAACGGTTTGGGACGCCATTTTTCATTTTGATGCGAAAAATACGGCCCATCAAATTATTCAGGAACTCAGACTGCCAAGGACGGTAAGTGCGGCTCTTGTGGGCGCCTGCCTGGCGGTTTCCGGAGCCGTGATGCAGGGGATGACGAGAAACCCTCTCGCATCGCCGGAAATTATGAGCGTCACGCACGGGTCAGCTTTTGCAATTGCTGTCGCGTTTGCTTTTTTTCCGGGTACCTCATCGGTCGGGCTGATGATCTGGTCGTTTGCCGGCGCGGGTCTTGGAGCGGGGCTCGTTTTTGCGATCGGAATGTTTTCAAAAGGCGGTCTTACGCCTGTAAAGCTGGCTTTGGCCGGTACGGCTGTCGGCACGTTTCTGAGCGCTCTTTCTACGAGCATCGCGATCCATTTTGATGTGGCGCCCGACGTCAGTTTTTGGTATGCCGGAGGTGTTGCCGGCACGAAATGGCTCAGCATTCAGTTGTTGGTTCCGGCGGCAGCGCTCGGTTTGGCCGTCGTTTTTGTCATCGCCCGTTCCATTACGGTTCTAAGCTTGGGAGAGGAGCTGGCGAAAGGGCTCGGTCAATATACGAAGACGGTTAAAGCGATCGGAATCGTGTCGGTTGTTCTGCTGACGGGTGCCGCTGTGTCCGTTGCCGGGGCGATCGGTTTTATCGGATTGATCATTCCGCATATTACCCGCTTTCTGGTCGGGGTTGATTACCGCTGGATCATTCCATGCTCAGCGGTGCTTGGCGCCGTCCTGCTGATCTATGCGGATATTGCGGCAAGGCTGGTCAACCCGCCGTTCGAAACACCTGTCGGAGCAGTCACGGCGCTTGTCGGCGTACCATTCTTTCTCTATCTGGCCCGCAGGGAAAGGAGTGGACTGTAATGCTCAAGAAAAACAACAGACGGGCGGCTGCGGTGATGCTCGTCATGGCCGTGCTGACGGTCGCCGTGTTTTTACTAAGCATGAACATGGGAGAAATCCGCATCGCCCCGCTTGATACATTGAAAACACTGTTCGGCTTCGGAACACCGCAGGATGAACTTGTATTATTTGAATTCCGTTTGCCGCGCATGATCCTCGCCATGCTGATCGGTGCGGGAGTTGCTGTCTCCGGAGCCGTCTGGCAGGGGATATCGCGGAATGACCTGGCCGATCCGGGGATATTGGGCATCAATACGGGAGCAGGTTTTGCCGTTGTGCTGTTCATCTTCTATTTTCAGGGGGATGTTGGCAATCTGCAAAAAGGATTCGTTTTTTCCCTGCCGATTTTCGCATTTTTGGGAGCCTGCTTTGCAGTCGTTTCCATCTATTTGCTGGCGTGGAAAAAAGGTTTGAATCCCATTCGCCTCGTTCTGGTCGGCATCGGAGTGAATGCGGCGTTTTCGGCGGCCATCTTAATGCTGCAGCTGAAAATGGACCCGAATGACTTTATGCAGGCGGCTGTTTGGCTGTCAGGAAATATATGGAGTTCGAACTGGAGCTTTGTCTCGGCCGTGCTGCCCTGGATTGTCGTGCTGCTTCCTTTTATCCTCTACAAAGCACGCTATTTAAACGTGCTGAATCTAGGCGATCAGCTCGCAACAGGGCTTGGAACGGCAGTTGAAAAGGAGCGGCGCACACTGCTTCTGTCGGCAGCCGCGCTGAGCGGCGCGTGTGTAGCGGCTGGAGGGAATATTACGTTTCTCGGTCTCGTGGCTCCGCATATTGCCAGAAGGCTTGTCGGGCCGAAGCATCAGCTTTTAATCCCGGCTTCCGCGTTGACAGGAGCATTGCTCTTTTTGCTGGCGGACTTAATCGGAAGAATGATACTGGCGCCTTCGGAAATTCCCGTCGGGTTAGTCATTGCCGCTTTAGGCGCGCCGTACTTTATCTATTTGCTCATGAAAACAAATTAAAGAAGGGAAGGGTGAAAGGTGTCTCTTTCAACAAACAACCTGGGGATCGGCTACGGCGAACAGATGATAGTCGAAAACTTAAACCTCCACATACCAAAAGGAAAAGTGACGACCATGATCGGTCCGAACGGGTGCGGCAAGTCAACGATATTAAAAACGATGGCGCGCATACAGCGTTCGAGAACGGGCGCCGTTTATTTAAACGGCAAAGCGATCCACCAAATGTCGACGAAAGATATAGCCAAACAGATGGCGATTCTTCCGCAGACCCCTGAGGCGCCAGGCGGTCTGACCGTATATGAGCTCGTTTCTTACGGCCGTTTTCCTCATCAAAAGGGAATGGGCAGGCTCTCGGCCGATGACCGCCGCATGGTTGAATGGTCTCTCGAAGTAACGGGAATGCTGCCTTTTTATGACCGGCCGATCGAAGCCCTTTCCGGGGGACAGCGCCAGCGCGTCTGGATTGCGATGGCTCTTGCCCAGGAAACGGAGCTCTTGCTGCTCGACGAACCGACAACCTATTTGGACTTGGCGCACCAGCTTGAAATTCTGCAACTGCTGGAAAAGCTCAACAAAGAAGAAGGCCGGACGATTTTGATGGTTATTCACGACCTCAACCATGCCGCCCGCTTTGCCCATCACATGGTGGCGCTGAACTCCGGTGCGATTGTCAAAGAGGGCGCTCCTCATGAAGTCATGACATCAGATGTATTGAAAAAGGTGTTTCAGATTGATGCTGAAATTATTTTAGACCCGCGCACAGGAAAACCGGTTTGCCTGACTTATGATCTATTGAAAAAAGAAGAGGATCAGAGGCTGGCTACCGGCTGACAGACATCAGACGATGTCTGTTCAGCGTGTCGACAAACCCTCGCATTCGTTGTCAGGCCTGCGCGTCGGTGCTCACGAATTCCAACATTCGCTCCGCTCCGATGCTCGGCCTTCCTAGACTGCAAGGGTTTTCAATCACGCTGAAGGGATGACAAAATCCCAAAACAAAAAGCCGTTTTGGGATTTTGTCAACAATCTGGACAGACATCAGACGATGTCTGTTTTTTTATTCCATGATTTCGAAAGGTAAAAAATCATTTCTAAAAAAGTTTATTTTTACTTTAAAATCAGAAAACGGGTGCCGATAAAGATATAATAGATGGTAAGATGAGGATATCAAAACACGATATAGACAGAAAGGAAAGAAGGATTTTGGAAAATGCGACAATTTTGATTGTGGATGACGAAGACGCCATTGTTCAAATGGTCAAGCGCGTCCTCACGAAGGAAGGATTTTCAGAAGTGCTGACCGCGAGCAGCGCAGAAGAAGCGCTCGACATCGTGAAAAAGGATACCGTGCACTTAATACTTCTCGATGTCATGATGCCGGGACAGACAGGATTTGACGTATCCCCTGAAATCAGGCGGCATACCAACGCTCCGATCTTCTTTTTAACGGCGAAGACATCCGACCTCGATAAACTGTCAGGTTTTGCCTACGGGGCCGATGATTATATTACAAAACCTTTTAATCCTCTGGAATTAATCGCCAGGATTAAAGCGCATTTAAAAAGAACGTATATACATAAAGAAGTCGCGGCTGCTTCGGTATCTTCAGCCTACGAATATGAACGGTTTATATTTCATCCCGATTTTGCGGAGCTGATCGTGGACGGAGAAACAGTCAGCTGCTCCGCACAGCTTCTCCAGCTTCTGCAATATTTTTGCGATCATCCGAACAGAGTGCTTTCCAAGGACCAAATTTATGAAAAAGTGTGGGGCGTTCCATCTTACGGAGACAGCAACACCGTTATGGTACATATCAGAAAACTGAGGGAGAAAATCGAAAAAGACCCGAGCAGCCCCGAATATATCGTCACGATTCGCGGTCTTGGCTATAAGTTCGTTCCCAATCCTGCAAGAAAAGAGAGCGAAGGATGAAGCTGAGAGGAAAGCTCGTTCTCCATTTTGTCAGCCAGATTTTCCTGATTCTCGGTCTTGTCCTCGCCACTCTGCTGTTATCCTTCATCTTTTTCGCTCTCCGGTTAAGCGAGAGCGAGGCGGATACAGGCTTGGCAAAAGCCACATCAGACACGTTTGAAAGCTGGGTCAGTGTGGATGACAATAACAATTGGCAGATTGAAGATATCTTGAAATCGGCGATCGACAAACAGGGAGGCTGGCTTCAAATATTAGACGGCAAGGAGAAAACCGTTTATTCCTACCGTCTTCCTCCGGAAATTCAGAGGCAGTACCACAAGGAAGACCTCGTATCAGTCTTTGACAAAAAAAGAATCAAAAAATATCAAGTCAATTTCTGGTCTGCCAATTTCAATGATGAAGACTACGTGATTTTATTCGGCTGGGAGTCGAAAAGCGATACGATCCTGTCCTATTTGGAAAAAGAAGAAAAGAATATGGCGGATCTTTCTTCCTATAAAAAAAGTACGCTTGATTTCATCAAGAAAAACAAAGGATCGGTTTATCTGTTCAGCGAAAAAGGAAAAATGTTGGACTCGGTCTATCAGGACATAGATTACAGCCAGGGAATCACAGAGCTGGAGCTTTTAAAATACGGATCAAAGCCGTGGAACTACGAGCACGAGTTTTCATACAGGCGCTTAAGCGCGACAGAATGGCTGATCGCCGCTACCCCGAACCCGATTTATAATCCGGACCACGAGTTCAATAGGACGATGATCGGGCTCGCTTTAAAAATCGTGCTGCTCGTGATCGGCGTTCTGATCGTATTGATGTCTTCCATGACGATTTGGTATTCTTTCAGGTTCGGCATGCCGATCATCCATACGATTAAATGGATCGTCAACCTTTCAAAAGGGCGATTTGAAGAGCCGAGAAATCGGAAAGGCCGCCCGCAAAGCCGGAACAAAAAAGGGAAGCGAAAACAGCCGTACCGGTTGTTCACAGAAGTGTTTGAATCGATGGAGCAGCTGACGGAAACGCTGAAAAAAGACGAGCAAAACCGCAAGAAAATCCAAACGACCCGGGAGGAATGGATCGCGGGGCTCTCCCATGATTTAAAAACGCCGCTCAGCACGATTTACGGCTACAGTATGATGCTGGAGTCTCCAAACTATGAGTGGTCAAAAGAAGAAATCCGTGAAATCGGCCAGGCGATGAAAGAAAAATCGGACTACATGTCACAGCTCATCGAAGACCTGAACTTGACGTACAGGCTGAAGAACGATGCCTTGCCGATTAAACGCCAGACAGTGAGGCTTGTACCGTTTTTAAAAAGCTTCGTTGAAGAGTTTAAACGCCATTCGTTTTCGGAAGGGTACAACGTTTCTTTTGAATATACGCAAGAAGATACCGAGTTTGCGATAGACAGAGGCTGGTTCAGAAGAGTCCTGGAAAACCTTCTCGCCAACGCCGTCAAGCATAACAAAAAAGGCACTGATATCAAGGTGATCCTTGAAGAAACCAAGCAATATATTATTCTTAAAATTCAAGACAACGGAAGAGGCATGGACTCGGAAACCGTCTCAAATTTATTTAACCGCTACTACAGAGGAACGCATACAAAAGATGCGACAGAAGGAAGCGGTCTCGGCCTTGCGATTTCTTTGGAACTTGTCCACCTTCACGACGGCTGTATCGCAGTTGACAGCCGGACAGGCCGCGGGACGGAAATTACGATGGAATTTAAGAAAAACCCTAAAGCCGCCAAATAAGCGGTATGAAAAAGAAGAAGCCAAAGGTTATTGCCTTTAGGCTTCTTTTATGTTGAGAAAATAATGGAAAAGAAGGCGAGGTTAGTATAAAATAAGATTAAATGTTAACGTTCACATTATACTGCAAATAAAAATGTTAACGTTAACACTATAAAGAAAGGTGGGGATTTTATGAAGCCGTTTTTGAATGACGATTTTCTTTTAACGAATGAAACGTCGAAAGTGTTGTACCACCAGTATGCTAAAGGGATGCCGATCATCGACTACCACTGCCACTTGAGCCCAAAGGAAATTTATGAAAACAAAACATTTAAAAACCTGACCGAAGTGTGGCTGTACGGGGATCATTACAAGTGGAGAGCAATGCGGGCCAATGGAATATCCGAAGAGTTTATTACAGGAGATGCATCAGACGAAGAGAAATTCAGCGCCTGGGCAAGAACGGTTCCGATGACGATCGGAAACCCGCTTTATCATTGGACCCATTTGGAACTGAGAAGGTTTTTCGGCATCGATGAACGGCTTGATGAAAAGAGCGCGCCGCATATTTGGGAGCGGGTGAACGAACAGCTGACCGGAGAAGGATTCGGCGCCAGAGACTTGATTGAAAAATCAAACGTTGAAACGGTTGTCACGACAGATGATCCGGCAGACAGTCTTGAATATCATGTGAAGCTGAAAGATGAAGACTTTGATGTAAGCGTTTTACCAGGATTTAGGCCAGACAAG
This sequence comes from Bacillus sp. B19-2, assembly GCF_022832475.1. Taxonomy (NCBI): domain Bacteria; kingdom Bacillati; phylum Bacillota; class Bacilli; order Caryophanales; family Bacillaceae; genus Bacillus; species Bacillus sp. B19-2. Next base: position 800,763 of record NZ_JALHKQ010000002.1, read on the forward strand.
GCGCTGGAAATCAATCAAGAAGGCTTTGCCGCCTGGGTGAGCAAACTTGAAGCAACAAGCGCTATGAAAATAGGAAATTATGACGATTTTTTGAAAGCGCTTAAAAACAGAATTGACTTTTTCCATGAAGCAGGCGGTCGTATATCGGATCATGCCATCAATCAAATGATGTACACGGAAACAGATGAAAGCGAAGTGCGCCCGATTTTTGCAAAGGTGATGAACGGAGAAGCCGCCTCGCCTGAGGAAGAGTGCAAATTTAAATCCTTTACCCTGCACTATTTGGGAACATGCTATGCGGAGAAGGGCTGGGCGATGCAGCTTCACATTAACGCCCTCCGCAACAACAGCAGCAAAATGTACCGGAAGCTCGGGCCTGATACGGGATATGATGCGATTAATGATCAGGACATCGCAAAGCCTTTGTGCAGCTTTCTTAATTCTCTTGACCGAAAAGATGCGCTGCCAAAAACGATCTTGTATTCTTTAAATCCGCGAGACAACGTCGTGATTTCAAGCCTTTGCGGAAGCTTCCAGGACGGCCGGATACCGGGGAAAATCCAGCACGGTACCGCCTGGTGGTTCAACGATACGAAAGACGGCATGCTCGAACAAATGAAATCGCTCGCCAACATCGGACTATTGAGCCGTTTTATCGGTATGCTGACTGATTCGCGCAGCTTTCTTTCCTACACAAGACACGAATATTTCAGGCGCCTGCTCTGCGATGTCATCGGCACATGGGTTGAAAACGGCGAAGCGCCGGATGATATCGAACTGCTGGGACGGATCGTCAAAGGGATCTGCTACGAAAATGCAAAACACTATTTCCAGTTTGAAGTGAAAGATCGTTTGAAAGCTTAGATTCACAAATTGGCTAGCAGAGGAGCTGCTTTTTCATGGAAATATCGACGAACAAACAAACCGAAACAGTCGCCGTCACTCAAGAGAAATTAAGTTTAAAAGAAAAGATTTCTTACGGTTTTGGAGATTTTGGGAACGGATTTATGTTTGACCTTGGACAGCTCTATCTTCTGAAGTTTTTTACGGATGTTGCCGGTATTCCGGCGGCGGCAGCCGGAGGTATTTTTCTTGTAAGCAAACTTTTTGCCGCTTTTGTCGACCCGATTGTGGGAACATCGATCGACTACAGGAAGAATATCGGCCCGAAAGGCAAATTCAGGCCGTATCTGCTATACGGAAGCTTTGTGCTCGCGATTTTGACGATATTAACCTTCATCTCGCCGAATCTGTCACCGACGGGCAAACTCATATACGCTTATGCGTCATACATGCTTTGGGGTCTCGGCTATTCCTTTGTCAACATCCCTTACGGCTCGCTCGGGGCGGCCATGACGCAAAACTCGGTGGAACGAACTTCACTTGCTTCCTTTCGACAGGCCGGCTCATTGGGCGCCCTGTTTGTGACGAGCATCGTTGTCATCCCGATGATCGTCAGGTTTGACAACCCTGCGGTTGCCTATCCGGTCGTCATGGGACTGATGTCTTTTCTCGGTGTGTTGTTTTTCTACATTTGCTATAGAAACTGCCAGGAACGGATTGTCGTAAAAGATGAGAAGTACAAACAGGAAAAAGTGACATTCAAAGCAATATCAAAGACGTTTTTTACGAATAAACCGCTCCTTACGCTTATATTCATGACCATTTTTACGATTTCAGCCTATAACCTGAAATCCGCGATGCTGATTTATTTCGCACAGTATAACCTCGGCAACGCCGAACTGATGGCCTACATGAACTTTATCATCATCGGCTCATCCTTTATCGGCGTCATCATGCTGCCGAAGCTCGTGAAGCTGTTCGGGAAAAAGCATACCGCTATTTTGGGGCTCGCGGTTTCCGTCTGTGCGGATCTGATCAATTTTTTCGTACCGGGCAATGTCTTTGTTTTTACGATTCTCGCAAGCATCGCCTTCATCGGCATCAGCATTCCGAACGGTATCACCTGGGCATTCGTATCAGACGCGATCGATTACGGCGAGTGGAGAACAGGGGAACGGAAAGAAGGAACGGTATACTCGCTGTTTAACTTTTCGAGAAAGCTGGCTCAGTCGCTCTCCGGCTTCCTGTCGGGGATCGGTCTCAGCATTATCGGCTATGTGCCGAATGCGACCCAAAAAGCGGGGACGCTGCTCGGCATTAAAGCGATACTCCTTTTGTATCCGGCAGCTGCGCTGACGGCGGCCATTCTCGTTCTCGGCTACCTGTACCGTCTGACAGATCAGAAGCACGCCGAAATGATCGCGGAAATCGAAGCGAGACCATAGCGGAATTTCACTTTCTAAAAAACGCTTTTGATATGGTAAACTGATGGTAACAACAGCAGGAAAAGGCGGGTAAAAAACAATGTCAGTAACGATTAAAGATATCGCCAGGCTGGCGAATGTATCGCACACCACAGTATCCAGAGCGCTGAACAACAGTCCGCTGATAAAAGAGAACACGAAAAAGAAAATACTCGACATCGCAGCCGAAATGAATTATAAACCGAATTTTAATGCGAAAAGCCTTGTCACGCAAAAGTCTTTTACGATCGGCCTGTTTTTAACAAGCCTGACAGACGGGACGTCTTCAAGTTTCTTTGCAGACATCCTGCGCGGCGTCAACAAGGTGATCGATGAAAACTATAATATGGTTGTCAGGGGGATTGACGATTATCATGATTTGTCATCCATTCACCGCAACCGCTATGACGGCATGATTTTAATCAGCCAAAGCGAACAGGACCAGGCTTTTATTGAGCATGTCCTCAAACAGAATATTCCGGTCGTCGTGCTGAACAGAAAAATCGAAGGGCACTCCGTCGTCAATATTTTGGCGAATGAACACGAGGGCGCTTTCCTCGCTGCTTCATACTTGATCAAAAACGGCCACAGACGGATCGCCATGGTGCAGGGGAAAGAAGGTTTTAAATCGTCTCAAGAAAGAAAAGGAGGCTTTCTTCGCGCGCTTCGCGACTCAAATCTTGACATGCCCGGCGAATACCTCGTTCAAGGTGATTATACGATGCAAAGCGGCTTTCGCGCGGCTGAAACGCTGCTGAAGCTGAAGAACCCTCCGACAGCCCTGTTTTGCGCCAATGATGATATGGCAATCGGCGCGATGAACGCCCTTTATGCAAACGGGAAACGCTGTCCTGACGATATGTCGATCATCGGCTTTGACGATAGCGGATTTTCGGCGTATACGACACCGTCATTGACGACGGTAAAAAAACCGACGGAAAAAATCAGCATGCTTGGTGCGGAAAGTCTGTTGTCACTGATCGAAAATCCGCAGGCAGAAGGCAGGCAGACGCTCATCGGCACGGAGCTGATCATTCGCAATTCAGTTAAGCATCTATAGCATCAGTTTTGATGCGCTGTAAAATGTGAACGTGTGCAAAAATGAGGAGGGAATTGAAATGGAGAGGCTGTCCAAACGGATAAGGTCTAAGCCGAGCCGTCCCGAACGGATTTTGCAAATCGGGGAAGGTAACTTTATGAGGGGGTTTATTGACTGGCAGATTCATAGATTGAATGAAGAAACCGATTTTAACGGCAGCGCCGTCGTCGTGCCTCCGCGCCGCGGTTCAGTAACGGCCTTTCAAGAGCAGGATGGGCTTTACACGCTTTATCTTGAAGGTTTCCGGGAAGGACGGGAGGTTCGCGATTCTGCTGTCATTACAACAATCAGCAGAGTCGTTAGCAGCTATGAACACTATGATGAATTTATGGAGCTGGCCGATCTGCCGGATTTGCGCTTTGTCTTTTCAAATACGACAGAGGCCGGCATCATTTATATCGAGGAAGACCGGCTGTCCGACCGTCCGCAGAAAAGCTATCCGGGGAAGCTGACTGCACTGTTATACAGACGATACCTGACTTTTCAGGGAAGCAGGGAAAAAGGTCTGGTCATCCTCCCGTGTGAGCTGCTTGAAGATAACGGGAAAAAATTGAGAGACATTGTGCTGCGCTATACGAACGAATGGGCGCTTGAACAAGGGTTCATCGATTGGCTTGAGGAGGCAAATGTGTTTTGCAATACGCTTGTGGACAGGATCGTACCGGGATTCCCGCAAGAAAATGCCCACGAGCTTGAAGAGGCGGCCGGCTATCGCGATTCCTTGATGGTGACGGCGGAGCCGTATCATTTGTTCGTGATTGAAGGGCCGAAATGGCTTCCAGACGAGCTTCCGCTTCACGAGGCCGGTCTGAATGTCGAGTTTGTCAAAGATGTGACACCGTACAGGGTGAGAAAAGTGAGAATCTTAAACGGCGCCCATACCGCGATGACGCCGGTCGCTTATTTGGCAGGCCTTGAGACGGTTCGTGAAGCGGCTGAAGACGAGCTTATCGGATCATTTGTGAAAGAGCTGATTCAGCGGGAAGTGCTCGAGACGATCGATATGCCCGGCAGCGAGCTTGACGCCTATGCGGAAGAGATTCTCGACCGCTTTAAAAACCCGTTTATCCGTCACAAGCTGATCGATATTTCCTTAAATTCTTTTGCAAAATTCAAAGTCAGAAATTTGCCCGTCTTAATGGAATATGCGGAACGAACTGGCAAACTTCCGGCTCGAACCGTATTTGCTTTAAGCGCTTTAATTTATTTTTACCAAGGAAAACGGGAAGATGAGGCGATTCCGCTGTCTGACGACGATGAGGTGCTGGCTTTTCTCAAACGGCTCTGGACAGAAGAGACAGACGTTTCAAACATCGCGTTCCATGTTCTCGGGTGTGAAAAAGTATGGGGGCAAAACCTGAACGACATTTCCGGGTTGACGGACAAGACGGCCGAATATTTAAGGGACATGAAACAAACGGGAATGAGAAAGGCGCTGAAAAAAATGATGATCAGCCAAATGGCTGAGCTGGGGGACATGTGATGAAAGACTGCTTGATGATCAATCCTCAAGATAATGTCGGCATTGCGTTAAGAGAATTGCAGACCGGGGAAACGGTCACTGCAGGAGAACGGACCATCGTGATCAAGGAAACGATTTTGAAAGGCCATAAGTTTGCTTTAAAAGACATCGCTGAAAATGAAGACGTCATCAAATACGGCTTTCCGATCGGGCACGCCACTGACATGATTCAGACGGGGGAGTGGGTCCATACAAAAAATGTGAAAACGAATTTGGGCGGTGTCGAAGAATACAGCTACAAGCCGAAATTTACGGAAAACCGCTATCAAAAAGAACCGCTCACATTTAAAGGCTTTAAACGAAAAGACGGAAAAACGGGAATCAGAAACGAGCTATGGATCGTGCCGACCGTCGGCTGTGTGAATGGCATTGCAGAGCTGATCATCAAAGAATTTAAAGCTGAGGTCGGCTCTATCGCCCCTTTTGAAAGCGTTCACGTATTAAAGCACCAGTACGGCTGTTCACAGCTTGGCGATGATCATATCAACACGAGAACGATTTTGGCGAATGCCGTCAAACACCCGAATGCAGGCGGTGTCCTTGTGCTGGGACTCGGCTGTGAAAACAACAGCATCCATGAATTCCGCGAAGCGCTCGGCGATTATGATCACAGCCGGGTTAAGTTCCTGCTTTCCCAAGAAGTATCAGACGAAGTCACGGAAGGCGTCAAACTGTTAAAAGAAATTTATGAGCATGCAAAAGGTGACCGGCGTGAAGATGTTCCGCTTTCTGAACTGAAAATCGGTTTGAAGTGCGGCGGATCTGATGGATTTTCCGGCATTACCGCGAATCCGCTGCTCGGCCGGCTCTCCGATTTTCTGATCGCCCAAGGGGGAACGGCGGTTTTGACAGAAGTGCCTGAAATGTTTGGAGCGGAAACGCTTTTGATGGAACGGGCTGAAAATGAGGAAGTGTTTCATAAAATCGTCCGCTTAATCAACGATTTTAAACAGTACTTTATCGATCACAGGCAGCCCGTCTATGAAAACCCGTCTCCGGGCAACAAAGCGGGCGGCATTACAACATTGGAAGATAAGTCGCTCGGTTGCACGCAGAAAGCCGGCACTTCAAAGGTGACGGATGTTCTGGAGTACGGGGACGTTTTGAAAAAGAACGGGTTGAACCTGCTGAGCGCTCCGGGAAATGACCTTGTTGCATCATCCGCACTGGCCGCTGCAGGGTGTCAAATCGTTTTATTTACGACAGGGCGGGGCACGCCTTTTGGTACGTTTGTGCCGACGATGAAAATGTCGACAAATACAGCGATTTATGAGGCGAAACGCCATTGGATCGATTTTAATGCGGGAAGGCTGCTCGAAGACCGGTCAGAAGATGACGTTTTGAAGGAGCTGACAGCATATTTGATCGAAGTCGCGGGCGGCAGGCAGCTGAACAATGAGATAAACGATTTCAGGGAGCTTGCGATATTTAAAACAGGCGTCACATTGTAAAGGGGGACGGTATCGTGAGTCTGCAGAAAATAAAAGACGAGATTATAAAGAAGATGAAGGTTCCGGTATTTCCTAATCGCTCATTTAATGTTACAGCGTTTGGGGCTGACGAAAGCGGAAAAAAGGATGCGACGGGAGCGATACAGAAGGCGATTGATCAAGCCAGCCAAGCCGGCGGCGGAAGAGTAGCGGTTCCTGAAGGCGTATTTCTTTCCGGTGCACTCAGACTGAAAAGCAATGTGGAGCTTCATCTTGCACAAGGAGCGGTGATCAAATTCAGTCAGAACCCGGAAGATTATCTTCCCGTTGTGCTGACGAGGTTCGAAGGCGTCGAGCTCTATAATTATTCACCGCTCATCTACGCTTACGAAGCCGAAAATATTGCGATAACCGGAAAGGGCACACTTGACGGCCAAGGAGATGACGAGCATTGGTGGCCGTGGAAAAGGGGAACGAACGGCCAGCCTTCACAGGAAAAAGACCGGAATGCTTTGTTTGAAATGGCTGAGCGCGGTGTCCCGGTCACTGAGCGGCAGTTTGGAAAAGGGCATTATTTGCGGCCGAATTTTATTCAGCCGTATCGCTGCAAAGATATTTTGATTCAAGGTGTCACCGTGCTGAATTCGCCGATGTGGCAAGTTCATCCCGTGCTTTGCGAGAATGTGACAGTGGACGGCATCAAGGTCATCGGACACGGTCCGAATACCGACGGAGTCAACCCGGAATCGTGCAAAAACGTGGTGATCAAGGGCTGCCATTTTGATAATGGAGACGACTGTATTGCCGTCAAATCGGGAAGAAACGCCGACGGCCGAAGGATCAACATGCCATCGGAGAACATTGTCATTGAATATAACGAAATGAAAGACGGGCATGGAGGGGTCACGATCGGAAGCGAAATTTCCGGCGGCGTGAAGAATGTCATCGCCGAGGGAAACGTCATGGACAGCCCGAACTTGGACAGAGCCCTCCGCATTAAAACGAATTCGGTGCGCGGCGGCGTTCTTGAAAACATCTACTTTCACAAAAATACGGTCAAAAGCTTGAAGCGCGAGGTGATCGCCATCGATATGGAATATGAAGAAGGGGACGCCGGAGATTTCAAGCCCGTCGTCCGCAACGTTGATGTTAAGCAGCTGAAAAGCATGGGCGGACAATACGGGATCAGGGTGCTGGCGTACGATCATTCTCCAGTCACCGGTCTGAAAGTGGCCGATTCCGAGATCGACGGCGTCGATATTCCGATGGAACTGAAACATGTGAAAGACCCTGTTTTTTCGAATCTGTATATTAACGGAAAACGCTATGATTCACACGAAGTCTAAACAGAAATCCTCTGCAGACATGCAGAGGATCTTTCTTTTAACGCGGCGGCGCTTCAGCAGTTTCGTTTTTGACCGAGGAAATTAGCAGTTCCATAAACACCCGGCTTGCAGCGCACATATGCTTGTTTTTGCGGTAAACGATGCTGATCTCCGTCGTCAAATCCGGCATTTGAATCGGAATCGTCTGAATGGATTTATTTCCAATATCATCAAGATAGCCTTTCGGCAAAATGGTGGCGCCAATGCCTTTACCAACCATGTTCATGATCGATTCCATCGTTGTCATTTCCATGACCGGCCGAGGCTCGAATCCAAACGTGCGGCACTTTTCGTTGATCAGCTGCCGCAAAAAATACGTCTCAGGCAGCAAAATAGATGGAATCTCCCTTAACACGTCAAGCGTGACAAACTGCCGGTTTGCAACCGGATTGTCGACAGGCACTGCGAGGGCGAGCTGCTGGGTAAGGAATGGAACGGTTTCCAGATCACTGTGTTCCACCCGCTGGGCTACAATGCCCAAGTCGAGCTCATTTTGCAGCAGCCGATCGTAAATATCCCCGGTTCTCAGCCCTAAAACAGACAACTCAATATTGGGGTAGCTGCGGTGAAATTCGATCACGGTCCGGGGAAGCAAATAATTAACCACGGTCAAAAGCGCCCCGATTTTTAGCGTTCCCCTCTTTAAACCTTGGAGCTCGCTGATTGCGTCTTGCGCCTGTGACAGTTCATGAAAGATATTGTAACAGTGCTGAAGCAGAATCTTTCCCGCTTCCGTCATCACGGTGCGTTTGCCTGAACGGTTAAACAAAGGCGTTCCGATTTCGTGTTCAAGCAAACGGATTTGCTGGCTCAGCGAGGGCTGAGCAATATTCAGTTTTTCGGCAGCACGGGTAAAATGAAGTTCCCGGCACAATACCATGAAGTATTCCAATTGCTTTAGCTCCAATGCTCTTCCTCCTCTCCATCATAAAAAAACAGACGAATTTCCATGATAGGTTTACCCTATTGTTTTTATAATAACGATTGAATGGCTTTATGATAAGAGGTCGATTATACTTAAATCTCAAAAGGGATGTGCAACGCTGCTGTTTGGCCGCTGCCGTCTGCAGGACATTTGAATGTAAGAGGTGATATGAATGGAATATGCCGATATCCTTTCGATCAATGTGGGGAAGCCAGAGGCAATTCAGTTTCAAAATAAAGCTGTGTCTACCGGAATATACAAGAAGCCGGCAAGCGGCCCCATCTTCCTGTCATCTACTAATTTCGCGGGGGACGGACAGGGGGATCTCGTTCATCATGGTGGCGCGGAAAAAGCAGTGTGCGTCTATCCGTATGAACATTATCTCTTTTGGGAAAAGGAACTGCAAAGAAAGCTGGAATACGGAGCATTTGGCGAAAATTTAACGATCAAGGGTCTGCTGGAGGATAACGTTCATATCGGCGATATCTTTCAGCTGGGTGAAGCTGTTGTACAGGTGAGCCAGCCGAGGCAGCCTTGCTATAAACTAACCGTAAGGTACGGTGTACCCGAGATGATACTGAAGGTACAGGACACCGGATTTACGGGTTTTTATTTTCGCGTACTGAAAGAAGGGTTCGTCTGTAAGGATCGTGGTCTGAAACGAATCTCACGCCACCCTAAAGGCATCACGATTTCTTACGCAAATCGCATCAAGCATCATGAAAAGAACAATATTGAGGGGATCAAAAAACTTCTCGAGGTGGAGGAACTGTCGGCAAATTGGCGGGCATCATGTTTAAAACGGCTGAACGGTTTTGAGCCGGATGACCGCGAAAGGCTGACGGGAGGTCTGAAGCAGAGACCTTAATCCAAAAGGAAAAAAATCCTCTGCCGATCGGCAGAGGATACCTGTTAAATGGAGCGGATAATTCCGCCTTCCACTCTTTGAGCGGCACCGTTGATGGCCGCAGCTTTTTCGGAAGAGAGATAGACGATCGTACTCGCCACTTCTTCCGGTTTTGCATAGCGCTGAATCAAAGAAGTCGGCTCATTCACTTTGAAATAGTCTTTGACAAAAGTGTCTAAATCGGTTTTCTCCTGAGCGGCGGCTCCCTCCATATAATTGGCGACGCCTTCCGTCCATGTAGGTCCGGGAAGGACGGAGTTGACCGTCACATTTGTCCCTTTCGTCATTTCGGCCAAACCTCTTGATAAACTAATCAGAGCGGTTTTCGTCACCGAATAAGGGATCATCTGCGGAAGCGGTTTGATGCCGGCTTCGCTTGCCAAATTGAGAATCCTCCCCTTATTCCGCTTCAGCATGGCCGGCAGAAACGCGCGGCAAAGCCTGACTGCGCTTAAAACGTTTACTTCAAAATAGTTGAGCCACTCTTCGTCTGTCACCTCTGTGAAATCCTTCACTTCAAAGAAGCCCATATTATTGACGAGGACATCAAGCTCCCCGATTTTAGCGGTTTTTTCGACCAATGCCCTGCTTTCTTCAGGATCGGATAAATCAGCGGCAATGCCGTGAACGTTTCCGTGCCGGGAAAGTTCTTCAACGACTGACTGGACTTTTTCTTCTGTCCGTCCGTTCACGATGACTTCGGACCCTTCCGCCAAAAAGGCTTCCGCCGTTGCTTTTCCAATACCTGCAGTAGAACCTGTCACGAGTACGAGTTTGTCTTTCAGCTGTAAATCCATATGCCATCAATCCTTGTTTTAAGAGTTAAGATGAAAAAAACATCTAATGAACAGTATATCGCAGCTGGATACCTCGGTCGAAAATCGTGCTTGACGTTTTATTGTTCCTTGTCTTTTAAAATCTTATGAATATCTTCCATCGGACGGAGCCAATTCTTTTTCATCACTTCAGCCGCCAATTTCGGATCGTTTTTTTCAAAAGCGGCGATGATTTCCCAATGCTCGGCGGCAGACTGCAGTTTCGGAGCAGACGGCCGATTGAAAAACACATACTTCATCCGTCTGACATGAAGCTGCAGAACGGCGGAAAACTGAAGAACATACGGGTTTTTAGCCGCTTCTGTAATCAAATGGTGGAACTGTTCGTCCAGTTCGGCTGCATCGTGGTTCCGCTCCTCTTTAAAAGCGGCTTCGTATTGAGCCGCGAGTTTTTTGAGCTCGGCGATCTCTTCTTCAGTCAAAAGCGGAGCGGCCAGTTCTGCCGCCAGAGCCTGAAGATGTGCGAGCGGAGGATAGACGGCCAGCGCATCATCGGGATGAATGAGCGTGATCTTTGTTTCTTTTCCCGGCTTCATTTCCACAAAACCTTGAGATTCCAGAAGCTGGAGCGCTTCTCTGACCGGTGTGCGGCTGACGCCGAGCGCTTCGGCCAGATCGGCGTCCGTGACTTTTTCACCAGGTTCAAGAGTTCCGTCAACAATCCAGCGCTGCAATTGATGAAACGCTTTTTCCTTTGCTGAAAGTCTGACCTGCGGCGTATAGTTTTTCGGTATCGGCATAAAATCACCCTTTCTCTATATGCAATATATCGTAAATACTTTAGCAAAAACAACGTTTTTTCAGTTGGAAATCTCCTTTTCAGAATCTCATATACAGACCTGTGTCGATTATAGTATAATAATTCCGAAATTAGGACACGAATGAGTCAGAAAGGCGCTGCCCGGAAGCAGCTGAAGAGGAGAGCCGGCGAGAGAGCCTCCCGCGAGCAGTTCGGCTGGCCGGGAGCGATTAACCGAAAGCCGGAATAACAGCCTGGATGATGACCGCGTTATCTGCGAAGACAGATGCGGTATAAGCGATGTGCTCTTTTTTTGTACGTTCCTGGTTTGCTGCATCTTTACTGAGTAGAGATGTTTTTATTTTATCCCGAGGAGGAAGCAGAATGAAGAAGTTAGGGCTTTTATTGCTGTCACTGCTGTTGGCCGCCGGTGTTCTTAGCGGCTGCGGTCAAGCGCAAAAACCGGCAGAACAGCAAAAACAGGAGAAGGCGGCTGAAGCGTTTCCTGTCACCATAAAAGATGCTTCAGGACAAGAGGTCAAAATTGAAAAAGAACCGAAGAAAATCGTCTCTCTGATGCCGAGCAATACCGAAATTACATACGCCCTCGGCCTGGGGGAGAAAGTCGTCGGCGTGACGGATTTTGATACATATCCAAAAGAAGTGAAAAAAGTTGAAAAAATCGGGGGCATGGAATTCAACACAGAAAAAATCATTTCGTTAAATCCCGACTTGGTCTTGGCCCACGCTTCCAGCATGCAGAGTGCCAAAGAAGGGCTGAAGCAGCTGGAGGATGCAGGAATTACGGTGGTGACCGTGAATGATGCGGCCTCTTTTAAAGAGGCGTACCGGTCCATCGAAATGATCGGAAAAGCTGCCGGCGCAGAGGATCGAGCGGCAAGCCTGATCAAAGGCATGAAATCTGACCTGGCTGACATAAAAGAAAAAGCCGCCGGCATATCTAAAGACGATCAAAAGAAAGTATTTGTCGAAGTGTCTCCGGCTCCTGACATTTATACGACCGGAAAAGGCACCTTTATGGATGAAATGCTTGAAGCGATCCATGCGGAAAATGCCGCTTCCGCGCAGAAAGGCTGGACCAAAATAACGGAAGAAGCGATCGTCAAGCTGAATCCCGATGCGATCGTGACGACAAACGGTGAATCCGCTGTCAACGACATTAAAAAACGAAGCGGCTGGAGCGGTGTAAAAGCCGTCAAAAATAACGAAGTATACGACGTGGACCCTGACCTCGTGACCCGTCCGGGACCGCGATTGATCAAAGGGGTCGAAGAGCTTGCTGAACATATTTACCCTGACGTTTTTAAGAAATAACCGCTTCGCGGCATATGCCTTCAGCCTGATGTTTCTGTCGGCATCTGTTCTTATGGGAATCTCTATCGGATCTTTGGAGATTCCCATTCCTTCTATTATCAAGGTTTTTTTGGACGAATGGTTTGGCATTCAAGGGCTAAATCCCGATCCGACAGAGGCGAGCATCATCATGAAAATCAGACTGCCGAGGGTGGTGCTGGCCGCTTTTGTCGGCGCGGGGCTTGCTGCTGCGGGTGCCGGATTTCAGGGGCTCTTGAAAAACCCGCTCGCAGATCCGTATACGCTCGGCATTTCGTCAGGCGCGGCCGTCGGTGCAGTGGTCACGCTGTTTTTTGGGATTCAGCTGCCGGTGATCGGAAGTTTTACACTGCCGTTTTTAAGCGTTGCCGCGGCCGTTGTCGTGATTTTTTTAGTTTTGTTCTTTGCGCGGCTCGTACACCCTTCATTGACCCTGTCTGCTTTGATTTTGACAGGAATCATCTTCAGTTCCTTTTTGGGAGCGCTTATTTCTCTCATGATCGCATTGACCGGCGATGATTTAAAACCGATCGTCCACTGGCTGCTCGGCAGCGTATCGATGAGAGGCTGGGGTTATGTCGCGCTGTTTCTGCCCTTTTTTGCCGCGGGTGCTGCCGCACTTCTGATCAGCGGGGGAGAACTGAATGTGATGACTTATGGCGAGGAAAAAGCGAGGCTCCTCGGTGTGAATGTGAAGCGAAGTAAGTATGTCGTTCTGTTGGCGGGAGCTATTTTAACTGGCAGTGCGGTTGCTGTGTCTGGAACCATTGGCTTTGTCGGCCTCGTCATTCCGCATTTTATCCGGCTTTTCTCTATTACGGATCACCGTCATCTTCTGCCGCTCTCGATGCTGAACGGCGCTTCGTTCCTTGTGCTGTCAGATCTTTTGTCGAGAACCATCATTGAGCCGTCCGAGCTGCCGATCGGCGTTATTACCGCACTGATAGGAGCGCCTGTTTTCGGGTTTATTTTGATTCGGCGCTACCGGGGAGGGCGAATTCATGATTGATGTCATCCGTGTGTCCGGCGGCTACGGAAAAACGGATGTCTTACAGGACATCAGCTTTGCTGTAAAGCCGGGTGAATTTTTAGGAATTCTTGGTCCGAACGGCAGCGGAAAAACGACTTTGCTGAACATGTTGTCGGGAACAATCGCGCCTCGAAGCGGCGAGGTGCTGCTTGAATGCCGTTCAGTCGGGGCGTACCAAACGAAGGAGCTCGCTCGCAAAATGGCGGTCCTTCCTCAAAAAACGGAGCAGGCTTTTTCCTTTACAGTGGAGGAAACGGTACAGTTTGGCCGCTACGCGTATCAATCAGGCCTTTTTCGGCAGCTGACAGCGGAAGACCATGATATCGTGAAGAGGGTGATGAAGCAGACAGACACGCTTCGTTTCGCTCAAAAATCCATTCATGAGCTGAGCGGCGGAGAGCAGCAGCGGGTGTATTTAGCGCAGGCACTTGCCCAGGAACCCGAATATTTGCTGCTTGATGAACCGACGAGTTTTCTCGATTTGTCATTTCAAAAGAGTCTGCTTGATTTAATGAAACAAGAAACGGCTGCATCCAAACTTGCAGTGGTCGGGGTGTTTCATGATGTGAATATTGCGAGTTTATACTGTGACCGCCTGCTGTTGTTGAAAGATGGAAAAGCGGAAGTTCTTGACCGCCCGGAAGCTGCCCTTTCTGCCGAGGGTATCGGAAGAGTGTATGATACAGGCATCACAGCGCTGGACCATCCTCAGCGTGCAAATCCGCAGTTTACGATCAAGGCGAAAACCATCCCGGAGAAAACCGAGCCCTTCTTTTTAAAAGAGCGAATTGAACAATATTTGCCGCATGGCATCGCATTTTCGGCAGACCGCCCGCTGCGTCTTCTCTCCTCTGAAGCAGGCTTTGCGTGGAGGCGAAAGCTTGTCTTCGCAAGCGGAAACAACTCTGGATGGCCGCATGACCTGTCAGCCTATGAACAGGAAACGCTGTTTATCCAACATGATGCTGAATTGGCTGACTGTCAGATTGTGTTGGAAAACGGTGATCTTTGCATCGTCGGTATGAAAGATACGGCGGGACGTTTGATCATGTGGGTGTTAGTTGACGGCTGTTTGCAAGATGGTCAATTTGTGACGGCGATAAGCGCTGCAGCAAATGCCGCAGCCCAGCACCATGTTCCGTGCAGCGATGTGCTTGTAGCGGCCACTCAATCCGGCCGGTCAGCGGATCAAACCGCTTTTTTTACAGCAATTCAAAATAAAACAGCGGCTTGTGTGAAAGCTTTAAAAGGTTAATTTGGGCCTGTCTTTTGATATGTTTCTCTATGCAGCTGTTATAAACAACAAGGATACTATAGAAACAAGTAATAAAGAGGGGAGAATGACATGAAACTATACACAAAAACGGGCGATCAGGGAAAAACGAGTTTAATTGGCGGAAAGGCTGATAAAGATCATCTTAGAGTGGAAGCGTACGGCACACTGGATGAAGCAAACAGTTTCATCGGGCTGGCTCAGTCTTATCTAAAAGCGGAAAAAGCGCTGTTTCAAGATGTTCTGTCAGAGTTGACCGTCATCCAGCATGAGCTGTTCGACTGCGGCACTGATTTGGCGCATGTCAATGTTCAGGAAGAAGGCAAGCTCAAGGCTGAATCAATCACCATGCTTGAAGAACGAATTGATGCCTATGTCGAGGAAGCGCCGCGGCTGACCAAGTTTATTCTTCCGGGCGGAACAGAAGCGGCTTCATTTTTGCATGCGGCGAGAACGGTCATCAGAAGAGCTGAACGAAAGATTGTCGCTTTGGCCAAAGAAGAAGACATTCCGCCGCTTGCGCTGCCATACGTCAACCGACTGTCCGATTATTTATTCGCGGCGGCGCGCATTGTCAACCACCGGCTCGGGGAAGTGGATATCGACTATGAACGAAGCGCTGATGTATTCCGGACAAAGAAAAAATCATGAATGAGCCATCCGCCAATCGTCATCGAACAGAAAAGGGGCCGATTGATCAATTCAAGCCGTTTTCCGGCAGGGGAAAACGGCTTTTTGTCGTAAACTTTAAGTAAGCGTTTTCAAAGAGAGGAAGTGTTCAAGTGGTTAATCGGGAGGCAGCTGCTATACGGCTGACGGTTTCGAAGGATGGAGACGGCGAATTTCAAACCGTTCAAGAGGCGATCGATGCTTTGCCTGAGTACAGTCGGGAACAGAAAGTGATATTCATTAAAAAAGGAGTTTACAAAGAAGTCGTTCATATTCCGGCTACAAAGCCGTTTGTGAAGCTGCTCGGCGAAAATCGTTACGAGACTGTGATTACGTATGACAACTATGCCGGAAAAGAAAAGGAAGGAGGAGGGAAATACGGCACGACCGGAAGTTCAAGCGTGTTTATTTATGCGGATCATGTTGAAGCCGAAAATTTGACGTTTGAAAACTCGTTCGACCGCACGAAAGTCGACACGACCGATACGCAAGCGGTGGCGGTTTATGCGAAAGGAAACAGGATGACGTTCAAACATGTCAGATTTATAGGCAGACAAGATACACTATTTGTCAATGATGGTACACAATATTTTTATCAATGCTATATAGAAGGCGATGTCGATTTCATTTTCGGAGGAGCAAGAGCTGTGTTTGAAGAGTGCCAGATCCATAGCGCTGACCGCGGGTCCGCTACAAACAACGGTTATGTGACAGCTGCGAGCACGCATATCGCAAAGCCGTTCGGTTTATTGATGACAAACTGCCGACTGACAAGCGATGCCGCAGATGGAACGGTATACCTCGGGCGCCCTTGGCATCCGGGAGGAGACCCCGACGCCATCGCCAGTGTACTATATCACCGCTGCGATTTAGGCGCACACATCAAGCCTGAAGGATGGACGGATATGTCGGGCTTTTCGGCAGCCGATGCCAGGTTGTATGAATACGGGAATACGGGTCCGGGTGCGATATCACATGAGGATCGAAGGCAGCTTGCCGATCATGAGGCTGAGAACTGGACAGTTGAAAACGTATTGGACGGCTGGAATCCTAAAGTTGAATCATAGCAAGGCAATATGCAGAAAGACCGCTCTCTGGCTGAGATGAGCGGTCTTTTTATGCGAGCGGGTCCGATGTGCCGTACGACCAGGGTCGTACGGCAAAATCAATCTGTGACTCGTTTTGTCGAAGTCTGAAATTGACTATAGTAAAGACATGAACGAGAAAGGAGGAGCAAATATGAATATAAATGGAAAGTCCATCATCGGCTTTTTTCTAATCCTTTTTGGCGTCTCCCTGTTCTTCGGCGGAGGCCATTTCGGCGGATTGGTTACAGGTGCTATTGGAGCATTGCTTCTATTCTATTCCGTGAAAAAATGGAAGGAAGGACGCCAGTTTGCCGCAGTACTGGCCGCGATCTTCGGCATCATGTTTCTGGGAGGGTCATTGCCGTTTCTGATCGGCATCGCGGTTGCCGCAGCGATGGTGTATTTCGGATGGAAAATGATGAAGCAGGATGACAAACAGGATGACATCCTTTATTCAGAGAAAACGGAGCCTTCCGCAGCTTCATATGACACAGGCTTTGATGCAGAGTGGGAAGACTTTTTGAAAAAGAATAAATAATATTTTAGGAGGACGAGATCATGGCTTTAAAAAGAATCAGAGACATGTTTGTCGCATCAGTAAATGAAGGATTGGATAAACTTGAGAACCCCCGGGTGATGCTGAATCAATACGTACGCGACATGGAAAGCGATATCGCCAAGGCGAAGCATACCATCGTCAAGCAGCAGACAATTGAACATAGTTTTAAAGGAAAAGTGGAAGAAGCCGAAAAGCTTGCTGTCAAGCGAAGAAACCAGGCTCAGCTCGCTTTTGATGCGGGTGAAGAAGAACTTGCTAAAAAGGCGCTCTCAGAAATGAAGTATTTTGAAGAAAAAGCTGCTGAATATAAGGATGCTCACCAGCACGCGAAAAAGCAGCTTGCCGAATTAAAGGAACAGCTTGAGACACTGGAAATGAAACTGCGTGATGTCAAAGACCGCAAGCATGCGCTGATCGCCAGGGCAAACGCGGTGAAAGCGAAAGAACATATGAATGCATCATTTAATAAAATCGACAGCGAAAGCGCCTACCGGGAATTTATGAGAATGGAAAACCGCATTGAAGAGATGGAAACAAAGGCGAACAGCTATGCTGAATTATCCGCTTCACCAAGCAGCCCATTCGGCCGCCTTGAATATGCAAAAGAGGTGGAAGAAGAGCTGGAAAAAATGAGGGCTAAAAAGACAGGCTTGGAACAGCAGATGCCTGCGGGAAATGCATAAACGAATAGGGGCTCTCACAGGCCCCTTATGCAATTTTTGATTTCTTTCATAGATCATTTTCCTTATAATAAGGAGCATACACTTACTAGCCGAAAGGGTAATCCAAATGAAAAAAACGGTTGGAAAACTGCTGATCATCGCCGGCATTCTCATCCTTGCCGGCATGATGCTGAATGGGCGCGAAGGCTTTTCATTCTTCGGCTTCGATGATGAGTCAGCCCGCACATATCATGCACAGGCAAAAGACATCGATAAAATTGATATTGATGCAAAGAGCATAACAGTCAACATTCAAGCTGAAAACCGCGATGATATAAAAGCCGAGATTTCGGGAAAAAACGTCCGGCTTGATTCGTCTGAACAGGGGCGTACACTCCGGCTTTCCGCTGATTCGAAGGGCTTTTGGCCGTTTTTCTGGAATAAAAAAGAGCTGATTGTCAAGATCCCTTCTGAATATAAAGAAGATCTGTCGATTTCTTCGGGAAGCGGAAATGTCAAACTGTCCGGCGGCGGTCTGCATTTGCGAAATGTAGCTTTGAAGTCGGGAAGCGGCAGCCTCAAGGCCGATGATCTTCAGGCGGTAAACCTTTCTGTAAAAGGGACCTCGGGGTCGGTCAGGCTGGAAAACATTCAAACCACAGATGGTGACATCCGCTCCACATCCGGTAATACAAAACTTGAAAATGTCACCGGCAGACTGAGCATCAAACAGACTTCTGGCAATTTGCGCGCTTCATTTACAGAGATAAATGATCCTCTGAGCATCAAACAAACATCCGGAAACACCAAGCTTAAACTTCCCGATGATGCCGACATCAGTCTAAAAGCCGAGTCGACAAGCGGAAACATCAGTCATTCCTATTCATTTGACCAAGTCACCAATGAGAAACGGACGCTGACTGGAAAAAAAGGAAATGGAAAAAATAAAATCGACATCTCTATCACGAGCGGGAATGTCTCAATTGAGTAATCAACAAAAAGAAAGGGGGCTCGAGTCAGCATGCGTCTTACTAAAAACCAGCTGATCGGACTGATCATCGTACTCTTCGGAATCAGCATATTTTTGCAAAACAGCGGGCTTGGAGACGCGTTATTCTGGCCGCTCGCTTTTCTTTTTGCCGGTTATTTTCTCCATAAATATTCCCGCCGCTGGCTCGGCTCTGTCATGTATATCTTTGCGGGCTTTCTGCTGCTGAAGGACATCTTCAGCATTACATTCAGCCTGTTCGGCTTCTTCTTTGCCGCTTTCTTAATTTATGCGGGGTACCGGCTGGTGACAAATCAGCCGGTATTTGACCGCCATAAGCCGAAAGGCAGGGAGAAGGAAAAGACGGATTCCAAGCCGCTTCAGGAGAAGAACAGCCCGGGACAGCGCAGCTTTTTTTTCGGCGATGTAAAATTGATGAAAACACCTTTTGACTTAAATGACTTGAATATCTCCGGATTTATCGGTGACGTGAAAATCGATTTGTCAAAAGCGATTATTTCTGAGGGAGAAAACACCATCGTCATCACGGGGTTGATCGGAGATGTCGATATTTACATCCCGTCCGACCTTGAAGTGTCCATCAGTTCTTCTGCGTTCATTGGAGACATTGACGTTATCGGCGGCCGAAAAAGCGGCATCGGCAATCAAATCTATACCGAGACAGAGAATTACGAGCAGTCGGCACGACGGGTCAAAATTTCGATTTCGCTGTTTATCGGCGATGTGGATGTGCGGTTCATATGAGAACGAACAGGCTTGCAAACATTCAATGGCGCGCCGTCCGCTTATCCCTTGGTGTCAGCTTTACGATTTTTCTTGCTGTATTGGGCTTTATGCTGTTTTACTACCAGTTGGATCCGAGGGTGCTTATCGTTTCCAGGTGGTTCGGGATTCCGTTTATCGCGCTTCTCGCATTGATCAGCGCAGCTGTCGGATTCGGATCAGGTTATATGTTCGGCAATCAGCTGAAAAAACGGCTTGAAAAGCTGATCGAATCCATTCTAAAGTACGAAAACGGCAACTTTGCCTACCGGATTCCGTCGCTTGGAGACGATGAGATCGGACTGGCCGCTGACCAGCTCAATGAGATGGCCAAACGGATCGAAAGACAGGTTGCCTCTTTGCAAAAGCTCTCCAACGAGAGAGCGGAATGGCAGGATCAAATGAAAAAATCGGTGATCTCTGAAGAGCGGCAGCGTCTTGCTCGCGAATTGCATGATGCGGTGAGCCAGCAGCTGTTTGCGATTTCCATGATGACTTCGGCGGTATTGGAGGGAATCGATGCTGCCGCTGACGAAAAGCTCGCTCAAAGGCTGAAAATGGTCGAAAAAATGGCGGCCGACGCCCAGAATGAAATGAGGGCGCTGCTTTTGCATTTACGACCTATTACCCTTGAAGGGAAGGGGCTAAAAGAAGGACTTGCAGACCTTTTGAAAGAATTTAAAGCGAAACAGTCGGTCGACATCGATTGGGAGATCGAGGATGCAGGCAAACTTCCGAAAGGTGTGGAAGACCACCTGTTCAGGATCGTTCAAGAAGCGCTCTCAAACGTGTTCCGGCATTCAAAAGCGACAAAAGTCACCGTCAGACTGCTGCTCAGGAACAAACAACTCCAGTTGAAAGTCATTGACAACGGTGAAGGATTTATGATGGACGCCGTCAAAACATCTTCGTACGGGCTGAACTCGATCAAGGAAAGGGCCAGCGAAGTCGGCGGAGTGGCCGAAATCATTTCATTTACGGGAAAAGGAACACAGGTTGATGTGAAGGTCCCGATTTTTGAACAACAAAAAGGAGAGGCTTAAAAGGTGATTCGAGTATTGTTAATTGATGATCATGAAATGGTGAGAATGGGGCTGGCCGCTTTCCTGGAATCCCAGCCTGATATTGAAGTGATTGGAGAGGCTTCAGACGGGAAGCGCGGTGTTGAATTGGCGCTTGAAACCAAACCCGACGTGATTTTGATGGATCTTGTGATGGAAGGGATGGACGGAATTGAGGCCACGAAAGAAATCTGCCGGCAGCTTGCCGATCCGAAAATTATCGTTCTGACAAGCTTCGTTGATGATGACAAGGTCTATCCGGTCATCGAAGCCGGAGCGCTCAGCTATTTGCTGAAAACGTCGAAAGCGAGTGAAATCGCCGATGCGATCAGGGCTGCGAGCGTTGGAGAACCAAAGCTTGAAGCCAAAGTTGCAGGAAAAGTGTTGTCCAGGCTGAGACATTCAGCCGGCGAACAGCCCCTTCATCAATCGCTGACAGCGAGAGAATTGGAAATTCTCAAGCTTGTAGCAGAAGGCAAAACGAACAAAGATATTGCCGAAGAATTATTTATCACCATTAAAACAGTTAAAACGCATGTGACAAACATCCTTTCCAAGCTTGAAGTCGATGACCGGACACAAGCCGCAGTCTACGCCCACCGAAACAAACTTGTCGACTGACAAAACAAAAAACAGCTTTCTCAAGAAAGCCGTTTTTCAGCCGTTCCAATATTTTCGGTCCTCATCTGCAGGAAGAGTGATTGAATCTGTTTCAACCGTGCTGGCGGTAAGTTGGGCGGTCTCGTTTTCCTCGCGTGCATGTTCGCCCGCTGTGCCGTTTTGGCAAATGATGCCGAGCCGCTCGGCCACTATGGCATTGTGCTTCTCCTGCAAGTCGATCAATTTGCCGATGCCTAGCAAAATGAATCCGCCGATGAAGCAAAAAAATGGAGTGGTGAGGTAAGTGCCGATCGTAAAGAAAAGCATCGACTGCGAATCCTCCATAAACGGATCATAAGCGACATCACTGATAATGAATCCGGACAGAATGACTCCCGCTGCAATCAAAAAAATGCCTGTCATGTGCAATATCCGCTTCAAGCTCATCACCCTTTCACACACATTTTATCAGAAAAACAGGCCGCTATCTGCTTTTTGTCGAACCTTTTGTCCCAAAGTCCTGAATCGTCGCTTTGATATGGTAGTCGATATCGGCTTCGCTGAAGTGCTTATCCCAATTGGATCTGTCTCTTTCCCATTCCTTCGGAAAATTGATCCGCGCATTGTCGGAAAGATCGGTGACGTCCGTTTTAATATCGTGCTGCAGGACATGGATCAGCTGCTCAACCCGCTTTTCGATGTCTCTTTGAACCGATTTCTCTATGTTTTTAATATATTGATCATTAAAAGAATCCTCTCCCAGATACCAGTCCTCTGACAGCCTTCCTTTAATATTGGCATTGATGACAAATTTGTACTTTCCGTTTTGCCTCATCGCCCGCACGCGGTGTGTCATCGAAAACACTTCATACGAGAACAAATGTCCATCATGCTTTGAGTCGATCACCCCTCCGTTTACATGGCCCGTTAATAAATTCAGCGCTTCGATCTGAGGGGGCGAAAGATTTGCATGATATTTGTTGTTTTTGATCACGGCGCCTCCTTCAAGCTGAAGCTGTCCCTTTTCGACGACAACCTTCGGCATGATAAAAGACAAATCAGACTGCATTTTGATTGAAATGTCGCCCAATGTGACAGGCTTGAGCAGCTTGATCGTTGAGGCTCTGTTTTCAGAGATGTTGTGGATCACGTCAGACGCGGGATCTCCGGCATCGTCAATCTTCAAAATGCTGCCGGCCGCCCGGGGCGTCATATAGACCTCACTGCTCCTTCTGATGCTGTTGTCCCGGATAAACTGATTGATCAACGCTTCCAGAGAAATATCGGACACAAGTTCCTCCGAGAAAATCAGGACTTGCAGATGCTGCGAGAATACCGGAAAATTTTTCAAAGCGGTGGAACGAATGGTTTGATGAACCGTATTTCCAGAGGTGGACACCACTTTGGTCGGATCCTGGGCGCTGCCGTCTTGTCCGATCTTTTTAGGAACGAGAAACTGGTACGTCAATTTCACCTTTTTATCATCCTCACCTTTATCGAGGGCAAGGCCGATGGCGATGCTGAGCTTTTCGATCTGTCTGCTGTCCCAGCAGCCTGTTAAAAGAAGAAGCAGGGACAAGACGGCTAACAATCCCTTTTTTTTCACGATGACGTAAACCTCCTTTTGACGGACACGAGCAAAAAGATCAGAATCGGGAGCACGCAGAAGACAACGATAAAGATATACCCAAGGTAATCGCTGAAGGCGCCGACCTGGTTGGCGTCCCGCGGTACAAGAGATGCCAGATAAACGATGGCGCCGATGAAGAGGACGTTTTTTTTCACAGGCCAACCGAATACGTTTTCAAGTCCTGAGGCGGCAAAGTACGTATAGACGACAAATGTTGTGAAAAACTGGATCGTCCAAATGACGAGCAAAAAAGATTCGAACCTTTCGATGAAAATTCCTCTTATCTCAAAAGACTGAAATAAAGAGATCGTCGGCCATGTCATTGTCATAACCTCAGTCGCTGTCAGCGCCCCGACAACGACTGTGAAGGTGAGAATGTATAAGAAGAGCGGGATCCCAAATCCGATCGCGGATGCCTTAAAAAGCTTGTCTTTGTTTTTGACGTATTTCGGCAGAAACATCATCAGCTCCACCCCTAAAAATGATATGGAAACCACCGTCAAAGCTCTGCTGACCGGCTCCAATCCAAGGCCGAGGACAGGGCGTAAATGGTTCAGCTGAAACATATTCATGCTCAGTCCGTAAACGACGAGAAGAACGACGATCGTAATGGACAGAAAGAACGGAAATAACTTTGACATATCGCTGAGACCGCCGATCACCAAATAAATTGCACAAACGATAAAAGCAAAAATTGTCACGCTCATCGGTGTGAACTGAAGCAGGAAAAACTTTGCCATTTCGGCCATTGCCCTCGCTTCAAAGCTGGCCACGCCCATGAAGTATAAAACGATTAAAAGGTTGAGAATATTCCCGATCATAAAGCCACAGCCTTCTCTTGTGTAATCAAAAAAAGACAGGACGTTGTGCTTTTTAACGATTTTGGCATTGATGTAGATAATGAGAAAAAAGACGAGCCCCTCTACGATCAATACGATCCATCCGTCGGGCGACAGCGTCTTTTGCGTCAGCGCCCTCGGCAGCGTCAGCAGGCCTGCCCCGAGCATTGTGCTCGTAATGATCGAAGCGGCTTCATACGTGCTAATCCGATCGTGCTGATTTCTTGGATCCATTTTCAGGGTTCACCTCCCGGTCTTTTGTTGGCAGACGAATGATGGCTTCATCGGTATGTTTTAAGCTGAAAAAATGGTTCGGGTTAAAATACGGGATGCCGAAGCTTCTTTGCCTGACTAAATGGGTGAAGATGACGAGCATGCATAATATGATCCCGTAAAGCCCGAACACGGCTGCAGCTACCATGGAAATAAACCGCAGCACGCGAAACGACAGGCCCATGCCGTATTGCGGCACAGTAAATGACGCAAGAGCGATAATGCTGACGATGATGACCATCACGGAGCTGACGATATTGGCTTCGACCGCCGCCTGTCCGATGACGACGCCTCCCACGAGGCCGATCGTCTGGCCGAGCGGATTGGGAAGCCGAAGTCCCGCTTCCCTTAAGAGCTCGATCGTTACTTCCATAATCAGCGCTTCAAGGAGCGGCGGAAACGGCACATTTTCGCGCGTGCTTGCAATCGTAACAGCGAGTGCTGTCGGCAGCATGCCTTGATGAAAAGACACAAGCGAAATATAAAACGCCGACAGGAACAGGGTGATGAAAATTGAGCTGAACCTGAGAAATCTGATTAAGGTCGCGGCGATCCACCTTTCGTAAAAATCGTCCGGGGACTGCATCACCATGCCGAAAGAAACGGGAACGATCAGGGCAAACGGCGAGTAATCGACAAAGATGGCGATCCGTCCATTAAACAGCGCGGAAGATACCTTATCAGGCCTTTCGGTGTTCTGAATTTGCGGGAACGGCGAGTATTTATTATCCTCGATTAATTCTTCAAGAACGCCCGAATCTTGAATATCATCCAGCCGAACCTTCTTGAGGCGTTTTTTAAGATCTTTAATGATCGAATCGTCCGCTTTGCCCTGGATATAGAGAATGGTCGCGTCTTTAAACTTGCTCTTGCCGAGCGGGATTTTTTCCACGGTCAGTTCTTGATCCGGGACACGCTGCCTGACCAGGGCCACATTTGTATCGACATCCTCGATAAAACCGACTTTCGGGCCTCTGACGACGTTTTCCGTATTCACTTCTCCAAGGCTTCTTTTCTTTTTCTCGGCTGTCGGCAGCGCAAAAATAACATTCATGCCATTGATCAAGAGCAGGCACTTTCCTTTGAAAATCGCGTTGATGGCGTCTTTCTCTTTTGTGACGGGTTCCGCATTCAGCTCATTTAAACGGAGCCGGACATCCTCCAGTGAATAAGAGCTGTCATCGGAGACCAGCAATTTCGCGGCTTTTTGGATTTTCTTGTCGTCATTCAAATCTTTAAAGTACAAAAAGTAAAAAATGATTCCGTTTTTCAGCATTTTTTTGTTTTGAACCAGATCATCGTTGTGCTCAAGATGGGGAAGGAGAATTGCGAGATTCTCATGGATGTGTTCCTTGAATTCCGATTGAGTCATGATCGTCACCTGCCCTGGTGTTTCTGGAATTTGATATAGGTTATCTTTTCCTGTTAAAAAAACAATATACTGTGTTACAGTAGTGTTTGGTGAAATTTTCATTGAACAGAGACGGAGTGAGAAAAGTTGGCGCAGATCAGGCTTACGGGGAAACCGGAAGAGATTGAACGCATTATCCAATCTTTTTCTAAGCATTATGAGGTTTCATATGTATCGAAAGAATACGGCAAGACAAACCCGAAATATAAATATGCAAAAGATTCCCGAGTTTATATTGAGCTAAAATTAAAATAAAGATAAAATTTAAATGGAAGGGTTTTATCGATTTTTATCGAAATATAGATTATTGCAGATTTAGAGAAGGAAGGGATTCGAAAGTGGATTACAGAATTGAAAAAGATACGATGGGTGAAGTCAAGGTTCCCGCCGATAAGTTTTGGGGAGCCCAAACCCAAAGAAGCAAAGAGAACTTTAAAATCGGTTCTGAGAAAATGCCGCAGGAAATTGTGTATGCGTTTGCAATTTTAAAAAGAAGCGCCGCGATTGCCAATGAAAAGCTTGGCAATCTTGAAGCGGAAAAAAAGGAAGCGATTGTTTCCGTATGCGATGATATTTTAGAAGGAAAGTATGACAGCCATTTTCCGCTGGTCGTCTGGCAGACCGGGAGCGGAACACAGAGCAACATGAATATGAATGAAGTCGTGGCAAACAGGGGAACGGCTTATTTGCAGGAAAAAGGCTCAAGCCTGAAGATTCATCCGAATGATGATGTCAACCGCAGCCAAAGTTCTAACGACACATTCCCGACAGCGATGCATGTGGCTGCTGTCCTCGCGATTCACGATAAACTGATCCCGGCGATTGACCGCTTGAGAGGCACGCTGCATGAAAAAGCTGAAGCGTTCAAAGACATTGTCAAAATCGGCCGCACTCATTTGCAGGATGCGACACCGCTGACATTGGGACAGGAAATCAGCGGCTGGGTATACATGCTGGACCGTTCTAAAGAGATGATCCTTGAAGCGGCTGACAAAATCCGCGACCTTGCTATCGGCGGAACTGCCGTGGGAACAGGCATTAATGCTCACCCTGAATTCGGAAACACTGTTGCCGGAGAGATCAGCGCCTTGACCGGACAGACATTCAAAAGCTCGCCTAATAAGTTTCATGCGCTGACAAGCCATGATGAACTGACACACGTGCATGGCGCACTTAAAGCGCTTGCAGCAGATCTCATGAAAATCGCCAATGATGTCAGATGGCTTGCAAGCGGACCGCGCTGCGGAATCGGCGAATTAATTATTCCGGAAAATGAGCCGGGAAGCTCGATCATGCCTGGAAAAGTAAACCCTACGCAAAGCGAAGCGCTGACAATGGTCGCATCCCAGATCATGGGGAATGACGCAACGATCGGCTTTGCCGCGAGCCAGGGGAACTTTGAGCTGAACGTCTTTAAACCGGTGATTATTTACAACTTCCTGCAATCCGTTCAGCTTCTTGCCGACGGCATGAATTCATTCCATGACAAGTGTGCCGTGGGAATCGAGCCTAATCGGGAAACAATTGAAAAGAACCTGACCAATTCTCTCATGCTGGTTACGGCTTTAAACCCGCACATCGGATACGAAAATGCGGCGAAAATCGCGAAGCTGGCCCATAAAGAGGGGCTGACGCTGAAAGAAGCGGCGCTCAAGCTGAACCTTTTAACAGAGGAGCAGTTCGACGAAGTTGTAAAACCTGAAGAAATGGTAAAACCGAAAGCATAATCAACAACCGGCTGCATGTATTGCAGCCGGTTTTGTTTTGCGGATCATCCGTGCGGATGGTGCATGTCTTTTTTGATCAATTCCGCGAGTTTGTCCGTTTCTTTTCGAATCGCGTCATATTCCTTCAAGTTGAATATCATGCCTTTGATGATGGCGTTTTTGCGCTTTTCTTTTCTGAGCTCTTTTTCCAGAATATCGAGGCTTTCGGCAAGGTCGGCAGGAGGAGCGCCGTTGTACTGCTTGTTCGCTTTGACCCGCATTTCATTGAGGAGGGCGTCTTTCAGCGGATCAAATGTGTAAAAGGGGCCGAACCACTTGTCTGCTTTTTCGAATGAGATCAGCGGCTGATCATTGCGCTTGATCATCCCCTTTGCCAAATCGTCGAGGCGGTTCAGCATGTGGTCGGCGAGAGACTGCAGGTCGAACGAATGGTGCAGCAAAATCATCAGCTCAAGATAAACATCGCTCATTCCGTTGATCATAAAGCACAGTTCGGCGCTGTACGGTTCAATGTCTTTGCCGTAAATGTTCTGGATGTTTTCGATGTGCAGCCTGAGCGTGGTTCTCCGCATTTTTTTCGCGAACGCTTCAATCTCTTCATTGATCGGCATTGACCGCTCATTAAACTGCATCGTGATAAACTCTTTGTGCTCCAAAATGTTTTCGAAAAAAACGACGAGCTGCATCCGGTACACATCGCGCGGGTGGTCATGCTCCGTTTTGATTTTCTGAATTCGGGTAAAGATTCTTTCATAGTAGTAGTGAAGGACTGAAAGGAGGAGCGCTTCCTTTGATTTAAAATAAATGTAAAAAGCGCCTTTTGACATTTGGCACTCTTTTGCAATCTCCTGAACTGAAGTAGAGCTGTATCCTTTTTTGGCGAAAAGTTTGATGGCTGTTTCAATAATGACTTTCTCTTTTTGTTTCATGGCTTTCACCTTCCTGAAAGATCGAACCCGAAAGCGGCTTTCGGCGGACCGTGGTGACTGGCGGGTCACTTTTTCTGCTCCGTTATATTTTTAACTTGATTGTAACTTGTTTTTTTGTTTGATATTATTTATATTATAAAGTAAGGTGACCGAGTGGTCAAAATTTGTGGAGAAAGGGTGAAGGTTGATGAAAGAAATCGATGATATGATCAGGCGTCTGCGCAGCAGGGGAATTAAGGTGGACAAAGTCAAATATCCAAAGCATGTCCTGTGCGAAAAGAAATGGATGAAAAAACCGAAAAACACGATGAAACCGAGCTACCGGGATTTCAACGGCTATTCGTTTATATGAAAAAAGACTGCAGCGTCTACAGTCTAATTTCGCGGAACGGATATTGAGTAGCACACACCGGTTTGATCATTCCGAATGGTCATGTCAGCATGGTGGAGCGTCAAGATTCGTTTAACGATGCTGAGTCCAATGCCGAATTCGCCTTTCTTCCCTTTATTAAAAGGCTCATACAGGCTGGAAAGCATCTCTTCTTCAATGTGTGGTCCGTCATTTTTAATGGTGATCAACATATGTTTTTTCGTTGACCTGACGCTGATTTCAATGCATGTCTCCGCATAGCGGATCTGGTTTTCAAGAACGTTTTCCAACAGCTTGCTCCATTGTTCTTGATCGCCCGTCAACATTGTTTCCTCTTCAAGATCAATCTTCCAGTTCAAATCTTTTTTGGACCATTTCAAGCGTTCAACAACTTCTTTAATGACCTCTTGTATATCAAAAGTTCCGTACTGTCTTTCTTGTCTCAGCAAATAATCAAGCTTTGTCAGATAAAGAAGATCCTTGATTTTCTTTTCAAGTTTTTCAGCTTCGCCTTCAATGACTTCAATCGTATTTTCCAAATCCCCTTTAGGGTAGATGCCGTCTTTGATCGACTGGGTGTACCCGCGGATGACCATGACCGGCGTTTTCAGATCGTGTGAGATGTTTTGCAGGAGCGTGCGTTCTGTCTCATCTTTCTGGATGAGTTTTTGCCGCATGTCCTCAATGGTGTGTCCGAGCTTGCCGATTTCGTCTTCCCTGTCGACAATCACGGGATCATCCCAATCCTGTTTAGAGATTTGTTTGACGTGTTTTTCAAGCGTGACGAGCGGTCTTGATAAATATTTGGCCAGCCAGATGGAAGGAATCCAGCTCAGCAAAATGACGACAATCAAAATAAACAGCAGCTGCTTAAACAGCGTCTGGGACAAATCGTCCCTGTATGAATCAAGCGCATAGGACAACAGCAGAAACGTCTGGTCCTGGGTCTGGATTTTTTTGAGCACAAAGAAAATGTGTTCTCCGTTGACATTCTCCGAATACCTTTTTGAGGACTCGTCCTGTCTTTTGCCGAGCTTCTGAACCTTCTCGATAAATGAATCGGGGAGAATCTGCGGGCTTTGATAGACGGTTCCTCTCTCAGGCAGCAGGACGTGCTGAACGCGGCGGTTAGTGCTTCGCGAGCCGCTGCTTCCGCCGAAGCCTCTTTCCGGTGAATCGGAAAATCCGTATTCTGTCAGAACATGCTGCTCATTTTCAATGTTTGTATAAATTTCGTCAGTAAAAAAGTTCTGCAATGTCGTCGAGAATAAAAACGTCAGCAAAATCGAGACCGTTAACAGGATGCCGCAAATGACACTCCAAATTTGAAAGGCGAGCGACCTGTTCTTCATGATTTCAACATCCTGTAGCCGAACCCGTAGATGGTTTCCACTTTCAGTTCGGGCATTTTCTTGCGCAGCCTTCTGACAAGATCGTCGACGACGCGGTCGGTTCCGAAGTAATCGTCTCCCCAGACGCTGACGAGGATATCCTCCCTTGAAAAGGCGCGGCCTTTGTTGTTTATAAATAGAAGCAGAAGATCAAATTCCTTTGACGTCAAATTGATCATGCTGCCATTTTCATAGACTTCTCTCAAGTCTTCATAGACTTCATAGCTGGAAACAGGCGTTCCTTTTTTTATTTCTCCCGGTTCTTCTTTATATATCAGTTTGAGCAGCTTTTGCACGCGGATGATCAGTTCCCTGGGGAGAAACGGCTTAGATATATAGTCACTGCTGCCCAGTTCGAGCCCCAGCACTCTGTCAATATCGGCATCGCGCGCAGAAATAAAAATGACGGGGACTTCCGGATCATGATTTTTTATTTCTTTTATTAGCGTATACCCGTCGATATCTGGTAACATGATATCGAGAATCCATAAATGAGGTGACTGGCCTATTTTTTGCCTGGCACTTTCACCGTTTAGAAAAGAAGTGACGTGCCAGCCTTCACTCTCTAAGTATTTTGTCAGCAATTCATTTAAATTCTCTTCATCTTCAACTAGATAAATGGAGTATGACAAGGGCGGTTCACATCCTTTCTACGTCATTATACTAGTTTTAACATAAGTCTGGTCAATTTTCATAATTTCACATATTCTTTTCATTTTTATCCCACAATGTTTTCGTAACATACTCATCAGGGAAGAAAGGGAATGAACATAGGGTGAACGACGGCCGGGTCTCTTTTTTTGTGGATGTTAAAGCTTTTATGCCATTTGCGATAGTTGAAGACAAGAAAAATAAAGGAAGTGTACGCTTATGGATTTTAGACGCGATGACGAACAAAAACATGCAAATGAAGAGCAGCTTCAAGAAGAAGCGCAGACGCCGCAAACGGCAGGTTCTGAGGAGCAGCAGTCAGAACTGCCGGCAAAGGAGCCCGAGCTGATTTTAAAGAAGGATACAGACGATCAGTCATATCTTACGAATAAAGAAACCGCTGCAGCCTTAGAAGATGCCAAGGAAACGAGAGCGGCAAAAGAAAAGCGGCGTAAGGCTTCGTGGCTGAGCCCGATTTTGGGCGGCATCATCGGAGGCGGCTTAGTGCTTGGAATCTCTCCGTATCTTCCGGGCGATCATCCGAGCGAAACCGCCGGAACCGGACAGACAGAGCCAAAGCAGTCGCAGAATTTTACCACAAAACCTGTCACAAACGCAGATAACGTGCCTGATATGGTGGAAGATTTAGAGCCTGCTATCGTCGGCGTTTCCAATATTCAAACGAGCTTCGGCTTCTCTGAGGACGATGTGGAGGAAAGCGGCACGGGATCAGGCGTCGTCTTTAAGAAAGACGGCGGCAAGGCCTACATTATTACAAACAACCATGTCGTTGAAGGCGCTTCGAAGGTGACCATCTCCTTATACAACGGTAAGACAGCGGATGCCAAGATTATCGGCAGTGACGCTTTGACTGATCTGGCTGTTTTAGAGATCAGCAGCAAAGGCGTTGATAAGGTTGCTAGTTTCGGAGATTCCGCAAAACTTCGCGCCGGTGAAAAAGTAATCGCGATCGGGAACCCTCTCGGCCTTCAATTTTCAAGAACGGTTACAGAAGGCATCATCAGCGGTGTCAACCGGACAATTGAAGTCTCCACATCTGAAGGGAATTGGGATATGAACGTCCTTCAGACAGATGCGGCGATAAACCCTGGAAACAGCGGCGGGCCTCTGATTAACAGCAGCGGGCAGGTCATCGGCATCAACAGTCTGAAGATCAGCCAAAGCGGTGTTGAATCGCTTGGTTTCGCGATTCCGAGCAACGATGTTCAGCCGATCGTTGACGAGCTTTTGGAAAAAGGAAAAGTGGAACGGCCTTTCCTGGGTGTGCAGATGATCGATATGCAGCAGGTGCCTGAACAGTATCAGCAAAATACGCTTGGCCTTTTCGGAGACCAGCTCAATAAAGGCGTGTACGTCGATAAAGTATCGCCGAAATCGCCTGCGGCTGATGCGGGCATGAAAGCCGGCGACGTCATCACCAAAATGAACGGCAAAAACGTCGAAACCACTTCAGACCTCAGAAAAATTCTTTATACTGAAGCAAAAGCAGGAGATACCGTCACATTTGAGGTGCTGAGAAACGGAAAGCAAACAACAATGAAAGCAAAGCTTGCGAAAAGTAAATCATAAATAAAAGCCATGGCAGACGCCATGGCTTTTTCATATTACTTGTCCAAAAATGAAGAAAGCATCCAAATTTGCTTATCAATTTCCTCTGTCAGGGCGATATAAAGGTCAGCGGTAGAATGGTCTGATTTGTCTTCCGCCAGTTCTATGGTATGCTGAATTTCATCGCGGA
Source organism: Bacillus sp. B19-2 (assembly GCF_022832475.1). NCBI lineage: Bacteria > Bacillati > Bacillota > Bacilli > Caryophanales > Bacillaceae > Bacillus > Bacillus sp. B19-2. Next base: position 832,958 of record NZ_JALHKQ010000002.1, read on the forward strand.
TTTGACGGTAATCGCTGACAAGTGCGGAAACCATTTCTTCGGCCGTTTTTTCGGATCCGTTTTCCTCGATTGTGCCGTGGTCAAGGTATTCTTTCATTGTGGCGAGCGGCTGTCCGCCGATGGCCAGCAAGCGTTCCGCGACCACATCTGTTGTTTCTGCGGCATGGTTGTAAAGCTCTTCGAATTTTTCATGAAGGGTAAAGAACTGCGGCCCTTTTACATACCAGTGAAAACGGTGAAGCTTCGTGTAGAGGATGAACCAGTTGGACAAATTTGTATTCATTGAGTTTTCAAGTACAGGATTTTGCTGTTTTAATTGTTGAGAGATCATGTGATATTTCCTCCTCGTGTTTTTCATTTGTTAATTATATTATAACAAATACAAAATTAAAATCAATACTAAATTATAATTATTTTAAATAACCTTATTTAAACAAATTTTTTATGACCGCGCGTTCCCAAATCCGCCATGGCAGGGCGTTGTGGAGGAGGATCAGGAGGCGGACGCCCCTGCCGATCGGATAGCGCAGTCTGTTCAGCCGCTTTTTTACCGCGAGGCGGCAGATCAGTTCAGCCACATCATCAGGGTTTCCGTAATGTTTGCGGCCAGCCGCAATATAGGCGGAGATCCGCTCAAAATATGTACTGTACCGTGATTCGGCTTCAGGAGCAGTGACCTGGGCGGCCAACGATGTCTCCCAAATCGCCGTCTGATACGATCCCGGCTGGACGACGGCCACATCGATCCCGAATGGGCGGAGTTCGAGGCGGAGGCTTTCTGAAAAGCCTTCAACCGCATGCTTTGATGAAGCATATGCCGAGAAAGCGGGGAAAGCGATCCGCCCGCTGATGCTGCTCAAATTAATGATTTTGGCGCCGCTGTGTTTCTTCATATAAGGAAGGATTGCTTTCGTTACCGCCATCAGGCCGAAAACATTTGTCTCATACTGTTTTCTGTAGTCGTCAAGAGAAAGATCTTCAGCAAATCCGCCGTATGCCGTTCCTGCATTATTGACGAGAACGTCTATCTGTCCGTACCGTTTCAGCTCTTCGGTAAATGATGAAATCGATTGTTCGTTTGTGACGTCTAGTTCAGCGACTGCAATCGATGAATCGATTGAAAGCTCCGCTATCCGGTTCCGCAAAGCTTCCGCTTTTTCTGGATGGCGCGCCGTTGCGATGACGAAATGAGTGCCGGCGAGTTTTAAAGCGGTCAATAAACCAAATCCGCTCGTCGCGCCTGTTACGATGGCGATTTTATTATTCAATGAGTTTCCTCCATTCAAAATTTTGGCTTGTTGACAAAAAAAGGCTTGTCAGCGGCAGTTTATCATTGATAAAATTTAAAAAGTGCTAAAAGACCTATTTTTTATAAAAAAACGCAAGAGAGAAAGAAGGCAGGGTGACACGATGAATGTTAAACGATCCCTCCTGTTCATTATTGTACTATGTCTGACGCTGTTTTTTCATAGCTCGGCTCAAGCAGGAGAAAAAAACAAACCGGAAATTAAAAGTGTTTCCGCCATATTGATCGATGGGAAATCGGGGCAGGTTCTCTATGAAAAAAACAGCCGCAAAAAAATGTATCCGGCCAGCATTACAAAAATTGCCACGGCGATTTATGCAATAGAAAACGGAAATTTAGAAGATCGTGTGAAAGTCAGCAAAAATGCCGCTCAAACGGAAGGATCAAGCGTATATCTGGAAGCGGGGGAGTCGGTTCCATTAAAACGGCTGCTCCAAGGGCTCTTGATGAATTCGGGAAATGACGCAGGAACGGCGATCGCCGAACATGTCAGCGGAAGCGTGAAACAGTTTGCGGATGATGTGAACGCGTTTATTGCTGAGCATGCCGGAGTGCATGACACTCATTTTGTGAATCCTCACGGACTGTTTGACAAAAATCATTATACGACGTCCGCCGACATGGCGAGAATTACCCAGTACGCCATGAAAAACAAAACGTTTCGAGCGCTTTTTTCGGAAAAGCAAACGGCTTGGCACGGACAGACGTGGGACACGACACTGAAAAACCATCACCGAATGTTGACAGGTGAGATTCCTTACAAAGGAATAACCGGCGGCAAAACAGGGTTTGTGGATGAATCAAAGCATACCCTTGTCACGACGGCAACGCGGGGCAGCCTTGATTTAATCGCCGTCGTCATGAAGGCCGATAGCAAGAAAATGATGTACAGCGATACAAAAACGCTTCTGGATGAAGGATTTCACAATTACGAGACACAAGAACTCAAAAAGGGAGAGGCGTTTACCGACCAGAACGGGACGAGCCATGAGCTGAAAAACCATTTATACGTGACGAAAAAGAAAGGTGAAGCCCTGAGTGAAAATGTAGACAGCGACGGAATCCTTAACATTAAAGGGGAGGACGGCAGGCTGCTTCAGGCTTTGCAAATCGCAGAACCTTTCAGCGCGGAAATAGCAAGCGGCACAGATGGTGTTCACGGCCAGCCGCAAAGTAAAGGCGGATTGTTTTTATTTGTGTTCGGCCTAATCGGTTTATTGACGGCCAGCTATGCGGTCAAACGGATGAGGCAGCTGTAATATGATCAGGGAAGAGGCGCGCCGGCTCACAAGCCGGCCGTTTTTTATTTGCCCTGAAAAGGCAAATTTATCTTATAATGGAAACAAGCCAATGAAAGGGGACGGGAATAATGACATTTCATCAACTTAAAGATACGTGGGATCTCGAGGTTTTATTTAAAGGCGGGAGCGGCTCCGCCGAGTTCCGTCAATATTTAAATGAGATTAAAGCACTGCTTTCAACTTTTAAACGCTCTGCCGAGGCTCTTACCGTTTCAAAAAGCAGCCTTGATGAATTGAAAGAAACCTTGGCGCTTTTTGAAACAATTGATGTTAAAATCCGCGAAGCAGACGCTTTTGTCGGATGTCTCCAAGCCCAGGACACCGCGGATTTAAAGGCGAATGCCCTTAATTTTGAAGTCACCCAGCTCGCTGCCGATGCGCAGAAGGCGCTGGTCGTGCTTGACAGCAAATTTGCCGTTGTCCCAAATGAAGAATGGGAAGCGCTTCTACAAGATGAAGGCATTTCCGCTATCGCTTATATTTTGAATGAGAGAAGGGAGCGGGTAACAGAAAAGCTTAGTTCCGAACAGGAAACATTGATTCAAGGCTTGTCTGTTGACGGATATCATGCCTGGGGCGATATGTACGACAGCATCGTCGACCAAATTCAAATTCCGTATGAAGAAGATGGCGAGACGAAAATTCTGTCTGTCGGACAAGCGCAGAACCTGACATCTAAACCTGACAGAAAGATCCGCCGCTCCGTATCGGAAAATTTGGACCACGGCTGGAAACAGCACGCTGATTTGCTCAGCAGCACGCTGAATCACCTCGCCGGTTTCAGACTGAACGTCTATGAGGCAAGAGGGTGGGACAATGTATTGAAAGAACCGCTGAACATCAACCGCATGAAGCAGGAAACCCTTGATGTCATGTGGCAGGTCATCATTGATCATAAAAAGCCGTTTGCAGACTATCTTTCCCGGAAGGCGTCTGTGCTCGGGCTGGATAAACTGAGCTGGTATGACGTCGAAGCGCCGCTCGGTTCAGCGGCAAAGGAATATTCGTATCAAGAGGCAGCCGCTTTTATTACCGGGCAGTTTAAAACGTTTGGAAAAAAGCTCTCCTCCTTTGCCGAAAAAGCGCTCAGAGACAGATGGGTTGAAGCTGAGGACAGGGGAGGCAAACGCCCGGGCGGCTTTTGCGCCAATTTTCCTGACAGCGGGGAATCGAGAATATTTATGACATTTGCAGGAAGCCAGTCAAACGTGTCCACTCTGGCGCATGAGCTTGGCCATGCCTTTCATCAGGAATCCATGCTGGACGTTAGGCCGCTGAACAGGGCGTACGCGATGAACGTGGCGGAAACCGCGTCCACTTTTGCAGAAATGATCGTGGCTGATGCGGCATTAAAACAAGCCGGTTCAGACGAAGAAAAACTCGTCCTTCTGGAAGATAAGGTTCAGCGAAGCGTCGCCTTTTTTATGAACATTCACGCAAGATTCCTATTTGAAACCCGCTTTTACGATGAACGAAAAAACGGCGTCGTATCCGCCGGAAGGCTGAACGAGCTGATGGAAGAAGCTCAGAAAGAAGCGTTTTGCGGAGCGCTTGGCGAGTATCATCCGTACTTTTGGGCATCAAAGCTTCATTTTTATATTACGTCTATCCCGTTCTACAATTTTCCTTATACGTTCGGCTACTTGTTTTCACTTGGCATTTACGCGCAAGCGCTGAAAGAGGGAGCGGCATTTGAAGAAAAATATATTGCGCTCTTAAAAGATACAGCCTCCATGTCTGTTGAGGAACTGGCGATGAAGCATCTCGGCGCCGATCTGACAAAGCGGGATTTTTGGGAAGCGGCCATTCAGCCGGCTGTCCGCGATGCAGAAGCATTGTTAGCGATGATATAAAGGCTTCCGCTAAGAGATTGAATGAGTTTCCGCAAAGTGGACATAGCTAAGGATAATGTGCATAGAGGAGTTGAACGGTATGAACCTATTTCGGATGGCCGTTATCGCTCTTGTCATGATCCTAGTGACCGGCTGCCGTTCAATAGCGGAAGAACATGCTGAAGGTAAGGAGGCCGTTCCCGATAACGCCCCTGTTTCAGATGTGGAAAGCGTGCCTTACGCTGCATTTGCATTGGAAGTGAACTATGGCCGTGGAAAGCACAATACGTTTGAAGCCGTATACGACAAACAGGAGCGGGAAAAAGCATCGATTAAAGACCGCCTGAACGGAGCGAACCGCGAAGGGGAAGAAGCTTTAAACGAAATGAAAATGGTTTTAAGCGAACTTTCGATCGCCAAATCCGATTCAAAGCAGGACGTGATCAGCAATGTGCTTGAGGCTTTCAATCTTGATGAGCGATATGACCGGTTTCATCTGCGGGTGAAATGGCCGGATGGTACGTCAAGAATCTATCACGGAAAATAAGCAAAAGAGCATTTCCAACGGAGGAAATGCTCTTTTTTGCTTACGATTTTAAAAAGTATTTTTCGATGTCATCAAGGAACAGATACGCTGCTTTGACACCGCCGGCTGTCGTCCAGATCGCATCGTCGACTTCGTGGGCGTTTCCGGTTTTTACAGCGTTCAATTTTTTCCAAAGCGGATCGCTTGTCCAATCGTTTTGCCATGTTTCTGCGTCTTTTTTGCTTTCCGCAGGTTTATATGTGAAATAGAACAGGACATCTCCGTCCATCTCAGGAATCGATTCCTTGTTTTCCGTCATAAAAGCAAACTTATCGTCTTGTTTTGCAAACAGCTTTTCCTGTTTTTCAGGGAAATTGAAGCCCAGTTGCTGCAAAATGATCCCAGGGAATGAATCTTTATAATAAATTCTTGATTGGCCGGCCATAAATCTGACAACTGAGACCCGCTTCTTCTTTTGTTCGCCGAGTTTATCGCTTAATTCGCTGACTTTTTTATCGAAATCTTTTAAAATTTCTTTGCCTTTCTCCTCTTTATTTACAGCTTTTGCATAGAGGGAAAAGTTGTCCTTCCATTCGCCGCGGAGCGTTTCAGAGAAAACGGTCGGAGCGATTTTTTCCAGCTTGTCGTAGATTTTTTCTTGTCTCATTTTATTGCCGATGATTAAATCTGGCTTCAGTTCGGCAATCGCCTCAATGTTTGGCTCGCCTTCAAGACCGACCACTTTGACGCCTTTCATGTCATTTTTAATATGATTATACCAAGGATCGCCTGTCCAGGATTTAACTGCGCCCACTGGCTTAATTCCCAATTTCAGCAACGCTTCTGTTCCTTCATTTGTCAGTACGACAACCCTTTTTGGATTGGCCGGGATCTGATCCTCTGTACCCATAGCGTGTTTAACGGTTATCACCTTTTTATTGTCTTCGCCTTTTGAAGAGTCTTCTTTACCGCCGCTGCATGCCGCAAGAAGTGAAATCGCTAACATAGCGATGAAACCAAGCATTGTCCGTTTTTTCATGTTTGTCCTCCTCAGAATGTTGTTGTTAAACATGATCATAATTTTCAGCAGGAATTTTGTCAATTGTTAATTGAAAATGATTTTCAAGATCAGTGATATCTGATACAATAACCGTAGATGTTTCGAGTCAAACTAGGAGAATTTTAATCTATGCTCTTAAGAACGAATAAATATAGAACAATCGTACTGCTGTCCTTTATTTTGCTTTTGATTGCCGCACTTTGCGCAAGTGTCGTATACGGCTATACGAATACGTCGTGGTCTGTGGCTTATAAGGCGTTCACCGATTTCAGCGGATCCAATGAACATCTTGTGCTGAGAAATGTGCGTCTGCCGCGCGCGCTGATTGCCGCAACTGTGGGGGCTTCCCTCGGGGTTGCCGGGGCATTGATGCAAGCGATGACTAAAAATCCTCTGGCGGAACCCGGTATATTCGGTATCAACGCCGGAGCCGGCTTTTTTGTTGTGTGCTCTCTGTTTTTCTTTCATGTCGGCTCGCTTCAGGCGATCGCCTGGATCTCGTTTTTGGGAGCTGCCGCTACCGCTTTAATCGTCTATTTTGTCGGTTCCCTTGGCAGGGAAGGTTTGACTCCGGTGAAGCTGACGCTTGCGGGGGCGGCGATGTCAGCAATGTTTTCATCGCTGACTCAAGGGTTGCTTTCTGTTAATGAGGCGGCGCTCGAACAGGCGCTGTTTTGGCTCGCCGGCTCTGTCCAGGGACGCGACCTGAGCCTATTGACGACCGTCCTTCCATATATCGTTCCGGCATTCATCATCAGCTTTCTGCTTGGATCTAAAATCAATGTCTTAACGATGGGGGAAGATGTGGCCAAAAGCCTCGGCCAGAAAACATGGCTGATCAAAGCGCTGATGGCGTTGGCGATTATCCTGCTTGCCGGCGGTTCTGTCGCTGTTGCCGGACCGATCGTCTTCGTCGGGCTTGTCATACCGCATTTTGCGAAATTTATTGTCGGCAATGACCACCGCTGGATACTTCCGTATTGTGCTGTACTGGGCGCAATATTGCTTGTCTTCGCTGATATCGGCGCCAGATACCTGATTATGCCTGAAGAGGTGCCGGTCGGCGTCATGACGGCCATCATCGGAACACCCCTCTTTGTGTATGTTGCGAGAAGGGGGTTCCAAAATTGAAGAATTATCGCAAACTGAGGATTGGAAAAGGAAGCATCTCATTTTTAATCGGACGAAAGGCGTTGCTTTCATTCATCATCTTAGCGCTGCTGACAGCTTGTGCAATCGTCTTTAGCGCCGGTATCGGCGAGCGTTTTATTTCTCCGGGTGAAGTCGCGAAAACATTTCTCGGCCTGGGAAATCCGGCGGATGAGCTGATCATCATGTCTTTCAGAATGCCGCGGATTTTGGTGGCTTTGTTTGCGGGAATCTGTCTGGCGGCAGCCGGCTCGATCCTGCAAGGGCTCATCCGCAACCCGCTTGCTTCCCCTGACATCATCGGTGTGACGGGTGGGGCATCTGTCGCTGTTGTCTTGTTTTTAATGCTGTTTTCAGATAAAAGCAATGCGCTGATCGTCAGCATCAGCTGGCTCCCTGTCGCCGCATTTGTCGGCGCGGCGCTTGCCGGAATGATCGTCTATTTTCTGTCCTATAAAAACGGCGCCTCAACCTTTCGGCTCGTGCTGATCGGGATTGGTTTTTCAATGCTTGCCAAGTCCTTGACGACATTGTTTATGATCAAAGGACCGATATACAGAACATCTCAGGCAAACGTTTGGATTACCGGATCAGTATATGGTTCCAACTGGCAGGATGTGAATATTTTAATCCCGGTTGCGCTTGTCCTCCTGCTGATTTGCGTCATCTCCGCCAGAAACGTCAACATTCAGACGCTCGGCGAGGAGCTTGCGACAGGCGTGGGAAGCTCTGTTCAGCGGAATCGCTTTTTGCTCCTGCTTTTGAGCACCGCTTTTGCCGGAATCGCCGTCGCGTTTTCTGGAACGATCGGATTTGTCGGTTTGATGGCCCCGCATATCGCAAGAAGGCTTGTCGGTTCATCATTCGGCGCCCTCTTGCCGGTTGCCGCGCTGATCGGAGGATTGCTTGTGCTGATTGCTGACATCATCGGACGCACGCTTTTTTCTCCCGTTGAAGTGCCTGCCGGTGTGTTTACTGCAGCGATAGGCGCCCCTTACTTTATCTACTTGCTGTATAAAAGCAGAAACCAATAAAAGGAGAGATTTCATTTATGAGTGCCATTTCAACAGAAACGTTAAGCTTAGGTTATGGAGAAACAATCATTATTGATGAGTTAAACTTAACGATCCCAAAAGGTGAAATCACCGTATTTATCGGCAGCAACGGCTGCGGTAAGTCGACTCTCCTTCGGTCTCTCGCACGTTTAATGAAGCCAAAGGGCGGTTCAGTGCTTCTCGAAGGCAGCTCCATCGCCAAACTTCCGACGAAAGAAGTGGCAAAGGAGCTGGCCATTCTGCCTCAAGGCCCTTCGGCTCCGGAAGGCCTGACCGTTCTCCAGCTCGTTAAGCAGGGACGGTATCCTTATCAAAACTGGCTGAAGCAATGGTCAGCGGAAGATGAAGAGGCCGTGCAAAAGGCTTTGAAAGCGACAAGAATGGAAGAACTGGCCGAGCGCACAGTCGATTCCTTGTCCGGAGGCCAGCGGCAGCGCGCCTGGATCGCGATGACGCTCGCTCAGGAAACGGATATCATTTTACTGGATGAACCGACGACATACTTGGATATGACGCATCAAATTGAAATTCTGGACCTTTTGTTTGAATTAAATGAACACGAAAAGCGCACGATCGTGATGGTGCTGCACGATTTGAACCTTGCCTGCCGCTACGCCCACCACCTCGTCGCGATTAAAGACAAAAAGATATATGCCGAAGGCCGGCCTGAATCCATTATCAACTGCAAGCTTGTGCAGGACGTTTTTGAAATGGACTGCGAAGTGACGAAAGATCCGCTTTTCGGCACCCCGCACTGCATTCCGTACGGAAGAGGAAGATGCATCGTCCAGCAGGTGGTTCAGTCCCATGCTTAATTTAACAAAAGAGGAGCTTGAGTCATTGCTTCGTTTTCGCCTAGGAACGAAGCAGACCGGCTCCTTATTCTCTGTTAAAGGAAACATGCTCCTTGATGAGGATTTTTTAGAACGTTATGTAGAAGATATGAAAGACAGGCTGAACGCTCCGAATCAAAAAGTTGCGGCTTCGATGCTCGTCAAGCGCAGCGGGATGCTTGCTGCGCTGCATTTCTATCTGTTTACGGTTTGCGGAAAACGCTTGCCAGCCGCTCCCGCTTCCGTATCGTGGGAGATAGAAGCCGATGATCAAGGGTGGACGCCGTCGTTTTATTTTCACAAAGGTGCTGAGCTTATCGAAGCGGATCGCACCGAAGAACTGAAAAAATTGACCGAGGATATCTTCAGGCGCCATCTTGGCGCCCTGATCGCGGCCTGTCGGCGGACATTTGTGATTTCAAAGCATATTCTTTGGGAAAATATTGCGGTTTATCTGTATTGGATGTATGACACGCTTCTGGAAGATCCGAAGCTCAAGGCGCGGGCGGCGCAAGATTTTCATTTTCTTCTTTATGAAGCTGAGCCCGGCCTTTTTGAAGAAGGGGCTGACGAAAACCCTCTCAAAAGGTTTTATCCCGGACAGGACGCGGAGGATCGGACACGCACGACTTGCTGTCTGTATTATGCAACAGACAAAAACGGCGTCAAATGCAGGACATGCCCGAGAAATAAACGTAAAGAAAGGGTGTCGTGAGTGGAAAAACTAAAGGAGCAGCTGGACGGACTTGTTGAGAAATATACGGAACTGCTTTTAGGCGAAACGGACGAAGAACTGAAAGAACAGGTGAAGATGTGGATCATCTACAGCCATATCGCCAAAAGCATGCCGCCCCTCGCCAAGCATTGGAACGGAGCTTATCCGGATGCGAAGCAGGAGATAAAAGAAGTCATCCGCCAGATTAAAGAACGAAATGAAGCGCACCGAGCGGCTAATCAAAAAAAATAAGCAGGGAGACTCCTCTGCTTATTTTTTGTTTATTGGTTTTGCTGATATGGCGACTGGTCTTGCAATGTAGAATGGAATTGCTGATAAGACTGCTGGATTTTCTGGGCATCTTCTGCCTCCACCTTGTACCATCCGTTTTGAAACATCACCTGGTACAATCTGCGCTGTACGTTTTGCGCCTCGTTAAACAGCGGCTGAACGGCCTGGTAAAGCGATTCATGGCTTAATTCATTAAGCGCTGTCGAGTATGCTGCCGTCATGTATTTTTCAGTTGTCAGCAGTTCGTTGACAAAATCCCTGTCATTCATCGCGCTCGTTTTCGGGACAGGGGTTTCCTGATTGCCGATTTTCTGTTGGTTTTGCTGATTCATCATTGACCTCCTATTGCATGTATGCCGACGGGTTTTGCGTTTGATTTTGACGAAGCTGCTCCAATATCACATTGTAATGGTGATGGTGCATTTGTCCGGCCCTGTCGAGTTCTGTTTTAAGAGACTGATCCTGGCATTGATCCGCCATAAAATGCGCTTTTTTCATCGCGAGCAAGTTCCAGTTCAGCATATCCTGCAAATACAGATGATCCTTTGTTGAAATGACCGGCGGCGGTGTTGTCATTCCTTGCTGTTGCTGCATGCGTCTGCCTCCTTTTAGCGTTTATTTTTAGATTTCCTAACACATCGGAAATTTATACCGGATGCTTAAAGGGGCTTAGTGATCTTCAGGAACATCCATATTATGCTTTTTATATTGCTGGTTTTGGCTTGTCCGTTTTCCGCCCGCCTCCGCCTTTTTATAATCCGGACCTGCATTGCCTTTTATGCTTGCGGCGCTGACTGCGGCAGAAGATGGATTTTTTCTTTCACGTACCAAGGCCTTCACCTCCTCTCTATTGGTTTGTCCCAAAAGCGGGGAAACATGTAACCGTAGCAAAATAATACCCGCTGAAAAAATTTCAGAAATTTTGCACCAAGTTATTGAACTCGCTTCCAAAATCTTTTAAGATGAAAGAAGACAGGAGAGTTTATTTTTTTGGAGCAAAAATGAATGAGTATTCATTCAAAGTGAGGGAGGATCTTTCATGGTCAAGCATATTCGTAAAGCCGCCGTTATCGGTTCCGGTGTAATGGGTTCCGGAATCGCGGCTCACTTAGCCAATATCGGGATTCCTGTGTTACTGCTCGATATGGTGCCGCGTGAATTAACAGATGAGGAAAGAAAAAAAGGCCGCACTCTTGAAGACCCGGATGTGCGCAACCGGCTGGCACAGTCAGCCGTACAAAAGCTGCTAAAGCAAAAACCGGCTCCGTTGACTTCGAAGAAGAATATCAGCCGTATCACCACAGGGAACATGGAAGACGATTTTGAAAAAATTAAAGATGCCGACTGGATTATTGAAGTTGTTGTCGAAAAACTGGAGATCAAGAAGCAAGTGTTTTCAAAGGTCGATCAATACAGAAAACACGGAAGCATCGTCAGCAGCAATACATCAGGCATCTCCGTCAGGCAGATGGCGGAGGGAAGGTCCGCTGATTTCAAAAAGCACTTTTTAGGAACGCACTTTTTTAACCCGGCCCGCTATTTAAAGCTGCTTGAGGTGATTCCGATTGACGAAACGGATCCCGAAGTGCTGGCATTTATGAAGAAATTTGGCGAAGACGTACTTGGCAAAGGGGTTGTTGAAGCGAAAGACACGCCAAACTTTATCGCCAACCGCATCGGAACATACGGCTTGCTTGTGACGGTTCAGGAAATGCTGAAAGGCGGCTACACGATAGGCGAAGTCGATTCGATTACAGGTCCGCTGATCGGGCGCCCGAAAAGCGCAACTTTCAGAACGCTCGATGTCGTCGGGCTTGATACATTTTCGCACGTTGCCAAAAATGTTTATAACCAAGTCACTGGCGAAGAAAAAAACGTTTTCCGGCTGCCTGAATTTATTGAAAAAATGCTCGAAAAAGGCTGGATCGGAAGCAAAGCGAAACAAGGTTTTTACAAAAAAGAAGGAAAAGACATTCTTGAGCTCGATCCGATGACGTTGACCTACAGCAAACGCCAAACATTAAAAACATCGGGACTTGAAGCGGCCAAGCAAATGAAAGGCGCAGGAGCGAGATTGAAAGCGCTTATTTATTCAGACGACAGAGCGGGAAGCCTTCTTTGGAACATGACAGCTCCGACGCTTGTCTATTCGGCTGAGCTGTCAGGGGAAATCGCTGACAGCATAACGGCAATTGATCAGGCGATGAAATGGGGGTTCGGCTGGTCGGAAGGGCCGTTTGAAATGTGGGACAGCATCGGTGTGAAAAACGCGGTGCAAAAGCTTGAAGCTGAGGGCTGGAAAGTCGCGGACTGGGTGAAGGAAATGCTCGCAAAAGGACATGAGACCTTCTACATTAAGGAAAACGGAAAGACGTTCTATTACTGTTTTGAAAGCGGCGAATACAGGGCGCTTCAAGAAAACAAGAAAACGATCCATTTGTCATCACTCAAAGAAACAAAAGGCGTCATCAAGAAAAACAGCGGGGCAAGTTTGATCGATTTAGGCGATGATGTCGCACTGCTCGAATTTCATTCGAAAAGCAATGCAATCGGCTTCGACATCATCCAAATGCTGAAATTTGCTCTTGAGGAAGTAGACGCCAATTATAAAGGACTTGTGATCGGCAACCAGGGCAAAAATTTCTGCGTCGGAGCCAATCTCGCGATGATGCTGATGGAAGCTCAAGACGACAACTATATGGAAATTGACATGATCATCCGTCAGTTCCAGGAGACGATGATGAAAGTGAAATACAGTACCAAGCCGGTCGTCGCCGCTCCGTTCGGGATGACGCTTGGCGGTGGGACTGAGCTTTGTCTGCCTGCAGCCCGTGTTCAAGCTTCAAACGAGTCATACATGGGCCTCGTTGAAACAGGCGTCGGTCTGATTCCGGGCGGCGGAGGCAATAAAGAGCTTTATTTAAACTACTTGAAGGGGCTGCCTGAAGGAGTTAAACCGGATATCCAGGAGGCCGCCATCAAGACGTTTGAGACAATTGCCCTTGCAAAAACGTCGACTTCGGCTCAAGAAGCGAAAGAGCTGAACATCTTAACCGCAGAGGATCAAATCAGCATCAACCAGGATCACTTGTTATACGATGCTAAAAAACTCGTCCTGACGCTTTCCGAAAGCGGCTACCGTCCGCCGGTGAAAAAGAAAGTGCCGGTGACAGGCGAATCCGGCTATGCAGCGCTCCTGCTCGGTGCGGAATCGTTAAAGCTGTCCGGCGCCATCTCTGAACACGACATGAAGATAGCGAAAAAGCTGGCGTTTGTCCTCGCTGGCGGGAGGGTTCCGTTCGGCGCTGAAGTAACGGAAGAATACTTGCTCAATTTGGAAAGAGAAGCTTTCCTGAGCCTTGTGAGCGAACCGAAAACGCAGGCGAGAATGCAGCATATGCTTGTAAAAGGCAAACCATTGCGTAATTAAGGAGGGAAAATAATGAAAGAGGCAGTTATTGTATCGGGGGCGAGAACCCCGATCGGAAAAGCAAAAAAAGGCTCATTGAGGACTGTCCGTCCCGATGATTTAGGCGCATATGCCGTGAGAGAGACGCTGAAAAGAGCTGGCGGTTATGAAGGGAATATCGATGATTTAATCATCGGCTGCGCTACGCCGGAAGCCGAACAAGGGTTGAATATGGCGCGCAATATCGGCGCGCTTGCCGGTCTGCCGCACACAGTACCGGCCGTTACGATCAACAGATATTGTTCTTCAGGACTTCAATCAATCGCTTACGGGGCCGAAAAAATCATGCTTGGAGCTGCCGACACGATCATTGCCGGCGGCGCTGAATCGATGAGCATCGTGCCGATGATGGGGCATATCGTCAGACCGAACGCGGCGCTCGCGGAAACAGCTCCTGAATATTATATGGGAATGGGCCATACGGCTGAACAGGTTGCTGTTAAATACGGCGTTTCCAGGGAGGATCAGGATGCATTTGCTGTCAGCAGCCATCAAAAAGCAGCCAAAGCGATCCCGGAAGGAAAGTTCGAAGATGAAATCGTCCCGGTGGACGTCACCGTCAGAGAAGTGGATGAACATCACAAGCTGAAGGAGCGGACGTTTACTTTCTCCGCCGATGAAGGTGTGCGCCCGGGGACAACTAAAGACGTTCTGTCGACGTTAAAACCGGCGTTTTCGGCGGACGGCTCGGTTACGGCAGGGAATTCCTCGCAGACGAGCGACGGGGCGGCCGCAGTGATGATCATGGACAAAGAAAAAGCGGATGCGCTCGGGTTAAAGCCCCTCGCAAGATTTCGTTCGTTCGCAGTCGGCGGCGTTCCGCCGGAGGTGATGGGCATAGGTCCTGTTGAAGCTGTCCCTAGGGCGCTGAAGATGGCGGGACTAGAGCTCTCGGATATCGGTTTATTCGAATTAAATGAGGCGTTTGCATCGCAAGCGATCCAGGTTATCAGGTCGCTTGGCATCGATGAAGAGAAAGTCAATGTCAACGGCGGAGCGATTGCGCTCGGTCATCCGCTCGGCTGCACGGGAACAAAGCTGACGCTGACGTTGATCCACGAAATGCGGCGGAGAAGCGAGCAATTCGGCGTTGTGACGATGTGCATCGGCGGAGGCATGGGAGCAGCAGGGGTATTCGAATTAGTTTAATCACAAGGGGGATGGAACAATGGAACAAACAAAAGACCATATGAAAAAAGGCGGAGCCTTTCTGATTGAAGAGGTGACGGCTGATCAGCTGTTTACACCGGAAGATTTCACAGATGAACATAAAATGATCGCCAAAACGACTGAAGATTATATTCTCGGAGATGTTTTGCCATACATCGACGAAATTGAAGAGCACAATTTCGATCACTCTGTCAGGCTTCTGAAAAAAGCCGGGGAACTCGGGCTTCTCGGTGCTGACGTTCCTGAAGAGTATGGCGGACTCGGGCTCGATAAAATAAGCTCGGCGCTGATCACCGAAAAATTCTCAAGAGCGGGAAGCTTTTCGTTATCGTACGGGGCGCACGTCGGGATCGGCACGCTTCCGATCGTATTTTTCGGAACCGAGGAGCAAAAGAAAAAGTATCTGCCGTCCCTTGCAACAGGGGAAAAATTTGCAGCCTATGCCTTAACAGAGCCTGGCTCCGGATCTGATGCATTAGGAGCAAAAACAACGGCCGTTTTGAATGAGGCGGGAACCCACTATATATTAAACGGTGAAAAGCAATGGATTACAAACTCAGCTTTTGCCGATGTTTTCATCGTCTATGCGAAAATAGACGGCGAACATTTTTCGGCCTTCATTGTGGAAAAAGATTACGCAGGTGTTTCCACAGGGCCTGAAGAGAAAAAAATGGGCATCAAAGGCTCTTCGACCCGCACGCTCATCTTAGACCAGGTTCAAGTTCCGAAAGAAAACCTTTTAGGCGAACCGGGAAAAGGGCATGTCATCGCCTTCAATATTTTAAATATCGGTCGTTATAAGCTCGCTGTCGGGACAATCGGCGCTTCCAAACGGGTCATCGAGCTGTCCGCTTCATACGCCAATCAGCGCCAGCAATTTAAGACGCCGATCGCAAAGTTCAGCTTAATCGGGGAAAAAATCGCCACTATGTCAGCGAGACTTTATGCGATGGAAAGCTCTGTCTATCGTACGGTCGGGCTGTTTGAAGACAAAATGGGCACCTTGAGCGAAGAAGAGCAAAAAGACGGGCGCCAAGTCGCGAAATCGATCGCTGAATATGCAATCGAATGCTCCCTTAACAAAGTATTCGGATCTGAAACGCTTGATTATATCGTTGATGAAGGTGTTCAAATCCACGGCGGTTACGGATTCATGCAGGAATACGAAGTGGAGCGGGCTTACCGCGATTCACGGATCAACCGGATTTTTGAAGGCACAAACGAAATCAACCGTCTCATCGTCCCGGGCACTTACATGAAAAAAGCGATGAAAGGCGAGCTTCCTCTGTTTGAGAAAGCGAAGGCGCTTCAAGAAGAGCTGATGATGCTCATGCCTGAAGAACCAGGTGACGGCGTTTTGGAACAGGAAAAGTATCTGCTGAGAAACGCCAAAAAAATCGCGCTCATGATCGCGGGACTCGCCGCACAAAAATATGGAAAAGCGCTCGACCAGGAGCAGGAAATCCTCGTGAATATCGCTGACATTGTCAGCCAGGTCTATGCCATGGAAGCAGCTATATTGCGTACTGAAAAAGCCATCCAGGCAACCGGCGAAGACAAAAACGCCCAGAAAATTCTTTATACGCAGATTTTTGCACAAGTTGCCTTTCAGGAAATTGAAAGCCATGCCAAGGAATCGCTCATTGCGGTGGAATCAGGCGATTCGCTGCGCATGATGCTGTCCGCGCTGCGCAAATTAACGCGCTTTACGCCTGTCAATGTCATTGAGAAAAAGCGCCAGGCAGCCAAAGGAATCTTTGAAGCTGAGAAATATATCGTTTAAACGAAAAGCCCTGCTTAGGCGGGGTTTTTAGCTGTCATAGAATGGAGCACGGTTTTAGGTTTTTCATTCGATCTATGTTAAAATTACCTCGATTAAATGAGAGGGGTGTGTATGTATGGCTTTGGATTTTTACTGGTATCCGAAATGCGGGACATGCCGCAAAGCGAAAAAATGGCTTGAAGACCACGGCAAAGAAATCAATGGGATACATATCGCAGAACAGCCGCCAAGCAAGGAAAAACTGAAAGAGCTCTATGAGAAAAGCGGACTTGAATTGAAGAAGTTTTTCAACACGAGCGGCCAAAAATACCGTGAACTCGGCTTAAAAGACAAGCTGCAAAGCATGTCTGAAGATGAGCAGCTGGAACTGCTGGCTTCGGACGGTATGCTGATCAAACGCCCGATTGCGACAGACGGCAGTAAAGTAACGGTCGGTTTTAAAGAAGGTCAGTTTAAGACATACTGGTTATAACACATCAAAATATGATATCTTCAATGTAGGATCGATTAAAACACTTTATGGAGGGGTTAGCATGAGCACACCGAAAGAGTTGCGTTATTCAGAAGAACACGAATGGGTGAAGACAGAAGGAGATAAAGTCAGAATCGGCATTACAGACTTCGCCCAATCCGAACTTGGAGACATCGTATTTGTCGAGCTTCCTGAAGTGGGAGACGAAATCAAAGCGGACGAGCCTTTTGGCAGCGTTGAATCCGTAAAGACCGTTTCTGAGCTGTATGCCCCGATCAACGGAAAAGTGGTCGAAGTGAATGAAGATCTGGAAGACAGCCCTGAATTCGTCAACGAGTCTCCGTATGAAAAGGCATGGATGATTATCGTCGAGCCGTCCGATGCTTCTGAAATCGAAAATCTGATGACAGCCGAGCAATATGAGGACATGATAAAAGAAGACTAAGGATTATTCAGGATAGCCATGTGTCGTTTGGATACTCTATATCAAGAGGGGGTGTCCAAATTGACGCTGAAAAAAGAACGTATTGATATTACAGAACATGTGGAAAGCCGATTAAAAAACGGCGGAATGCAGCTGTACCATGAGAATGAGCTGATCGGCCGAATGACCGGCAAGGATCAATACGAGTTGAAATCTGGATATTCATTCCAAGATGAAAAATTTTACAAAACGGCGGATACCGTAAGCGGTCCGGATGCTAAATATGTAGACTGTGATGACCACCAAGGCTGGTGTTAATCGAGTCAGGCGGTGAATATTCACTGCCTTTTTTTACAAGTAAATCATTAAAGGTGATCATATGCCGGAAAATGAAAAAGTCATGATCGTCGAAGGGAAATCAGATAAGCAAAAAGTGAAGCATGTCATCGAAGAGCCCGTGGACATCATTTGCACAAACGGAACGATCAGCCAGGCAAAGCTCGATGAATTCGCCGAAACGCTGTTTGATAAAGACGTTTATATCCTGGTGGATGCCGATGAATCAGGGGAAAAGCTCCGCCGGCAGCTGATGAGGGAGCTCCCCCAAGCTTCGCATCTATACATCGATAGAGTATACAAAGAAGTCGCTTCCGCCCCGAGTCAGCATGTTGCAGAAGTATTATTTCGTTCAAACATCCGGGTACATACAAAATATTTATTATAAAACGTATTGAGGTGCGGTTTAACAGATGCAAGAACTTCAAGAAAAAGAGCTGAAACGGCTTGAGCATGAGACCTGTCTTCTATATGTATACACGCCGTTCTGCGGAACGTGTCAGCTGGCCGGAAGAATGCTGGAAGTCGTTGATGAAATGATAAAGGACATTCCTTTTTATAAAAACAATCTCAATTATTCCCCGGCATTTGCCAAGCAGCAGGAAATAGAAAGCGTTCCGTGCTTTATCCTTTACAAAAACGGGCAAGTCGTCAAAAAAGAATACGCTTTTCACTCCGTTTCCTACTTATACGATACGATTAAACAAAATGTTGTGGATTAAGGGCGCTTTTGACATATTTCTCGGGAAATAACCAGCAAAAACTTGTCGAGCAATTCCTAAAGGAACTCCTGCGGCAGACAGAGAATCTGTAAGTATGACCAATTTACAGGAGGTTATACAGTTGGAGAAAATGGGATTGATAGAAAGAGAGGACAAGGCTCTTTTTTTAAAACCTCTATTATCTACAACGGCTTTGCTGATTACGTTTCAAGGCGAGAAAGAAGCTTTTACGTTAGCGATCAACGAAAAAGGGGAAATGGAAAAATCTGCTCTTGCAGAAAAAGCTCATTTGACCTTTTTTGGAGAGCAAAGCGAGATTATTGACCTTCTTCACGGCGATATTTCATTACAGCATCTCGTACAGCGCGGCACTGTTCAAGTAAAAGGCTCTTTCAGAGCTTTATTGAAGCTTGAAGCGATTTTATGGCTGACGGACGGCTTTTTTAAAAACAGCGATCTTTATTCAGAGACATTTTGAACATTTGAAAAATCGGCACATTCCGTGTATAAGTCAGACAGGGACGGGCGTTTACGTTCGTCTCTTTTCGCCGTAGGCCGATTGTCTTACGAAAAATAGTTGACAACTATTTTTTCGCATGATATCCTACTTTAAGAATTCCGATCATAATAATCAAAAAATAAATATATGTTTCTCTTATCCAGAGAGGTGGAGGGAAGTGCCCTATGAAACCCGGCAACCATCAACACGTGTTGAAATGGTGCCAATTCACGCGAAGCATTATGCTTTGAAAGATGAGAGAAAGGCCCAGACTATTCAAAAGCCTTTCTGCTCATGTGTGCAGAAAGGCTTTTTTCATTGTTTGATCAGGAATTTAGACAACTATGAGAATTGAGCAAGAAAGCAGGTGATGGCTTTTGATAAATCTTCAAAATGTTTCAAAGATTTATCGGTCAAAGCATGGAGATGTCAATGCTGTCCAGGATGTCACCCTTACGATTAAAAAAGGTGAAATCTTCGGAATTATTGGATATAGCGGAGCTGGAAAAAGCTCCTTGATCCGTCTCTTGAACGGACTTGAACAGCCGACTTCAGGCACGGTTGAAGTAGCCGGCAGAACAATCAGCGAGATCAAAGGGAAGAAGCTGAGGAATGCGAGGCAGGAAATCAGCATGATTTTCCAGCACTTCAACCTATTGTGGTCAAGAACGGTTCGCGACAATATTGCGTTTCCGCTGGAGATCGCCGGTGTCAGCAAAGCAAAACGTCTGAAAAGAGTCGCTGAACTGATTAAGCTTGTCGGTCTTGAAGGCAAGGAAAACGCCTACCCTTCACAGCTTAGCGGAGGCCAAAAGCAGCGCGTCGGCATCGCGCGGGCGCTCGCAAACAATCCGAAAGTTCTCTTATGCGATGAAGCGACATCAGCGCTTGATCCGCAGACGACTGACTCGATCCTGGGTCTTCTGTCCGATATCAATGAAAGGCTCGGACTGACCATTGTCCTGATCACTCATGAAATGCATGTCATCAGGAAAATCTGCCACAGAGTGGCCGTCATGGAAAACGGAAAGGTCGTGGAAGAAGGCGATGTGCTGAACGTTTTCCTCAAGCCGAAGGAAGAAATGACAAAGCGCTTTGTTCAGCAGGTAACAGAACCGGTGGAAACACAGGAAACGCTGAAGCATTTCCTCGAAGAAACGACATCCGGGCGGACGATCAAGCTCACCTTCGTCGGTGAAGCGGCCGAATCGCCGCTGATCACACAGATCATTCGGAAGTTCGATGTTGAAGTCAACATCCTTCAAGGCAAAATCTCGCAAACTCAGGACGGCGCATACGGTTCATTGTTCATTCATGTCGACGGACATGAAAACGAGGTCAACGATGTGGTCGATTTCATCAAGAGCCGCCAGGTAGAAGCAGAGGTGATCACGAATGTTTGAAAAACTGTTTCCAAACGTAGATATGGAGCAGCTGTGGGAAGCTACGTATGAAACGATATATATGACAGGAATTTCCCTATTGTTTGCTTTTATCATCGGAGTGATTCTCGGAATGCTGCTGTATTTGACTTCAAAAGGCAACATTTGGCAGAATCGGATTGTTAACGGTGTAATCTCGGCAATCGTCAATGTGTTCAGGTCTATTCCTTTTATTATATTGATTATTTTGCTGCTCGGTTTCACAAAGTTTTTAATGAACACGATCCTGGGACCGAACGCCGCACTTCCGGCTTTAATTATCGCGTCCGCTCCGTTCTATGCCCGCCTGGTTGAAATCGCTTTGCGCGAAGTCGATAAAGGCGTGATTGAAGCGGCGAAATCGATGGGAGCCAAAACATCGACGATCATATTTAAAGTGCTCCTGCCCGAATCGATGCCGGCCTTGATCTCTGGCATTACGGTTACGGCGATTGCACTGATCGGTTCGACGGCGATGGCCGGCGCAATCGGGTCAGGCGGACTCGGGAACCTTGCCTATGTAAACGGTTTTCAGATGAACAATCCCGATATTATACTCATCGCCACTATTTTCATTTTAGCTATTGTGTTTATCATCCAGTTTATCGGGGATTTTATAACAAATAAATTAGACAAACGTTAGGGAGGACATCAACATGAAAAAAGGTTTATTAACAGCTTTATTCATCATTTTTGCAGGCATTTTGGCCGCTTGCGGATCTTCCAGCAGCGAAGGAGATAAAGACAGCAAAGTCATCACAGTCGGAGCGACGCCGACGCCTCACGCTGAAATCCTTGAAGAAGCAAAGCCGCTTTTGAAAGAAAAAGGCTATGAGCTTAAAATCAAAAATTTCACGGACTACAAACTGATCAACAAAGCGCTTGCAACGAAAGATCTTGATGCGAACTACTTCCAGCATGTCCCGTATCTTGAACAGGAAATGAAAGAAAATAAAGATTACGATCTTGTTAACGTCGGCGCGGTACACCTTGAGCCATTCGGCATCTACTCTAAAAAGTATAAATCTTTAAAAGACCTTCCTGACGGTGCAAAAATTATTATGAGCAACAACGCCGCTGAACAGGGCCGCATGCTTGCAATGCTTGAAAATGCCGGACTGATCAAGCTGAAATCAGGCATTGAAAAAGTGGATGCGACAGTAAAAGATATTACAGAAAACAAGAAAAACCTCAAAATCAAAAACGATGTGGCGCCTGAAATGACGGCAAAAGCATACGAAGCCAATGAAGCTGACGCCGTGTTCATCAATGTGAACTACGCGATCCAAAACAAGCTGAATCCGAAAACTGATTCAATCGAACTTGAGTCTCCAAAAGATAATCCTTACGCTAACATCATCGCCGTCCGCAAAGGCGACGAAGATTCTGACAAAGTGAAAGCTCTGATGGACGTATTGCGCTCTGATGACATTAAAAAGTTCATCGACAAAAAATATGAAGGCTCTGTCATTTCTGTATCTGAATAAATGAAAGAACACCCCGGTTTCGAAGAAAACCGGGGTTTTTTCGCGTATTTTTTGAAAAGAGGCTCATAATAAAAAAGACTACCAACTGAAAATGGAGGAACAAAACGTGAATCAGCATGAATCTGAAAGCATTATCGAATCCGCACTGCATGAATATAAAGCTGGGATCGGCATCTTTTCCGAAAAAATGCCCGGAATTGCCGCCAAATACAACGAATTTACCGAAGAATGCTTTAAAAAAGGCGCGCTCAGCGAAAAGGATAAGCAGCTGATCGCACTGGGCATCAGTGTAAATACTCAGGATGAATATTGCATTATTTATCATATCAAGGGCTGCCTGGATTGTGGAGCGTCGGAGGAAGAAATTCTTGAAGCGGTCGGCGTAACTGCGGCATTTGGCGGAGGCGCGGCCATGAGCCAAGCGGTCACGCTCGTTCTGCAGGCGATGGAAGAATTCCAGCAAATGAAGCATTGATTTTGTCCGTGAAAGCATATTGAAAGCACACACATCTTTGCAGAGTTTGTATATAACTGGTACTATGTAAGAAAATCTCTGAAAGGATGATTCATTATTTGTTCAAGCCAAGATCAGCTTGACCTTGAATTCACGGCCGAAATGGAAAAAGCGATGCACAAGTCGCATGGAATGGGGTACGAGGAGTACAGCAGAAGCCATGTGAATCGGCTTGAAGTTGAGAAAAGACGCGAAAAGCAGTATCAAAAAAGTAAGCAGATCGTATCAGACTTACCCATGATCGGATAAAACGAGAGGGGGGCGGATGTGTCGATCCGTCCTTCTCCATGTTATTAGAAGCCGCTTGACCATAATTAAAGGAAAAGGTAAAATTTAAATATGAATACATGATCATATAATAATTTAAGAGGGGGATTTAAAATGGCTCATTCTCACGGACATACAGGTCACAGCCACCATGGCAGCCGATCAGCAAATCAAAAAGCGCTGTTCATCAGCTTCGGTTTGATTTTTACTTTTATGATAATTGAAGTGATAGGCGGGATATTGACGAACAGCCTCGCTTTGCTGTCAGATGCGGGACATATGCTCAGCGACGCTGCGGCGCTTGGTTTCAGCCTCTTGGCGTTTAAAATTGGGGAAAAGGCCGCAAGCGCGAGCAAAACATTCGGCTACAGGCGCTTTGAAATTTTGGCTGCGTTTATCAATGGCATCACCTTGCTTTTGATTTCACTTTATATTTTTTGGGAAGCGTACAACCGCTTTTTCAGCCCGCCGGAAGTCGCCGGCAGTGGCATGCTCGCAATTGCAACGGTTGGTCTGTTCATCAACATTGCTGCAGCCTGGATATTAATGAAAGGCGACACAAGCGGGAATTTAAACATGCGGAGCGCTTTATTGCACGTCATCGGCGATATGCTGGGATCTTTCGGCGCGATTATCGCAGGCCTCCTCATGCTTTTCTTCAATTGGAATATCGCCGATCCAATCGCAAGCGTCGCCGTCGCGGTTTTGGTACTTGTCAGCGGGTGGCGGGTGACGAAAGACTCGGTGCATATATTAATGGAAGGAAAACCGAAAGACATTGATGCGGAAGCACTTAAAAACGGCTTGCTTTCCATTCCGTCAGTCAGGGAGGTTCACGATCTCCACATTTGGTCGATCTCATCTGATATGCCGTCATTAAGCTGCCATATCGTGGCAGACGAAAACAGTGACAGGGATAGAATCTTAAAACAAGTATCAAAATATCTAAGGAAAGAATGCAACGTGGAGCATGTGACGGTCCAAATAGAAGGGGAGCGCTGTTCCCGTCATGAATCGTGCAGCCTGGGATCAAACCGTTCCCATTCGTAATTCCCGCTCTTTGTCGATAGCTTGTTGATTGTAAGAAGCGCATAGTCTCGTCCGGGAAGTTTTCTTACCCCAATCTCTTTAAGAACAAAACGTTTTTTGTTAAACTTGAGAACATGTACACGAAAAGATAGAAAGACTATTGTTGTATTCACTTTTCATTTGTTATAAAATTAGAATGAGAATAAATTGAGAATGATGATTATATATATTGGAGGTATATTTCATGGCTGCTTCGACATTAACAATCAAAGATCTTCACGTTGAGATTGAAGGAAAAGAGATTTTAAAAGGTGTAAACCTTGAAATAAAAGGCGGGGAATTCCACGCTGTAATGGGACCGAACGGAACGGGTAAATCAACTTTATCCGCGGCGATTATGGGTCATCCTAAATACGAAGTAACAAAAGGAAGCATCACGCTTGACGGCAAGGACGTTCTGGAAATGGAAGTGGACGAGCGCGCTCAGGCCGGCCTGTTTTTGGCTATGCAGTATCCGAGTGAAATCAGCGGTGTTACAAACGCCGATTTTCTCCGTTCAGCGATCAACGCGCGCAGAGAAGAAGGCGACGAGATTTCTTTAATGAAATTCATCCGCAAAATGGACGAAAACATGGAATTTCTTGAAATGGACCCTGATATGGCGCAGCGCTACCTGAACGAAGGTTTCTCAGGCGGTGAGAAAAAACGCAACGAAATTCTTCAGCTGATGATGATCGAACCGAAAATCGCGATTCTTGACGAAATCGATTCAGGTTTGGATATCGACGCCCTTAAAGTCGTTTCAAAAGGAATCAACAAAATGCGCGGCGAGGACTTCGGCTGCCTGATCATCACGCACTATCAGCGCCTCTTGAACTACATTACGCCTGACCACGTGCACGTCATGATGCAGGGCCGCGTTGTGAAATCCGGCGGACCTGAGCTGGCGCAGCGCCTTGAGGCTGAAGGATATGACTGGATTAAGCATGAGCTTGGAATCGAAGACGAAACTGTCGGTCAAGAAGCGTAAGCGTTAGGGGGATAAACATGACATTGGAAACAAAATTATCTGTAGATCGGGAATATGTCAAAAGCTTCTCTGAGAAGCACCAGGAACCGGCATGGCTACAAGATCTACGCTTAGAAGCGCTTGAAAAAGCCGAAGATCTGCCGCTGCCGAAACCTGATAAAACGAAAATTACAAATTGGAATTTTACACGGTTTGATAAGCATACTGTAGAAAATAAACCGCTTGATTCTTTGGATGATCTTTCAGATGAGGTCAAATCGCTGATCGATCTTGGAAATGAAGACAAAACGCTTTATGTCCAAAGAGACCAGACGCCGGCTTACCTTTCTCTTTCAAAAGAGCTGCAGGATAAAGGCGTCATCTTTACAGATATTCATACTGCGTTCCGCGAACACGGCGAGCTAGTCAAAAAATACTTTATGAAAGACGGCGTAAAAGCCGATGAGCATAAATTAACGGCATTGCATGCAGCGCTTCTGAACGGCGGAGCCTTCCTTTACGTTCCGAAAAACGTCGAACTGGAAGCGCCTGTGCAAGCTGTTTATGTCCATGAAAGCAATGATACAACGCTTTTCAACCATGTACTTGTCGTTGCTGATGACAACAGTGCAGTCACATATGTAGAAAACTACATCAGCACTGTGAACCCTAAGGAAGCGGTCTTTAACATCGTGTCAGAAGTGATCACAGGCGCGAATGCCCGCGTGCAATACGGTGCGGTCGACAACCTTTCCGCAGGGGTGACGGCTTATGTCAGCCGCCGCGGAACTGCACTTGGACGCGACAGCAAAATCGAATGGGCGCTCGGTTTGATGAATGACGGAGACACCGTTTCTGAAAACACGACAAACCTGCATGGAGACGGCACATTCGGCGATACGAAAACGGTTGTCGTCGGCAGAGGAGAACAGACTCAAAACTTTACAACGCAAATCATTCATCACGGAAAGCATTCAGAAGGCTATATTTTAAAACACGGCGTTATGAAAGATTCCGCATCTTCGATCTTCAACGGCATCGGAAAAATCGAGCACGGCGCGTCAAAATCAAATGCAGAGCAGGAATCACGCGTTCTTATGCTGAGTGAAAAAGCGCGCGGCGACGCCAACCCGATCCTTTTAATCGATGAAGACGATGTAACGGCAGGACACGCTGCCTCCGTCGGCCGCGTCGATCCGGTTCAGCTTTACTATTTGATGAGCCGCGGAATTCCAAAAGAAGAAGCAGAGCGCCTCGTCATTTACGGCTTCCTCGCACCGGTTGTCAATGAACTTCCGATCGAAGGCGTGAAGAAGCAGCTGGTCTCTGTGATTGAAAGGAAAGTAAAATAATGAATGCCAAAGATATTCGCGAACAGTTTCCGATTCTCAGCCAACAGGTCAACGGACACGATCTCGTTTATTTGGACAGCGCGGCTACATCGCAGAAGCCGCGCGTTGTCATCGAGACGATTGATGAGTATTACAACTCTTACAATTCCAATGTCCATCGCGGCGTTCATACATTAGGAACGAAAGCAACGGATGGATATGAAGGAGCTCGTGAGAAGGTCAGGAAGTTTATCAACGCGAAGTCGATGCAGGAAATTATTTTTACAAGGGGTACGACAACGGCCCTGAACACGGTTGCGCTCAGCTATGCCCGCGCAAACCTCAAGCCCGGTGATGAAATCGTCATTACACCGATGGAGCACCATGCGAATATTATTCCGTGGCAGCAGGCTGTCAAAGCAACCGGCGCCACGCTGAAGTACATTCCGCTTCAGGAAGACGGAACCATTTCCTTGGACGATGTCAGGGAAACGGTGACGGAAAATACAAAAATCGTCTCTGCTGCGCATGTTTCAAACGTTCTCGGTACGATCAACCCGATTAAGGAAATAGCCAAAATCGCGCATGACAACGGCGCGATCATGGTCGTAGACGGTGCGCAAAGCACGCCTCACATGAAAATTGACGTCCAGGATTTGGACTGCGATTTCTACACGTTTTCAGCTCACAAAATGTGTGGTCCGACCGGGATCGGGGTACTGTATGGAAAAAGAGCATTGCTTGAAAACATGGAACCCGCAGAATTCGGCGGAGAAATGATCGATTTTGTCGGTCTTTACGAATCGACTTGGAAGGAGCTGCCTTGGAAATTCGAAGCCGGCACACCGATCATTGCCGGTGCGATCGGCTTGGGAGCGGCGATTGACTTCCTTGAAGACATCGGACTTGACGAAATATTGGCGCATGAACACCGTTTGGCGGCCTACGCCCTGGAGCGCTTTAAAGAACTTGAAGGCGCGACTGTCTATGGTCCGGCCGAACGTGCAGGACTCGTGACATTCAACCTTGAAGACGTTCATCCGCACGATGTGGCGACTGTCCTTGATGCAGAAGGGGTCGCCGTCAGAGCCGGCCATCACTGCGCACAGCCTTTGATGAAATGGCTGAACGTTTCCGCCACTGCAAGAGCAAGCTTTTATCTGTATAATACGGAAGAAGACATCGACAAACTGGTTGAAGCTCTTCAGAAGACAAAGGAGTATTTCACAAATGTCTTTTAATGTGAACTTGGATACACTGTATCGCCAGGTGATAATGGATCACTACAAAAACCCGAGAAACAAAGGGGTTTTAAATGACAGCATCGTCGTTGACATGAACAACCCGACATGCGGTGACCGAATCAGACTGACGATGAAGATAACGGACGGTAAAGTAGAAGATGCAAAATTTGAAGGCGAAGGATGCTCAATCTCAATGGCTTCTGCGTCCATGATGACACAGGCGATCAAAGGGAAAGACGTGGAGACCGCCCTTCAGATGTCACAGATCTTTTCAGATATGATGCAGGGCAAAGACTACGACGATTCGATCGATTTAGGCGATATTGAAGCTCTACAAGGCGTTTCAAAATTTCCGGCCCGGATTAAATGTGCAACATTGTCATGGAAAGCCCTTGAAAAAGGCGTTTCCAAAGAAAACAGCGATAACGAATAAAGATTGGAGTGAGTTGGATGGCTAAGAAAATGCCGGATATCGGCGAATATAAATACGGTTTTGCCGACAAAGACGTTTCCATTTTCCGTTCAGAGCGGGGATTGACAAAAGAAATCGTTGAAGAAATTTCACGCATGAAAGAAGAGCCACAGTGGATGCTCGACTTCCGTCTGAAATCTCTTGAACACTTCTACAATATGCCAATGCCGCAATGGGGCGGAGATTTAAACTCATTGAACTTTGATGAAATCACGTACTATGTAAAGCCTTCTGAGCGTTCAGAAAAATCATGGGACGAAGTTCCTGAGGAAATCAAACAAACATTTGACAAGCTCGGAATCCCTGAAGCTGAGCAAAAATATTTGGCCGGTGTATCCGCGCAATATGAATCAGAAGTCGTTTACCATAACATGAAAGAAGATCTTGAGTCTCAAGGGATCGTCTTTAAAGACACAGACAGCGCCCTCAAAGAAAATGAAGACATTTTCCGCGAGCATTGGGCAAAAGTCATCCCGCCGACTGACAACAAGTTTGCGGCCTTGAACTCTGCGGTATGGTCCGGTGGATCATTCATCTACGTGCCAAAAGGCGTAAAAGTTGATACTCCGCTGCAAGCATACTTCCGCATCAACTCAGAAAACATGGGACAGTTCGAACGGACGCTGATCATCGTCGACGAAGGCGCTCACGTTCACTATGTAGAGGGATGTACAGCACCTGTTTATACAACAAACTCCCTTCACAGCGCGGTTGTTGAGATCATCGTTAAAAAAGGCGGCTACTGCCGTTATACAACGATTCAAAACTGGGCGAACAACGTCTTCAACCTTGTGACAAAGCGTGCGGTCTGCGAAGAAAACGCGACAATGGAATGGATCGACGGAAACATCGGCTCCAAGCTGACAATGAAATATCCTGCCGTTATCCTGAAAGGCGAAGGCGCGCGCGGCATGACGCTTTCTATCGCCCTCGCAGGAAAAGGACAGCATCAGGATGCCGGTGCGAAAATGATTCACCTTGCACCGAATACGTCATCCACAATCGTTTCAAAATCGATCTCAAAACAAGGCGGAAAAGTCACATACCGCGGAATCGTCCACTTCGGACGCAAAGCCGAAGGCGCCCGCTCAAACATCGAATGCGACACGCTGATCATGGACAACAAATCAACTTCTGATACAATCCCATACAATGAAATTTTGAACGACAACATTTCATTGGAGCACGAAGCGAAAGTATCAAAAGTATCTGAAGAGCAGCTCTTCTACTTGATGAGCCGCGGTATTTCTGAAGAAGAAGCAACAGAAATGATCGTCATGGGCTTCATCGAGCCGTTCACAAAAGAACTGCCGATGGAATACGCGGTTGAGATGAACCGCCTTATCAAGTTCGAGATGGAAGGGTCTATTGGTTAACATATAAAAAACGTTGAGGCGAACTTTTGAAGTTCGTCTTCTTCTTTTTTCTAAGAATTTGTTTGATCTCTCTACAGCAGTGGGGATTTGCAGGGGAAACCCTGCTTTTTTTATAATGTCATTTTTTTATTCAACAACGGGGAGTTTTTTAAGAGTAACAATTAACTCGCAGTAGGCATATAATTGATGATTGGAAAATAGTTACTTTCGGAAAATTTTCTGAGGGGGAAAATTAAATGGCTTATCCATCGGTCAATTATTCAGCCAACATAAACAGTTATTCAGACATTGCACGACACAAGGAATGCATAGCAAATGAGTTAAGGTATTACTACTCAAATGTAGTGAATCATGCCCGTGCAGTTACCTGCTTAACCGATGATCACACAGTTGTGATTATGCATTTAAGAATTGATCAATATCGATTTTATGAAATTGTGGTTGTCGCAGGTCCGGATTATAATAAGATAAACCAAATTATTCAGCGGGTTTGGAGCTTAATTAGCAGAGCGACTAATATTTGTGGTTAATTACAGAAGTTATTGGGAAGGTGTCTACTTAATCTACAAGATGCGTTAAAGCAATGAGACACAAAGTTTAAATTCTGTGAGTTCATAAAACCTTTGTGTCATGCGGTTTGAACTATTTTATTAAAGAAGACTTTCATCAAGGATTAAAGCGCTTTTTTTAAAATCAAGGTAGAAGGGTCTATCGGTTATATCTGATTTCAATTGATGGTACGCATCATATTTGTTTATGTCCCGTGGATATAATCTATTGCCTAGAGGCATGGAGATTGTAACTGCGGCTTTTTTGTTATTCCGTCTTTTAATTTTATCATCAAACAAATCTTTTATTGCTACAACCATCTTTTTCAGATTCATCGAAATAAGGAGAGAAAACCGATCATCGCAAATGATTTATAATGGTAGGTCAAAAAACCCCTAATTATTTGAATTTTTTTAAAATGTCATTGTGGAAAATTAACCTATTATGTAAAATGATTACCAAGAAGAAAAAGGTAATTTAAAGTGTCTATGTTTTTTCTGAAAATTTATATTCTATGTGAGGGGAAGAGGATAAGTGAGCGTAATACCCTATGATTTAGTTGCAACGAAAATGAACTTTTGGTACACCGCTTTAAAAAACAATTGGCCAGGCAAGGCAGAAGATACTAGGAAAGAAGTTGAAAGAGAATTAGAACAAATGGAAGAAAACCAGGATGTGCTTGTTTATTATAACTTACTGTTATTTCGGCACAATCTTCAACTTGATTATATGTATTCTACTCCCGGCGTGAATTTAATTAATCGGTTTGATGAGTTTAAAAAAATTCGCGATCAGAATAACCTGGAAGGGATGTTGGAGTATTATTATCATTTTTTTGCTGGGATGTATCATTTCAGACAAAAAGAATTAATACTTGCATTGAATTTTTATAGGGATGCCGAGAAAAAACTAGATTCTTTTGATTGTGATGAACTGGAAAAAGCTGAATTTTACTTTAAAGCATCTGAAGTGTATTACCATATGAAGCAAAACATCCTATCAATGAATTATGCAAGTCGTGCGTATAATATATACAAAAAATATGAGACTTGTGGTGAGCGCCAAATACAAAGTCAATTTATTATTGCTGGTAACTGGTTAGATCATATGTATACTGAAAAAGCTTTACATAATTTAAATACAGCACTTGAAGAGGCAGAGACACAGGGTATTCTTCATCTTATGGGCTCTTCACATTTAAACATCGGAATATGTTATAACCAACTGGAAGAACTCGATAAGGCAACCGAACATTTTCAAAAGGCCCTGAATTTATATAAAGAGGAGAATCTCAGTTTTTTACCAAAAACATTATTCAACCTCGCCCATGTCAGGGCAAAGCAAGGAAAGTTGTCAATTACTGATGACCTATACTATGAAGGCAAAGAGTTGGCTGAAAAGAGCAGGAATTTAGATATGCTTGCAAAGTTTGATTTAATAAAAGGGCTTTATCTTTCATTTGATCTGGATATGGTTCGTGAATCGTTCAAGTTTTTCGAAAGTAAAGGCAAGTATGCAGACATGGAGGAATACGGTCTTATAGCAGCAGAACTATTAGAGAAAAAAGAAAAAATTCGAGATGCAGTGGAATTCTACCGGATAACAGTTAAAGCGAGAAGACAAATCCAAAGGAGTGCTTTTCTACATGTAAACTAAATTGTTCTAGGAGTAGTTAAAGCAGCAGGATTTCTTACTATAAAAAAGAAATTCTCCCAGCATTATTAAAACCTCAAATTTTGAATACTTGAGTATTACTTTAAGTAATCGCAGAAAGAAAGGTCGGTCTATGGCAAACTACTTAAAATACAGAATCATATCTTATCTGTTTATTCTTTTGGGAGTGGGGGCCGGATTTGCAATTTGCGAGGTGTCAATGGAAAATCCGGATTACTCCTCAGTTTGGGCGGTCTTTATCACAGGCTTTACAATTGGGGAATGCATCATGATTAGAAAATGGTTAAGACGGGAGACTTCATGACGAAGAAAAGACTTGGCATGTTTTTGTCTCTATATGTTCTGTCAGCTTAGATTTCCTGTCCCGTTAAGCTATTAAAAGAAATCGGGCTGCTATTCGATCGACGAGCATTTCCACAAGGTTGCTGCGAGAAAAAGCTCATCGTGAAAATACCCATCTCATCAACAATTTTTATACCTGTCTTAATCTTTTAAGCTTTGCTTGATACATGTAAATCATCCCCTTTCACCCACTTATACAGTATTTGTCCATTAAAAAAGAACAGGATCATCCTGTCAAATATCTTTATTAGATCATATTGTCATGTATAATGAAGAGTATATCATGTGACATTCATACTGTATAAGAAAGGATATGACCAGTGAAAATGTTGAAAAAGGCTGTGTTGACAGCCGTTATTTTCTTGCTGGCCGCATTTGCAGGGAGTACAGAAGCCTTTGCTATGCCTTCCAAAGGGGCGGTGAAATTCAGGACGGATGCCAATACATATACGAAATCAGCCACTTCGATCGTTGTGACGGGAAAAAGTCCTGTTACGGGGACGATGGTTGCCGTCAGGCTGATCAATAAAAAAGGAACTGTCTTAATCTATCGAGATGTTCATTTAACACGCGGAAAACCTCATTTTCGGGTGAGCTTTCCGACGAAAAAGCTGAAACCGGGCAAGTATGACGTCTGGGTGGATGCCGTCAAAGGAAAGAAATGGCACGGGGAATTGAAGCGCTACATTGTCATCAAACATTGAGCTCCATTATGATGAACGGAGGGCTGTGTAATGACTGCCGTGGGTTTTTGTGTATTATTATGTTCTGCATTTATCCATGCATCATGGAACTACCTTTCTAAAAAAGCCGATGGAGGCGTTCCGTTTATCTGGCTGTTCACAGCGATTGCAGCTGTTGTCTACACGCCGTTGGCCATAGGTGTTGTCATATATGAAAAGCCTGAGATCGGCAGCTGGCAGCTGGCCATCATCATGGCGAGCATCCTTGCCCACTTGGGCTTTTTTCTTGTTCTTCAAAAAGGGTACAAAAAGGGCGATCTTTCCCTCGTCTACCCGATCGCGAGAGGAACTGGTCCGCTGCTCACCTGTGTGCTGGCGGTCGCCTTTTTTGGCGAGACATTGACGCTGCCCGCTATTATAGGGATTCTTTTGATTGTGATCAGCATTCTTTTTTTCACAGGGGGAGCGAAGCGGTTAAAACAATCAAGCTCGCTCACACCGGTTCTTTACGGGCTGGCGGTCGGCGGTATTATTGCCGCATATACCCTCCTTGATAAAGCAGCGGTCAGCCGGTTTCTCATTCCGCCGTTGCTGTTGGATTATTGCAATACGCTCGGCCGTCTGATCATATTGACTCCTTTTGCCGCGAAAAGCTGGAGCGAAGTCCGGTTTGAGTGGAAGCATCACCGGATGGAAGCTGTCGGGGTCGGGGTTTTTAATTCTTTGGCTTATATTTTGGCGCTGAGTGTCATGGTATTTGCTCCGGTCAGCTATGTGGCGCCGGTTCGGGAAATCAGCATATTAATCGGAACGGTGATGGGGGCGGTTCTTTTGTCTGAGGGGTTCGGCAGGCTTAGAATTGTCGCGGCTGCCTTTATGGTGCTTGGCGTGATATCGGTAGCCATTGGTTAGGTTGTGTTCCATCGATGTGATCCGTTATATTTGTAGAATAAACAGAAATGAAAAAGGTGTTAGTCATGAAATCTTTTATTGTAGTCGGAGCAGGCGTCCTCGGCGCTTCTGCCGCTTATCATCTTGCAAAAAAGGGCGCGGAAGTAACCTTGATTGACCGCGGAGAGCGGGGAAGGGCTACAGATGCCGCGGCTGGAATCGTCTGCCCCTGGCTTTCGCAGCGCAGAAACCAAGTATGGTACAAGCTTGCAAAAGGCGGAGCGGCGTACTATGCCGATTTAATCAAGCAGCTTGAAGCTGACGGAGAATCAGATACGGGGTATAAACAGACAGGCGCTATCAGCTTGCATACAGACGAACGAAAGCTGGAGAAAATGGAAGAACGGGCGCATCTCAGGCGCAAAGATGCGCCTGAAATCGGCGAGATCACCCGTTTATCCCATGAGGAAACGAAGCTTTTATTTCCGCCTTTGGCAGAGGGGTACGGCTCGGTGCATATCAGCGGCGCCGCGCGTGTAAACGGAAAATTGCTCCGCCGCTCACTCGTGAACGCCGCACAGAAATACGGCGCTTCAGTTGTTGCCGGAAACGCTTCATTGCTCTATGAAGGAAACCGGGTAACAGGGATCTCCACAGCGGACAAAAAAATATACGCTGATCAGGTGCTGGTCACAGCGGGCGCTTGGGCGGACGAGCTTTTGAAGCCGCTCGGCGTGCGTTTTTCAGTCAGCTACCAAAAAGCGCAGATCGTTCATCTTCGTCTTCCGGATGCGGATACCGGCAGCTGGCCTGTTGTGATGCCTCCGAATGACCAATACATATTGGCATTTGAAGACGGCCGGATCGTTGCCGGCGCTACTCACGAAAATGAAGCGGAGCTTGATGATCTGCGGGTAACGGCCGGCGGCCTTCACGAAATTTTCTCAAAGGCGCTTGCCGTTGCGCCGGGTTTGGAATTGAGCGAGCTGCTTGAGACGCGCGTAGGCTTCAGGCCGTTTACACCGGGCTTTCTCCCCGTAATCGGCTCATTGCCGAACATTTGCGGGTTGCTCGTTGCCAACGGTCTCGGCGCTTCAGGGCTTACGTCAGGTCCGTACCTTGGCGCGGAATTGGCAAGGCTCGCCTTGGGAGAAGAGCCTGAGCTTGATATCGCTTTATATGATCCGGCCGGCGCGCTTGAAGGTTAAATCATTATGCAAAAAAAGTTCACTCGAAGCAAGAGTGAACTTTTTTCTTATTAACAGTTTTAAAATAGAATATTGTTCAATATAAATTCACGGAGGAAAATTTAGAAAAAAAACCTAATTTTATTTGAAGGCATGCCGGTTTTTTGAATCGGCTGCCTCTGATTCCTAAACAAATTTGGGAAATGAAGGAGGGTCGCCATGATCCAGTTTGACTTTGAGTATTACAGGCCCCGATCTGCGCAGGAAGCGGTAAAGCTCTTTCAAAGTCTGGAGCGGGAGGGGAAAAAGCCGGCGTATTGTTCCGGCGGAACAGAACATTTGACGCCCGGACGGCTGAATGTGATCCATACAAATGCCGTTATCGATATTAAAGACATACCTGAGTGCAAAACTCTGCAATTTGAACGGCGTCACCTCGCTTTAGGCTCAGCATTAACATTGACGGAGGTCACGGAAAACGGCGGCTTTCCGCTGTTGAGCAAAGCGGTGAGAGAAGTGGCTGACCATACGGCGCGCAATAAGATTACGCTTGGCGGCAATATTTGCGGGCAGATCTTTTACCGTGAAGCAGTGCTGCCTTTCTTATTAACCGACAGCAAAGTGGTGACGATCGGAGACGAGGGGGAAAAGCGCTATTTGATTCACGACGTATTTGATCAGCAGCTGAAGCTGAATAAGGGAGAAATCCTCATTTCCCTTTTGATTGAAGAACGCTATCTTCATCAGCCTTTTGCAAGCATAAAAGTGAGGCAGCAATGGGATACGGGATATCCTTTGGCGACGATTTCGGCTCTCGAAATAGACGGACGCGTCCGCTGTGCGTTCAGCGGTATCTGTCCTTTTCCGTTTCGTTCCGCAGAAGTGGAATCTGCGTTGAATGACGAAGCGCTCCCTGTCGATCAAAGGGTGGATGAGGCGATCAGCCGCTTTCCCGGCCCTGTTTTGGACGATGCGCAAGGGTCCGCTGAGTACCGCAAATTTGTCATCAAACATACGCTGTTTGACATTCTCGATATGCTGAAAAAGGGGCCGTTATGACAAGCGCTTAATCCAATATTTGCAGGTGCGCGGGGTTCCATGAATTTGAACTAGCCGTAAAATCGGTGCTGAACAAAAAAACAGAGGTTTTAAAAAAGAGCGCCGGGCAGGCGCTTTTTTTGTTCAATTCAAAACGTCTGATCCCCAAATATCCTCCGCCCATTCAGGGTGATCAATGAATGGATTGCGGTTATGCTGGTATTGCTGATAGATGATGTCGTTCCGCTTTCTTTCGAGGGCATCGACAGGGTCTTCAAGGTGCCATTTCAATAAAACCGACATTTTTCCGTGGTATGGTTTAGATCCGTTGTTCGTTGTGTCGTTCATTTCAAGATCCGGATGACCGTCATCTCCTTCATAGCGGACCGCCATATAGAAAATCATTCTGGCGACATCGCCTTTAATGCTTTTGTCAGGTTCCCAGGAATCGCCGTCATAGCGGTTTCCGGGGGAACCGGGATAGGGGCTGCCGCCTTCGTCGAAATCAAGGTTTCCGCGGGCGGCGTTTACTTGTACATCGCTGGGCCTGAGATGATGCAAATCTGTTCCGGGCCCTTTGCTTGTTCCGAAATCGCCGTGCGATTTTGCCCATACGTGCTCGCGGTTCCAATCGCCAGTTTGCCCCCCGTTCGCCTGTTTAGAGCGCGACTCCCTGGAATATAAGAGAATCACGTGATTTCGATTGGCCGGATCTTCGTCCGTTGCTTTCAGCGCTTCCCATACCTCACTGTAAGAAAGCTCTCTATGATCGTCGATCGTGTCGTGAAGCGCTTGTTTTAAAGCTTCGCCTGTTTTGCCTTGTGCCTGTTCGTAGTAATCCGCCGGAGCCGAGGACTGATGGGGCTGGACGTGTAAGGAAAACAACTGGAAGGCTTCTGCGTTTTGGGTGGGCGCGCACATCGCCGACAACATCAAAATAAACGGTATGAGACATTTTCGATTCATCTTTCGATTCCCTCCTTTTCATTCTTTCATTATCCAATCTTTTCATGAAAAGGAAATATCATTTTGGTTACGGTTTTCTTACGGTCTTGTAAATGATGCTTTCCACCTCTCGAGGGCTTCCAGGCCGGCTTTTTCTTTCAGCTGTTTTTCCGCCGTTCGGACGCCTTCTTCAATGGCCGCGCAGTGTCCGAACAAATAATAGCGCAATGCGGTATTCATGATGACTTGTTTTCTTTCGTATTCGGTATCGGCCGATTCGTCTCCGGCGAGAACGGCCGTTATTTTTTCCGCCTGCGCCTCAGCAGACAGCGGTTTGTTGAGCTTTGCTTCATCTGCGTAAAGTCCGTATTTTTCCGGCTTTAATATAAAGGAATCGATCGAGCCGCTTTTTATCGTAAACACAAAGCTGCCTCTGTGGACCGGCACGTCTTCCGAGCCTTCCGCCCCTTGGACAATGAACACTTCTTTGTACGTCAAGCGCTGAAAAACGGGATGCATTTTCTGAATGGCCGTCCGGTGAAATGCGCCCATCATGAGCTTGTCGGCATCAGAGAAGTTGACCAGTTTTTCTGCTGTATTCAGCACGGTGCGGACGTCGATCTCTTCGCGGATTTTCTTCATCCGAACAAACGGTTTGCAAAATGTTTCGGCGGCTGCGAATCCGATGGATGCCTCTTCCAGTGAGTGTGCCGTTTGTGCAGGACCAGTCTCAGAGGGGATTCCGAGTTTGTCCAGGACATCTTTTACGCTCGTTCCATATTTGGGCGGCAATGCATCACTGCCGTGGAGAAACGCGGGGACTCCGTTTCCTGCAAGAAGGAGCGAGACGGGAATGGTTGCTAAAAAAGAATGTCTTCCTGTGTAAGGTCCCGCAAAATCGATGACCGAATTTTTTGCAGCTTTGGAAAGGCTCAGTGTTTTCGAGCTGTTCCGCAATGCTTCGGTAAACGCGAGCAATTCCTCAGGGGACTCTGTTTTCATCCGCTCCGCTATTAAGAATGCGGCGGTCTGAGCAGGGCTGGAATTTCCTGTAACGATCGCTTCTGCAGCTTGTTTGGCCTCTTCATAAGTTAAATCGCGGGAGCCCCTTTTTCCTCTTGCGACTTCTTTAATCCACTGTTGCAATGTGAACTCTCTCCTTTACATGCTGATCTTTCTTATGACTTTACATGAAAATGCAGAAAAGGAACAGTCGAGATTGTCGCCTTAATAATTGATAGAAAATATGACGATTTTCTGGATTGGCCGTGTTGATTTAGGTATTTTATCTGAAAAGATGCTGAAATTTAGAGGATTTTTCAATGCTATCAATGTTGTGATCATTTAATATGTTAAAAAAGTTAACATGGAAGAAGGGGATGATCGAAAATGGGAATGCCGGCTTACAAAACTGAAGACGTGAAAAAGAACGAAAAACGCAAAAAGGAATTTCCGCATATTTATGTCATTCTGGCTGTCATGATTGGTCTCATGGCGCTTATGACATATGTGATTCCGGCAGGCGAATATGAACGGGTGGAAAGTCCGGACGGCAGGGAGATGATTGATCCGGCGTCCTACAAACGGATCGAACAGACGCCGGTTGATATCTTGGCATTGCTTACGGCGGTTCCGAAAGGGATGACGGAAGCGGCGCCGATTATCGTGTTTACATTTGTGATTGGCGGCGCTTTTGCCGTTCTGCGGAAAGCGTCTGTCATTGAGCTCGGCGTTCGTCTGCTGGCGGATCAGTTCAGGAACAAACCGGTTTTCGTTACGCCTGTCTTAATCTTCGTTTTTTCCGGCATTTCCTGTTTTATCGGGACGCCTGAGCTTTCCATCGTTTACGTCCCTGTCATTCTTCCTCTGCTGCTGTCTTTCGGATATGACCGGATGACAGCAGCAGCAATCGCATTGTGCGGGACGATCGCCGGCTTTACGAGCGCTTTGACAAACCCTTTTACTGTAGGGACCTCACAAATGATTTCCGGTCTCCCGCTTTATTCAGGGATGGGGTACAGGGCGGTTATCTTTGTTGTCATTACGGCGGTTGCCGCTGTATATGTGCTCAAATATGCGGAAAAGGTCAGGGCGCATCCTGAAAAAAGCCTGACGGGGAAAGAAGCGGTCGAAACGGTGCCTGCTTTTAAAGCAAGTGGACGGGTGAAATGGGCCGGCATCGCGGCGCTTGGGTTGTTTGCCGGCTTGATTGGCTGTGTCATTTATTTCAGGTGGGATATGCTGACAATGGCGGGCTATTTCCTGGCACTCGGCATCATTCCTGCTTACATTGCCGGCATGAGCTCGAGAGACATTGCCGAGTCCTTTAATGAGGGCTTTAAAGAAGTGCTCATCGGGGCGATGATTTGCGGCATTGCAAGAGCTGCTGCCGTCGTTATGGCCGACGGGCAGATCATGGATACGATTGTTTTCGGCTTGTCCCATGCGGTCTCACAGCTTCCTTCTTATTTAACGGTTACGGCGATGCTTTTGACACAGATGCTGTTTAACTTTTTTGTTCCAAGCGGGAGCGGACAGGCTTTAATTATGATGCCGATTATGGCGCCTTTGGCTGATATTGTCGGAATTACGCGGCAGACGGCGATTCTGGCTTTCCAATTCGGCGACGGTTTTTCAAACATCGTCTTTCCGACATCGGGTTACTTTATGGCGACGCTTGCGATCAGCCGGATTGCCTGGAATAAGTGGCTGCGATTCATCCTTCCGCTGTTTGGCCTCTGGATGGGAGCGGCCGTGCTTTTCCTGATGTTTGCTAACGCTGTCGGCTGGTCGTAAATGGATAAAAAGGCGGGGGAATCCTCGCTTTTTTATTTTCCCATCATTCCTTCAGAAGAAAAAATATGCAAAAATATGAAAAAACTAGACTTTGAACCTATCTGTGGATATACTAATTTAGTAATTGTTCGAATTTAAGATTGTCCGATATTTTCGGGCTTTAAGGAAGGTATCCGCGGATGAAAAAGATGGCCAGATTGTATATTCTCATGCTGAATGTGTTCATCGTTATGCTTGGTATAGGCTTGATTATTCCACTCATGCCTACGTTTATAGAAGAATTCGGCGCCTCAGGCAGCACGCTCGGATTGCTGATTGCGGCTTCGGGGATTACCCAGCTGCTGTTTTCGCCCGTTGCCGGGGATATGACCGATAAATACGGAAGACGGAAAATGATCATTTTAGGCATCGGGGCGTTTGCGGTTTCCCAGCTGCTTTTCGCCTTGGCGAGCCAGATGTGGCTGCTGTTTGTTTCCCGCCTTCTCGGCGGAGCGGGGGCGGCGTTTTTGGTGCCGGCCATGTTTGCCTACATCGCTGATATTACATCGGAAAAGGATCGAAGCAAAGGGATGGGGCTGATCAGCGCCGCGATGTCTCTCGGCTTTGTCATCGGTCCGGGAGCAGGCGGATATTTGGCTGCGTTCGGGCTCACTTTCCCGTTTTACGTGTCAGCCGGATTAGCCGGCTTGGCGACGGTTTTATCGCTTCTTGTCCTTCCGGAAACGCTCAGTCAAGAAAAGATGCTTGAAAAGCGCCGCTCCGCTCAAAAGCGCGAACCGCTTCCAAAGCAAATGGCGCGCGCGCTGCGATCGACGTATGCTTTTCTGTTTGTCCTCGTGTTCATCCTGAACTTCGGAATCATGAATTTTGAGGCGGTATTCAGCCTTTATGTCGATCATAAGCACGGCTTTACACCGGGAGACATTGCCTTTGTCATTACAGCGGCAAGCTTGATCGGCGTGTTCGTCCAGGCGGTGGCTCTCGGGATGCTGACGAACCGCTTCGGCGAGAAAAAGCTGATGAACATGACGCTGATCGGTTCAGCGGCAGCGCTTGCCGTCTGCTCGATTGCCGGTTCGTACTGGCTCGTTTTCGGAGCAACGATTGTTTTCTTCATGCTGACGTCCATCCTCCGTCCGGCGATTAACACGCTGATTTCAAAAATGGCCGGTGATGAACAGGGCTTTGCCGCAGGCATGAACAATGCGTTTATGAGCCTTGCCAACATCGTCGGACCGACGGTGGCCGGTCTGTTATTCGATGTGAACGTGGAAATTCCATATATTTTTGGTGCGGTCGTTCTCGTACTCAGCTTTTTGGCGGCAGTCAGCTGGGGACGGAAGCAGCAGACCCGCGCAATTCCTGAAAAAGTATAAGGGAGCCGGCACATATGCCGGCTTTTTTCTATAGTGAAATGCTCAAATCATCAGCTTTACATCCTCCGATTGCCCCGTGTAAGGGATTTCTCACAAACCAAGCAGCATTTGAATTCTGAGCGCCAGTCTCAAGCGCAGGGTTGTGTCCGCATCTTTCAGGCTTTTCCCGAGCAATTCTTCACATTTTTCGAGCCTGTAGATGACGGTGTTTCTGTGGACATACAGGCGTTTGGCCGTTTCAGAAATCTGACAGTGCGTTTCCAGATAGACGGACAATGTTTGCAGGAGCCCTTGGTCATCCTTCGGCAGGCTGGCAAGCTGATGCAGCGCATGCGTGTAAAATGTCTTCAAATCATCAGCCGGAATCATGCGCAAAAGCTCAGAGACGTCTTTCATATGGTACGTCTGGATGAACTCGGTGCTCCCGGACAAATGGCCGGAATGGAGCGCGTCGACGGCTTCTTTGCAAATGTACGGAACGTCGCTCAGCTGATGGCTGAGGTTGCTGATTCCGAAAGAGATTGTCCGCTGAAAGTGCTCCGCTGCATGACGCTGAAACGTCTTTAAAAATCCGTCCACGGCTGCATTCAGTTCAGCCCAGCTGTCCGTCGCTTCGGCCAGCAGGAAGCACACGTTTCCCTTTGTGAAAAGGTGCGGAGGAAACGGGAAGTCAACCAGTTCTTCTTCCAGGCGCTCGAACACGGAATCTGATTCAAGCTGATTTTCCGTGAAGCTGAGCGATTTTTCGCGGCGGTCCAATTTGCCGGCGATGCACACATATTTTTGATCCCACTTGAGCTGAAATTCTTTGGCTCGGTTTTTAATTTCTTCAGCGGAGGAAAAGGCGCCGTCCAAAAAATTGCTGAAAAACTCGTTCCGCGCTCTTCGCAAATATTGTTTGAGCGCATTTTCCTTCATCAGCTCAAAGGCGATGACATTGGCGGCTTGTTCGATTGTTAACAGCAAGCCTTTGTCTGAAGAGGAAATCATCCCGCAGACAACGAGGAAGCCGCATTTTTTTTCATGAGTATAGATCGGAAATACCGAATAAGTTTGTTTGTCGGGAAGCGTTGAAAAACAGGTGAGCCCCGTTCTGTTTCCTTTTTGAAATATTCCTTTATAATGCGACAGCGTCCCGGCGGCATCCGCTTTTGAAGAGGCGATCGGCTTGAGGTGCTGATTGAATAGAAGAACGGGAAGCTTCAAAACAGCAGAGACGTTATGCAAGAGCGATTGAATGCTTTTGCCGCTCATAATATGGGTTGTGAATTTTTTTTGGGCGGTGATGGCCTGTTCGAGTTCTGCCGTCCGTTTGTCTAAAATATGGCTCAGTGTATGATTGACAATATCACCGAGGCGGATGTCTTCATTTAGCTCGATGATCGGAAATGACCGCTCGTCGGCAAGCTTGATCACCTCGTCGGGTATTTTCTGCAAAAAGCGCGTTTTGATGCCGAGTCCGGCGCAGCCCCGCCTGATCATCCTTTCAATCAATTCCTTCAATAAAAAAGGCCGGTCTTTTAAATGGTATGCGGTCGTGACGAGGAGCTCGCCATGATGCAGATAATCGGCAATATCCGGCGCATCCATCATATTGATGTGTTCGATGTTCCGGGTTCCTCCCGTTTTTCCGGCGGCGAGCGTTGCGCCTTTAAACACGGGGAGGTTCATCATGTCATAGATATTCATTGATCTGTGCAGACCTCCTTTGTCATTTTAGCCATTATCAACAAAAAATGATCGGATTTGTGACATTTATGCCGATGTTTATTTTTCATGTTACCAGTAAACTTGTATTTATATAGAGAGTTGTAAAGAAATATAACAAAAAAATAGAAAGGAAGTTTCTTTACATGACCATTGGCGAAATGAATATTCCGAAACGAACCATTATGACTCCCGGACCTGTTGAGGTTCATCCGAGAGTGCTGAGGGCGCTTTCCTCACCTGTACTGGGACAATTCGACCCTGCATTTACAGACATGATGAATGACGTCATGGCGCTGCTCCGGCAGATTTTCCAAACGACAAATAAATGGGCATTTCCGATAGACGGAACATCGCGGGCCGGACTTGAAGCCGTCCTTGCCAGTCTCATCAAACCGGGGGACCGGGTGCTCATTCCCATTTTCGGACGGTTCGGCTATCTGCTGGCAGAGATTTGCGAACGTTACCGGGCTGATGTTTATACAATGGAATGCCCGTGGGGAGACGTTTTTGAACCGAAAGAGATCATCTCTGAAATCAAACGGACAAAACCGGAGATCGTCGCGGTTGTGCACGGCGAGACATCGACTGGATGCATTCAGCCGCTCGAAGAAATCGGCCGGGCCTGCCGGGAGCTTGATGTGCTTTGTGTAGTCGACGCGGTGGCTACTATCGGGGGTACGGATGTCAATACGGATGAATGGTGCCTTGATGCGGTCGTCGGAGGTACGCAAAAGTGTTTATCCGTTCCTTCCGGTATGGCGCCGATCACGTTTAACAGCCGGGTTGAAAAGCGCATCAATGAAAGGAAAAAGGTAGAACGGGGTATTGCCACAAGAGAAGACATCGAGCTTGAAACAGGACGCTTGCCGATTTCCAGCAATTATTTTGACCTCGGCATGCTGATGGATTATTGGAGCCCGAGGCGCCTCAATCATCATACAGAAGCGACTTCGATGCTGTACGGTTTACGCGAAGGAGCGCGGGTCGTTCTTGAGGAGGGGCTCAGTGAGAGATTCTCAAGACACCGGCTGCATGAAGCAGCGCTAGTCAAGGGCATCGAAGCGATGGGACTCGAATTGTTTACGGAAGGCCGGAAAAAGCTGCCGACCGTCACTTGTGTGAAAGTGCCTGAGCGGGTTGACGCGGATCTTGTCAGGAAGATGATGCTTGACGACTTCGGCGTCGAAATCGCCAGCTCTTTCGGGCCGTTGGCCGGAAAGATATGGAGAATCGGAACGATGGGGTACAGCTGCCGGAAAGAAAATGTTCTTTTTACATTGGCGGCTCTCGAAGCGGTGCTCATACGGACAGGCGCTGCTGTATCGCCGGGAAACGCGCTTCAGGCGGCTCTGGATTTCTATCATGAGTAGGCTCATCTCATGAAAATGTTTGACTTGCTTTTGGAAGGCGCTTCCGTCGTGTGCCCGGAAGGCGTAAGGAAAACCGATAGGCGTCAAAAACGGAATGATCGCTGAGCTTGGCGTGCTTGACGGCTCCGACACGAGAGGGGCAGCAGGCGGAACACGGCTGAACGAAAGAGAAGCAAAAACGGTTCACTGAAGCGCAAAAAACAGCATGTGATCATGCTGTTTTTTTGTGA
Organism: Bacillus sp. B19-2; assembly: GCF_022832475.1. Lineage (NCBI taxonomy): Bacteria > Bacillati > Bacillota > Bacilli > Caryophanales > Bacillaceae > Bacillus > Bacillus sp. B19-2. The sequence continues at coordinate 876,842 of NZ_JALHKQ010000002.1, forward strand.
TGAACAGAAGAAAATAATTTTGCGACATCCGTGAGAATCTAAAACAAGAGAACTAATCAAAAAAGCAGGCTGAGAGGCCTGCTTTTCAGTGGTTTGTGTAAGTCTCTTCTGGTGCAATGCGATCGATCTGTGCCTATTCCAACGGCCTTATATAACCCGCCAATACAGAATCGATCCTTTCAGCCGTCAGCCTTTCGGGGTCCATGATCAAATGAAGCGCCAGCCCGTCGACAAGGGCGTACAGGTGCTCGGTTTCTTTTAGAACATCGATCCCCGGTTTGGCGCCGGTATTCACCAGCATTTCAACAGCCGATTTGCAGGCTGAATAAATCCCTTCATTCATCTCCTTTCTCAACGGTTTGAGCTCCGGATCGCTGAGCGATTTGGCCGTAAATGCATACCATGCCTCCATTTCCAGTTTTCGCTCCTCATCAAGAGGCATAAGCTGAAAAAGAAGCTGTTTGACGTTCTCAGCCGGTGTACCGTTAAATGTCATGCTCTCAATCCGCGTTTTGACCCGGTTTGCCACAAGCCTCATTGAATAAATGAAAAGCTCAGACTGTTGGGGAAAATAATGGCGCATCGATCCGGCCGAAAGTCCGGCTTCCTTAGCGATATTTCTGACGGTGCAATGTTCAAGTCCATCCCTGTGAATCACATTCCACACCGCTTCGGCAATTTTTTCTTTTTGTTTTTCGTGATCAACTATTTTTGGCATACACACATTATAACACGGCTGTATTATTTAATACATCTGTGTTATAATTTTTTAGTACAAATGTGTTAAAAAGAGAGGCGGATAAAAGGTGATTGGTTTATTGATTATAGCTTGTGAGATTGGTTTTTGGATTTTTATTCTGCTTGGCCTTATTTTTCGCTATATGGCAGGCTGGAAAAAGGCTGGTTTGATCATGTTTGCATGTACCCCGGTTTTGGATTTGCTGCTTTTGGCTGCAACGGCGCTTGATCTGTACAATGGGGCGCAAGCGGATGTTTTGCACGGCATCGCCGCCGTTTATATCGGCGTGAGCATCGCGTTCGGGAGCCGCATGATCAAATGGGCGGATGAAAGGTTCGCCTATCGCTTTGCCGGCGGTCCGAAGCCTGACAAAGGCCCGCAGTACGGCAAGGAACACGCTAAAAAAGAGCGCAAAGGCTGGTTGCGGCATTTTATCGCATGGCTGATCGGGGCGGCGCTGCTGGCCGGGATGCATCTGTTCATCGGCGACCCGGAAAGAACGGAACCGTTAATCCGCATCGCTTCTTTATGGACGATCATCCTTGCCATCGATTTTCTGTACAGTTTCAGCTTTACCCTTTTTCCGAAGAAAGCCCGTTAAAAGAAGCCGGATGTCCGGCTTCTTTTTCATGTTCAAGTATCCCGCCGCTGAAAAAGGAAATGCTACAAGCAGACCTGGATCAAGTTTTCGAAAAAAACCTGTGATAAACTAAAAGAAGAGGTGAACTGCATTGATTTATATTGGATTAACAGGATGGGGGGATCATGACAGCCTGTATCCGCCCAAGACAAGCAGTCAAAACAAGCTGATCCACTATTCGGCGCATTTTCCGATCGTCGAGCTTGATGCGAGCTTTTACGCGATTCAGCCCGAGCGGAACAATGAAAAATGGGTGAAGGAGACGCCGGAAACCTTTCAGTTTATCATAAAGGCATATCAGGGAATGACGGGGCATCAGCGCGGGGAAATCCCCTTTGAAACGAAAGACGACATGTTTGCTGCTTTTAAGCTTTCGTTAACGCCATACATAAAAGCGGGCAAGCTGGCGATGGTCCTCTTTCAGTTTCCGCCATGGTTTGATTGCAAAAAAGAAAACGTCAATTACTTAAGATGGGTAAAAGAGAAAATGGGAGATATACCGTGTGCGCTTGAATTCAGGCATCGGTCATGGTTTATGCCCCAGTTTTACGACAAAACGCTCGCTTTTATGGAGGAAGAGCAATGGATTCACAGCATTTGCGATGAACCCCAGGCGGGCGAAGGCAGCATACCGACGGTTCTTCATGCGACTGACAGCCAAAAAACGCTCGTCCGTTTTCACGGCCGCAACAAGGAAGGCTGGTTAAGGCCGTCTTCTGGGCAAAATTGGCGTGAGGTCAGGTATTTATATTTATATAATGAACAAGAATTAAAAGACTGGAAGAAAAACCTTGAGCTGCTTGAACAGCGGTCGAAAAACGTTTGTGTGCTGTTTAATAACAATTCAGGCGGTGATGCGGCTCAAAACGGGAAGCAAATGATGGAGCTGCTCGACATTGAATACAAAGGGCTTACGCCAAGGCAGCTCGATTTATTCAGCTAGAAAAGAGGACTTATTTTATGGAATATCTTATCTTGATCATACTCGGATTTATCGCGGGAACCATCGGCAGTCTTGTCGGGCTCGGCGGAGGGATCGTCATCGTTCCCTCGCTCCTTTTTCTGGCGGGGCTGCCGACGCTTTTTGACCATGTGACACCGCAAATGGCGGTCGGCACATCGCTGGTTGTCATCATATTCACAGGGCTTTCTTCAACGCTTGCGTATATGAAGTATAAAACCGTAGATTATAAAAGCGGTCTTATTTTTTTCATCGGCTCGGGGCCGGGCAGCATCGCAGGTGCCCATGTATCGACATATTTCAGCTCAGACTCGTTTTCTCTATGGTTCGGGATTTTTATGATTCTCATTTCCCTTTCCTTAATGATAAAGAAAAGGGTGAAACCTGCCGAGAAAAAGCATACGGGCGTTATCAGAACGTTCACAGGAAATGAAGGACAGGAATATACGTATTCATATCATCCTTTAGCCGGAATCGCGATCGCCTTTGTCGTCGGCTTCCTCGGCGGGCTTTTCGGCATCGGAGGCGGCTCGCTGATGGTGCCGGCGATGATTCTTCTGTTTTTATTTCCGACAAGGGTCGCTGTTGCGACATCGATGTTTATTATTTTCCTTTCATCTGTCGCGGGCTCTGCCGGCCATGTCATCGCCGGTCATGTCAACTGGCTTTATGCGCTCGCATTGATCCCGGGCGCCTGGTTTGGCGGGCAGCTCGGCGCCTACATGAATAAAAAGATGCAGACAAAGACGATCGTATTGATCATGAGGTTCGTATTGATCATCATCGGAATCAGATTAATCTATCAAGGCGTGTTTAGTTAAACGTTAGGGAGAGATTTGCATGACGGAAAAGCTCCATATTTACCATACGAACGATTTGCACAGCCATTTTGAAAACTGGCCGAAAATCGTCGATTATATTCAGACACAAAGACAAAAACATGAAGAGCAGGGGGAAGAAGTGCTTTTGTTCGACCTCGGCGATCATGTCGACAGATTCCATCCGATATCTGAGGCCACCTTCGGGAAAGCGAATGTGGAGCTGTTGAACCGTCTGCAGTATGATGCTGCAACGATCGGAAATAATGAAGGTATTACACTGCCGCATCAGGAGCTGGATACACTTTATGACAACGCTCAGTTTCCTGTCGTTGTCTCCAATTTGTTTGACGAAAAAGGGAAGAGGCCCGGCTGGGCAGCGCCGTATTTGCTCAAAAAGGTGAAGAGCGGCGCGACTCTTGCCATTCTCGGTGTGACAGTCCCTTATTATCCGATCTACCGGCAGCTTGGCTGGACGGTTACCGACGCATTTGAAAGCATCGGCGAGATGCTCAGTGAAATCAAAGGAAAAGCCGATACTGTCATCCTTCTTTCACACCTTGGCATTTTGGATGATCAGCGCGTCGCGGAAGCTTTTCCCGAAATCGACCTGATCCTCGGCTCCCATACCCATCACCTGCTTGAAGAAGGGATGGTGAAAGACGGCGTTATGCTGGCCTGCGCCGAAAAATACGGGAACTATGTCGGTCATGTTGAACTGACGTATAACGGAAAGCTTGAGAACATCACAGCAACCGTTATGAAGACGGCAGAGTGGAACGAAGAATCAGAGGAGACGATTCGTTTTCTGAAGGAAAAAGAGAAAGAAGCCAGAGATCTCCTTGAAGAAGAAATTGCGACATTGGACAACACCCTTGAAACCGCCTGGTTCCGCAAAAGCGCCCTTCCGCAAATGCTGGCAGACGCCTTAAAGGAATGGTGTGAGGCGGAGATCGGAATGGTCAACTCAGGCATTGTGCTGGAGTCTCTATCACAAGGCGCGGTGACGAAAGCGGATGTTCACCGCATTTGTCCGCATCCGATTAATCCGGTCAAACTGAAGCTGACGGGATGTGAGCTGAAAGAGGTCATCTTCCATGCATCATCAGAACAAACCGAGAAGCTGCGCATTAAAGGGCTCGGTTTTCGCGGCGAAGTGATGGGGAAAATGCTGTATGCCGGCCTTGATCCGGAAAAGCTCTCTGTCAACGGAGCGGACATTGAAGATGATGCGTTCTACACGATCGCCACGATTGATATGTTTACACTCGGAACGCTGTTTCCGGCGATCCGCGATGCCGAAGATATCGAGTACTTTATGCCTGAATTCCTGCGTGATCTGCTCGCCTGGAAGCTTAAAAAAACAAACCGATTCTAATACAGATGCTTAAAGATTCGGGGCAAACCGGAACATGTCTCCCGCTTTATCATACATTAATGGTAAAGGGGGGATCGCGATGGTAAATTTAACTCCGATTATGATAGAAGATCAGCCGTTTACGGCTGTAACGGTCAAACTGCCGAAAACGAACTTTATGGCGGTAACCAATGACCATGGCTATATTATGTGCGGAGCGCTTGACGTCGCCCTGCTGAATGATAAATTAAAAGAACGGAAAATCGTCGCCGCCAGAGCCGTCGGCGTGCGGACGATCGATCAGCTTCTCGAAGCCCCGCTCGAATCTGTAACCGATGCGGCCGGAGAGCTCGGCATCCATCCCGGAATGAGCGGAAAAGAAGCTCTTTTAAAAATGGTGAAATAAAGTTGTCTGATTGAATCGTATATCCCCTCTTACAAGCATACACTTTTGATGTAAGGGGGGATTTTGCTTGCGAAGATTTCGCGGCCCTCTGTCAAAAAGAGGACCTTTGCCTTTTCGATATGTCATGCTGCTTTCGTTTGTATTTTTTATTTTTTCAACGGCCGTCAGCCTGTTGATCATCAACTCATCCATCAAACCGACGCTTCTGAACATCGCTGAAATGGAAACGAACCGGATTGCGACGCACGTCATCCAGGAAGCTGTCGAGGATTATATGAACCAAGATGAAAATGTGCAAAATCTAGTAGAAATGAAGACGAATGAAAATGGAAAAGTAACAACAATTGATTTCAACTCTCATGGTCTTCGTGGTATGCATTCGAAAATTACGAAACAACTTCACGAAAAGCTGAAGGAAACAGAAACCGAAGAATTTAATTCTTCTGCGAAAACTCCCGAAGGTAAGAATGATGGTGTAATCTATAATATTCCTCTAGGTCAGGCAACTGGAAACACGCTTCTTGGAAACCTAGGGCCGAAAATACCTGTACGGCTTAATGTTGTGGGGGATGTCTTTACAGATTTTAAGCATAGTGTCGAACCATATGGAATTAATAATGCTTTAATTAATGTCGGTGTTCTTGTCGAAGTCAAGGTCCGTGTCGTCATACCGTTTGCGACAAAAACGGCGGTTGTCAAAAATACGATTCCGGCAACGATTCAAGCCGTGCACGGCGAAGTACCCGACTTCTACAGCGGCAGCGGCAGCCAGACGGCGCCATCGATTCAAATTCCTTCAAAGGATGAAAAAACAGAGCAAAAAAAGGAACAAAATAAGCAATGATTTCCAAGGCATTCTGCAAACACCAGGCAGAATGCTTTTTTTCGCGTCCTGGAGACGGAATGCGTCTATTTTCTTAAAAAAATACTTTGACTTAGGCAAAAAGACTGTATATACTATTCAATAATAATAATTATTAGAAAATTCACTGTTTTCAGATGTTTCAAAAAGGTAAAGGAGGAAGCTTATGGATAATCGTCCGCAATGGGGTACAAGAGCGGGTTTTATTTTAGCAGCTGTCGGTTCTGCGATCGGTTTGGGGAATATTTGGAGGTTTCCGGCTGTAGCTTATGAAAACGGAGGCGGCGCGTTTTTTCTGCCATATTTGTTCGCGCTCTTGACAGCAGGAATCCCACTTCTCATCATGGAATTTACAATCGGCCATAAATACAGAGGATCAGCCCCGCTGTCCTATGCCCGGATGGGGAAAGGAAAGGAATGGATCGGCTGGTGGCAGGTCGCCATCTCATTTGTCATCTCGACGTATTATGCCGTGATCGTGGCATGGGCCATTTCTTACACTGTCTTTTCTTTCAATTTAGGCTGGGGTAAAGATACAGAAAATTTCCTGATGACTGAATATTTAAACAGAGTGGATATTGGAGGAGGAGCCATCGGTCAATTCGGAGGCTTCGTGCCGGGCGTCCTGATTCCGCTCGCGATTGTCTGGATTGTTTCCTTGGGCATTTTATTTGCCGGAGTCAAAAAAGGAATCGAAATTGCAAACCGCATTTTCATTCCGCTGCTATTGGTCTTATTTTTAATTATCGTCATTTATTCGATTACACTTGACGGGGCTGCTCAAGGGCTGAATGCGTTTTTCACGCCTGATTGGAGCCAGATCACAAACGGAAAAGTTTGGGTGGCGGCATACGGCCAAATTTTCTTCAGTCTGTCGATCGCGTTTGCCATCATGATTACGTATTCCAGCTATTTGCCGAAAAAATCCGATATTACAAACAATGCGTTCATCACAGGCTTCGGGAATTCGTCGTTCGAACTGCTGGCCGGGATCGGGGTATTCAGTGCGCTGGGCTTTATGGCCGCGCAGCAAGGCGTTCCAGTTAAAGAGGTCGTCTCTTCCGGAATTGGTTTGGCGTTCGTCGTCTTTCCGCAAATCATCAATGAGTTTCCGGCGTTTAATGTGCTTTTCGGGTTTTTATTCTTTGGTTCGCTCGTTTTGGCAGGTCTGTCGTCTCTCATTTCGATCTCTGAAACATATGTTGCCGCGATTCAGGATAAATTCAACGTTCCGCGGCGGAAAGCCGTCCTGTTCGGCGGAGGGGCTGCTGCATTGTGTTCGCTCGTATTTGCGACAAAAGGCGGGCTGTTCTTTCTCGATGCAGCCGATTACTTTATCAACAATTTCGGAGTGGCGCTTGCCGGATTGATCGAAGTCGTTGCGATTGCATGGTTTGCGAAAGAGCTGAAAGCTTTGCAGGCTCACGCCAATTCGGTTTCCGACATTCAACTCGGCGCCTGGTGGAGAATCTGCCTGAGCGTCGTCACGCCGATTGTTCTGGGGTATATGATGTTTGATAATATCAAGACGAATATCACAACAGCTTACGGTGATCTGCCGGTAGAGTTTCTCCTGAAATGGGGATGGTGCGTCGCTGTTGGAGCGATCGCAGCCGGATTTATCCTTTCGCTTTCAAAATGGAAGAACGAACTGAAATATACGCCATTTCAACATGATAAGGAGGTTTCCTCATGAACGGCGCATCTATAGCAATGATGGTAATCGGCATCGTCATTATTTGGGGAGGCTTGGCCGCAAGCATCATCAATGCGGTTGTGAAAAGCAAGAAAAGCCAAGCCGGTTAATCTCTGACAAGAAGACATCCCTATTCTTCTGAAATAGGGATGTCTTTTATTTTTTCTTTCGAAGCTCCTTCCGTTCCCATGCCCTTAAATGAGGATAAGGGTCAAAAGACCATTCGGTTCTTCCGTTGTCTTTATACATGCCGTAGTGAAGATGGGGCGGGAATTTTCCCGATGTTCCCGGCGGCCCGTATCCCGTCGCTCCGACCGAGCCGATCACTTGGCCGGGTTCGACGATTTCTCCCACTTTCAAGCCTTTTGTGAATCCGTTTAAATGGGCGAAATAATGGTACGTATTGTTGATGTCTCTGATTCCGATCCGCCATCCGCCGAAACGATTCCAGCCTTTCATTTCCACAATACCGTAGCATGTCGACCGGACGGGGAGGCCGTAATGGGCGAATAAATCCGTCCCTTCGTGAATGCGCCTGCCCCCGAATCCGCGGGCATCTCCCCATGTGCTTCTATAGCTGTAATCTGATCTTACGGGAAGAGGAAAGGCGTGCTTGCCCAAATCAATGTGGCCGTATTTTTGAAAAAGCCTGATAAAGCCTGATATGATGCCGACCGTCTGATCCCTTTCGTAAAACTCCCACAGGCCGATGCGGATATTTTCTATGTCTCTTCCATATGTCAACAAGTATTGTCCAAACGTATAAAGGACGTCTTCATCCTGATCCGGTTCCGCTAGTCCGTCTCCGTTTCCGTCCATTCCAATTCCGTCAAAAACCTTGATGCTGAGCGGTGATGTATCTTTCGGGTTGGGGTTTTCAGGTCCGCTCCACACGCTTTGCGGAATATATATCCCGGTGTGCCCTTTTTGCTTCGGCAAGTCCTTGCGGTTTTTGCGGATATTGATTTCGTATTGGTCGACAGCCGCGAAAACATACCAAGGAATATGGGTTGCAGCTTCTGTTTTATGATAAAGGGCCATTCTCTTTTGCAGATCGGGCTCTTTTTTCTCCTTTGCAAGAGCGCACGGCTGCGATATGAGCAAAAGGAGGATGAGAACGGATAATACAGCTTTCACAGTGTCCTTAGCTCCTTTCAGTTTGAATACGGTTAGTTTGTGACATCTGCAGAAATCGATGATAAGAAAATGTTAGAAATTCGATCTTGTCTAATCATGCTCTTGTTCACAAATCTGTACTATGTTAAAGTGACTAAAGATGAAGATTTAGCATTTTTAATTTAAGCGGTTCCAAAGCAAGGGGACACATCCGGCGCTATGTTTTCGTATTGAACTTGACTACAATCCACAATGGAGATGATGGAATTGGCAAAGAAAGACGAGCACCTAAGAAAGCCCGAATGGCTTAAGATCAAGCTGAACACAAATGAAAACTATACGGGCTTAAAAAAATTAATGCGGGAAAACAACCTCCATACGGTCTGTGAAGAGGCGAAATGCCCGAACATTCACGAATGCTGGGCCGTTAGACGTACCGCAACCTTTATGATTCTCGGATCTGTCTGTACGAGAGCCTGCCGCTTCTGTGCGGTGAAGACGGGGCTGCCGACAGAACTTGACTTGAATGAGCCGGAAAGAGTCGCAGATTCTGTGAGCATCATGAACCTGAAACACGCGGTCATTACAGCCGTTGCCCGCGACGATTTAAAAGACGGAGGAGCGGGGGTATTCGCTGAAACCGTACGCGCCGTGCGGAGAAAAAGCCCGTTTACAACAATCGAAGTTCTCCCGTCTGATATGGGCGGAGATTATCATAATTTGAAAACGCTGATGGATACGCGTCCGGACATTTTAAACCATAATATTGAGACGGTCCGCCGCCTGACGCCGAGAGTCCGTGCGAGAGCTACATACGAAAGGTCATTGGAATTTTTGCGCCGCGCCAAAGAGATGCAGCCTGATATCCCGACGAAATCCAGCATCATGATCGGCCTCGGCGAAACAAAAGAAGAAATCATCGAAACAATGGACGACCTTCTTGCGAACAATGTTGACATCATGGCAATCGGGCAGTATTTGCAGCCGTCCAAAAAACATATTAAAGTACAGAAATATTACCATCCTGACGAGTTTGCCGAGCTGAAAGAAATCGCCATGGAAAAAGGCTTCAGTCACTGTGAAGCAGGGCCGCTCGTCCGCTCTTCATACCATGCCGATGAACAGGTAAATGAAGCGTCCAAAAAACGCCAGGCACAGGCATAACATGGGATGAAAAAACGCCAGCCGTTTGCGCTGGCGTTTTTCTTATTTTCAGGTCATGATTCGGTCGCTTTTCCTTTTCCGTCAAGGCCGTTTTCATCTGTACCTGTCGTTGTTTTGCCTTGCGGCGATTTTTGCATTTCCTTAATCGTATCGGCCATCAGCTGATCGACGTTTCTTGAATTGGCTCCAAGCCGGCTGAAGTTGGCGACGGACTGCATCATATCCGGATCATCGGAAATATAGATATGGTAATATCTCGGAATGACGGATGCCGCCGTCTTTTTGACTTGATCAGCCGTCAGTTCGCGCTGTCCGGAGTCCGTTTTGTACACGACAAGCGCTTCTTCGTCTGTCACAAGCGCTGACGCATCTTGAATATTGGGAAGCTGAACCGTTAAACTAGATATAATATGCGCCATTTCTTCCCGGTCGATTTGGGGCGCCTGCATTTCTTCCTTGTTTGCAACAGGTGTTGCCTGATGGCGCGCATATCCGAATCTGCCTTTTCGGTTGTCATTTCTGAACTTTTCATGATATTGAGGGTTCTTATCTGCAACGTGAACGGTATTTCCGTCTTCGTCATATATATTGTGTTCGGTATCGTTTAAGGCCGTCTGGCATCCTGCTAAAGGCACCGCCAGCAGCCCTGCTAAAAGAATTTTTTTCTTCATTCTGCTTTTCCTCCTCATTTATAGCTTTTCCAACGGGGAGGATTTATTCTTAGCAATTGATGGCGGCCCGGGTTTGAATTATCATATAAAAGAGGTGAAAAGAATGATTGTCGTTCAGAACGCTGCATTTGAAGTCGTCAAAGATGTGAAAAACGGTTTTAACGAAGAAGCGTTTAAAGCCAGATACTCCGATATTTTAAATAAATATGACTACATCGTCGGGGATTGGGGATACAGCCAGCTGAGGCTGAAAGGCTTTTTTGACGATCAAAATCAAAAGGCCACATTTGATACGAAGATCAGCACGCTTGATGAATATATTTACGAGTACTGCAATTTCGGATGTGCCTACTTTGTTTTAAAACGTCTGCGAAAATAAGCGATCATAAAAGGGGATGCTCTGATGATGTATTTTGTCGATCGACACAAAATCGAAAACACGCTGAACTTCCTGGAAGAGGAGCTGCGGCTCTATCAAACGCAGGAGGAATGGACTTCCGACGTCGAAAAAAAAGCGCTCGAACGAATCGGCCACACGCTGATCGAATGTATATTGGATATAGGGAACGATATGATTGACGGCTTTATTATGAGAGATCCTGGAAGCTATGACGACATAATGGATATACTGACCGATGAAAAGGTTGTCAGCCAAGCGGAAGGCGACAGTCTGAAACATTTGATCGCCTATCGGAAGACATTGGTTCAAGACTACTTGAATGTCAACCATGAAGAATTGGACGAGCTGATCAGCAGGCATGCGGAAACGCTTGAGAAATTTCCGGCGCGGATCCGCGATTATTTAAACCATGAGCTCGGTCCGGTATCCGCATTCAAACCGCACTAAACAAAACTGGAGTGTACAACATGAAAACATACAAAGGATACTTAATTGATCTGGATGGAACAATGTACAAAGGGACGGAAAAAATTGAAGAAGCATGCGAATTCGTAAGGAAGCTGAAAGACCGGAACATCCCGTATCTGTTCGTTACGAACAACTCGTCGCGCACGCCGAAGCAAGTGGCGGACAAGCTTGTTTCATTTGATATTCCGGCCGAAGAGAGCCAGGTATTCACAACCAGCATGGCGACCGCCAATTTTATCGCCGAACAAAAACGAGATGCTTCCGTCTATGTGATCGGTGAGGAAGGCATCCGGCAGGCCATTGAGGAAAAAGGACTGGCATTTGGCGAAGAACACGCCGACTTCGTCGTCGTCGGTATCGACCGCGGCATTACATACGAAAAGCTAGCCGTCGGTTGCCTTGCCATCCGCAACGGCGCTACATTCATCTCGACTAACGGCGATATCGCCATTCCTACAGAAAGAGGACTCTTGCCAGGCAATGGTTCTCTCACGTCAGTATTAACCGTTTCTACGCAGACAGAGCCAATTTTTATCGGCAAGCCGGAACCGATCATCATGGAGCAGGCGATGAAGGTGCTCGGCACAGATATCAGTGAAACGCTGATGGTCGGTGACAATTATGATACGGATATTATGGCGGGAATGAATTCCGGGATGGACACGCTTCTCGTTCATACGGGCGTGACCAAAAAAGAACACCTTGAAGCCTATCAGGAAAAGCCGACATATGTCATTGATTCATTGACAGACTGGATGGATCGCATCTAAACCGCAAAAAAACACTTGTCTTTTAAGGACAAGTGTTTTTTAATGCTTATTCCGTATCTTTTGCTCGATGCGCCAGTCTGCTGGATGCGGCTGCCGCAATCGCTCCGACGATATCATCCAAAAACGTGTGGCATTCGCCTGTTGATTTATCGTTTAATCGTGCGAGCACTCCCGGTTTGATTTTATCGATATATCCATAGTTTGTATAACCGATTGATCCATACAAATTCACAATGGAGAAGGATAAGATTTCATCGACGCCGTACAGGCTTTCATCTGTCTCGATTAAGGTTTGGAGCGGTTCCATGAGCTTTCTTTGCTCTCCCAGCATATCCAATTGAATCCCTGTAATCACGGCGTTTTGAACTTCGCGTTTTTTCATGACCCGGTTGACATTCTCTTCACATTCTTCTTTTGTCAAGTTTGGATGATATTTCTTCTGCAGTACGTAGACAAGATCGGCAATTTCCGAAATCTTGACGCCCCGTTTCTCAAGCCATTCTTTTGCTGCTGTTTCGATTTGATGCATGCTGTTGTTTTCCGGCATCATTTTCACCCAATCTTTTTTTACTTAGTGTATACAAACAACCTTAAAAATGTAACGATTTTAGAACTCTTTTTCCGGATCGATTCATAATCGAATCCTTTCATGATTACGATGTGTAGAAGGAGAAAAATTTATCAGGAAGTGATGTCCGTGAAGGAACTGATCAAAGAAAAATTCGGAATCCATATTCGCGATCTTACTTCTTACTTGTCTTATCAGGCTTTTCATACCCCGAATTCGATGTTTTTGATCGTCCCGGTATCCCACTTAAGTCAGGATGAGCTGGCGGAATTGTTTAGTATGAGTCAGTATTTGCAAGAACAGCGCGACCCATACGTTTCATCTTTTATATTGACAAAGGACGGGGAGATGACATTTGAGGACAATGGCGTCTCATATGTGCTGCTTCAAGCTGCTCCCCGCATGACAAACAGGTCTGTTTCATTTGGGGCGGAGCTGGCCGAATTTCATCAGAAGGGAAGGGGATACCCTTACGAGGTAAAAGAAACCTCGCGGATCGGGCAGTGGAAAGAGCTGTGGGGGAAACGGCTCGACCAGCTGGAACAATTCTGGATTCAAAAAACGCAGGCAAGACAGCTGCAGCCTTTTGAAAAACATTTTATCGAATCGTTTCCTTATTATCTCGGTTTAACCGAAAATGCGATTCAATATTTGGCCGATACCGAATTGGATGATCAGCCGCAGGCCGCCGACTCCGGGACGATTTGCCAGCAGCGGCTCACCTGTGAGGCTTTAAGACGCGAGCCGCTTATAAAAATCCCGATGGAATGGGTGTTTGATCATGCGGCAAGGGATCTTGCGGAATATGCCAGAAGCTTGTTTCACGAAAGGAAAAACTTCAATGAAATCGCATTGTTTTTTCAGCAATACGAACAAGCCGCGCCGCTTTCCTCATTTTCTAAGCGGCTGGTGTACAGCAGGCTGCTGTTTCCGCTCCACTATTTTGAGACGGTTGAGGGGTACTATATTTCTCCTGAATCAGAGCACCATTATTTTGAAAGCAGACTCGACCATTTATTGTCTCAAGCGCCGGCTTATGAGCAATTTCTGAACGGGATTCAAGAAATGGCGGGCATGAGAGCCGCAGGATTGATGAGCATGCCCCCTGTCAATTGGCTGAAAAGGACACCATAGATGCCGCGGTGTTCTTTTCTTCATGTTAACATTTCCGGATTTTTTCGATATGCTTAGACTGGAAGCTACTCTTAGAAAGGAACGAGGCAGCATGGACAAACCGTTTGTATATGTAACGAGAAAATTACCCGAAGAACAGCTTTCTGCGCTAAAAGAAGAAGCCCGTATTGAGATGTGGGAGAAGGAAGAAGAACCGTGCCCGCGCGCCGTTCTGGCGGAAAAAGCAAAAAAGGCGCACGGACTGTTGACGATGCTTTCCGACACGGTTAATGAGGAGCTGTTAAAAGGCGCGCCGCATTTAAAAGTGGTGGCCAATTTGGCGGTGGGTTATGACAACCTCGATGTGGCGGCTGCGAAAAAGCATGGCGTCATCTGCTGCAACACGCCCGGCGTGCTGACAGAGTCAACGGCAGATTTGACGTTTGCTCTGCTGATGGCATCCGCGCGCAGAATCGTCGAGGCAAGCGACTGGATTAGACAAGGAAACTGGACGGGCTGGGGGCCGCTGCTTTTGGCCGGAGCGGATGTCCATCATAAAACGATTGGCATCGTCGGAATGGGGAGCATTGGACAAGCCGTCGCCCGGCGGGCGAAAGGCTTTGGCATGGAGATTTTATATCATAATCGCACCCGCAATCCCGAGGCGGAAGCCGGACTGGGGGCAACTTATCTGTCCTTTGACGAACTGCTCGAACAGGCGGATTTTGTTGTATGCCTGACGCCTCTGACTGCTGAAACGAAGCATCTGTTTAACCGCAGCGCTTTCAAAAGGATGAAGCGCTCCGCTATTTTTATCAACGTCTCAAGAGGACAGGTTGTCAATGAAGACGATTTATATGAAGCCCTGATCGAAAAAGATATTGCCGGCGCAGGACTCGACGTCTTTGCGGAAGAACCCGTGCAAAAGGATCACCCGCTCGCCAGTCTGCCGCAAGTGACCGCGCTGCCTCATATCGGCAGCGCCACTGTCGAAACGAGAGAAGCCATGATGAGGCTTTGTGCGGAAAATATTGCGCTTGTCCTGGGAGGGAAGCCGGCAAAGACCGAGATTTGACGTTTCTTCCGGCCTGAGCGGGTCGGAAGATTTTCTTACAAAAATATTTCTGAATATATAGAATCTTATTATATCAATGTATAAAGCGTTTTCATGATTTGTTTTTCAGCAAATGTCATCTTGTCAAAAAAAGAATCCCCCATTATAATGTTTGTAACTTAAATGTCTGCGTTGTGTTTACAAATGTCCTCGCAGAGAGGACGACAAGAGAGAGAAAGGTGGAATTTCATTGAAGGCGATACGAGTGGGGCTGCTAGGATTAGGAACAGTCGGGAGCGGTGTGGTGAAGATTATTCAGGATCACCAGGATAAGCTGACACACCAAGTCGGATGCCCTGTTACGATTCAAAAAGTTCTTGTAAAAGATAAAGATAAGAAGAGGGATGTCGAACTTTCCAAAGATGTTCTGACGACGGAAGCTTATGATGTCATTCAAGATCCGGATGTGGATGTCATCATCGAAGTCATCGGGGGGATCGAGGAGACAAGACGCTATTTGCTCGATGCGCTTCAGGCGAAAAAACATGTCGTGACAGCGAATAAAGATTTGATCGCCCTCTATGGATCGGAACTGACGGCTGCCGCGAAAGAAAACGGCTGCGACCTTTATTTTGAAGCGAGCGTCGCCGGCGGAATTCCGATTTTGCGAAGCCTGGAAGACGGGCTGGCTTCAGACCGGATTACGAAAATGATGGGAATCGTCAATGGAACGACCAACTTCATTTTGACGAAGATGAATAAAGAAAACGCGCCTTATGCTGAGGTGCTGAAAGAAGCGCAGGAGCTCGGCTTCGCCGAAGCGGACCCGACAGCTGATGTTGAAGGTCTTGATGCGGCGAGAAAGATGGCGATTTTGGCCAGGCTCGGTTTCTCAATGAATGTCGATCTTGACGATGTCAAAGTGAAAGGCATTTCCCAAGTGTCTGATGAAGACATCAATTTCAGCAAACGGCTCGGCTATACGATGAAGCTGATCGGCATCGCCCAGCGCGACGGACAAAAAGTCGAAGTGAGCGTCCAGCCGACATTGCTGCCGGAGCATCATCCGCTGTCTTCCGTCCATAATGAATTCAATGCGGTTTACGTATACGGCGAGGCCGTCGGAGAAACGATGTTTTACGGGCCAGGCGCAGGAAGCATGCCGACTGCGACCGCCGTCGTATCAGATTTGGTCTCCGTCATGAAAAACATGCGTCTCGGCGTGAACGGCAGCAGCTTTGTCGATCCGCAGTTTGAAAAGAAGATCAAGGCGCCGTCTGAAATCTTCGCTCAGCAGTTTTTAAGAATTCATGTCAAAGACCAGGTCGGTTCGTTTTCAAAAATCACATCGATTTTTTCGGAAAGAGGCGTCAGTTTTGAAAAAATTCTGCAGCTTCCGATTAAAGGCCATGATGACCTGGCTGAGATTGTCATTGTGACACATCATACGTCTGAAGAGGATTTTACGGATATCTTGCAAAAGCTGAATGATCTTGAGGTTGTTGATCAGGTGAAAAGCACTTATCGAGTAGAAGGGAACGGTTGGAGCTAATGTGGAAAGGACTCATCCATCAATATAAAGAATATTTGCCTGTAACGGACAAAACACCGGAATTGACGCTGAACGAAGGAAATACCCCGCTCATTTACCTGCAAAATCTTTCGAAAAAGCTCGGAATCGAGCTTTATGTCAAAACGGAGGGTGTCAATCCTACAGGCTCCTTTAAAGACCGCGGGATGGTCATGGCGGTCGCCAAGGCGAAAGAAGAAGGCAATGACACGATCATGTGCGCTTCGACCGGCAATACGTCGGCTGCTGCTGCGGCTTATGCGGCCCGCGCCAACATGAAGTGCATCGTCATTATTCCAGACGGCAAAATCGCCTTCGGAAAGTTGGCCCAAGCCGTCATGTACGGCGCCAAAATCATTGCGATCGACGGAAACTTCGACGATGCCCTGAAAATGGTGCGCAGCATTTGCGAGAAAGAGCCGATTGCGCTCGTCAACTCTGTGAATCCTTACCGGATTGAAGGACAGAAAACCGCTTCCTTTGAAATTTGTGAACAGCTGGGCGAAGCGCCTGACATCCTTGCGATTCCTGTCGGGAATGCCGGAAATATTACGGCTTACTGGAAAGGCTTTAAAGAATATCATGAGAAAAACGGCACAGGCCTGCCGGTCATGAGGGGTTTTCAGGCGGAAGGCGCGGCCCCGATTGTCAAAAACAAAGTAATTGAAAAGCCGGAAACCGTTGCGACAGCGATCAGAATCGGAAATCCGGCAAGCTGGGACAAAGCGGTCAATGCTGCAAAAGAATCGAACGGAAAAATCGATGCAGTGTCAGACGAAGAGATCCTGCACGCTTATCAGCTCCTGGCAAGAGAAGAAGGCGTATTTGCAGAACCGGGATCGTGCGCATCCTTTGCCGGCGTGCTGAAACAGCTGCATACGAAAGAGATTCAGCCGGGGGCGAAAGTTGTCGCCGTCTTAACCGGAAACGGCCTGAAAGATCCGAACACAGCCGTTGATGTGTCGCAGATTAAACCTGTCACACTGCCGACAGATGAAGAAGCGATTCTCGAACACTTAAAAGGAGCCGCTCGTGTATGACTGAGGCTGACATGCTGTTTTCCGTTACGGTTCCCGGAAGCACGGCCAATCTGGGCCCAGGCTTTGATTCAGTCGGCATGGCGCTGTCCCGTTATTTGAGACTGTCTGTTTTTCCTCATGATGAGTGGCGTTTCGAGGCTGAAACAGAAGTCGTAGCGGGAATACCTGAAGGAACGGATAATTTAATTTACCAGGTGGCCAAACGGACCGCCGCACACTTCGGAAAAGACCTTCCGCCAAGCCTCGTCAAAGTGTGGAGCGATATTCCGCTGGCTCGCGGTCTCGGCAGCAGCGCAGCCGCAATTGCCGCTGCGATTGAGCTGGCGAACGAGCTTGCCGATTTAAAGCTCTCTGACCGTGAGAAACTCCATTTTGCGAGCCTTGAAGAAGGCCATCCTGACAATGCCGGAGCATCGCTTTTCGGCGGACTTGTCATCGGACTTCATGAAGAAGATGAAACAGAGATGGTTTCGATGAAAGACATCGATTTGGATGTCGTTGTCGTCATTCCTTTTTATGAAGTGCTGACAAAAGATGCGCGGGATGTTCTCCCCGAAAGCCTCTCTTATCCGAAAGCGGTGGAAGCAAGCGCGGTCAGCAATATGCTCGTCGCCGGACTGATGGCGAAAGATTGGAAGCTTGTCGGCCGCATGATGCAAAAAGACCTCTTTCACCAGCCATACCGAAGGGCGCTCGTCCCTGAGCTTTCGAAAGTGGAGCATGAAGCAGGCCAAAACGGCGCGTTCGGGACGGCTTTGAGCGGAGCCGGTCCGACGATCCTTTCCTTTATTGAAAAAGGAAAGGGAGACGCGCTGAGAGCGCAGCTTGCTTCTAAGTTTCCGCATTGTGAAGTGGACTGTCTTCATGTCCCGGATACAGGCATTATCGTTGAAAGAAAATCAGTAAACAGTGTTTAACGAAAAAAGAGCTTTTCGGCTCTTTTTTTGTTTGCCTTCAAAACAAGGATTTTTATTTAGGAAGTCGAAGTAGTATGACAAACATACATGAGGAGGAGAAACGAACATGAAGCAGCTGATAACCGAAAAAGACCTCATCAAGCTTGTATCGATTACCGATCCGCAGTACTCGCCTGACGGTGCAAAAATCGCCTACGTGCAAACAAAAGTAAACGAAAAACAGGACTCTTATGATTCGCATATCATGGTCTACGATCGGAAACAACAAGCGTCAGTACAATGGACGTTTGGAAAAGGAAGAAACCAGCATCCGCGCTGGTCGCCCGACGGCAAATCCCTTGCATTTACATCCAATCGCGAGGAAACCACACAACTTTACGTGATAAGCGCCGCCGGAGGAGAAGCGAGAAAAGTGACCGATATTCCCTATGATGTATCACAGCCTGAATGGTCGCCTGACGGCAAGTCGTTGCTTTGTTCAGTGAGACTGACGAAAGAGGAAAGCGTCGACGATGAGAAAAAAACGGAGATTGAAGATCACGAACCGCTGGAAGTCGATTCTTTGTCATATAAATTAGACGGCCAAGGGTTTAAAAGGGGAAAGTATACGCAGCTTGTCCTCATTCAAGTGGAAACCGGGGAGATAAAACAGCTGACCGATCTAGAACGCGACCATTTCAGCCACGCATTTTCACCGTGCGGAGGCAGGATTGCATTTTGTGCTAATCAAACGGATATGCGTGTGAACGATGTCTATTTGATGAACCTTTCGACAGGTGATTTGAAGCGCCTTACAGGTCAAAACGGCGTTTTTTCTTCACTATCGTTTTCTCCTGACGGCAAACAGCTTGCATTCATCGGAAACGAAAAGGAATTTCAAAACGCCACGCTTAATAAAGCATGGCTGTATAATATCGAGACAGGAAAACTAACGTCTCTGACGGAAATGCTTGATGTCCATCTCAGCGATGCAGTGGCAGGAGACAGCCTTGTCGGAGGCGTTCTTCCGAAACCGGTCTGGACCAAAGACGGAAACGGCTTTTATGTCATTGGATCTGACCAAGGTTCGACAGGCATTTACTACATATCAATCGAAGGTCTTGCTTATCCGATCCGGTTGGAAAAAGAGCATCTGAACGGATTCAGCCTGCATCCGGATGAAAAAAGCTTTGCGGCATCGATAGCCCTGCCCGTCCGGCCGAGCGAACTTTACCATCTCCCATTGGGTGAAGACAAAGCGGAGCGATTAACAGATGCCAACCAAGCGTTTACGGAAGAGCATATCATATCGGAACCGGAGGAGCTTCAATTTCAGACAGCGGACGGTCTGACAATTCACGGTTGGCTGATAAAGCCTGCTCAATATGAAAAAGGAAACACGTATCCGCTCATTCTGGAAGTGCACGGCGGTCCTCACGCCATGTATGCGAATGCTTATTTTCACGAATTTCAAGTGCTGGCCGCAAAGGGAAGCGCCGTCGTATATGTTAATCCGCGGGGAAGCCACGGCTACGGACAGGATTTTGTCAATCGGGTGAGAGGCGACTACGGCGGAGGAGATTTTAAAGATGTAATGGCAGCTGTTGACTACGCGTTGGAACAATATGATTTCATCGATCAAGAAAGGCTCGGAATCACAGGAGGAAGCTACGGCGGCTTTATGACAAACTGGGCTGTCGGCCACACGAATCGCTTTAAAGCCGCAGTGACGCAGAGGTCCATTTCCAATTGGATCAGTTTTTACGGGGTAAGCGACATCGGCTATTTTTTCACAGACTGGCAGATCGGAGCGGACCTTTTTGAAAATCCCGGCAAACTGTGGGAACATTCGCCCCTCAAATATGCGGACAAGGTGGAGACCCCTCTTCTCATCCTCCATGGCGAACGGGACGACAGGTGCCCGATTGAACAGGCGGAGCAGCTGTTTACGGCATTGAAAAAAATGGGGAAAGAAGTAAAACTCGTCAGATTCCCGAATGCGTCGCACGATTTATCAAGAAGCGGGCATCCGAAGCAGCGGATCAGACGGCTTGAGTATATTGCCGGCTGGTTTGAAGATTATCTATAAAAAAAGAAAAGGCTGCCGTAATGTACGGCAGCCTCCTCAAATTAAAATACTTGCTCTACTTCAATGACGCCCGGAACTTCTTCTAAAAGGGCGCGCTCAATTCCAGCTTTAAGGGTGATAGTGGAACTTGGGCAGCTTCCGCATGCGCCGAGCAGGCGAAGCTTGACGATGCCGTCTTCAACATCGACGAGTTCACAGTCACCGCCGTCGCGGAGTAAAAATGGACGAAGTTTGTCCAGCACTTCCTGTACTTGTTCTTTCATTTCGACCTCTGTCGTCATTCGTATCGCTCCTTTCAAATCATACAACCATTATATTCAGTCGAACAATAAAAAGCTATTGTTTGGTTTCACTCGTTTTCCCACATATTATATCATATTTGCCGGCAAAGACAAAAAGCGATTTTCATTTCAATATGGAGCGAAAGGACAAAATAGAATAAAATAAAGACAAAGAGAAAGGAGCTGCCGCTGATGAAAAAACAAGCCGAGCTTTTTGTTTACGGTGCCGACGTTCTTTGTCCAAGCTGTGTCAACCTTCCATCATCAAAAGAAACGTATGAGTGGCTCGAAGCCGCCCTGAAAAGAAAATATCCCGATCAGCCTTTCTCGATCACGTACATTGATATCCATCAGCCGCCGGAAAACGATCCTGCAAAACAGGAAATCTCCGAAAAAATCCTGAACGACGAATATTTTTATCCGCTCGTCATGGTCGGTGATCAAGTGGTCGGCGAAGGAAATCCGAAGCTGAAAGACGTGTATAAAGAAATGGAAAAGCAAGGTTATAAGCCTGCATGATAAACAGCAAGGGACAGATATGTCCCTTGCTGTTTTATTTTTTATGATTGCACTTTTCTTAAAGCGGACAGACTAACTACCAGCCGAAAAATAAGGAGGGATAGCCAGCATGTCCAGCATTGAAGGTCAAATCATGTCAGGCGATTTTGATGACGAAATGAATGTTTTTTCATTAAAGAAAATCAAGCAGTTTCAAACGCAGACCAGCTTGAAAGAAAACCAGATCACGGCTCTGCAGCAGTATTTAAGGCAGCATGAGCACGACGAGGGAGGACAGATCATCACCCTTTACGATCAAATGCTTGTGCCTTTATCGCAAGAGGATATTAAAGCCTTGCTGCATGACTTAACAAAAGTCCAGTCATTATATCATTAACGAAAAGCTTTTTTCCCTTTTATACTCGTTTTCCGGCTCTGATGTCATCCGTCATTCCGGGATAAGGGGCTTTTGAAATCAGATCTTCATTATCGATTCCGGCATTTTCAATGAATGTGATATCGGCGAATTCCGGTACGACATATTTTGGATACGTCTCATATTTTTCGCGCGATTCTTCCATTAAGTCGATGTGGTCATTTTGATAGCAGACTGTGATATCAGGGCGTTCATGAACCCATTTAGGGAAGAAGATGATGCCGTGCATCCGCTTTTCATTGGGCATGAAGTTCAAGGAAACGTCAGTCCCTGTCGGTTCTGTCCATGATACTTTATAGACGCCTTCAGTCAGCTTGACGATATCGGCTTTTTGATCGCGAACCCAGCGTCCCCCGACCATTCCGCTGTGAATGCGGTAATCAATGGTATGGTCATTTTTAATGTAGATTTCATATTCCCATCCGTTTTCATACGTGTAGATCATATGGCTTCCGACAAACTCTTTGACATCTTGATTCATATGAACCGCTCCCTTGTTTGTTTATTGTAAAATCAAACATGTTGATATTTACATATATAATTATAAAATGTCATCAAAAACAATGTCAAACGAAAATACTTCCTGAGAGATTTGCAAGAATACAGAAAATGGTTACGATTGATGTCAGAATTTTGAGTTATTTTAGGAAATTAAGCCAATATTTAGAAAAGTGATTGTCAAAAAATAAGCGATTCTGTAAAATGAAAAACAACCCATAAAAAGGAAGAGACATGGGAGGAAAGGAAGGATAAACGATTGAAGACAAAAATTGCTTATGAGGAAGTCGCGGGAATGCTTAATCAATGGTATGTCATGATCAAGCGCCATGAAGTAGCACAAGCGGTCTCGATTAAATACGACATTGAGCACCGGCTGCCGAATATGGAAGAAAATCAAGATCTGCTTCTTTATTTTAATCTTTTAGACTATCGGCACAAACTGCTGACAGAAGAGTTTGCCGCTTCCACCAAATTGTTCGAGGATATTCAGGAGCAAAAAGCAGATATGCAAAGCACAGATGACATGATCGAATATTATTATTTCTTTTTCGCAGGCATGTACGAATTTCATAAAAAGGATTATACAAATGCCATCAATTATTATAAACTAGCCGAGGAAAAGCTCAGGACAATCCCCGATCAAATCGAAATCGCCGAATTCCATTACAAACTGGCTATCGCCTACTATCAAATCAAACAGAATTTCCTCTCCTTAAACCATGCAAAAACAGCTCTAAAAACCTTCAAAGCACATGATGATTATATTCAAAAAGCGATCAGCAACGATATGCTGATCGGAGCAAATAAACTCGATTTATTTCGTTTTGATGAAGCCGAACAGCATTACAAGCAAGCCCTAAAACACGCGGCACTGATCAAGCACCACGTTCTCCTCGGCATGGCTCACCACAACTTAGGATTGAGCTATGTCAATCGCAATCTCCTCACCTTGGCCGAACATCATTTCAAAGAAGCGCTGCTTATTAAAGAGCATGAAGAATCGGTTTACGGCATCCACTCCATGTTTGAACTGACACATGTGCTATACAAATCAAATGTTGTCAAAGAAGCCCGCAAATTGTATGAAACAGGATTTTTCCGCGCGGAAAAAGCAGGAGAAAGGGAATATTTGTCGAAATTTAAACTTATTCATGCTCTGTATGATGAACAGGATCCACTTACGGTTGAACATGCTTTAGAATATCTTAAAACGATCAATCTCTGGACGGATGTAGCGGAATTAACATTTGATATCGCACTTTACTATAAAGAAAATGGAGATGCAGACAAAGCTGCCGAATATTTTGAAGAATCTCATCATGCAAGAGACCAAATTCTTAAAAGAACGGAGGAGTTAAAGTGAAAAAGATGATTGCCGTTGCGTTGACTGCCGTCTTTGCCAGCCTTGTCGTTTTAAGTTTTTCGTCTCAGCCGAAGGGAAATGCCGAGTTGGCCGGTCGCGCCATTTTTCTTGACGATAAGCCGGCCCAGCTGATGGCGGGCAGAGCGATCTTTCTCGACAGTTTTGACGGAAAAGCGCCTGCAGCTTTGCAAAAGACTGCATAAGCTGATTTGTTGCTGTACAAGCTGTTAAACTGGCGCCGAAGCCGGCGCCCTTTTTTTTGCAGCAATGAGAGACAAGGAGTCAGAACATGATACATATTCAAAATAAATCCGATACAGCGGTTATCGTGCTGCACGAAATATACGGGATTAATCGGCACATGCACGAAGTTTGCCGATTGATAGCTGAGCAGGGCTTTGATGTTATTTGTCCAAATTTGTTAAATCGTGATCAACCGTTTGATTACGCTGAAGAAAAAACAGCCTATCTTTTTTTTATGGAAAACGTCGGTTTTCCCGGCGTTTTGCGCAAAATAAATACAATCATATCCAAGCTGGATCGTCAATATCGCAAGATCATCTTACTCGGGTTCAGCGTCGGAGCAACCGCTGCCTGGCTTTGCAGCGAAGATGAGCGTGTCGATGGGATCGCCGGATACTACGGCTCCCGGATAAGGGACTATCTGGACATATCGCCTTCGTGTCCGGCACTGCTTTTCTTCCCGGAAAAAGAGCAATCCTTTGACGTTGACTCATGTATGTCCCAATTGGAATCAAAGAATGTCAAAACAGTGAAGCTGAAGGGAGAGCATGGATTTAGCGACCCGTATTCCGTAAAATACAACCGGCAGTCCTCGCAAATTGCTTATGAAATGATGATGGAGTTTTTAATAGCTTTATAAAAAGCGGGACAGGCATGGGAACGGTATAATAGGTATGACGCTCAATTCAAAAAAGCTCGCCGATGACAAGGGGGCTTTTTTGAGTAGAATCTTATCTGAGGGAATTCGAATTAAACTGTTCCAAGGATAGACTTCTTACAAAGGCTTCATTTGCGAAATAAAATTCTGGCAATCATTGTAATTTTAGGAGGGGACAACATGGAAGCTTTTGCAGAATATTTAGAGGGAATTGATCACTCGGAACATCGGGCCCGAATGGAGGAAGTGTTGAGCTGGACAGCGGAGACATTTCCAAATTTAACGCCGAAAATCGCCTGGAATCAGCCGATGTTTACCGATCACGGCACATTTATTATCGGTTTCAGCACAGCGAAAAATCACCTGGCTGTTGCCCCTGAAAGCACGGGAATTGATCGTTTTTCTGAAGAAATCGTGCAGGCCGGCTATGATCATACGAAGCAGCTTGTCCGTTTCCGGTGGGATCGTCCGTTTGATTTCTCATTGCTTAAAAAAATGATCGAGTTTAATATTGCGGATAAGGCGGACTGTTCAACTTTTTGGCGGAAATAAAAAAACGCAAAAATAAGGGCGTTCTCTCATGAAGGCGAGAGAGCCCCGAATGAAGCGATCCCTTCGCCGAATAATGCGATTTCTCATCACATTCTACCTTTTTATTGCTTTTCTGAGAGTGAAAAACCTAACATCTGCCTAACGATGTAACTGCAGTTTTATTAAAACTTAATATGGAAAAAAACCTTAATATATCAGGGTTTCACGAACATCCGCGAAACCCTGCGAAACTTTACCCGTTATGATGCTTATACATCCAAAGCAAGCCCGATTTCAGCAGGCGAGGTACTCTGCCGATCAACGGCCGTTCGGCGACCAAACCGAAGCCGGCTTTTTTGCCGAGTGAACCGAGCACGCCTTTCAGCTTGAATTTCGGCATCGTTTCAGGAAGAGGTTCGTCTTTCCAGCGCAGTTCAAGCACTTGGACGATTTGTTCCGCCTGGGCTTCGGCCAGCTGTGCGCTCGGCGCGTGAGGCAAGCTTGCGCAGTCGCCGACAACATAAACGTGTTCGTCTCCCGGCAGGTTATGGTGCGGCGTCAGGACGACGCGCCCTTGCGGATCTTTTTCCACATCGAGATCCCGAACGACTTGATTCGGCTGTATCCCCGCTGTCCAGACGATGGCATCTGCTTGTATCGGGTCGTCATGATTGTAGACGATGCCTTCTTCCACCTTTGTGATGTTGGCGCAATTGATAATCTTGACGCCGTGATCTTCAAACCAGCTTTGAACATATTTGCTCAATCGCTTCGGGAAGCTCGACAAAATCAATTCTCCCCGGTCAAAAAGGATGATGTTCAAATCCTTTCGGCTCTCCCTCAGCTCGCTCGCAAGCTCAACGCCGCTCAGTCCTGCCCCGACGATCGCAACGGTGGCTTCCGCATTTAAGTTGTTGAGCGCCTGGTACGTGCTGCGTGATTGATCAATTGTCTGAATGCTGTAGGTATGTTCAGGCGCCCCGGGAACGTTGTGATATTTATCTTCACAGCCGAGCCCGATGACGGCGTCATCATAAGATATCGGCTCCCTGTCATGAAACAAAACTTTTTTCCCTTCCAAATCAACAGACGAAATCGTCCCGTATTCAATCTTTAACTTCGGGTGATCCGGGAAGGACACTCTGATATGATGATCGGAAATCGTCCCCGCAGCCAGTGCGTAGTACTCCGTTTTCAAACAATGGTAAGGGTTTTTGTCGATTAAAGTGATCATCACATCATCTGGCAGCTGGTTAGGCAGCAAACGATGAATGATCCGCATATTTCCGTACCCGCCGCCGAGCAAGACTAAATTTCTCATTGGTAATTCCCCTTTTCCCCTCAGATTAAGAAACTAACCTTATTCATTGCAAAATTAAAAAACTATGTAAATACCCTCTAGAATTATATCTAATTTGATGTAAAATCACAATATTTCTCGGGAAAATAACCTACATATCCGCTTTGAATCGATAATTAGTAAAACTCTTTAAGGTATTAATATGTTACAAAAGCTTTATTCCTCAGCCTTAAACTTTGACTATTGAAACGTAAATAGGGTACGATAAAAAAGCGATGTGAGGTGAAATAAAGTGTTTCCAATCGTTGAGTTTTGCGTCAGCAATCTTGCCCAAGGTTCTCAGGAAGCAAAAGAAATATTGGAGAAAGATCCGAATCTGGACGTCGTCGAATACGGCTGCCTGAGTTACTGCGGACAATGCATGCAGACCATGTATGCTCTTGTAAACGGAGAAATGGTGACAGCGAATAATCCGGCTGAATTGGTCGAAAATATATACAAGTTCATT
The DNA here is from genome assembly GCF_022832475.1 of Bacillus sp. B19-2. Taxonomy (NCBI): domain Bacteria; kingdom Bacillati; phylum Bacillota; class Bacilli; order Caryophanales; family Bacillaceae; genus Bacillus; species Bacillus sp. B19-2. The sequence continues at coordinate 903,559 of NZ_JALHKQ010000002.1, forward strand.
GATGAAAATGAACTTATTTAAAAACGGGGTCATTTTGGTGATCTCGTTTTTTCATGCAAAGCCTTTGTTTGAAAGGGTTTACATAAAAAGAGAAAAAATTCTTAAAAATTTTTGTGGACAGGCCAATCATTAATTGTTATCTTAATAAAAGTTTAAAAAATAATAAGAGGTGTGGTCATGAACATTTTATGGGGACTTCTTGGTATTCTGGCGATTTTCGCGATTGCTTTTCTGCTTTCTGAGCACAAGAGTAAAATTAACATAAGAACGATTTTAATCGGTTTGGCGATCCAGCTCCTGTTCGGATTCATCGTTCTCAAATGGGAAATGGGGCGGGAAGTGTTTCTTTCGTTTACGAAAGCCGTTCAGCATCTCGTCAATTATGCGAATGAAGGGATCAGCTTTCTCTTCGGGCCTCTCTTGCAAGTAGGCGACAGCGCTGCCTTCGCTTTAAGCGTACTTCCTGTTATCATCTTCTTTTCATCGCTGATTGCGGTTCTTTACCACTTACGGATCATGCAAGTCATCATCCGCTTTATCGGCGGCGGATTGGCAAAACTGCTTGGAACAAGCAAAACGGAATCTCTTTCTGCAGCTGCCAATATCTTTGTCGGACAAACAGAGGCGCCGCTTGTGATTAAGCCGTTTATCGCAAACTTAACAAAGTCGGAGCTGTTTGCCGTTATGACAGGCGGACTCGCATCAGTGGCCGGTTCTGTTTTGTTCGGTTACGCCCTTCTTGGGGTTCCTCTCGAATATTTGCTTGCAGCGAGCTTTATGGCTGCACCTGCGGGCTTAATTATGGCAAAAATGCTTATTCCCGAAACTGAAAAACCGAAAATTGAAGAAAAGGATATTCAAATGGCTGAAGACGAAGACGCAGCAAATGTTATTGATGCCGCTGCAAAAGGGGCATCAACGGGTCTTTCTCTTGCTTTGAATGTCGGCGCGATGCTGCTTGCGTTTGTTGCTTTGATTGCCGTGTTAAACGGAATTCTTGGAGGAATCGGCGGATGGTTCGGTTTTAAAGACCTTTCGCTTGAATTCATTCTCGGCTATGTATTTGCACCTCTCGCCTTTGTCATCGGCGTGCCTTGGGATGAAGCGGTTCAGGCCGGAAGCTTTATCGGTCAAAAGCTCGTGCTGAATGAATTTGTCGCTTATTCCAATTTTGCTCCGATGTTTGATCAGCTTTCCGTCAAAACCGCTTCGATTATCAGCTTTGCGCTGTGCGGTTTCGCAAACCTGTCTTCTGTGGCGATTTTGCTCGGAGGATTGGGAGGAATGGCGCCGAGCCGCCGTTCCGATATCGCCCGTCTCGGCTTGAAAGCCGTTGCTGCCGGAACATTGGCCAACCTTACAAGCGCGGCGATCGCCGGTATGTTTATCGGATAACATGATAAAAGCTCCCTGCAAATGAACGCAGGGAGCTTTTATGTATGAAAAACGGGGGATAGCCATATTGTATCCATCCCTTTCAGCTTTTATACTAGAAGAAAGTAAAAAAATGTGGAGGCGGCTATGAATTCTTTTCGTTTTACTAAAATGCACGGCTTAGGAAACAGCTATATATACGTCAATCAGTTTGAAGAACATCTCCCTGAGAAGCTGTTGTCAGATTTGGCCGTCAAAGTGTCCTCCGTTTACACCGGAATCGGTTCAGACGGAATGATACTCATCTGTCCTTCAGATCATGCTCCGGTTAAAATGAGGATTTTCAACAGCGACGGATCTGAAGGCAAAAACTGCGGAAACGGTTTGCGCTGCGTTGCAAAATACGCGTATGAACATAAACTGGTGAAGGAAACATCTTTTTTAATTGAAACCCTTTCAGGCTTGGTAAAGGCTGAGATTGAAGTGAAAGAAGGAAAAGTTGTGTCGGCTACAGTCGATATGGGTGAACCGCGACTTCTTAAATCAGATATGCCGATGCGCGGTGAACAGGGGTCGCAGACGATCAATGAAAAGATGATGTTCGGCGGCCGTGAAATGAATGGTACCGCTGTATCCATGGGCAATCCCCACATCGTCTTTTATTTGGACGATATTGAAAAAGCGCCGCTTACAACGATGGGACCGCTCATTGAAAAAGATGAAAGGTTTCCGGAAGGGGTTAACGTAGAATTTGTAGAAGTCGAAAATGACAAAGAACTCCATTTCCGTGTATGGGAAAGGGGTTCAGGAATTACCCAGGCATGCGGAACGGGCGCCTGCGCCGCCGCAGTGAGTTCGATACTCAACGGCTATTCCAAACGAGACACGGACATTACCGTCCATCTCGCCGGCGGCGATTTGATCATTAATTGGAAAAACGACGGACGCGTCATGATGACAGGACCCGCTGAAACGGTATGTGAAGGCGAGTTTTTTATATCATGAGTCGGTCCGTTTGAGAAATCGGACGTGCGACTTTATAATAAAGGTACACATGAGCTTTTAGGAGGTGTGATGTTATGAGCGAAAAAACGGTTACGGTCACGGAAGCGGCTGCTCTTCATATCAAGGATATGATGAAAGAGCATGAAGAGGAGAACGCATTCTTGAGAATCGGAGTAAAAGGCGGCGGATGCAGCGGCCTGTCATACGGCATGGGTTTTGAACACGAAAAAAACGAAGACGACAATGAATTCGTCCAGCATGGAATTACAGTGCTTGTAGACCAAGAAAGCCTGGATATCATGAACGGTACGGTCATTGATTTTAAACAGTCGATGATGGGCGGAGGCTTCACCATCGATAATCCAAACGCCATCGCTTCATGCGGATGCGGATCATCATTCAGAACCGCAGTGAATGCAGGGAAGCCTGAAGAGTGCTGACATATTGGCATCAGGTCAGCGATATGGAATAAGAAAAACGCCTTTCATTGCGATGTTTCATCGTGACGAAAAGGCGTTTTATTATGATCTGGGGGAATAGAAATGAAACTCGTATCAACGCTCGGCTTGTCAAAAGCGGACGTTACCGCGTTTTTTCATGAGCATTGGGGAAGTCCGGACATGGTCAATTCACACGGAACATTCCGCTGCGATGAATTGGAAGGATTCGCTGTGACAGATGAAAAAGGCGATATTAAAGGCCTGGTTACGTACGTCATCGCCGGAAACGAATGTGAAGTCGTCTCCTTGGACAGCATTGCCGAAAATAAAGGGAACGGCTCACTCCTTTTAAAAGAAGTGGAACGTGTTGCAAAGCGAAAACAGTGTCAATCGCTTAAATTGATCACGACGAACGATAATATGCGGGCGCTTATGTTTTACCAAAAGAGAGGCTATAGATTGGCCGAGCTGTATGTAAACGCTGTTGAAAAAGCAAGAAAAGTAAAGCCTGAAATTCCCTTTGCCGCTGATAACGGCATTCCGATTCGGGATGAGATTCTTTTGGTAAAAGATTTAACATAATCTGTTTTCCGCTTCGCTCAATGCAGCCACCCCGCTCAAGTGTTGAGCAAGGTTTTTGCAACGGGGCTTCCGGAACCATCGTGTTTATTTCTGGTTAAAGATTCGGTTGAGATTGCTCGTGTTGTTGGTGATTGAGGTGATATAACGGCTTCCGCTTTCCATTTCCTTGTTGCACAGAGGGCATAGAGGGCGATCGCTGCTCGTGAAATTTTTTCTCATCCATCCGTTGCAGTCCTCAGCCGTACATTCCCACGTACTGATATCTTCCTTTGGCAGAGGCTCTTGATTGCGATTGTTGTAATAAGACATATCGTCACTTCCTAACAAGGGTTTTTTGGAGTTCATTTAAGAATATTTTGTGAATCTTAAGACATTCTATTCGTCAATTTGTTATTCTATACTGGACAGGTTTATTTAAAGTCCAAGCCCAGTAAAGAAAAGGGGTTCAACCATGGAAAAAATCAACTGCAGAAGCTGCGGCGGGCTTACGCCTTACGATTCAAAAGTCTGTGAGGCATGCGGCTGCGAAAAACCGCTTCCAAAAGCACAGAAAATTACGGACCGGATTGTCTTGACTGCGGCGGGAGTGGTCGGCATCTTAACGATTGTGCTGATTTTGGGAACGATCTTCTCATATTTGAATATCATATAATGAAAAGGAGCCGGTGTCAGGCTCCTTTTCATTTTTATTTGTTTTCAAACATGCTTGTAGAGTGCAGCGGCTGCACGCGCGCTTTAGGATCCATGTAAGCTTTCGCATTGTTGACAGCGGTCGGCGCTTCTCCAAATCCGCTGGCAATCAGCTTGACTTTTCCTTCGTATGTGCAGATGTCGCCGGCTGCATAGAATCCCTCGATGTTCGTTTCCATTGTGGACTTGACGACGATCGAATTTTTCTCGATTTCAAGCCCCCAGTTTTTGATTGGTCCGAGAGATGAAACAAAGCCGAAGTTGACGATCACATCGTCGACATCGATGATTTCTTTTCTCTCGCCTTTCACTTCCTCGATGACGATCTGTTCAATCCGCTCGGCGCCGATCAGTTCGGTCGGAACAAACGGTGTCAACACATTGACTTTTGAATTGTGCAGGTTTTCGACGCTGTGTTCATGTGCGCGGAATTTATCGCGGCGATGAATAATTGACACCTCTTTTGCGATCGGTTCCAGCATGAGCGCCCAGTCGACGGCGGAGTCGCCGCCGCCCAACACCGCAACGCGTTTGCCCGCAAATTGATTCAGATCATCTATAAAGTAATGAAGGTTTGCATTCTCGTATTGAGCCGCAGATTCGAGCTCGAGCTTTCTCGGCTGGAATGCTCCGTTTCCGGCTGTAATAATCACCGTTTTAGAATAGTGGATTTCTTTGTTGGTGATGAGCTTGAAAATACCGTCTGCTTGTTTTTCAACGCTTTCGACGGCTTGCTCCAGACAAACGGTCTGATCAAATTTCGCCATTTGCTCTTTTAAATTGTCGACCAGCTCCTGAGCGCGGATTTTAGGGAACCCGGCTACATCGTATATGTATTTTTCGGGATACAAAGCGGACAGCTGACCGCCGAGCTGCGGCAGGCTTTCGATTATTTTGACGCTCGCTTGCCGCATTCCGCCGTAAAATGCGGTAAACAAGCCGACAGGGCCGCCCCCGATAATTGTAATGTCATATACTTTTGAGTCTTCACGCATGAAAATAATGCCCCCTAAATGAAAATTGTTCTTAATTATATCATATCACATAAAATAAATACGAGCGCGTCTGTTTTTTTAGGCGCGGGAAATATTACCGTCTGATCTAAAGTCTGCCGCCCGAACATATTTAACCTTGAAAAAGCAAAAGTGAGCGGCTATGATGTAGTTGTGAACAATTTGTTAAAGATTCGTGAATATTTTTCGACGCACAGCCGAAAAACATTCCGTTGTTCGGCAAACTAAAGTGAAGGGTTTCACAAACTTTTTTTCATAAAAAGCCTGAAGCCGGCAGAAGATAACCCAAAGGCTATTTTTAATCCGGCTTAGCAGTAAAATACAGAAAAGGTGGATGTGATTCCGTTGAATAAGCCAAAAGTAGTAGTATTAGGTGCAGGTTATGGTGGATTAATGACCGTGACGAGACTTGTTAAAAAAATCGGCGTCAATGAAGCGGATGTTACGCTTGTCAACAAGCACAATTATCATTATGAGACAACCTGGATGCACGAAGCGAGCGCAGGTACGCTTCATCATGACAGATGCCGCTATCAAATTAAAGATGTCATCAATACATCCCGTGTCAATTTCGTTCAGGATACGGTAAAGAAAATCGATAAAGAAGGAAAGAAAGTCGTCCTTGAAACCGGCGAGCTTAGTTACGACTATCTTGTCGTGGCGCTGGGGGCCGTCCCTGAAACTTTCGGAATTTCTGGATTGAAAGAGTATGCTTTCTCCATTTCAAACATCAATTCGTCCCGGCAGCTTCGCGAGCACATTGAATATCAGTTTGCGACGTATAACACAGAAGCCGAGAAGCGCCCGGAACGCCTGACGATTGTTGTCGGAGGAGCGGGTTTTACCGGCATTGAATTTTTGGGCGAATTGGGCAACCGCATTCCTGAGCTGTGCCGCGAATACGATATCGACCGCCAGCAGGTTCGTTTAATATGCGTGGAAGCCGCGCCGTCCGTTCTCCCGGGCTTTGATCCGGAGCTTGTCGATTATGCGGTCAACTATCTTGAAGGAAAAGGCGTTGAATTCAAAATCGGCACGGCTGTGAAAGAATGCACGCCTGACGGAATCATCTGCGGAAAAGATGATCAGACCGAAGAAATCAAAGCAGGCACTGTCGTATGGGCCGCAGGTGTCCGCGGCAACCCGATCATAGAAGAATCAGGCTTTGAAAACATGCGCGGCCGTGTGAAGGTAAAACCTGATCTGCGCGTTGAAGGCCATGATGATATATTTGTTATCGGAGACTGCTCGCTGATCATAAATGAAGAAACCGAAAGGCCTTATCCGCCGACTGCGCAGATTTCCATGCAGCAGGGCGAAACGTGCGCAAACAATCTGGCCGCACTGATTCACGGCAAAGAAACGGAAACGTTCTCATTCGATAATAAAGGCTCTGTCGCTTCTCTAGGCGAACATGATGCAATCGGCGTCGCATTAGGGAGAAAGATGAAGGGAACGACGGCGTCCATGATGAAAAAAATCATCGACAACCGCTCGCTGTTCATGATCGGCGGGCCGGGACTTGTGCTAAAAAAAGGAAAGTTTAAATTTTTCTAATCAGATAAGTTCAGCGTGACCCGCAACCCTTGCAGTCTAGGAAGGCCGAGCATCGGAAGCTGACTTTCACAGGATGTGATGACGGCGGCGTTCAGGCGGGACGCCTGGGCGATTAGCCGCCGAGCCTTCTCCTATTCCTGAGCACCGACTTAGCAGCCCTGACAATGAATGCGAGGGTTTCTCGACACGGTGAAGCCTGCAGCAGAAGCTGCGGGCTTTTTATTCGGGGTTAAAAACTTCAAAAACGAAAGAAAAAGGAAGAAAGATTATCTTTTAAGCGCTTACATCAAATGATCTGTTATATTTTCTGACTTTATTATTGACAATGTTCATGATATATTATCAGAAAATTAAGAAAAAGGTGTGTATCTAATGAAGACGACGTCAACCCATCGCCTTGAATCAACCTGTACTTTCTGTTCGGGAAAAGGCTATTTTCAGCTTCTGCTTGGTGGTTCGGAAACGTGCAGCAACTGCAAGGGAACGGGAAAAGACCGCTGATCGCCGCTTTCCAATGATTGACTCAAGTTCCTTCCCCAATGTACACTAAAAGAGGTGAATTGGGGGTGGAGGCTTTGATTAGTTTACCAGTTGTCATCATTTCAGTTGTCTTATTTTTCGTCCTGTTTTTCGGTATCGGTTTTCTGCTGAATATGCTGCTCAGGATGTCATGGATCATGGCTGTCATTTATCCAATTGTATGCCTTTTCATTGTGAATAAAGAAAAGCTGATTCGCTATGTAGAGGCGCCGGGAGAGGCATTTTCCGGCCTTTTTGACAGAGTGGCTTCATTGGCTGCTGCCGATATCATCATTTTAGCCAGCGGAATGGCCGGAGCCCTATTGTCGGGCGTTACGATTAAAGCGCTGCGAAAAAGGGGATATCAAATGTTTTAAGCCTTCTTCTTCAAGGGAGAGGGTTTTTTGAATTTAATTTTTTCACTTTTCTCAAAACTTTTCCGTCATCTGAATATTTCTGTTTCCGCTTGGAAACAACTAGATGGTGAGAGGAGTGGAAGATTTGAGAAAAGTGATGACAATGTTCCGGCGTTTCTTGATGACAGTTTTGTTTGTCCTTGCTTTTATGACGACCTTCTTTGCCGTTTCAGGCGTGGAAGCACAGGACATATCCAGCTGGGCGAAAGAACGCGATCTGTCCTTGAAACAGCTGATGCTCACCTTTAAATCACTTCCGGAAGAAAAAGCGGAAAAAACGTCTCTGTCTGCCGCAGAACAAATTAAAAACAAACCGAAATCGCTTGAAGATGCCTTTGACTGGACCAAGTATCCGAAGCAAAAAGTCACCGCGACCGGATATACAGCAGGGGCTGAATCGACGGGAAAACAACCGCATCATCCAGATTACGGGATTACATATTCGGGAGTCAAAGTCAAAAGAGATTTATATTCAACCGTTGCTGCCGACCCGTCGGTCTTTCCGATCGGCACGATATTGTTCATACCGGACTACGGCTATGGCGTTGTTGCGGATACCGGATCAGCGATTAAAGGGAACCGGCTTGATTTGTACTATGAGACGGTTGAGGATGTTTATAAAGAGTGGGGCAAAAAAACACTTGATGTTTATGTCATTAAAAAAGGAAACGGCACCATTACCGAAGAGGATCTCCTGAAGCTGAATGAAAATAAATCGATGCAAGTATTCAGACAAAAATATAAAATGGCGAAAGAATAAGAAAAAACGTTTAAGACCTGTGCGTCTTAAACGTTTTTTTGCTCTACATCAATAAATAATCGAGAAGCAGCGTCAGGGCAATGCCGGTCAAACCGCCGAAAAACACTTCGATCGGCTGATGGCCGAGCAGTTCCTTCAGCTTCTTCTGTTTTTCTTCCTGATGGCTTTTAGGGAAATCTTTCGCTTCGTTGACAAAGCGGTTGAAATCGCGGACAAGCCGGTTGATCACTGTTGCTTGTTCTCCGGCATGTCTTCTCACTCCGGTTGCATCAAACATCGTAATAACAGCGAATATTGCGGAAACGGCGAACAAAGAAGAATCCATCCCGTGATCAAGAGCCACGCCGGTTGAAAGCGCCGTAACGGCTGCTGAGTGTGAACTCGGCATTCCGCCAGTGCTTGTGATGAGCCGCCAATCCCATTTTTTCGAGACGACAAAGTAAATGGGAACCTTGATAAACTGAGCGAAAAAGATCGCGGCAAAGCTCGCCAGTAAAGGAAAGTTTGTGAGGATTTCCATTTTGCAGAACATCCTTTCTATAAAGAAAATAGAGATGAATTCAAAAAAGCACTCAGTTATTTGCTAAAATATATAATATGAAACCCCATCGGGAAAAAATGTTTTTCCTATTATAACATTGTTGTTTCAATTTTACTCACTTTGCTGATAAGGAGCTGTGAACGCATGTTTTATGCCTTTAAAGACTTCGAAAAAAAAGAAACGCTTTTAATCGGACTGTTTAAAAAAAGCCGGCTGTACGGGAAGGCGGAAGAAATCGACCGCCTTTTGGACGGCCAGCTTTCTCAGCTGCTGAAAGACGGGGATGTATCTTCCAAGAAAACGAAAGTGTCTAAAATATTTACCCCTTCCCTTCAGGAAGTCAAACGCATCTATATCGTTGGATTGGGCCGTGAAGCGGAATTTACCTTTGAGGATGCGAAACAGTGCTTTGCAGAAGCTGTTCAGCAGATTCACAAAGATCGAAAGCAGGAGTTAACCGTCATGCTCGACAGCTTCGTATCCGAAGAGGTCCCAGCCGCTGACGCCGCGCATGCATTGGCTGAATCGTGCATGCTGTCATGCTATGAAGTGCAGGATTACAAGCACAGAGCAAATGTGCCTGATCAATGCCTGCAAAGCGTCTATGTTTTAACAGACCATGACCTGAAGGAAATTCAGGCGAGTTTGCACGTCGGGCAGGTGTACGGAAATGCGACGAATTCGGCGAGAACCCTCGTGAACATGCCGGGGAACATGCTGACAGCCGCGGATCTCGCGTCATACGCCGCTGAATTGGCAGCAAAATACGAATTTGAATGTGAAATTCTCGAAAAGGCTGAAATGGAAGAGCTCGGGATGGGCGGTCTCCTCGCGGTCAACCAAGGATCAGAAGAGCCGCCGAAAATGATCGTCTTAAAATATCAGGGAAAAGAGGCATGGGATGATGTCATCGGTTTAGTCGGCAAAGGGATCACGTTTGATACCGGCGGCTATTCGATTAAGACGAAGAGCGGCATTGTCGGCATGAAGTCAGATATGGGCGGAGCCGCCAGCGTTTTGGGAGCGATGGAAGCCATCGGCGAATTGAGGCCGGAACAAAACGTGCTTGCCGTGATCCCGTCGACTGATAACATGATTTCGGGAAGCGCAATGAAGCCGGACGATGTCATCGTTTCCTTGAGCGGCAAGACGATTGAGATCTTGAATACGGACGCCGAAGGAAGGCTGGCGCTCGCTGACGGACTGACATATGCGAAGCACCACGGTGCCTCCGTGTTGATCGATGTCGCGACACTGACCGGAGGTGTCATCGTAGCTCTGGGAACGGAAACGACGGGCGCGATGACAAATCATGATCCGCTTTATCAGCAGGTGAGACAGGCGGCTGAAGAAGCGGGAGAATCAATTTGGCAGCTGCCGATTACAGAAAAAGACAAAAAAAGAGTGAAAAACAGCCAAATGGCCGATCTTAACAATTCACCGGGCAGGGAAGGCCATGCGATTATGGCCGGAACGTTCCTCGGCGAATTCGCCGAGCGGACGCCATGGGTTCACCTTGACATCGCCGGAACGGCAACGACAGCTCAAAGCTCATGCTTTGGACCGAAAGGCGGAACGGGCGTGATGGTAAGGACGCTTGTCACGTTTGTCGAGCGGTTTTCGGATCAATTGTAGGCTTTTATCCCCTTTGACAGAAGGGGATTTTTTTTATGAAAAATACAGAGGAGCCTCATTGACGCATTCATAAAATATGTGGTACTATACGTTCATTACTTTAATTATCTACTACATTAGCAAACTAAAGCGTTTGTTCGGAGGTTTCAAATATGAATGCAGTTGTGATTGCTGTTATTGTCATGCTTATATTAAGCCTGCTGCGGGTCAATGTCGTTCTTGCCTTGATTGTGGGCGCTCTTGCCGGAGGTCTGACGGGCGGTCTCGGTCTCGGCCAGACGGTCAGCGTCTTCACGGAAGGACTCGGAGGCAACGCAACCGTTGCCGTCAGCTACGCGCTCCTTGGCGCATTTGCGGTCGCTTTGACGAAAACGGGTCTTCCGGATGCCATGGTTGAAGCTGCTGTTAAGCTGATCGGCAAAGAAGGTGATACAAGGCGCAAAACCCTTTCAAAAGCGCTGATCGTCTTCGTGATTTTAATCATTTCTTGTATGTCTCAAAATATCGTTCCGGTTCATATCGCATTTATCCCTGTTTTAATTCCGCCGTTATTGAAAATTTTGAATGAGCTGCAAGTGGACCGCCGCCTGATTGCGTGTGCGATGACATTCGGATTGACAGCTCCGTATGTTTTGCTTCCTGTCGGCTTCGGCCAGATTTTCCAGGGGATTTTGAAAGACAATATGAAAGAAGCCGGTCTTTCGGTCACATTGGCTGATATTCCAATCGCCATGATCATCCCGATCGCCGGGATGATTGCCGGTTTGGCTGCCGCTGCTTTTGTGTACCGCAAACCGCGCACATACGAAATGAAGGAAATCGCCGGTCAAAAATCGGCGGCTTATACGAAAAAAAGCCTTTCGATTGCCGTTTTGGCCATCGCTGTATCACTAAGCGTACAGCTTTATTTGTCTCAAAGTTTAGACGTCGACGGAATGATCTTCGGCGCGCTCAGCGGTTTGGCAGTCTTGTTTTTAAGCGGAGCGATGAAACGCGGCGAAGCGGACGAATTGATCACAAACGGCATGAACATGATGGCGTTTATCGGATTTGTGATGCTGGCCGCAGCCGGTTTTGCCAATGTGCTTGAGAAAACGGGCGATGTCAAAGCTCTTGTTGAAGCATCAACAGGTTTCATCAGCAATAATCAAGTGATCGGCGCATTGCTGATGCTGATTGTCGGCTTATTGATCACAATGGGGATCGGTTCATCATTTGCGACGATTCCGATTATAGCAACGATATTTGTTCCGCTTTGCATGCAGCTTGGCTTCAGTCCGATGGCGACCATCGCCATTATCGGGACGGCGGCGGCTCTCGGAGACGCCGGTTCACCTGCGAGCGACAGCACGCTTGGCCCGACATCCGGCTTGAATGCAGACGGACAGCACCACCACATTTGGGACACTTGTGTGCCGACATTCATCTTTTATAATATTCCGCTGATTTTGTTTGGCTGGATCGCGGCGATTGTTCTTTAAAAAAATTCCCCTCGCTTTGAGGGGAATTTTTTTCTATGTTTGTTAAAATAAAAAAAGAACCGCACCGCCTGCTTTTTATTAATAAGTCGGGTTTCTTCTGAAGCCTGCGCCTTTTTGAACCGCCCGGAAAACCTTTGAGGCGAGCGCGGCGAGCAGGACGGAGAATGCCAAGTCTTTCACGAAGAACCAGGTCATCATCTTCCAAACGGCTGAATAAGACAACGGTGTATTGAGCCAAGTTGAAAACGCGAGATACGTATAGTTGACGCCAATCAGATAAATGATCAGTGTACCGATCAATGAAGCCGTGAAAAAGTGGCCTGTTTTCGGCTCTGATACTTTGTCCGTGATCCAGCCTGCGGCATATGCGGCAGGAATGTAGGATAGAATAAATCCGGCGCTTCCTTTGAAAAGAACGGAAATACCGCCTGAAAAAGAAGCGAATACAGGAGCGCCTACAAAGCCGACTAACGCATAGACGATCATGGCCAGCGCACCTAATTTGCGGCCGAGCAGAAGCCCGGCAAGCAGACAGAAGAAAGGCTGCATCGTAAGCGGAATACCGCCGATTTGCAGAAACGGGGCAAACGAAGTGATATTAGCGCCGATCCCCATCAGGGCGGCAAACATTCCGACAAGCGCCATATCAGCGGCGCGAAGTTTCTTTTTATTCATGAGCTTTGTTCCTCCTCAGTGATTCAACACAACTTTATCGTAAGAGATCGTAAAATAGTTTGTCAACCATTTTTTGATGAGAGTTAACAAAGGGGGTTCTTTCGTGTTTTTTGGAAAAACAAAAGCGCACAAGTCCGACAGGGTGCCTCCAAACCAAAATGTCACAACATCTTTTCCTGTTCTTCATGCAGGCGATGTTCCGGAATACGAAGACTTGTCAAAATGGAATTTGCAAGTTTACGGACTTGTCGAACAGCCGCTCTTGCTGACCTTGAATGATCTGCATGACATGCCGCAGAGCGAAGTGTCCAATGACATTCATTGTGTAACAGGCTGGTCCCGGCTCGATAATGTTTGGGAAGGGATCAAAACAAAGGAGATCGCTGAAAGAGTAAAGCCGCTTCCGGAAGCCAAATTTGTCATCTTGCATGCAGAGGAAGGCTGGACGACGAATGTTCCGCTCGAAGATTTTTTAAAGGACTCGTCTCTTTTGGCCCATTCCCACAACGGCGCCCCGCTCACGCCGGAGCACGGCTTTCCGCTCAGAGCGGTCATGCCGCATCTGTATTTTTGGAAAAGCGCCAAATGGCTGAGGGGCATTCAGTTTACAAAGGAAAACCATCCGGGCTTTTGGGAGAAAAACGGCTACCATATGAGAGGAAACCCTTGGAAAGAAGAAAGATACAGCTTTGATTAGCAGGGGAGGATCAATATGTTTTTCGTACAGCTGTTCATATTTTTCATGCTGACCGCCTGTTTTTGGCTTCTCATTGTATCGTTCAAGAAAAAGGCTTTTGCTGTTTTATTAGCGCTGACGGCTGCGGCGGTTCTGTCGCTGTTTGCCGCAGCCGGCGATGTCTCGGACAGGACGCTGTGGGGAATTGTCCTGTTTGCGGCGATCCCTGTTTCTGCAATCGCGGCAAAGTTGTTTCAGGATCGGCGGAAAACGGAATAATAGGAAAAGACAGAGTCTCGGAGATATTTCCTGAGGCTCTGTCTTTTTGCTGCTAGGCGCCAGCGGCTGACGACGAATTTTCGATCGCAAGCTCCGCCGGAACGTAATCATAGTTTAAGTCCCTGGCTACGGCTTCATAAGTGATATGGCCGTTTGCTGTGTTTACGCCGGCTTTTAACGCACGGTTTTCAAGAATCGCTTTTTCCGCGCCCTTGTTTGCGATTTCAAGCGCATACGGAACCGTTACATTCGTCAGCGCGACTGTGGATGTCCGCGGCACGGCGCCCGGCATGTTGGCGACGGCGTAATGGACGATTCCGTGTTTGACATAGGTCGGATTGTCGTGGGTTGTGATGTGATCCACTGTCTCGACGATGCCGCCTTGATCGATTGCGACGTCAACGATCACAGAGCCCGGTTTCATCTGTTTGACCATCTCTTCTGTCACTAATGTCGGCGCTTTGGCACCCGGGATCAGCACCGCGCAGATGAGGAGATCGGCTTCCGCTACGGCATGGGCGATGTTGACCGGATTGGACATCAATGTTTTGATTTGGTTGCCGAATTGATCATCAAGCTGGCGCAGACGTTCTGCGCTTAAATCGATCATCGTCACATCGGCTCCGAGGCCCGCCGCGATTTTTGCCGCATTTGTGCCGACAACGCCTCCGCCGATGATCGTCACTTTCCCGCGCGCGACTCCGGGTACACCGGCCAATAGTATGCCTTTTCCGCCTTTCGGCTTTTCAAGGAACTGTGCGCCGATTTGAGCGGCCATCCGCCCGGCTACCTCTGACATCGGCGTCAGCAATGGAAGGGAACGGCCGTCGCTGACCGTTTCATAGGCAATGGCTGTCACGCCTTTTTGCTTTAATGCTTCAGCCAGGGAAGGCTCTGCGGCCAGATGCAGATAAGTAAACAAAATGAGGCCTTCTCTAAAATAGGGATATTCTTCAGGGAGCGGCTCTTTGACTTTCATCACCATATCAGCCGTTTCCCAGACAGCTTTTGCCTGTTCTGAGATCTCAGCTCCCACTGAGACGTAATCTTCATTTTCAAACCCGCTTCCAGTCCCCGCGTCTTTTTCCATGATGACGCGGTGTCCGGCCGCGATCAGTTGAGAAGCAGCACCGGGAGTCAAGGCAACACGGTTTTCATTGTTTTTGATTTCTTTCGGTACGCCGATAATCATCCCATCATTCCTCCTTTTTCTGTAAAAATGCTGTTGTTTTAGTTTATACTGACTTTTTAGAATTTTCTTTGTTTGAATCGAAAAATAAAAAAACATACATTTGTGGAATTTCACAAATGCATGTTGCGAAGCTTGATTTCCAGATAAATCGTAAATTTTTCATTGATGTTTTTTAAATCGATTTCGGCGATTTTGCTGATGCGCTTCAGTCTGTAGTTCAGCGTGTTGACGTGAATGTTCAGCTTTTTGGCGGCGGTGTTGACGTTGCTGTCGCATTCGATGAACTGCTCAAGCGTCTCGACAAGATTGGAGTGGTGCTCTTTGTCATATGCTTCAAGCTGCATTAAAGAATAGTTTGGATAGCTTGCGTGTTTCCGTTTTTCGCTGAGCACGTCGAGATACTGATAGATGCCGAGCTCTGAAAAGCTGACGAGCTGCCTTGTTTCTTCGGGAAAACGCTCCTTGACCTTCAGCGCCGAGAGCGCTTCCTGATAAGACTGGTGTACAAGGGTGATCAAGCTGTACATTCCGCCGATCGCAATCGTGCAGTTGTTCAGTTTATAGCGCTCTTCAAGCTGCTTTTGTATATTCGCGGCAAATTGCTTTAAATCATTGAACGGCTGTCCCTTTTGCCCCGTTTTTGGCGAAGCGAGGACAATCAGTTCATTATAGTCGATTGTAGCCAGAAGAATTTGCACCTGCTGCGTCGTCTCCAGCATGTAGTGGAGCTGTTTTTCGGTTTTTTCTTCGATTTCGTCTTTCAGCCGGATGATGATGACCGAATAAGTTGAAGGAACTCCGATACCAAGCTGATGAAAGCCGTCGGAGATCTCCTGATCTTCCGAAATATGCCCGGTCAAGAGCTTCCAGAAAAATTCCTGGCTGCGCTGTTCATTTTTTCTTTTTCGGACTTGATAAGGCAGCAGCTTGTTTTTGACGGAATCCGCAGCCAGCTTCAAAAGGTGAAGCTCGTCTTCCGACAGCGTTTTTTGGCTTTCCAGCGCCCAGATAAAACCGATAACCTCGCTGTTTTTCCAGATTGATATCGCCACGCGGCTCGACAGGCCGACTTCATCGATTTGCTCGACCCTGATCGGTTCGTCGGTTTTCATCAAGGCGGGAATCGTTCCATCTTTCCACAGCTTGTTGATGACCTTTTCCGGCACTCGCCTTCCGATGATCGTTGACGTTCTCGCCGGGTCCGTGTAGTCGCTGTGGGTGCTGTAAGCAAGGAGACGGTGGTTGATGTCTTCTATTGTAATCGGACAGTCCAGCACCTCGCTGATATGATCTGCCACATCTTCTAAACGGTCATATTGATATTTAAAAGGATTGTTTCGATTGTTCATAAAAAAACCCCTACTTTTATGTTTGCATGAAAAAATTTTGACATATACCCATCTTACTTTTATTATGAATATAGTTGTTTGTTAAAATCAACAAAAAAGTCGCTGGTGATTTATTATTTTTCATAAATGCGGCGACGTATTACACCAAATTTAATTATTCTGAAATAAGAGGAGTAGGAACATTGGCGATTCTAGAGAAAATTAACGGCTTTTTATGGGGAGTCCCGGGCATCATTCTGCTTGTGGGAACCGGTTTATTTCTGACGTTCATCCTGCGGGGGCTTCAATTTAAAAGATTGATATATGCATTCAAGCTTGCATTCGGGAAAGAGAAAGAATCAGCCGGAGCAGACGGTGATGTCAGCAATTTCAAGGCGCTGATGACGACGCTTGCCGGAACGATCGGAAATGGGAATATTGCCGGTGTAGCCACGGCGATTACAGTTGGAGGTCCGGGGGCTTTGTTTTGGATGTGGCTCGTCGGTCTTTTAGGGATGGCTACGAAATACAGCGAAGCATTGCTCGCCACGAAATACCGCGTCAAAAATGAGCGGGGCGAATATTCGGGCGGGCCGATGTACTATGTCGAAAAAGGGCTCGGGAAGAAGTGGAAGCCGCTTGCCGTTTTATTTGCATTGTCAGGTGTGCTTGCCTCTTTTGGAATCGGGGATTCCGTCCAGTCCAACACGATTTCGGAAGTCGTCACACACAGTTTCGGAATTCCCGGCTGGATCATCGGCCTTGTGCTCGCGGTATTGACGGCTGCGATCATCTTCGGCGGTTTTCAGCGTGTCAGCACGGTTGCGAGCATTTTCGTGCCGGTCATGGCGGTTCTTTATATCAGCGGCTCACTGATCATTATTTTCCTTCATTATGATCAAATCATTCCAGCATTCCAGCTGATTTTTTACCACGCCTTCAACCCGGTGTCAGCTGCAGGGGGCTTTACGGGTGTGATCGTGTCTGAGGCGATCAGAAACGGCATGTCGAAAGGGATCTTTTCAAACGAAGCGGGTCTTGGTACCGCTGCTTTGATCGCAGGTAACACGAAATCCGATCACCCCGTCAAAGCCGCTTTGGTTGCGATGACGGGAACTTTCATCGTCACATTGATCGTATGTACAATGACGGGGCTTGTTCTCATTATCACGGGTTTCTGGGATCCTTCAGGCGGTCTGCTTTCTGGTGTTGCCCACGATACATCGCTTGACGCCGGCGCGCTGACAAACGCCGCATTTGCTTCTTCACTGGGAGCCGCGGGCAAATACATCGTGACGTTTTCAGTTATTTTCTTTGGCTACTCAACCATTGTCGGTTGGTATGTATATGGAGAAAAATGTCTGGAATATTTAGTTGGTTTAAAATGGGTGCCGGTTTACCGTGTCGTTTATGTCATCGCTACATATTACGGTGCAGTCGCAAGCCTCAATACTGTATGGGCTTTTGCCGACATGGCGAACGCATTAATGATGATCCCGAACCTGATCGCCCTTGTGCTCTTATGGAAAGTCATTCGGGCGGAAACTGACGATTTCTTTTTGCACCATTATAATAAGGAAAAACAAAAGTCAGCCGGCTTGAAAGCGGGCTGATCGAGACAAGCCTGCCTCTCTTAGAGGCGGGCTTTTTTGCGCTTATGCAATCCTTCCTTTATCCTATGGAAACGCTTCAGACTCAAATAGGTATATGTAACCATGTCATTTGACGCAAATGTTCCGAAAGAAGAAAATTGAGATATTTTTACTAGATTTCTATAATTTTTGCCGGGTGGAAATAGAGGAATGATAAACCTTTAGACTCATTTTGTAAAATAACAACAGATTTGTTTGACTGTGCCTCAATCTTGTTTTTATAATAAAAGCGTTCAAAAAAATAAGTTATTTAGCCCATATCTAGGGCGAATAGCGCAGGAGGTATAAGGAATATGTCAGGAATCATTCGTGTTACGCCGGCTGAATTGCGGCAAATGGCTGACAGATATCAAAAAGAAAGCGGAGATGTGACTGAACAGGTCAATCAGCGTCTTGATCAAATGATCAACCAGCTTCAAGATATGTGGGAAGGTGAATCAAGCCGTGCGTTCTCAGAGCAATATCAAGAGCTAAGACCTTCTTTTATTAAAATGGCTGAACTTCTAAGCGACGTTTCTAAACAGCTTCATCAGACTGCTAACACTCTTGAAAGCACTGACCAAGACATCGCTAGCCAAATTCGCGGCTAATTTACAGATTAGAAGAATGAGAGAAGCGCCTAATTCAAAAGAAGATGACGGCGCTTTTTCTATTGAGAGGTGATGAACTGGTGTATGTTGACATTACCATCGATTTAAAACATTACGACGGCAGCGCCTTTGACCTCAGGCTGTCGGATTACCATTCTGTTAAAAAGGTAATCGACATCGCGTGGCAAGCCAAAAGCATACCGGTACCTCCCCGGGAAGGCTACTGGGTAAGGGTGACAAATAAAGATGCCGTTTTTTCAGGCGAATATACATTATCGCAATGCGGAATTACGACAGGTGACCGCCTGGAAATTTTATGAAAGGATCTGGATGAATGGCAGAGAAAAAGAAAACGTATCTCGAAGACCAATTAGAGGCCGTCATGACGAAAGAAGACGGTGCATATATCTTTCGTTTTCAAAGAGAAAAGATCAATCTTGTGAACGGCTTGGAAGCAAACGTCATCAAAGAAGTCGATCCTTCCTTTAATAAAGAAACCGTCATGACCGATGATGAAGTCCAAATTTTGATTCAGCCTCCTTCCGAATATAAAGAATTTCGTTATATAAAAGGAAAAAATAAAAAGAGCAAATGGCTTTTTGCGTACCAGCTTGTGAAAGCCGTTGAAGAACATTCAATTAAAAGGCTGCACCTGATCGCTGCGCCTGAAAACATCGTTTTTGACAAAGGATTAACACCTAAATTTTTACATTATGGAGTGAAAGAAAGCATTCCGCCATATGAACACGACGAAGAAAGACTTTTCAATGAAGTGAAAGCCGCCGCTGCGCTTGCTGTCGACGGGCAGTTTACTTTTGAAGAGTATTTAAAATACAGCGAAACCATCAAGTTTTCAGATCAGGTAAAAGACATCATCACAAGCGGGACGTACGGCGATTTGAAAGCCGTCATTCAAAAGAGGATCGATGAACTGGATGCCGAAGAAAAAACGCTTGTCCATCTTCCGAAGAAGAAATGGAAGATTCAAAGGTACATAGGATTAGGACTTATTTTATGCTTAATACCGGCTGTTTTATTTTCCTTCTACTCATTATTCTTTGCACAACCGAAACAGCAGGCGTTTATCGAAAGCAACCGCTACTTCTTAAATAAACAGTACAGCAAAGTCATCAGTACGCTTGATAAATATGATGCCGGCGAGATGCCTGATTCTGTTCAATATCAGCTGGCTTATTCGTATATCATCGTTGACAATGTACTGAAGGAAGCGGATTTACAGGAAGATGCCATGAAGAGTCTGACGCTTCAAGTCGATCCGAATAACTTCCTTTACTGGATTCAGATCGGACGCGGCGCCAATAAAGAAGCGCTTGAGACGGCCCGTAAGCTGGAAAACAATGCACAGATTATGTTGGCACTTATGAAATATACAGATGACATTAAAGCCGATGATAAATTGTCCAGTGATGAGAGGCAGAAACAGCTGGAACCGCTCGAAAAAGAACTTGAAGAATTGAAGCGGACAGCAGATGAACAGAAAGCTAAAACTGATGAAAACCAGCAGGCAAACACCGAGCAAAGCCAGGCGGACGTAGAGGCCGCAAAGGCTGAAAAGGAGAAAGCCGAGCAAGAGCAGGCGAAAAAAGAAAATAAAGAAAAGGAAGACAAAAAGAAAAAAGATGATAAATAAAAGCGAAAACACCTGTTGTTGGCAGGAGGCGGAGAAATGAGTCTGTTATGGATTTTTTATCATAAAAACTATCAAAAAATAAAACTGGATGATCAGAACAGCCGCACGCTCACCATCGGGCCGGATTTGAAACATTCTGTCACGATCAAGCATTTTTCGTTTGAAAAAGGCCCGGTGGTACTGGAAAAGCAGAAGGACTCAGACGCTTTCAACGTGCAGCTGGGAGGGGAGACTGTCTCTTCTTTAAAGCTTGGCGGAAAGGCGTCCGTCCAAAGCGGCGCTGAACAGCTGACGCTTTTTTTAGCCGAAGAATCCGACAGCGTTCCCGCCTACTATTTGGGAGAGCGGCAGGAAGTCGTCATTTCTTCGCTCGATCAAGAAGCGGATGTTTATTTCCATGAAACGGATTCATTCTTTGGAGAAAATGGTACGTTCTCCTTCATCCGCCTCGACGGGCGATGGAATGTCCTGCCGAATGGCGCCAAAATTTATTTGAACGGAGAAGAAGTGTCCGCTTCGGTCTCTGTGCAAAATGGAGACGAAATCGCATTTGGACTGAATATTCTTCGCATCGTTGAAGATGACCTCTTGGAAATCGAGGGGTTCGGGCAGTATGATACGTCTTTGGAGAACATTCTCATGCCGAGCTCCGAGACAAAAAATAAATATCCGCACTACCGCAGGCCGCCGAGAATGATTTACGACCTGCCGGATGAAAAGATATCCTTCAGCTTCCCGGCGCAGGAAAGCGACGGAGACAACAGAGGCTTATGGCTGATGATTCTGCCTCCGATCGTCATGCTGCTCGTCATGGGGATCGTGGCGCTCATTCAGCCGCGGGGGATCTTTATCATCGTCTCCCTTGCGATGTTTATGATGACGCTGATTACGTCAACCGTGCAGTACTTCCGCGATAAAAATCAGCGTAAAAAAAGAGAAGAAAAAAGAGAGCGGGTCTACACCCTTTATCTTGAAAACAAAAAGAAAGAACTGCATGAACTTGCAGAAAGGCAAAAGTTTGTGCTCGATTTCCATTTTCCTCCATTTGAGAGAATGAAATATTTAACAAAGGAAATCAGCGGACGAATTTGGGAAAAATCGATTGAAAGCGCCGATTTTCTGCAAATCCGCCTTGGAACGGGAAATGTTGCATCTTCATACCAAATCAATTTGAACGGCGGAGATTTGGCCAATCGCGATACAGACCATCTCCTCGAACAAACGCAAAAAATGGAAGAGGTCTACAGTGAGCTGAAAAATGCGCCGATCACCGTGAATCTCGCCGAAGGTCCGATGGGCGTCGTCGGAAAATTGTCCGTCGTCAAAAATGAAATTCATCAGCTTGTCGGCCAGCTCGCATTTTTCCACAGCTATCATGATTTGCGCTTTGTTTTTATTTTTGACGAAGCCGAGTATCAAGAATGGGAATGGATGAAGTGGCTCCCGCATTTTCAGATGCCTCATATTTATGCGAAAGGGTTTATTTATAACGAACAGACGAGAGATCAGCTCCTTTCAAGCATATATGAGATTTTGAGAGAACGGGATTTAGATGAAAACAAAAAGAAAACATTGTATAAGCCGCACTTTGTGTTTATCATCACAAATCAGCAGCTCATCGCAGAACACGTCATTTTAGAATATTTGGAAGGCAAGCAGAAAAACCTCGGAGTGTCGACAATCGTGGCGGCAGAGACGAAAGAAAGCCTGTCCGAAAACATTCATACCCTTGTTCGTTATATTACTGAACAGGAAGGCGACATTTTGATCAAGCAAAAGAAAGCCGTCCAGATTCCATTTCAGCTGGATCATCACAACAGGGAAGACAATGAACTGTTTTCCCGGACGCTGAGAACGCTTGACCACCAGACGGGCATGACGAATTCGATCCCTGATACCGTATCGTTTCTCGAACTGTTCCAAGTGAAGGAAGTCGATGACATCGGAATCGGCCAAAAATGGCTGACAAGCGAATCGGCCAAATCTTTGGCCGTGCCGATCGGCTATAAAGGAAAAGACGACATTGTTCATTTGAACCTTCATGAAAAAGCACACGGCCCCCACGGGCTGCTTGCCGGAACGACCGGTTCGGGTAAAAGTGAATTTTTGCAGACTTATATTTTGTCTTTGGCGGTTCACTTTCACCCGCATGAAGTCGCATTTTTGCTAATCGACTACAAAGGGGGCGGAATGGCGCAGCCGTTCCGGAACATTCCCCATTTGCTCGGAACGATTACTAACATTGAAGGCAGCAAGAACTTCAGCAACCGGGCGCTGGCGTCCATTAAGAGCGAGCTGAAAAAAAGGCAGCGGCTCTTTGATCAGTATAAAGTCAACCATATCAATGACTATACAAAGCTTTACAAACAGAAAAAAGCGAAAACGGCCATGCCGCACCTTTTCTTAATTTCAGACGAATTTGCCGAGCTGAAAAGCGAAGAACCGGAATTTATCCGCGAGCTTGTCAGCGCGGCAAGGATCGGTCGAAGCCTCGGGGTGCACTTAATCTTGGCGACGCAAAAACCGGGCGGCATCATCGACGATCAGATTTGGAGCAACTCCAGATTCAAGGTCGCCTTGAAGGTGCAGGATGCGAATGACAGTAAAGAAATCCTTAAAAACGGTGATGCGGCTACCATCACGGTAACGGGCCGCGGTTATTTGCAAGTCGGCAACAATGAGGTGTATGAACTGTTCCAGTCTGCATGGAGCGGCGCCCCTTACATGGAGGACGGCTACGGCACAGAGGATGAAGTGGCGATCGTCACAGACACCGGATTAATTCCTTTGTCAGACGTTGACGCCGATCATACGGCGAAAAAAGAGGCCGTGACGGAAATTTCCGCCGTCGTTGAACAAATTGAACGGATTCAAGCGGAAATGGGAATCGAGAAGCTTCCGAGCCCTTGGCTGCCGCCGCTTGAAGAGCGCATACCGAAAACGCGCTACCCGTCTGAGGAAGCGGATGCCTTTAATTTTGCTTATATCGATGAACCTGAAAAGCAAAGCCAGGAGCCGATCAGCTACCGCATGATGGATGACGGCAATATCGGCATCGTCGGCTCGTCAGGCTACGGAAAATCCCTGACCGCCACGACGTTCATGATGAGCTTTGCCGAACAATATACACCGGAAGAATTGCATTACTACATTTTCGATTTTGGCAACGGAACGCTGCTTCCGCTTGCGAGGCTTCCGCATACCGCGGATTATTTCCTGATGGACCAAACGAGAAAAATCGAGAAATTCATGGTCCGGATCAAGGCGGAAATCGAGCACCGGAAAAATCTCTTCCGTGCAAAAGAAATCAGCCATATCAAGATGTACAATGCGCTGAATGAGGAAAAGCTGCCGTTTATTTTCATAACGGTCGACAACTTTGACATCATTAAAGACGAAATGCATGAACTTGAAAGCGAATTTATCCAGTTTTCACGCGACGGCCAGTCGCTTGGAATTTATTTAATCCTGACCGCGACAAGGGTCAATGCGATCAGACAGTCGCTCTTGAACAACCTGAAAACAAGGGTTGTCCACTACCTGATGGATCAGTCTGAAGCATATTCGATCATCGGAAGGCCGGAATTCAGCCTTGAACCGATCCCTGGACGCGTCATTATCAATAAAGAAAACCAATACTTCGCACAAATGTTTATGCCTGTGGAAGCGGACAACGATATCGAGTTGTTTGAAGGGATCAAAGCCGACATACAGGCGATCGCAGAAAGCTCGGAAGGCATGAGAAAGCCGACGCCTGTGCCGATGCTGCCGCTCGAGCTTTCCGTCACGCAGTTTGTGAGAGATTATCCGCTGCAGCCTGAAAGAGGCCTTATTCCAATGGGGCTCGATGAAGAATCTGTCGAACCCGTATACTTTAACCTTGAGAAAAATAAGCACTGCCTCATCATGGGTCAGACGCAGCGCGGAAAAACAAACGTCATCAAGATCATGCTCGAGCACCTGCTTGACCATGACACGAAAAAAATTGCCGTGTTTGATTCGATAGACAGAGGGCTTTCTCAATATGCGACAGAGGATCAAATCAGCTATCTTGAAACGAAAGACGACATTATGCTCTGGCTGGCTGAGACGGAAGAAATTTGCCGGACAAGAGAAGCGATGTATTTGGAAGCCGTTAAACAAGGCGAAATCGACAACCTTGATTTTTCACCGATGGTCTTTATCGTCGACGGACTTTCACGGTTCCAGCAGACGATCGACGCATCGATTCAGGACAAAATGGCGATGTTCATGAAGTCTTACGCCCATTTAGGTTTCCACTTTATACCTGCAGGTAATCACAGCGAGTTCACAAAAGGCTATGATTCGCTGACAAGCGAAGTCAAGCAGGTCAGACACGCCATGCTATTGATGAAAAAATCCGAGCAGAACTTGATTCAGCTCCCATATGAACGCCAGGAGCCGGAAATTCTCCCGGGCTTTGGTTATATCGTTGAAAACGGCAAAGAGAGGAAAATTCAAATTCCTTTATGTGCCGTAGAAAGGAAGAAAACGAAATGACGGAACAACAAAAAAGCACGCTGAAAATTATCAGCGCCATCGTCACGATCATCTTGCTGCCCGTCTTGTTCTTTCATTTCATCGGTGAGAACCCGACGAAAAAGGTATCGAACGCGACAAGGGAAATCGCCGTCGTCAATGAAGATACCGGCATTTTGAAAGATGACGGAACCGTTGATAATGACGCGCTGCTGGGAAACGAAATCTCGGCCTCCCTGGTTGACCGTCCGGACTATAAATGGACGGTCGTCAACCGGAGTGCAGCAGAAAGCGGACTTGCGGAGAAGCAATACGATGCGATTGTCTACATTCCGTCGGACTTTTCGCAAAATATTTTAAGCTACAACCATGAGCGTCCGCAAAAAGCGGAGCTGGAATTCAAAATTCAGGACCAGCTTGACGCCGTCAACAAGGAAAAAGTCCAGCGCGAACTTCAAGACGCGCAAAAAACGGTGAGTAAAAAAATGTCTTCCCTGTACTGGCGCTTTGTCAAACAGGGAGTCAAAAAGGTCAGAAAAGAGTTTGACAGCATCGTAAACAAAGAATCAGAGTTCCAAAACGCGATGTACAATTTCTACAAGCCGAGCTCCAACAATTTAGCGGGCGAAGTAGAAAGACAAAAAGAGATGATCGACAGACTGAAAGAGTCGATCAATGAAACAGAAGGCACATCAAAAGAGCGCAACGCAAGCGTCGAAGACTCCAAAAAACAATTGGACAGCTTCGTCGACAACGTCAATCAGTACAAGCAATATCAAGAAAAGCAATCGGAACTGCTTCAAGCTGCGCAAGCGGATAGTGAAGGCCAGATCCAAGACGGCCTTACGGTCATTAAGGAAAAGCAGTCCAGCGCTACGAGCCGTTTCAATGAACAAATGAGCGGCATGGCCGCTTCGTTCAATGGTTTGCAAAATCAATTCAGCCTGACCGCGAACTCTTTTCAAAACCTGCAAACGACGCGGGAAAATCAGGTGCCTATACAATTTAACGGGATTGACAGGATTCAGAATGAGTTAATCGATGATTATCAGGCGCAAACGAGAAGCTATAATCTGAGCATGCTTCAACCTAAATTGATAGAGAGGCGCTCAGTGTTAACCGTTCCACAGGAAGATCCTGGCACCACAAATCCTGATGATGATCAAGATAACGATGATAAAGATCAAAATGACGACGAAGAACAGCCGAAAGATTTAAAAATCGATCTTCAAGAACAGCAAGATGAATTGAAGAGCATCGCGGCTGATCTTAAAGAATTATCGGACGGGCTAAAAGATTCCACGGGGAATGATGGCGACAATTCAGGAGATAAAGACCCATCTGCCGGAGAGCCGAATCAGGATCAAAATCAAGACCCATCTGCTGAAGAACCGAATCCAGATCAGAGTCAAGACGAAACCGGGGAAAACGGTCAGCAGGACGGTTCAACTTCTGCCGGCGATACAGGCGACCAGGGAACGGGCGAAGACGGCCAAACGGAGAACCCGGGAGACGAGCCTGAAGACGAAATTGCCAAGTTAAAAGCACAGCTCAATCAAGCCGCTGCTAGAATTGAAAAGGTGGAAACAGATCTTCGCGAAAAACAGGAAACGCATAATGAAGAGCTGAAAAAGAAACTTGAAAAATTTAATGATAAAGTCACTGAATTAACGAATACGATTAAAGATTTAAATCAAAATGTCGAGATGCTGAACAAGAGAATTACAAAGCTTGAAGAGAGCCGGAATGAAGACTTCAAGACGATTTACAGTCAAATCGAAACGCTTGAAAACGAGATATTAAGCTACCCGATGGGTGCTGAGAGAAAAGAAGCATTAAAAGAGGCTTTTGCTTCTGAAATCAATACAAGAGATGTCCGCGATCTTCTCAGGTATCATAATACGTTGTCAGTATATAGAACAACGCTATACGGATCAGTAGATTATCCAATTAAGAACAATGTCATCTCCGCGAAAAAAGACAGTGTGAATACCGTCCTTAAAATCGGTGAAACCGAAGCGGAAAAATGGAGCAATTTAAAAAACAACATGCTGTCTACAAACGAAGACATTGAAAATTACACAACAGACATGACCGATTTCGTCAAAAGCTACGGCGATTTCATTAGTGAGAAGCAGACCGACGTGCTGAATGAGCTCAGCACGATTTCAGAACGAGCAAATGCCGTATCTGAACAGCTGCGCAATCCGGAAGGCGCCGGAACGGCGGTCATGCAGGGAGACGCGACAGATGGAACGATGGTCATCAGCATGCAGGATACGCTTGGAAATGACATTTTGCAGCTGTCTAACATGCTCGGTTCCTTGTCGGAAACGCAATCAGGTGTCATCGAGTACACGGGCAATATTCAGGAAAGTGTAAACGATGTTCAGAAAAAAGCGGATACCCTGAATTCAAACTGGGGTCAAAATGTCGCGACGACAAAACTGATCCGCGGAGACGTGTACGGCATTCTCGGCAATGCGTTCGGAGGAAACGACGGATATGTATACGATCATCTGGCAAGTCCGGTGAAAATCAGCGGGGATGTTCCAGAGTCGAAAGCGCAAAACGTACCGCCGGTCGTCATTCTTGTGATTGTGATGCTTTCCAGCTTGCTGATCGGATACTTCAGCCATCATTATCAAAATGCTCCGCTCTTAGTCAGAGGCGCGCTGTTTGGCATTTTGAATATTATTGTCGGACTAATGATCAGCCTGTTCGGTTTGAACATTTACTCACTAGCAGACGATCAGGCCGTCATGTGGTCGGTCTTTACGATCTTGCTGCTGGTCGCAAGTTCAGCCATCATCCGGACGGCGTTTATGCTGGGATCGCTCGCAGGCGGAATCGCAACAGCCGCTATGGTGCTGTTCTATGTAGCACCGCTGCTTGACTTGGCGATGCCGAATTTCAGCTTTAACAATCCGGTATCAGCCGTATATATGTCGATTCAGTACGGAACTGGAAGCCAGTTTGCACTCGGAATCGGAGCATTAATTTTAATCACGATCATCGCGATTGCTGTTCCTTTTATTATCGATTTTGCAAAATCAAGAACAGAAGAAAGCGAGACTGACCATGATGCTTAATGCGAAATGGGGAAAGAAGGGGATCATGGCAGTCATGCTCTCCTTCTTTCTTTTCACTCCGATCGTAAAGGCGGAGGAAACCGATAAAGTCGATGTCAAGCCGAACGAGTATGAAAAGCAGGATATTAAAATCGAGACGGACTATCTTCAGGAAGAAGAGACGGAATACAAAGAAGAAATATCAATTCCAGAAGAACTGAAGGAATTCTCATTTACAGATTCGAAAAAAGAAGATGCCATCGAAAAGCTGAAAAGCCTGTCCGGAAGCTTCACGAATGAAAGCAATTCCGTGGCGTCAAAGCTGAAGCAGCTTGACCTGTCATTCTCGGCAAATCCGTCCTTATCGGGACGGGAAGATGATGCTGCGGAAAGCCGGCAATCCATCTTCCTGCCTATCTTATACGGTCTGCTGATCCTCTTATGCATCGCCGGTCTGTTCTTTTTGATTCCGAAAGTCAGCGGTCAGCAGAAAAAATAGGAGCGCTCAACAATGAAAAGTCCGAGGTTTTATAAGGTGCTGTCTGCATGGCTAGCTTTTGCATTGGCGGCGATTTGGTTATTAATACTTGTGGCAGTACACGGGCTGCTCATATTAGAATCCATTTTCTATTACATTGTAGTCATCTGCACATTAGGCATCATTTTACTGATATACCCATCGATGAGGGAGGGACACGATCAGGCAATGGCGGACTTTGTCCACTACGGTTATGGCTTGCTAGGCTCGAGTGTGGCACTCGCCATCATGATCTTTGCTTTGATTCGCGTTTTAAAAGGGAAATGCGGTTCATGGACGCAAGGTCTGCTTGTTTTGGGGGCCGCTCTTCAGCTGATTGTGTTCGAATGGTTCAGTTTACTGACGGCGGTTTTTTACGTGCTCGCCGCGTTTCTTCCGGAACAGAAAACCGCTGCACTTGAGAAGCAGGCTGATGAATCAGTACAATAATGGATAAGGAGGGACGCCGTATGCATTTATCCATTGTTACCGGAGCGTCAAAAGGGCTTGGCGCCGCGATTGCCGAAGGGCTTTTGCAAAAAGGCCATCTTGTTCACGCTGTCTCAAGGACCAAGTCTGAAATCAGTCATGACAGGCTGATCCAGCATGAGGCCGATCTGACACAGCTCGCCGAAACAGAAAAATGGTTTCGGCAATTGACAGAATCTGTCCAAGCCCGCGATTTTGCTTCGATCACCTTGATTAACAATGCGGGCATGGTGACGCCGATCAAGCGCGCCGGTGAAGCTGAACCGGAAGAGCTGAGGCTGCATTATGACTTGAATTTGTTAGCGCCGGTGATTCTCAGCCAGCTGTTTACCAAATGGCTCAAGCCATACAAAGGCAAAAAATCGATTGTCAATATATCATCAGGCGCGGCCAAAAACCCTTATAAAGGATGGAGCGCCTACTGCAGTTCAAAAGCGGGGCTCGATATGTTCACAAAAACATTCGGCTTTGAACAGGAAGATGAGTCTGATCCGGTGAAGATGATTTCTTTCTCACCGGGGATCATGGATACCGGCATGCAAGAGGTTATCCGTTCATCATCGCAAAAAGACTTTCATGAAATTGAACGATTCAAAACCTATCAAACAGAAGGAAAGCTGAGAAGCACGCCTTATGTCGCCGGCGTTCTGCTCGACCTGCTTGAGACCGATTTTGAAAACGGCAGGGTATATGACATTAAAGAGTTTTTGTGAAAAATAAAAAAACAAGCACATCAAATCGATTGTGCTTGTTTTTATTTTATTATTGCGCCAGTTCATATAGCGGAATTTTGAATATGATGTGTCAGATCAATTGAGATTTGCATGAAAATATGTTAGGATTCTAAAAATATATAAAGGAGGGGTTTACATGAGAAACGTAACATTAGTGGATGTATTCACCCATCCAATCGCACAAAAATATTTAACACGCTCCGGTGTAGCTCATGCCGTAGCCTGCGCTTACCACGCATACCGCCTGGCGGTGCGGGCGGGAGTAGACCCTGATATTGCGACAAAAGCGGCTTTGCTGCACGATATCGGCCATTATGAATGGTATACCGACGGGGAATGGGATTATGAAAAATACAAGCAAAACGACATTCACGCGATAAAGGGAGCCGAGCGCGCCCACAAGCTTCTGATCCGCCTCGGCGAAGATCGGAAAGCGGCAAAAGAGATTGCTTTGGCGATTTTGCTTCATACCGATTCCTATTTGCCGGAAGGGGACCTCGATAAAAACAAGCTGCAGGAAATCGTCAAAAAAGCGGATGAGCTGGACGAAGAGCCTGGCGGAAACCACCATTACCGCAAAATCGATCATAAGCTGGCGCTTGAAAAGATCAGAAAGCTTGACCGCATGGTCGATGAATCTTTATCTCCCATGAAAAGAACGGTTTAATCGGACAAAGGGCTGTTTTCAAACTTCTCCCCTTTGTCATTTACATAAATAGAGCGGATGATCGTCCTGTTAAACGGCGAGTTGTCTGCCGTTTTTCCTGAAAGGTCGATCGTCACCGAATACATGCCCGCTTTTTTGAATGACAGGCTGTTTTGCAGCGCATTGATGGAAGTTGGTTTCAGCGACTTTTTCTCGGCTTGTTTTCCGTTTTCGTAGCGGATGGAACGAACGGACGCCTTAACATTCGCAAGATTTGACGATTCTCTGGTAACCGCGTTTTTAATTTGCTCGTTCAGAGGAGAATCGTACGTCACAATGAACAAAAACGCCTCTTTTTGTTTGACGGATGATGCGATCTTCCATGTACCTGCAGCCGGATTTTTAATGGCAGCGGAATGGACAAATCCCCCTTCAAAAACATCTGCCGTCTTTGCTATTGAAAAGTCTTTGAGCGGCTTGCCGCGCGGATCTGTCAATTTGATATTTCCCGAGGAATGATTGCTCAGCCAGTGAACGGTTATTTCCTTGACGCCTTTTTCAACGGCGAATTCCTCTTCTCTCAATCCGTGATTTTCCCCTCCTCTGATGAAAGGGTATGATAGGTTTTTCTTGATGTTAGCTGTTTCATTTGCATATGCCTGAACCGTCAATAAAGGCATAAATACAGGAAATGTGAGGTTTCCTTTAATAATCGAGAAGTGATCCCACTTCCCTGTATTCAGG
This sequence comes from Bacillus sp. B19-2, assembly GCF_022832475.1. NCBI lineage: Bacteria > Bacillati > Bacillota > Bacilli > Caryophanales > Bacillaceae > Bacillus > Bacillus sp. B19-2. The sequence continues at coordinate 934,316 of NZ_JALHKQ010000002.1, forward strand.
TTTGTGGCGTAAGGGAGTCTCGCGTTTTTTTCGGTGACGGCTCCGTCATTTTCGCCAAACATGTTTAAATAGACGCCCCCAAAAAATAAAACGCTGCCGAACCCGCCGATTTTATTGCCTGCCAAGGTGAAATATTTGGTTTTCGATCGATTGGGATGATTGTCGGTCTGATCGCGGAACGATTTCATAAACCCCGTTTGGAGCGAGTAAACGGCATCATTTCTTTGGCCTAAAATAGCGGCGAGCCATCCTGCCCAGCTGCTGTAGGCAAGGTCTGCCAGCTGCGAGCCGTGATGGGGGGTTCCGAGCGTAATCACGCGCTCGACATAATGGTATGCGTTGTGATGAATCAGCGCCGATTGACTGTCAATTCCGCCTTTGCTGTAGGAAACGAGAATGACCTTGCGGCCGAAATGCTGGTAGATTTCGCGCAGTTTGGCGGCCAGCATCGCTCCGTTATCCTGCATGTCTTTATCGGGGTGGAGATCGATAAAAGCCGCATTATATCCGTTTTTCCACGCCTGCTTCGCCATGTCATTTTCGTCAAACCAAGCGCTTGAAGAGCCGTTTAATCCATGGACAAATACAATCGGCGGTTTTGCGGGATCAGGATGTTCCACAGGGTCTCCCGCGAACCAGTGGCCCGGATCGCCGCCTCCTCCTTTAAATCCTCCCGCTTTCGATACATGCGGATACACGAGCAGCAAAACAAGCATGAGCAGCACCAGTTTTTTCATCGTTGTTCACCTCATGGTTTTTGTTGTAAGCGTTTTCATCATATTTTCTTGAGGTAAACTTTATACCAACGGACTGAAAAAATTTAGAAAATCTTCATAAACGGGAGGAATATTTACAGTGAAGACCGAAACCGGTATTCAATATGAGGATATATTCCAACCGTCGACATAACCGCCGCATTTTTTCACCTTTTTTGAAGGAAATGAAACTCTTTTCCCCGCCGTCCGTATTGATGATGTAAAAACAGTTGACAGACGATGGTGTCAATAGTAGTTTTTAGAGTAATGAAAACAACCGGGAGGAAACAAAGCTTGTTAAAATCAAAAACCCATTTTTGGACGCTGCAAATTTTATTGGTTCTTCTTATTATTTATGTATCGACAAAAGTGTCTTTTCTTTTCGAACCGATCATTGTATTTGCATCGACTTTATTTACTCCGATTTTAATTGCGGGAATCTTGTATTTTATATTCAATCCGATCGTGCGGTTTCTTGAGAAAAAGCTGCCGAGAACGCTGTCGATTCTGCTGATCTATTTGGCGTTTGTGGCATTGATCGTGTTTGTATTGTCATCTGTCGGTCCCGTGTTTACAAAGCAGGTGACAGATCTGTTTAACAGCATCCCGTCCTACGTGAAACAGATCCAGATTTTCATTAAGCAAATGTCGAATTCGCAGTGGTTCACTTGGATAATGAATCAGGACTTCGTATCGGTTGCCAAAATCGAAAGCTCAATCGGCGAATACTTGACGAGCCTGCCTGAGAATATTACAGGGAGCCTGTCTTCTGTATTCGGCGTTGTGACCAACATTGCGCTCACGGCTGTTACCGTGCCGTTCATCCTGTTTTATATGCTGAAGGACGGCCACCGTTTCCCGAATTTGGCTGTCAAGATTCTGCCTGACAAGTACAAAAATGAAGGGCTGAAAATTTTTAAGGATTTGTATGAAACGCTGGCGGCTTACATTCAAGGACAGCTTATCGTTTGTATGTTTGTCGGAACGGCGTGCTTCATCGGTTTTTGGATCGCCGGTGTGAAATACGCGCTGATTCTCGGCTTGATCATTGCCGTGACGAATATTATTCCATATGTCGGACCGTTTCTTGGAGCGACACCGGCTGTCATTATCGCTTTTCTCGACTCGCCGACGAAAGCATTCATCGCGCTGATCATCGTCGTTGCCGTTCAGCAGACAGACGGAAATCTGCTGTCGCCGCTGATTATCGGCCGCCGTTTGAATACGCATCCGCTGACGATCATCCTTTTATTAATCGGCGCCGGAAGCTTCGGGGGCATTCTCGGCATGATCCTGGCCGTTCCGGCTTATGCCCTGCTCAAGGCTTTTACATTGAATATCGTCCGCCTTGTCCGTTTAAGGCAGAGGTATAAAAAAGAAACGGCGGAAAATGCTGAAGTCTGAACGTTTTGCCCATTTTCACATATGATGCTAATAAATTGAATAGCGGAGGTGTGAAGATGCCGGCGATCGTTGGACCGATTTTTATCAGGGAAGTTGTTGATGACAGCGCAGCCTTCTTTGGAGATGTGTTTGCCATTTCCCCGAAGTGCACGGATGTTTCCGGAGGAGGAGCGGGTGCATTTTTAACAGGGGACTACGGTTTGATACAAAACAATAGCAATAAAACATCCTTCACAGATGCGGATGTGGTGGACGGTTCCCAGTCATTGAACCTGTAACAGCCTCTTTTAAAGAGGCTGTTTCTTTTTTATAGTATAATGGGAAAAAAGATAGATAAGGCAGGTGACAAAGATGAAAATCAGGAAGGCAAACATCTTGAACAAAGATCAGATGATCACAGACGTTTACCTCCATGAAAATAAAAAGGAATTTCATACGCTTGTGGCTGTGCCGCAACTGGAGTGGAGTAAGCTGATTTCCTATGAGGAAGAAAAGACAGAGCTCGTCGAAAAGCTTGACCGGTCATTGTCGAAAGTGGCTGAAGCGGATGCGGCCGAGGAGCTGTCCAAAAAGATTGTACAATGGGTGACCGAAATGTAGCCCGGACTCATGCCCGCTGTTTTCATGGGCATACTGATAAAAAAATGCAGCTTTAAAAAACGCTGGCAGCAAGATAAACTGGAGGGTCTAAGACGTGAGCGACCAATCAATGGATCAATATTTACAGCAGGGAATGTACGGACCACGCGAAACGAAGCCGGATGAACGCAGACTGTTTTTAGGCTCGCTGAGGGAACGGGTCATCATCGCATTGACTAAAGGACAAGTGCTGCGTCCGCAGGCATACCGTGAAGTCATCGATGCGCTTGGCTCAAAAGCGGATGCGACATTATTGCTGAACGGTGAAATTGCCTACTCTCATTTATCTCCTTACATCAAGGAGTCCAATAAACAAGGCGTTCCTTTTTCCATCGTGTCCGACCAGCAATCGGATACTCCCCTTGGACTTGTCCTCGCGGCCCGCGAGGCCGTAGAGAAAGAATCGATTTATGTTCAGGACGACATCTTTGAACAGTCGGTTTTAAACAAGAGATGAGGCGCGGGTTTTCGCACGCGTCTTCCACAGGGCGTGCGAACCCGCGGTTTTTGTTTTTTTCTGAAAAAGAAAAAGCCGCTGCTGGCGCGGCTTGGCAGCCATATCCGCTGGATTCGCCATTCACTTGTCCGTTTAGATAAGTTATAATGTTACCTATCATACAAAAGGCGGGGAGGGCGGCAATGAAAAAAGCTCTTATATGTATCGATTATACGAATGACTTTGTCGCAGCTGACGGAAAGCTGACGTGCGGAGAACCAGGCCGGAAAATCGAAGACGCCGTGACGCGTCTCGCGGAAACGTTTATTCAAAACGGCGATTACGTCGTATTTGCAGTCGATTCACACGAGGCCGGCGATTCGCATCATCCGGAAACCCGTTTGTTTCCTCCACATAATATAAAAGGTACATCAGGACAGGATTTATACGGAAAGCTTGAAGCGCTTTATCGAAAACACGAACATGATCAGAATGTCTATTACATGGAAAAAACAAGGTACTCTGCTTTTGCCGGGACAAACCTTGAGCTGAAGCTTCGTGAAAGGGATATTAAAGAACTGCACCTCGTTGGCGTATGCACAGATATATGCGTGCTCCATACCGCAGTAGACGCTTATAATAAAGGGTTTAATCTTGTCATTCATCAAAACGCAGTGGCTAGCTTTAACCCGGACGGGCACGACTGGGCTCTTTCTCATTTTGCAAACACCCTGGGAGCCTCAGTGTCAGATTGAGGAAGGAGAAATGAAGGTTGGAACACCGTTTTACAGACGACAGTCTAGCACTACACACAGACCTATATCAAATTAATATGGCGGAAACGTATTGGCGCGACGGCATTGATCAAAAGAAAGCCGTTTTTGAACTGTTTTTCAGAAAGCTCCCTTTTGACAGCGGTTTTGCCGTTTTTGCCGGTCTTGAAAAAGCGATTGAATTTTTGCGGGATTTCAGATTTACTGAAAGCGATTTAGTTTATTTAAAAGAAGAGCTGGGCTTCAAAGATGACTTTCTCAGCTTTTTAAAAGATATGAGATTTACCGGTTCGCTTTATTCCATGCAGGAAGGCGAAATCGTGTTTGGAAACGAACCGATCATGAGGATCGAAGCGCCTTTGGCCGAAGCGCAGCTGATTGAGACGGCTCTGCTCAACATTGTGAATTACCAAACATTGATCGCGACAAAAGCCGCGAGAATCAAAAGTGTGATCGGAGATGAGACGGCGCTCGAATTTGGAACAAGGCGCGCTCATGAAATGGACGCGGCGATGTGGGGAGCAAGGGCCGCGATTATCGGCGGGTTCGATGCGACAAGCAATGTCCGCGCCGGCAAGCGGTTTGACATTCCGGTATCGGGCACGCACGCCCATGCGCTTGTTCAAGCCTACCGCGACGAATACACGGCATTTAAAAAATATGCGGAAACCCATAAAAAATGTGTCTTTTTGGTCGATACATATGATACGGTGCGTTCCGGCATTCCAAATGCAATCAAAGTGGCGAAGGAATTCGGTGATCAAATTGAATTTTCGGGAATCCGCCTGGACAGCGGAGACCTCGCCTATTTGTCGAAGAAAGCGAGAGCCATGCTGGATGAAGCCGGATTTACTGATACAAAAGTCGTCGCCTCAAGCGATCTTGATGAGTATACGATTATGAACCTGAAAGCCCAGGGCGCAAAAATCGACGTCTGGGGCGTCGGCACAAAGCTGATTACCGCTTATGATCAGCCGGCTCTCGGCGCGGTTTACAAACTCGTTTCCATCGAAGAAGACGGAAAGATGGCAGACACGATTAAAATTTCTTCGAATCCGGAAAAAGTGACGACTCCAGGCTTGAAAAAGGTGTACAGAATCATCAATCAGCTGAACCATCATTCAGAAGGCGATTATATCGCTTTGGACTATGAAAAGGTCAATGAACAGGAGCGGCTGAAGATGTTTCACCCCGTTCATACGTTTATCAGCAAGTTTGTGACGAATTTTGATGCGAAAGACCTTCACCAGCCGATCTTTGAAAAAGGCGAGCTTGTTTATGAGAATCCGAGCATTCAGGATATTAAGCGGTATGTTCAAGAAAATCTCAGTTTGCTTTGGGAAGAGTATAAGCGGATCAGCAAGCCCGAAGAATATCCTGTCGATTTAAGCGAAGCTTGCTGGAACAATAAGATGCAGCAAATTCACGAAGCGAAAATCAAGGCGAAAAAAGGTCTGGATCAAGGTTGACTCTGTAAACGATAGTTTTTAATATAACTGGGGATTGAAACAGATAATTTCTTCGGGGATTATCTGTTTTTATTTAAGTTCAATATTTGGGCGGATTTTTTAAGCAGACGGGATTTGCTCATTTATTTGATATACTTAAAAGCGAAGGCACCTCAGTCGCTAGGGGGAAGAAGAATGAGGGTATTCGTTGCCAGACAGCCAATATTCAACAGAAAAGAACAAGTTGTCGCATACGAGCTTTTATACAGAGAAAGCGAGAAAAACTTTTTTTCCGGTATTGACGGTGATCAAGCGACAACAGAATTGATGATTAACAGCTTTTTAAACATTGGAATCGATAAATTGACAGAAGGCAAAAGGTATTACGTGAATTTTACCGAAGGTCTTTTGGCATCAGGGCTGCCGACTTATTTTGATCCGGACCAGCTCGTTGTAGAAATCCTTGAAGATGTGCCGATCACCCCTGAGCTTATCGAAAGGTGCAGACATTTGAAAAGCCTCGGCTACACGATTGCCCTTGATGATTTTTGTTTAAAACATCGCGTGGAGAGGGGCTTGCTCCATCAGCTTTTGGCATCCATTGATATTTTGAAGATCGATTTTTTCAAAACGACGCGGCAGGAAAGACAGAGCATCCTTCGATCATGCCGGAACCACCGTCTGACGTTCCTCGCTGAAAAAGTGGAGACGCGAAAGGATTATGAACAGGCTGCAAAAGACGGATTTCAACTGTTTCAAGGCTATTTCTTCAGCGAGCCCGCTGTGATTGACGGTCAGGACATTACATATCATTTCCATGCTTATTATGAGCTGCTGCATGAATTAAGCGAAGATCAGCCTGATATTGAAAACGTCACAAATATTATAGAACGCGATTTGTCGCTTTCCTACCAGCTGCTGAAGCTGTTGAACTCTCCAGCCAACCGGCCGATTCAAAAGATTAAAAGCATCCGCCAGGCTATCGTGCTTCTCGGATTTAAAGAAATCAAAAGGTGGATCTTCATCCTCTCATTTAAGGATTTAACGAAAAAGCAAAACTCCAGCAAGAACGAAGTCGTCAAGATTTCGCTGATCCGCGCCAAGCTTTGCGAATTGCTGGCGAAAAAAACGAATCGCCCTCAGCCGGCTTCTTATATGCTGACAGGCATGTTTTCATTTATCGATACACTGCTGCACAAAGAACTGGCGGAAGTCATCAGCGAACTGCCGCTGACGGACGAAGTAGGACAAGCACTGCTCGGCAAAGAAAACGATTATCGAAAAATCTTGCGGCTTGCAAAATCGATCGAACGAAACGAATGGGAAGACAACACGCCAGAAACAGAAGGCTTAACAAAAGATGAAGCGTATCAATGCTATCTTGAAGCCGTTGATTGGTGTCAAAAACTTTTATAAAAAATTCCGGCTCTTTTTTAGGGGCCGGAATTTTTTTGCGCTAAGACCAACGCAATAGCAGGAATATTCTGCTGCGAGGGCTGATGAGTATGATGCGGATGCCGTCGGGATCGAAAGAGGCATCAAGCTGGCTGTGGACGCCGGTTTGCCTGAGCAGGGCAAGGACGGTATTTTTTTGGTTGCTTTGGGCAGCCGTCATGATTTGGTGAGCTAAAGCACGCGATGCTGAAAGCCGGCTTAAAATTCTTTGTCCGTCAGCCATCAAGCCCTCCGCTTCTTTTGCCGAACGCGAAAAGGCGCTGGCTTCAACTTCGGGATAGACCTGCCGGCAGTGGACATGTTGGTATGGATACATCCAAAAGCAATGAGAAGGAAGCAATATGAACACCTCTTTTCAATTTTTACGGGTCAAATTGCGGTTTTTGCGGTGTAAGGCGAAGGGATGGTTTTTTTAAAGGGCCGAAATGCGTGTCGGTCTATTGCGTGTTTTTCGGTGGTGCATACCCGATCTGCGTTCCGTGAACAATCAAGTTTTTCTATTCCCGGCTAGTTATTACTTTAGACTCAAGGTCGCAAAACGAACAAAAAACAACTGAACTTGTGATGTTAAAGGGGTTTATAAGTGATCTTTATTTGATTCCTTGAAAAACAAACTAAAATTTTATGTTTCATTAGGAATTGTGAACTAATCACAAATCGTGTAAAATGGGTGTTATGGTCTATTTGAAGTTTGCGGTGTAACGCATGAATTTATATGCAACTTTTCGGTGAAAAATAGACCAATTCCCTTTAAACTTGTATTAACAGATCAAATACCTATGACTCGTTCACTATACACAAATTGATTGATCTTCCAAAAGGAGTGTGGAACCGGTGGAAAAGCAACAAATTGAAGAATTAAAACAACTGCTTTGGCGGCTTGAAAATGAAATCAGAGAAACAAAGGACTCCTTGCGCAAGATTAACAAAAGCATTGATCAATACGATAAGTACACATATCTAAAAACCTCGTAAAAAGACTTGTTTCAGACAAGTCTTTTTTTTGTGTGCAAACGAATCCAAAAAAAGGATAAATTATTATATAATTGTTAAATAAAAAAATTGCTCTGTCAATCGGGAATTTGATTTAGTAAAATATTAAGAAAGGAGGGAGCACCATCTCTAAGCTTTTTTGTCTAGATCACAGTAAAATCAAGCAAAGAATGAATCATTTTATAGACATTGAGATTCCCAACGAGGACTTAAATCGGACGCTGCACGCTTTTCTAGATGCAAAGGACCAGTTGCATTTCAGCGAGCTTGCTTTTTATCATTACCAAAGTTTCGGCGGCACGGACACTGATGCGGCGGAAACGCTTGGAGCAGGCATAGAACTCTTGATTCTTGCGTTTGATATATTCGATGATTTAGAGGATGAAGACAGCCCCGATGAACCATGGATGAAAATCAACCGTTCAGTCGCAATGAATGCGGCGACTGCGCTTTATACAATAAGCATTAAAGTGATCAGTTCGGTGTCGAAAGAACCGGTGTTTTTTGAAAAATTGATGGAATATATACTTCAATCGATGCAGGGACAGCATGACGATCTCAGCAACCGGCCTGCCACTGAAGATGAGTGCCTTGACATGATCAAGCGTAAATCCGGGGCGCTGACGGCTCTTCCATGCGTACTGGGGGCGATGCTTGCCACGGGCAACTTTGACCCGACGGTTGAAAAGTACGCCTACCAGCTGGGCATTGCTTCACAAATTGAAAATGATTATAAAGCACTTTTTTATGATTCAAAAAGCGATATCGCCAAGAAAAAGCGGACGCTTGCGTACTTATATTTGTCAAGAAAATTTAACCAGCCGTCAATTGATTTATTAAAAACATTTGAAACTGAGGATAAAATCGCCGATAAAGAAATAAAATGCTATAAAGAGAAATTGAAAGCAGCAGGCGTCACTCAGTATATGTATGTTATGAATCAGCTCGCTATTCAGAAATTTAAGAAGGGAATCGAGGAGCTGGAGTTGGGGGATATGGAGAAAGAACGTTTGATGTCTACCCTGCTGAATAACAATTAAAGAGGAGACTATGTATGCAAGATATTGTGAACTTTTTGGTCGAAAATCCTGAAGTATTAAAAAAAGTTGTTGATGGGGATGTTTGTTTATTAGGCATTGATCCAGAAAAAACAGGAGTAGTGGTTGACAGTATTAGATTATTAGGTAAGAGTTGGGGTGGAGGAGGATTTTGGATTTAAAATTCTTCCTTAACTATCTATTATAAGGATGTAAAATTAATGCGTGTTAATTATAATAAACTATCTTTAATTATTATTTTGCTAAGCCTCTCCTTGGTTCCTTATATTATCTATGTAAATCTGCATTCTAGTTACCTTGGAATGACAATGCAATTTAATGAAAAAAACGAATATCAAGTATTCGAGATTGAAAAAGGGTCACTGGCTCAATCCCTAGGATTTAAAAAAGGGGATGTTATTCTAGAGATAAATGGTAAAAGTGTAGAAAAATTAAGGGCTGATGATGGGAAATTAGCTGATGAATTAAGTGATGTTAAATCGATGATCGTTGAAAGAGATGGAGAGATAGGGTTTGTAGAGACCGGATATGAATTGGTGAGTTATGAAAGTCTATTTCTATTTATTATTCCAATGATGTTTTATCTCCTTTCTCTTTTTTGTGTTTATTTCATAATAAAATCAAACAAAAGATTAAATTCGGCTTCAGCTTTTATTTTAATTGTTTTTCTGCTTGTTACATCAACAGCTTATTCTTGTTCTGTGGGATCTGCAAAGGGAGATAGTTTAAGTATCTATATAACAATGGTAACTTTTCAATTCGTTCCTGTTTTGTATCTCCACTATATTTATCAATATTTCAAGGAAAAAGGAAAAGAGTTTTTCAATAATAAAATATTTCTTTTCCTATACCCTGTAGGTTTATTGAATTTGCTATTGGAAATTTTCAGTGATAATTTGCAGATTTCTTATAGTTCCATTAAGCTCTTTAACCTGGTATCTTTCTTGGTTGTTACCATTATAGCCTTTGCTCTTATCATTTATGGTGTAATAAAAAATAAAGCTTCAGAGCAAGCCTATTTTTTAAGGATACTCGTTATCACAAATTTTGTTGCGTTTATTCCGTTCTTAATTTTCTATGTCATTCCATATGTATTTATCGGTGATTATATATTCCCGGCAATGTTTGTTGTACCCTTTTTGTTGATTATTCCTTTCTCATTAGTTTATCAATTTATTGCTACCAAAATATATGACATTGAATTCTTATTGGGACGTTTTAAATACTATGGATTGTTAGCCATTTTACCAAGCTTGACAGCTGTAGGTGTATTTACTTTAACACAAGAATTAAGTAATAGTCTAAATACAGTTAAAAACACTATATTTATCTATTTTATTATGCTAGGTGTTTTTTATCTCAAGGAAATTCTTGATTTTCGTTTCCGTTTAAAAAGGTTTTCTGAAAAATTTAATTACCAAGATAGTGTATTTAAGTTTACCCAACTTATACGGAGCTCGACATCGCTAGCGCAAGTGCTAAGGGAATTGTCTCAAACGATTCTTGATGTTTTACCTGTCAGCCAGGCTTATGTACTGGAGTTAAAGAGTGATGGAACCGTAGGGTTACTTGAAAATAATGCAAACGATCAAGTTTGGAAGCCTTATGAAAAAGAAGCTTTTGGGGCTATCACCGACATCGGCAAAATCGTCGAAGTCGACCGCGGATTTTTGATTAAGATCGGTGAACGGGGCGGGACGTCTTATGTCATGCTGTGTTTGTCGGTTTTAAATACGCCTAGGCTGACGCGCGATGAGATTTCGTGGCTTGAGACGCTGGCGTTTTATACGAGTGTTTCCCTGGAAAACGTCTTGAAAATCGGCGAGCTGATGGAGCATCTGGAACATGTGAAAAAAGAAGGGCCGAATCCGGCGTGGCTGAATAAATTGATGTTTGCGATCGAAGAGAAGCAGAGATCCGATTTGGCCCGTGATCTTCATGATTCTGTGCTGCAGGACATGATTTCCTTGAAGCATCAAAGCGAGATGTTTGTGGCTGATTTTGAAAAAGATAAAGTCTGTACGAATCAAATCAGGCAAAGGCTCATCAATATGAATGAGCAAATGTCCACCGTCATCCAGACGACAAGGGAAACGTGTCAGGAGCTGAGGCCGCAGCTGTTGTACGATCTCGGACTGGTCAAGGCCCTTTCGAAACTGGCGGCGCAGCATCAGGAGTCCTCATCGATCGATAAGATCCGCCTCAATACGGAAAGATTCTCAAAGGTGCTCGATCTGGACACGCAGCTGAACTTGTACAGAATTGTGCAGGAGCTTTTAAGCAATGCGGTTAAACACTCGAAAGCTCATGAGGTTTTGATTATGCTTGTCTGCATAAAAGAAAAAGTTGTTCTTCATTATGAAGATGACGGCATCGGTTTTGATCCGGACAAGCTTTATCAAAACAGCGCAAGCATGGGGCTGTCGGGCATTCGCGAGCGCGTCCGCGCGCTGAACGGCAGTTTGGATATACAGACAGCAGAAGGGAAAGGCTTCAGGGTCGCCATTGAAATGGAATTGTAATGTTTAGTTAACATTTTTGCTTGGCATCCGCCAAGTTTTTTCTATAAAATGGTGATAGGGCAAGGTTACGCAAAAGGGAGGAAATTATGAGAAGATTACTTGTGATCGATGATCATCCGGCTGTCATGGAGGGGACGAAGGCAATTCTTGAAACGAACCAGGACTTTGTTGTCGATTGCCTCAGCCCTGAAGCCAGCGAACAATTTCTCAAGAAGCATGATTTTTCTGCGTATGACCTGATCTTAATGGATTTAAATTTGGGTGAAATCAACGGCATGGACCTATCTAAGAAAATCCTTGAGACGTGTTCATCATGCAAAATTATCGTTTACACAGGCTATGAAGTCGAAGATTATTTTGAAGAGGCGATTCGTTCCGGCATGCACGGCGCCATCAGCAAAACGGAATCGAAGGAAAAGATTATAGAGTACATATACCAGGTGCTGGATAATAAAATTGTCGTCGATTATGATTATTTCAAGCAGCTGATTACACAGCAAAAATCGAAGTCAAACAGCCAGCAGACCCAGCACGATCTTTTGACTGAAAGGGAATGCCTGATCTTAAAAGAAGTCGAAAAAGGCTATACAAATCAGGAAATTGCTGATGCGCTTCATTTAAGCAAGCGGTCGATCGAATACAGTCTGACTTCCGTATTCAGCAAACTGAATGTAGGATCACGGACAGAGGCTGTTTTAATCGCGAAATCTGAAGGCGTACTTTGATGAAGGGACGATTGTGATGGAAACGAAACATACACTTCTTGAAGCGTTGGGAATCGAGTTGAAGGAATGCAGCAAAGAGCGCTGTGTTGCCGTCATGCCTGTCGATGAAAGAACGCGTCAGCCTTTCGGCTATCTGCATGGAGGTGCGTCCGTTGCGCTTGCTGAAACGGTGGCGAGCATCGGGGCATATCAGCATATCGATCCAAAAGAGCAGGCATGCTTCGGGCTTGAGATCAACGCCAACCATATTAAATCGGTGAAAGACGGAACGGTTAAAGCAGTCGCAACGCCTCTGCATGTAGGCAAATCAACAATGGTGTTTCAAATTGAAATACGCGATGAGCAAGACAGCCTGATTTGTACGTCCAGGTGTACGATGGCGGTCATCAGCCGTCCTTCATCGTAAAAAAAACTCGCCTTTTAGGGCGAGTTTTCTTTTTATAAATAGGAATCGTCCTTCTTTTTAATCAGAAAATTTCTGTAGCCTTCATAATCGTCCTGTACGCTTTTCTTTTCCATTTTAACGCCGGTATTATAGGCGGCCCTTGCGATCAGGTGGGCGCCTACAGGAGACGTCAGAAATACAAAGACGATACCGAGCAGCACTTTGGCCGTAATGAAGCCGTGCAGAAACCAGAAGTAAAAGAATACGCCGAGCAGTACGCTGATGATCCCCAATGTCGCTCCTTTAGAAGCGGCGTGGATTCTTGAGTATACGTCAGGCAGTCTCAGCGTTCCAAAAGAAGCGGCTAACGATATCAGTGCGCCAAGAAGGATCAAAACGGCGATAAGCAATTTAGCGGCTTCGATCATTTTCGATAATCTCTCCTTTCTCAAGGAATTTAGAAAATGCGACGGTGCCGATAAAGGCGAGAATACCGATCAAGAGGATGACTTCCAAATATGCTGTCGTATTTAACAGGATGGACACGAGAGCCGTAATTCCGATCAGGTTGATGCCGATCGCATCAAGCGCCACCACTCTGTCCGGGATGCTCGGCCCTTTAATGACCCTCAGGACATACAGAAAAGTGGAGACAGCCAAAATGCCGAGTGACAATTGCAAAATAAATTCAAACATCAGCGGCTTACCTCCTTAATCGCCTCTTCAAACGAAATGCGGATATCACTGATGGCTTTCTCGGCATCATCGATATCGACCGCATGAATATAAAGAATCGAACGGTCATCGGAGATATCGACGACCAATGTGCCCGGTGTCAGCGTAATCAGGTTCGCCAATGTCGTGATTTCCCAGTCCGCTTTAAGGTCTGTCTTGAAGGCGAATATGCCGGGCTTATTTTTTAACCTTGGGGATAGGATCGTCTTTAATACGCTGACGTTTGCGAGAACGAGCTCTTTAATAAAAATAAACAGCAGTTTAATGATCGCCCAAATGTTAATCAAGTAAAAGCGGCGGCGGAAAAAACGCCTCATCAGAAAGAGCGAGAATAATCCGATCACATAACCGATGACAAACCCGGCAGCGGTGTAGTCATTGTTCAGAAACATCCAGCACAACGCAAGAATAAAGTTCAACAATATTTGTAATGCCATGCGATCTACTCCTTCAAAACGGCTTCAATATATTTTTCGGGGTTGACGAGCGTATCAGCCGCCTGATGGAAATACGGTGCGATAAGCTCGGTTCCGAGTCCGATGGCAAGCGACAGAAAGAGCAGTACCGCTGCCGGATACATATAGCCTTTTAGCGGTCTTTTGGCCGGTGCATCTTCCTGTTCATCACCCCAGAAGCCGTTGATAAATATTTTCATGACGGAATACAAGACGAGCAGGCTGGATAAAAGCATCAGCAGCGTAATCACGAATTCACCGCTTAGAAAGCCGCCCTCTGCAATTTTCAGCTTGCCGATGAATCCGCTGAAAGGAGGCACCCCTGCCAATGAAACGGCTGAAATCATAAACATCCAGCCGAGCACCGGGTGGTTTTTGATCAGGCCGCTTATTTTTTTCAGGTTGTTTGTCCCTGTCAGGGCAAACAGCGCTCCGCCAAGCATAAACAGCGCTCCTTTAATGATCATGTCATGAATCAGATAGTAGACAGATCCTTCGATCGAAGCCGGCGTATTGGCGGCGATACCGAACAAGATCACACCGACCGCCGTCACAATATTGTAGATAATGATTTTTTGAACATCCCAGTAGGCGATCGAGCCGATGACACCGAAGATGATCGTAAGAGCCGCAAGCCAGACCATTAATTGATGAGTAAAAGCCGCGTCTTGGGTGAAAATTAATGTAAACACCCTTGTGATCGCGTACAGGCCGACTTTGGTCAGAAGTGCGCCAAACAGTGCGGACACAGCGGCAGGCGGCGCATAATAAGAACCAGGCATCCAGAAATACAGCGGGAAAATCCCGCCTTTTAAACCGAAGACGATCAAAAATAAAACAGCGATGACCGTGATCAGTCCGGTTTGGCCCGATTCACTGATCCGAACGCTCAAATCCGCCATGTTTAATGTGCCCGTCACCGCATATAAATAAGCGACTCCGATGACAAAGAGGGCGGAAGAGATAATGTTAAAGACGATGTACTTCAGAGATTCCCGCAGCTGGATCTTCGTGCCGCCAATGACGATCAGGACATACGAAGCCATCAGGAGAACCTCAAAGAATACAAACAGGTTAAACAAGTCCCCGGTCAAGAATGCGCCGCTCACTCCGGCAAGCAGAAACTGGACCGCGGGATAATAAAAGAAACGCTCGCGTTTTTCGCCGATGGAGCGAAACGAATAAAGAACCGTCAGAAATCCGATAATGGCTGTCGTTAACGCCAGAAGGCTGGCGAATTGATCAGCGACAAGACTGATCCCGAACGGCGGCTTCCACCCGCCGAGATACAAGGTCTGGATTCCGTCCGTATAGACGGTCTGCACAAGAACAGCGGCCGCAACGATCGCCGCAATGGAAGATATGGCGCTGAATGCACGCATCAGCACGATCGACTTGTTCATAAAGATGAGCAGAACTGCGGCCATTAAAGGAATCAGTATTGGCAGAATTACAAGATTATTCATGTTGATCATTTCCCCTCATTTGATCCATATCATCCATTTTCAGCTCTTGGTAGGCGCGGAAAGCCATGACCAGGAGAAACGAGGTGACCCCGAAAGCAATGACGATCGCCGTTAAAATCAACGCCTGAGGGAGAGGGTCGACATAGGATGACGACTCTTCATTTAAAATGGGGGGCGCTCCTTTTTTTAACCCTCCCATTGTCAGCAAAAGCAGGTGAACGCCATGGCTGAGAACGGCAGTTCCGATAATCACCCTCAGAAGGCTTTTTGAAAGCAAGAGATATGTCGCCGCCATAAACAAAATTCCTACAATAAAAGACATTAAAATCTCCATTATTCTCTCTCCCCAATCGTCTGAATAATGGTCATGGTCACGCCGACCACTACGAGATAAACCCCGATATCAAACAATACCGCGGTGGCAAGCTCTGTTTTCCCCAAGAGCGGAAGGTTAAAGTAATCAAACGCGTGGGAAAGAAACTGAGCGCCGAATAAAAATGAGCCGATTCCGGTGGAAACTGAAATGAATAAGCCGATGGCCGCCACATAGATAAAGTTGACGGGCAAAATGTTCTGCACCGTTTTTAAATCATAGGCAAGCAGCAGAAGGACGAGCGAAGACGCCGTCATCAATCCGCCGATAAAACCGCCGCCCGGATTATTATGGCCGGCAAAAAACAGATGGAAAGAAAAGAGCAGAATGATAAAGGATGCAATCTTTGTAACGGTTTGCAGGATCACATCATTCGTCTGAACCTTTTTCAATGCTCTTCCCCTCCTTTCCCCAATCTGAGCCTGATCATGCCGTATATTCCTAAAGCGGCAATGACAAGTACGGTAATTTCAAACAATGTATCAAATCCCCTGAAGTCGACCAATATCACGTTGACGATATTGTGGCCGCCTGCAAGTTTATAGCTGTTTTCAATAAAATACGATGCGATGCTTTCAAGCGAGCGCTGGCTGTTTGCAGAAAGTGCGAGCAGCGTCACAACAGTTCCGACTCCGACCGAGACAAGCGCATTTGTGACCCTGAACTTAGCCGACTTCGGCTTGAATCTGAGCTTCGGCAAATGATAGAAGCAAAGCAGGAACAATGCGACTGAAATCGTTTCGATGATCAGCTGCGTCAGCGCGAGATCCGGCGCTCTGAAAATGACGAAGAACAGCGCGAGTGTGTAGCCGATGACGCCGAGCCCGATAATCGCCGTCAGTCTTGATCTTGCGAAAACGGTGGTGAATGTTGCGGCAATCATGACGGCTGACAGCACAAGCTCATAGATGCCGATTGAAGCATTCCCTTTCACATCGTAGGAAAAGCCTCCGGTAACAGCGAGCGATCCGCCGATGATCACGATAAAGAAGACAAAAACATAGATTAGATAATCGCGGAGAAACCCGGTCATATACGTTCTTGTAATCTTGTTGGAGCCTTTTTCAAGCCCTGACAGCGAGCTGTCGTACAGTTTGTTGAGCGTCAGTTTTTCCGGGAAGAGGCCGTAGACCTTCCGCCATTTTGACAAGGTCAAATAGGCGAGAACCCCGAGCGCAACGACGCCGATTGTCATATAGAGCTCAGGTGAAAAGCCGTGCCACATGTAAATATGAACCTTGAATTTTTCGTCCCCGTCCAAAAGGGTCGGCATAATCGCCGATGCAGCCGGTTCAATGATGCTGTATGACAGAATGTTCGGGAAAAAGAAAAAAATCACCACGAGAGAGACAAGGACAATCGGCGAAATCAGCATGCCGATTGGAGCCTCATGCGCTTGTTTTTCAAGCTTTTCGGGCTGATATTTCCCCCCGAACGTTTTAAACAGCAGAACCATGCAGTAAATGAACGTAAACACGCTTCCGATCCAAGCCAGAACAGGAAGCAGAAAACTCCATGTATCGGCGTTATACAAATTAAAATTCGTAATCCTGAGCATGCTGGTGAAAAACATTTCCTTGCTCAAAAAGCCGTTGAACGGCGGCAGACCAGCCATTGAAAACGCGCCGATCAGCGTAATCGTAAACGTAATCGGCATGATCGTCATCAGACCGCCGAGCTTGCGGATATCCCTCGTGCCCGTTTCATGATCGATGATTCCGACCGCCATGAACAGGCTGCCTTTGAATGTCGCATGGTTGATCAGGTGAAAAACGGCTGCGATTACTGCAACCATATAGTATTCAAAATTTTGATAATGCAGAGCTGCGGCTCCGACGCCGAGCATCGACATGATCATTCCGAGCTGGCTGACCGTAGAAAAGGCAAGTATCGATTTCAGATCAGTCTGCTTGACGGCGTTGAACGAACCCCAGAAAAGCGTGACAATCCCCGTGAGGGACACGATCCAAAACCATTCCCCGGAAAAAGCGAACACAGGGGTGAATCTTGCAACGATATAGATCCCCGCTTTTACCATCGTGGCCGAGTGCAGGTAAGCACTTACAGGCGTTGGTGCTTCCATCGCGTCCGGAAGCCAGATGTAAAAAGGGAACTGCGCCGATTTAGTGAATGCTCCGATTAAAATCAGCACGAGAGCCGGAATGAAAAAGCCGTGCCCTGAAATTAAATCAACTTGGTTGATCATTTCTCTGATCGAGAATGAACCCGTAATTGTGTAAAGAAGAATGAAGCCTCCAAGCATGGAAAGACCGCCGAAAATGGTGATAAGCATCGATTTTGTCGCGCCGTATCTTGATTTTTCCCGCTTGTACCAATAGCCGATGAGCAAAAAAGACGATATGCTGGTCAATTCCCAAAATAAATAAAGTACAATGACGTTATCAACGAGAACAACGCCGAGCATTGCCCCCATGAACATGAGCAGATAAACGTAAAACGGTCCGAGCTGCTCTCTTTCTTTAGATAGATAATAGATGCTGTAAAGGACAACCAAAGACCCTATCCCTGTAATCAGAAGGGCGAATAGCAATCCGAGTCCGTCAACGTATGCGGTAAAGTTAATGCCAAAGGACGGAATCCATTCCAGTACAGCCTTTAATGTTCCGCCATCCGCCGTCATGTTGATCATGCGGAAAAAATAAATAAATAATAGAACAGGAAGAATCAGGACAAACCAGCCTGTATGAATCTTTCTGACGTTTTTCGCCAATAGCGGAATCAAAAAGGCGAGTGCAAAAGGCGATAAAATTGCAATATGTAAAGCCGTCATATGAACCTCCCTTAAGGTAGCATGTATAAATACATTCTGTTCCATACTAAAATTTTCAAACGTTATGTACTTTTTTAGAACTGGTGACCTAGACAAATTATAACTCAAATTTTAATCGGCTGCATGATCTCATGTTAACTGCGGTTTATGCGGTCTTATGAACCTGAAAACAATTTTAACAAAAAATGCGCCATTTGTATAATGGAAAGTTTTTTTGAACAAGATGAATTTGAGGTGATGAAAGATGAGAAGGAAAGCTTTTGTCAGCTTAAGTTTATTTTGTTCGCTTTTTGCGGGAGCGTTTATGATCAACAGGGAAATGACGCGTGAACAGACTCCGGGGATAGGAACGGACGAAGGCCCTCAATACCGCGGGGATTACACGCCGCTCCAGACGGGAGCGGAAGATCAGTCCTTAACGGGAAAAGAAAGAGCTCCCTTTAAACCGAGAGAATATATCAGAGTTGAGAAACGCTGAAAACAAAAAAGGAATCCGATCGCATAGATCAGACTCCTTTTTGTTTTTTTATGCGGCCCTTACGAGGTGAAGAACCTTAGTAAAACGGTCGCCATAATGACGGTTGCTGCCCCGCCGAGACGCGTTGAGATTTGCGCAAACGGCATCAGCCCCATCCGGCCTGAAGCCGAAAGAATGGCCACGTCCCCCGTACCGCCGAGACCGCTGTGACAGCCAGTGACAATCGCTGATTCAACAGGGTACATGTTCATTAATTTGCCGACAAAGTAGCCTGATGTCACCATGGCAATGACGACTGAAGCGCAGACGGCGATGAAGCGCAGGGAAATAACGGACGCCACATCATCAAGCGGGATGTAAAGAATCCCGAGCCCGACCATCAGCGGCCAAGTGAAGCTTGATGACATGAATTTGTAAAGCTGGTGTGCGCCTTTTTCCATGCTTGCAGGCAGAAGCTTTGCATATTTTACGGCAGCCGCCGCGATGATCATCAGAATCGCTCCCGGAATCGCGATGAATTTGGAGACCAAACCGCCGAAAATGAAGAAGGAACATGCGATTAAAACGCCGGCACCCATTAATTTTAAATCGATTTTCGGCTCCTCTTCTTTTTGGTTGAAAATTTCATCGTCTTTTTTCGATTTGACGAGCCTGCCGTTACCGTTCAGTTCAGGACGCTTTTCGCCAAGCTTTTTCATCAGTCCGGCTGAGATGATGGCAACGACGTTTCCGATAATAGCGGCCGGAATGAGCTGTGAAACGAATACATCGGTGGATTGTCCCAAAATTTGCGAGTAAGCGAGTGACAGCGGCAGGATTCCTTCGCCGATGCCTCCGGCAATAATCGGTACAATAATAAAGAAGAAAGCTTCATAAGGGCTGTAGCCAAACAACAGACCGACGAGAATACCGGCGGCAACCGCTGCGACCGTCCCGGCCAACAACGGAACGAACATTCTCATAAAACCTTGAATCAGAACCGTGCGATGCATCCCTAAAATACTTCCTGCTACTAAACATGCAATGTAGAAATACAGAAAATTTGACGTTTTCATCAAAGTCGTAACCGCTTCCATAGATGCAGGGTTAAGCACTTTGAAAAAGACTAAAAACGAAGGAACAAACAGTGAAAGAATGGCAGGTCCGCCGATATCTTTTAAAATCGGAATGCGCTGTCCGACATCCCCGAGAAAAATACCGAGAATCATAATGACCGCGAAACCGCCAAGCATGTCATTCGGCAATTCATTAAAGTAAGCTGCCAGAAAAATAATCAGCGCAAGCGCAATGTATAGCGGAAACGGAATCACGCCGATTTTCCAATTGATCAACTTTTGGAAAAAATTTTTATTTTCTTTATGACCGTGATTTGTAATCGGTTTCAAATCTTTTGCTGCTTCCATCAAAAACACCCCCATGTTTGTATGTGTTCAATTGTAGAAGAAAAGTGTCAATTCTGTGCGTTTTTTAAATTAAAATAATCGATAGATAATTAAATTAAAACGAAAGAGAGCGGAAAAAGAGGAGAAATCTGCTTGATTTTGATCAATTTATAGGTCTTTTAGTTTATTAGGAAGCTGTATCCAGGTGAAAAAAGGGAATTCCTTGTCCGGGGAGAAAGCTTTTTTAAAGCAGCAATTAAAAAAACCCCGAAGCTGTTTTCGGGGGTTTCAGCGTGTCGACAAACCCTCGCATTCGTTGTCAGGCCTGCGCGTCGGTGCTCACGAATTCCAACATTCGCTCCGCTCCGATGCTCGGCCTTCCTAGACTGCAAGGGTTTTCAATCACGCTGAAAGGATGACAAAATCCCAAAACTAAGAGCTGTTTTGGGATTTTGTCAACAATCTGAAACCCCCGAAGCTGTTTTCGGGGGTTTGCATTATGATTTTCTTTTGGCGAGAGATCCTAACGCCTCTCCCATTTTCACTTGAAGAGAGGGGTGAAGGCGCTCATCAGGAATAAAGGTATCCTTTTCAAACAGCAGAATAACGGTCGAACCGAAAGAGAAATATGCGATTTCGTCGCCTTGGCGCCATTCTTTTGACTCCTGAAGCATTACGATCGAGTTAATATACATCGCTCCGACCTTCACAAGCAGGGCGGACCCATATTGGTGCTTAAATTCGGAAATCATCCGGTAGTTTTTTGTCAGCGGCGATTTCCCGTAGGTCAAACCGATTTGATTCACGGGGTAAGACGTGCTTCCCAGCGAATATTGCGTTTCAAGTGTACCGTCAGCCGGGCTGTGAATTCTGTGGTAGTCCCTCGGGCTTAAATAGATAATGATATAGGTTCCGCCGATATAGCGGTTCACGATCTCGGATCGTCCAATCATTTCTTCTACGGAATAGAGCTTTTGTTTGACGGTAAATTGCTTGTCACGGGTGATGGCGCCCATTTCTTCGATGACTCCGTCCACAGGGCTGACCAGGCTGTTTGGATCAGCGGGAAGGGGGCGTGCACCGCTCTTTAATTTTCTGATGAACAGCTCGTGCAGGCTGTTAAAAGAGCGGACATCTTCCAGCATCTCTTCTGTATTGATATGAAAGGTTTTGATATAGGAGGGGATGAGAGGTTTGCTGAGCTTTGACTGAGCAAACTTTTTCAGCATCCGGGACACGCCCTTTTTATTCGTCAACTCGATCAAAAACCGGTAAAGCCGCTTTTTCAAGCTGTTCACTCCTTTACTGATCACGCGGGATGCAAGCGGTATTTAAATCACGCCGATTGTGTATCCGATCGTAATAAAAACGAGACACCAAATAAAAGCCCCTGATCCGGCATAAATCAGGAACCTTTTCATGTCCATCTCGTTCATGCCGGACAGATAGCATGTCACATGGCGGATTCCGGGAACAAAGTAGCCGAAAAGAATCGTCCACGGGCCGTATTTTTCAAACCAGCGGTGCACGGTGTCCAGTCTTTTCGGCGTCAGACCGATCCATTTCCCGAACTTATCGAGCAGCGGTTTACCGATTTTCTTCCCTAGAAAGTAACTGATGAGCATCCCTGATACCGCACCTGAAAAACTGATCAAAAGAGACATCTCATAGTTTAATAGATGAATAGAAGACAGATAACCGACAAATGTCATCATGACTTCATCGGGTATCGGCAGGCCTACAATTCCGAGAACAAGCATCCCGAATATCGCAAAATACCCGTATTGGGAAATCAATTCTTTTGCCAACTCCATGAAAAACTAGCTCACTTTCTTCAATAGTTTTTTCCCCTTCAAGCTGATGACTTTGATTTTGCTGACCATGAGAAAGGACAGGAACAGCATAATCAAAATGTACGGCTTTTTGCCAAGGATCTCTGATAAAAGGTTTAAGCAAACCAGAATTGTTCCGGCTGCGGTGATCGGAAGGCCTGTAAAATAATCCTGGTTCTCTGATTGAATATTAAATCGCGCCAGCCGAAGCGCTCCGCAAACAGGGAATAACAATGTCGAAGGAAGGCCTAAGATCGGAGCATCATAAAAAACGATTGAATAGGTGATGATGGCCGGGGCGACTCCGAAAGTGATAATATCAGACAAAGAATCCAATTCTTTTCCAAACGGGCTGACGGCATTTAATTTGCGCGCGGCCATGCCGTCAAGGCTGTCCAAGATAGCGCCGATCAAAACAAATATAATGGCTAAGAATAAATACCCTCTGAATGCAAGCAATATTGAAGAGATGCCCGAAACAAAGTTTCCAATCGTAATTAAACAAGGTATGACTGATTTATTCAATGTTTTCGCATCCTTTAAATAAAAACGTTTTATATAGAAATTAAACAATATTAAATTGTATACGATTTGCTTCCTGTCTGCAATAAAATTCCTGAAATGATTGATAACCAGACTTTTTCATCATACCATAAAAGTGGTAAAGACACTGGCGGCGTCAAAAAAATTTATATTTTGTTAAGGTAACAAAAAAAGAATAAGAGAGCAAACCGCTCTCTTATTCTATCGTTCGGTTGTCGTTTTCCTTTAATATAAGGGATGCCGTTTGCCTCTGCCGATAAATCCGGTCAGCGCGGGAATGATCAAACGCAAGGCGCACGCTTGATATTTCTTTAAAGAAGGGAAGCGTGGACCCGATGCTGTTTATAGCTTTGAGTGAAGCCGAAGAACAGAGCGGATTCGATCGGGTTCCATTTTCCGAACCTAAGCGCAGCGAGCGCGATAAATCCTGGTCCGGTAACGGCGGCATGCGGGAAGTCAAGCGTGACCGTCACAAAAAACCGCCCGCTGTCTTTAGGAAGCAGCGGGCGGGGAGGGGACATGTTATAGATATTGGTTAATCACGTTCAAGTCATTTGTATTTAATTTATATTGGAAAACCGGTCTGCCGATCGTCCCGTAGGCCATTTCTACGTTGAGAACTTCGATTTCCTCCAGAAACTTTAAGTATTTGCGGATTGAAACTTGAGAGATTTCCGTGTGATTGGCCAGATCTTCCGTTGTGAACGTCAAGCTGTCAAACGATCTGATGCTTGTCCAAATGAGATTCAGCGTGCTTTTGGTCAGCCCTTTTGGCAAATGCATCTTTTCGGGCGCGCGTTTTTTTTGAAAAAGTTCGAAATCCAGCTCTTTTTGGCTGATATTCCGGTTGCTTGCATAAAGCTGCTGCTTCCGTTTGTAATCGGTGAGGGCGCTTTGAAACCGCTCAAATTCGAACGGCTTAATTAAGTAATCGACAGCCCCGAACCGCAGCGTTTTTTGAACAACATCCATTTCACTGGCCGCTGAGATGACAATCACGTCGACAGCTTGATTCTGACGTCTGATCTCAGTGAGCAGCTCGACGCCGTTCCTGCCCGGCATATAAATATCGAGCAGGATCAGATCGATGTGCTCTTCCCGGAGGAAGGTGAGAGCCTCTTGAAAAGAAGCGGCAATTCCCTTCAGCTGAAATCCCTCTACCTGGCCGAGGTAACGTTTATTCAGCTCTCTTACCATCGGGTCATCTTCAACAATTAATACATCAATCATGGTCATCCTCCTTTGGTTCATACGGAATGCGGAGACTGAATGTCGTTCCTTCATTCTTTTCGCTTGTCACGATGATATGTCCATTTAAATTTTCAAGACTTTGTTCGACGAAATAAAGCCCGAACCCCCGGTTGGAGCCCTTTGTTGAAAAGCCTTGATCAAACATTTTCTGCTGTTCCTCCTTGGATATGCCGACTCCCGTATCCGTGACTTCAATGTCAAGCTGTCCGTCATGGTGGCGGAATGAAATCGAAATATTTTTCTTCTCAGTTGCGGAAACGGCATCAAGGGCATTGTTGAGAAGGTTCCCGATAACGGTGATTAAATCGTGTATCACCGCTGTGTTGGCTGTATCCGGAATCCTCGTGCTGCAATGAACCTCCAGCGAGGCCCCCTGTTCCCGGATATAACTCTGCTTGCCGAGCAAAAAGCCGGCGAGTACCGAGTTTTTAATATGGTTGATAATTTCGCTCGCTTCAGACTGCTGATAGATCGCAATGTCTTTAATATAGTTTCCAAGCTCGTCGTAGTTCTTTAATTGAACGAGACCGAGAATCACGTGGAGCTTGTTCATAAACTCGTGCGACTGCGCCCTGAGCGCGTTTGCGTACATTTTAACACCGGACAGCTGCTCAGCTAAGTGCTTCACTTCGGTTTTGTCGCGGAATGTGGCAATCGCTCCGACGATGTTTCCCTTTTTTAAGTGGATCGGAACTTCATTAAAGACAAGTTCAAGCCCGTTGATTCTAACGTCGCGGTCCAGAACGGGCTTCTGGGTATCGATCACTTGTTTCAGGCGGTTGTTTGGCAAGATATCTGTGACATCCCGGTTAATCGGATTCTCTTCAATCCCCATTTTATGAAACAGGCGCTTCGCTTCCGCGTTGGCGAGCTTGATTTTTCCTGTTCGGTCAACGGCGAGTATCCCTTCTTTTGTCGACTCAAGCATTGCGCTTCGTTCATTCAAAAGCGTTGCAATTTCATACGGTTCCATACCGAACATAATCGTTTTTACTTTCCTCGCCACGATAACAGCTCCGATGATTCCGGCGAAGATGCTGAGGATGATCACCGTATATAAAGGGCGGAGATTTTGCTGGGTGATCTGCTCAATCTCGTTAAGGGTGATCCCGACCGCTACCGCTCCGATCTGGGTGCCCGTTTTATTATAGATGGGAACAAAAGCCCTCAATGATTCACCGAGCGTGCCTTTTGCCGTACTAATGTGGCGGCGGCCCTTCAGCACTTCTTTTTCGTCCCCGCCGGCAAATTTCTTTCCGATTTTATTCGGATCCGGGTGGGTTTTACGGATGCTGTTCATATCCATAACCACGACGAATTCGGTCTCGGTGATTTTTTGAACGCGGGCGGTGTATTTTCGGAGCTCATCGTATTCGCCGCTTTCCAGCGATTGCGCCGTAATCGGAGCCTCGGAGACCATCTCCGCCGTCTGCAGGGCAATCTGCTGTTCCTGCTCCCGAATGTTCCTTGCGGTCTCGGACCCGACCATAAAAAACGCGATCAATAAAGAAATCAAAACGACGACGCAGACAAATATCGTTAATCGTGTCTGCAGTTTTAATGTTTTTTTCAACGGCGATTCCTCGCGATCTATTGATTAGTCAACACATAATACTTTACAAGTAAATGGCGAATTTGTGAAGAATCCTGCACCTTTCTGCCGCAACAGCAGGAATTAAAAATATGGAAAATATTCTTGTCAACAGGTCATAAGTCGTACATAATGAATGAGGAACATATCAGAAAGGGACTTTTTTTATGAAAAATACGTATGTAACAGGCTTTTTTCCTTTTATCGCAATTCTTCTTTTCAGTTCATCTCTTGCGATTTCTTCCGTTATCTATGCCATGGGGATGCTGTCTTCTCTCGGCATTTACAAAGGAATGCTCGAATTTTTCTCTGAGAGCGGCATCCGGATGGCTTTGTTTGCTGTGTTTACGCTGATTTTTTTCATGGTATTTTCCGCTTTGAAGCTGATTGCCAATACAGTGACAGAGCTCGCCCTCTTATTTTTCGCCAAAGATCCTGAAGGAGCGAACCTGAGGAAAATCAGGATCGGTTCTGCCGTGTATCTGGGAGCAAGCCTTTTATCCTTTATTTTTGTCCAATATGCCGCTGGAATTGCAGCGCTTTTTTTACTCGCAACACTCGTATATTTAATTTTTATCGTTTATGCGATCCACAGCACGCTTTCATTTATGTCATTAATCGGCTTTATTATGTTTGAGCTGCTGTTTTGGTTTACGTTTTTAATCGGCACGGTGTATATCGTCATCAAGCTGTATAACAGCGTCATGGCGAGCCTGCCCGTTTGAGCCATGCAAAAAACCGGAGCGCGGACATTTGTCCGGCGGCTCCGGTTTTTTTATGACAAAAATCGTTTTCTGATCTCAGGACCGGGAAGGGTGCACTCGCTTTTTTGCCCAAACCATTTGTAACGGTTTTTCGCAATCACGCTGTAGACGGCGTCCCGGAGCGGTCTGGGAATGATCAAGAGGGCGGAAGCGGCCCGCCAAAGACCGGGAAGGCTTTTCACCACGTGCAAGGCCGCCGTTGATTTCTGATATACCCGTCCGTTTTCGATCAAAATAAAGCTGTCAAAATGATCGGAGGGGAGCTGATATTGCTTGAGCAGCTTCCCTCCGGCGTCAGATTGCAGGGAAGCGAATGAGAATAAGCCTTCAGGATCATGTTTGATAATGAATTGAACGGCTCCGTCGCAAAAGTTGCACACGCCGTCAAACAGAACGATTCGCTCAGGCATATCCGCCACTTTCATCCACCCCTTTTTATTTAAGATGCGTATGCAAGCGTTCCTCTCCAGATTAAAAGCTGAGGTCCCGCGTGATGCAGGTACTCGACATTGCCTTTTGCCTCTTTTCCGACCCATACACTCATTGTGTACGTATCCGTCAATCCGACAAACCAAAGGTCTCTGTATCCGTTGGATGTTCCGGTTTTGCCTCCTACATATCCGCCGCTGAAATTCGCTTTTTTCCCGGTTCCTTCTTTGACAACCGCTGATAAGAGCTCGCGCATTTGATTGTTTGTCCGCGTGCTGAATACTTGCTGCGGTTTGTCTTTCCATTTGTAAAGCGTTTTGCCTTTTAAGTCCGTCACCTTTGTGATGGCATGGCTGGACGTGTAGCTGCCGTTATTGCCGAAGGTCGTATAGGCATCGGCCATCTCCAGCGGTGAGAAGCCCCATGTGAATCCGCCCAGTGCAGCAGGAAGACGGTAGTCGTTTTGAACGATTTTATCAAATCCGAACGGTTTTAAATAGCTGAATCCTTTTTGCACGCCGACCCGGTTCAGCATTCGTACGGCCGGTGTATTATACGAATTTTTGAAGGCTGTCTTGATCGACACGGTTCCGTATGTTCTTTCGTTGAAATTGTTTGGACAGTATTCCTTGCTGCAAAATTTGCTTGCGTCAATCATGCTGCCTGCCGTTGCCCCCGTTTCTTCAATGTACGGCCCGTAGTCAAGGAGCGGTTTAATCGATGACCCCGGCTGCCTGTAAGCTTGGAATGCCAGGTTATAATCGTATTTCTTATAGTTTTTCCCGCCGGACATGGCGACGATTTGATGGGTTTGGTGGTTGATCACCACCGCTCCGCCTTGCACGCCTTCATAAGGAAGGCGATTCTTTACTTGCTGGACGACCCGGTTTTGCATCCCGGTATCGAGCGCCGTATAAATTTTGATTCCGCTGGTCGTGAGGGAGCTGATGCGGTTAGACAGCTCTTTTTCGATTTTTTTCTTTTCTTCTTTTGTTTTTGCCTTTTTCAGCCGTTCGTCAAACCCTTCCGAAGCAGACACCAATTTGGTGAATTCCTCGTTGACATAAGTCGTATAGTCGGGATAAGCGTCTTTCTTTTCTTTCACATTAAGCGTAATTTTTTGCTTTACGGCTTTGCTGTAGTCTTTTTCCGTGATCACGCCCGCTTTTTTCAGCCCTTCAAGCAGCCGCTTTTGGCGGGTTTTTGTGTAGTCAAAATGTTTCAAAGGATCATATAATGTAGGGTTATTAGGGATCGCGCAAATAAACGCCGTTTCGGCAAGGTTAAGAGATTTCAAAGGCTTGCTGAAATAGAAAGAAGACGCGGATCCAATTCCGTAGACCCCATGATTAAAATAGATCGTGTTTAAATATTTCTCGAAAATTTCTTCTTTTGAAAGCTTTTTTTCCAGCTGATAGGAATACAAGAGCTCTGTGAACTTGCGGTCGAAGGTTCGTTCATGGTTCAAATACAAGTTTCTCGAAAGCTGCTGTGTAATCGTGCTGGCCCCCTGATCAATGCCGCCTTTTTTGACATTGGCTGCGGCGGCCCGGGCCATCCCGATAAAATCAAAGCCTTTATGCTGAAAGAAATGACGATCCTCTGAAGTCAGAAACAGCTGCTTCACATGCTCAGGGATATTTTTATAGGGGACAAATACCCGGTTTTGGTGATCTGAAACGATTTCGGAAATCAGGGCGCCGTCCCTGTCATACATGTAGCTGTTTTGTACAAGGCCGATATCTTTTATATTGATCTTCTCATCGAGCACCTGATCGAGAGGCTTCATAACTTGAGCTTCCCGGCCGGAGGCCATTAAGGTAAAGACAAATATAGGAATTAACATCAACAGAACAATCCATCCAAAAAATGAACGCAACTTTGTCACTCTCTTTTCGCTAAATTCTAGCCATATCGTACCATTCTTTTTCGATATCGAGAAGGATAATTTGATAGATTGGCAGTTTTTTATCCGATTTCAGCTTGCTTTTGCCTCTGATTTTTTTTGCTGGGACCTTTGGAACATCAGAAGGCATGCTCCGCCGAAAAAGAGGACGGCAGTTGCGTAAAAAGCGGAAGAAATACCGAAAAAGCTGGAAAGAACGCCGCCGAGCACCGGACCGATGACATTGCCCAAAAATCTGAAACTAACATTATAGCCAAGCACTTCCCCTTGAATAGGCCCCGGAGATTCAACTCGGATTAATGCGGTGATGCAGGGAATCATCCCGCCAAGCGCGATTCCGAACAGAAAGCGGAAGAACACAAGCATTTCATACTGAGATGTAAGTCCTTGCGGAATAACGCAAACCGCGGCAGCCAGCGCGAGAATCATCAATATTTTTCCGTGGCCGAACCGGTCGCCTAAGGCGCCCCATTTTCTCGCGGCGAGAAGGCTTCCAAGGCCTGTTGCAGAAAAAGCCAGCCCTGAGAAAAATGCGAGATTGTCAGTTCCGTGCAGCTCGCTGACATATAAGGCGAGCAGCGGCTGAACACTGAAGTTTCCCACTTGAATGACAGCGGTGAGGATCATCGCCGTAATCAGCGGGCGCTGGTGCAGAATCGTCTGCAGCACCTGCTTTCTCGTGTACCCGGCGGAGGCATCGCGCTTCGGCTTCAAAGGACGTTCACGCACTCCGGCAAACACGAGGAAAACGGCGCTGTAAATGGCAAATGCCGTAATGAAAAACGTATATGTAAAACCGACGCGATCGGCGAGCAGACCGCCGAGCAAGGGGCCGAATAACCCTCCTGAGACCGTGCCCATCTGCAGCGTGCCGAGCACTTTGCCAGCCGTTTTTTTCGGCGTCTGAGCCGATATCATGGCAAGGGAAGTGGGAATGAACCCGGTGACGAGCCCCATCGCCATTCTTAAAAAAAACAGTTCGTATACGGAAGAAACAAGGGACATGAGAAGAATGCAAGTGCCGATGCCGGTGCCCGTGATCAAGAGGATTTTTTTATAACCGTGTTTATCGCCGAACCTTCCCCAAAAAGGAGAAATCAAAAAGGCCATCAAAAATGTGACGCCGAAAACGTATCCGCTCCATTTTGCCGTAAATCCGTCAGAATAGTTGCCGAGCGTTTCAATATAGAGGGAAAGAAACGGCAGAACCATTGTGGAACTTGCGGCCACGAAAAAATTCGCGAACCACATGATCACAAGGTTTTTCTTATAAACAGAGATGCGAATCACCTTCTTAAAAAATTTGAATTTCCTTCATTATAAATGAAATGTGGAAGCTGCATGGAATCGCTGCTCATTGGAATAACGATAATTGGGTATTTAAATGAATTTTCAACATTTTCAGAAATTAAAACCTTAAATATAGAAATATAATGATATAATAAGAGAAATATGAACGTACTTTGGAAAACATTCAGAAGATCTTAGGCTTGGACGATTTCAATCCGCTGCGCTACATCCATAAGTTTTTTATATTGAGATAGAAAGGCAGGTGTGAAAGTTGGAAGCGAGCACCTTACTGATTATTGATTTTGAATTTACAATGCCTGAGGGAAAGTATCAC
Source organism: Bacillus sp. B19-2 (assembly GCF_022832475.1). NCBI lineage: Bacteria > Bacillati > Bacillota > Bacilli > Caryophanales > Bacillaceae > Bacillus > Bacillus sp. B19-2. The sequence continues at coordinate 964,529 of NZ_JALHKQ010000002.1, forward strand.
CCGCAAAATTTTTTCCCGGAAATCATAGAAGCAGGGATTGTAAAGACGGTTCATGATGAGGTGGTTGAGACATTTTCAAGCTATATTAAGCCGAAGAAGTTCCCTAAGTTAACGAGGCGCTGCAAAAAATTTCTCAGCATTACGCAGGAACAGGTTGACCAAGGCATCACGTTTAACGCGCTGATTGAAAAGCTGCGGGAGCTTGATCCTGACCAAAACAGCGCCATCATTACATGGGGAAACATGGATATGAAAGTGCTGAAGCAAAATTGCATGTTCAACCATGTTCCGTTTCCGTTTAAAGGAGAGATGAGGGATCTTTCCATGGAGTACAAGGAATTCTTTGGCGACAAAACATTGACGAATTTGTGGAAAGCAGCGGAAGAGTACGGCGATTCAGGAACGGGAAAACAGCATAAAGCGCTTGACGACGCGATGACAACGTATAAGCTGTTTCGGCTCGTAGAACGGGATAAGAAGTATTTGGAAAATCCCAAACCGACGACGATCGGCGAACGGGTTGACCTTTCAAAAGTCTTTCCGCACGCCACATAAATAACCCAATCTGGCAAACAGATTGGGTTATTTGTGCGGGAAATATTCATTTTCAAGCGCATGTATAAGCTCAAGCGATTTTGCCGCGTATTCGGACGAATCGTTTTGCAGATCCGTTTTTAAGCGGCTCAAAGCTAAGCGGAGCGAATCCGCATAATCCGGTACAGCTTCATCGAACGGCTTCACCATGCGGTGCTGAATATTTGTCTGTTCACCGAAAGCGAGCGCTTTTCGTTCATGAAAAAAAGGGACGTCTGCCTGATTGGGATGATGAAGATCGCCTTGCTTCGGGTGGGTCAGCACGGCGAGGATTTTGACAAGGTAGTGCATCGGTTTAACATCCGTAATTTCGCCGATGTAGACGCCTGTCTTATAAAAGCCCTTTACACGATCTCCGACTTGAAATTGGTTGTTCACTGCATCTGCCTCCTAATGGTATCATAATAAATAAATGGTAAAAAAATCATTTCAGGGAGGAAGAAAAATGGCGCCGTTTCTGATTCAGTTTATGCTCTATTTTCCTGAAGACAAAAGAGAATATATCCCTTCTTTTATTACGCTGGCCGTTTTCTTTATCATCGCGATTGTTGTATTCAGGCTGATCATCAAGCATTCCAAAAAAGAAGCTGAAAAAGCGGAAAAGCTGGAAAGAGAATTGAATGAAACCATCCACAAGCGCTCTTAGAAGCGCCCGGGAACGCTTATGAAAAAGCGGTCTTCAGACGTCTGAGCCCGTCTTTTACAACAGAGAGCGAACATCCGACATTCATTCTGACGAATCCTTCTCCGCCCGGTCCGTACTTCGGTCCCGGCTCTAGAATCAGCTTTCCTTTATGAAGGAGAAGCCGTTTGATGTCCTGATCCGTCAATCCGAGCTTGCGGCAGTCAAGCCATGCCAAGTAAGAGGCGTCTGGCTCCATCATGCGGACCTCGGGCAGCTCCTCTGCCAAAAAGCGGCGGACTTCTTCCATATTTCGTTCGATGTAAGGGATAAGCTGATCGAGCCACGGTTCGCCTTTTGAATAGGCCGCTTCGATTGCTGCAACTGCAAATGTATTTAAAGAATGCAGTCCCTGACGCTGCATAACCTTTGCAAAGGCGGTTCTCTTCGCCTTGTCGGGTATGATGATGGCTGAGGCCTGCAACCCGGCCAAATTAAACGTTTTGCTCGGTGCAATGCATGTGATCGAAATGTCCGCGAATTCCGGAGATAAAGAGGCGAACGGCGTATGGTTCAGTCCGTTCAGCATCAGGTCTGAATGGATTTCGTCGGAAACAACTGTGACACCGTGTTTAAGGCAGAGTTCGCCCAGCGTTGTCAGCTCTTCTTTCGACCATGAACGTCCGGAAGGATTGTGCGGATTGCAAAGAATGAACATCTTCACATCCGGTTCCCCAAGCTTTTTTTCAAGGTCGGAAAAATCCATTTCATAGCGGCCGTCTTTTTCGATTAATGGATTGTGTAACACAACCCGTCCGTTTTTTTCAACTATATCAAAGAACGGCGTATATACAGGCGGCTGTACGACCACCCGCTCGCCGGGCTCTGTGTACGCCTGCACCGCTTGGGCTAGCGCTGTTACAATGCCCGGGCTGAAAGTAATAAACGCCGGTTCAGTATTCCATCCGTGCCGGCGGCTGAGCCAATCGGTGACAGCTTCGTTCGTGCCCGCGCTTGCAGATGTATAGCCGAAAACCCCGTGCTCCAAGCGCTGCTGAAGAGCGTCAATAACGGGCTGGGGGGCGCGGAAATCCATATCAGCCACCCACATTGGAAGCGCGTCATCTACACCGAATAATTCCTTTGTTAAGTCCCACTTCACAGACTGGGTCCCGCGTCTGTTATGCTCTGTATTAAAATCCATGATCTCACCTCATGTCTTTTTCATATGTTATACATTAACTGTGAAAAGGATAGATTGCAATGTTTTAACCATGAAAGCTTTTATAAAATAAAGGGAGTGGCATCCGATGGAATGGAGCAGCATGCTAGAGTGGGCTTTTCAGCGTCATCTCAACCCTATGAGCTGGTATATCCGCCCGGTCTTTCTCGTGGCGCTTGCGTATTTTTGCTATAGGCGGACTTGGAAAGGCGTCATCGTTACTTTTTTGCTGATGACAAGCAGCATGGTTTGGTTTCCCGTCCCAGAGCGGATCAATCCGGAGATGCAGGCTGTTTTGGATTACGAGCTGAAGCTTTTGTCCAACCCGCTTTCTGCCGTGCTCACGCTCGCTTTTATGATGGGGTTTCTCGTGTTGATTGGCGCGGCATTTTGGAAGCGCTCCTTAGGGTGGGGACTTGCGGTATTGAATGTGACGCTGATCGGCAAGGTCGTGCTGTCAGTGATGCTGACGGGGGAAAACGGCTGGGCGCCCCTCGGAAATACCGTCTTCGGATTGATTCTCGTCAACGGCATCGGGCTGCTGCTGACCGCCTGGCGGAGGAAGCGGAGAAAAGCCGGCCGATAGCCTGGTGCTTTCCTTATCGACAAGCCGGCGCGTTATGATACAATAGCTTTTGAAACATTACAATGAAGCGGTGATCATGATGAAAGAAAGTCAGGCAGCAGCACAAATCATCCACATCATAAAGGAATGGGATCCGTTTCAAGCCGGACCCGATTTTTATGAAACGGAAGCGGCCGAGATCGTTCAGGCCGTCTACACGGAAAACGATGCAGAGCGGCTGGGCGAAGCGATCCAGTCCGTTTTTGAAGTATCATTTGATCAGACGCTGCCGCTGGCAAAATGCAAACAGCTGGCTGAACGGCTCCTTGCGATCAAAGACAGCAGTTCGTGCTGATCAGAATTTAAAAACCGCCAATCGGCGGTTTTTTATATTCATGTCAAAATGAAATTGGCAATTTTGTCTGATACATAATCCGGATTTTCTTCGGGGACGAGGTGTCCGGTATCCCGCAGGGAATAGAAAATGGAATTGGGCAGATCCTGATGAAGCCTTTTTCCGATCTGTACCGGGACGACGCGGTCCTCTTCGCCCCAGATTAAGAGGGAGGGCGTCTCGATTTTCTTCAAATCGTCCGGTAATAAATCGCCTTCCCGGTGTCTGATGAGACGCGCGAGCGCTCTGAAAATTTGATCGTCGAGAAACGGTTTCAGGTAACCGTTGATCATTTCCTGATCGATCAGAGAGCTGTCGTAGACAACATTCATGAGATTTTTCAGCACGCCTTGTTTTGACAGCCAGCGCTTGATGTACAAATAAAAATAAGGAATATGGCTCCCGAAAATGAGCGAGCGGGGCGAACGCTTTAAATAGCCTGAGCTGCACAACAGGACGACTTTTTTGAACAGTTCAGGCCTTTCCTTTATCGCATAAAGTGAAATCTGGCCGCCCATCGAATGCCCGACAAGCACGGCGTCATTAATCTTCAGCCTTTCGATCAGTTCGATGACCACCCTGGCCATGTTTTGATAGGTATACACAAAGGTGCTGGATTTTTCTGATTGGCCGAAGGGAGGCAGGTCAACGGCGACTAAATTAAACTCATCCTTCAGAAGAGGAATGATTTTTCTGTAGCAAAACGAGGAAGAAAGAAAGCCGTGTATTAAAACGAGCGATGTCCTGCCCGGATTCTCGTAATGCTCATAATATATTTTGACCCCTTGAATGGTCTCAATAGAAGGTTTTGTTAACAGCATGATCCAAATCACTCCGAATGTTTTTCTTTCATGTTCAAACAATCTGGCTGCATGTTGTCGCCTAAGTTCTGAGTACGTTATTTATCGTACCCGAAAAAAAATTTTTCACGCTTTGATTTCGCTTTTTTTACCGCCTTACATTCGTTCAAAAACGTGCTATAATATTCAGAAGATTTCTTGACATATAAAAGGTGTGATAACGAGATGAAGCTAACAGAAAAAGAAACAGAAATATTGGAAATATTAGAGGAAAACAGCCGCCTCGAACCTGAAACCATTGCTAAAATGGCGAACATTTCACAGGAAGAAACAAAAGCGATTATCGAAAAGCTTGAAAAAGAAAAGGTCATCATCGACTATTCGGCAATGATCGACTGGCGAAAAGTCGACGGCCATGAAGGCGTGACAGCGATGATCGATGTGAAAGTAACGCCGAAGCGCGGCGTCGGATTTGACGAAGTGGCCGAGCGGATTTATCGTTTTCAGGAAGTTGAATCCGTTTACTTGATGTCAGGCGTATATGATCTGTCGGTTGTCATCCGCGGCAGAACGATGTCGGATATTTCGCATTTCGTGTCCGAAAAATTATCGACGCTCGAATCGGTCGTGTCGACAACCACCCACTTTATTTTAAAGAAATACAAGCATGACGGTAAAGTGTTTGACTCCGGTGATGATGACAAAAGAATCGTGGTGTCTCCTTAAATGAGGACAACTTATATTTCTAAAGCAGCCCAGCAAATCAAACCGTCGGGCATCCGCAAATTTTTTGATCTTGCGTCCACAATGGAAGGCGTGATTTCATTGGGCGTCGGAGAGCCCGATTTTGTAACGGCGTGGAATGTCAGGGAAGCGAGCATCCTTTCCCTTGAACAGGGCTACACGTCATATACGGCAAACGCTGGTCTTCTTTCTTTGCGGAAAGAGATCAGCGCTTATCTGAATAAACGCTTTCATCTGGATTATGCTCCTGAGGACGAGCTGATTGTCACAGTCGGAGCAAGCCAGGCGCTTGATATTGCGGTCAGGGCGATCCTTGATCCAGGAGAAGAAGTGCTGATTCCCGAGCCTTGTTTTGTCGCTTATGAAGCGCTTGTTTCTTTGGCGGGGGGAAAAGCGGTTCACATTCACACGAACGCAGCGCGCGGATTTAAAGCGAGCGCAGCCGATTTTGAAGCCGTTCTGACTGAACGTACGAAGGCCATTATTCTTTGCACCCCGTCTAACCCGACAGGCTCTGTTTATTCAAAAAAAGAACTGGAAGAGATCGCGGCTTTTGCTGAAAAGCATGACCTGATTGTAATAGCAGATGAAATATACGCCGAGCTGACATATGATGAAGCGTATACAAGCTTTGCGGAAATCGCCGGAATGAAAAAACGGACGATATTGATATCGGGTTTTTCGAAAGGGTTTGCCATGACAGGCTGGCGCCTTGGATATGTCGCAGCTCCTGCATATTTAAGGGACCCTATGCTGAAAATTCACCAGTACTCGATGATGTGCGCGCCGAGCATGGCTCAATTTGCGGCGGAGGAAGCCCTTAAAAACGGTCTCGAAGACGTCGAAAAGATGAAAAAAAGCTACCGCCGCCGAAGGAATGTGTTTGTGGATTCACTAAACGAAATCGGGCTTGACTGCCATCAGCCGGGGGGCGCTTTTTACGCGTTTCCGTCCGTTAAAAAAACGGGCATGAGCTCAGAGCAGTTTGCTGAGGAGCTTCTCATCACAGAAAAAGTCGCCGTCGTCCCGGGCAATGTTTTCGGGCCGAGCGGCGAAGGCTATATCAGATGTTCCTACGCTTCCTCGCTTGAGCAGCTTCAGGAAGCGCTCGTCAGAATGAAACGCTTTGTCCAGAAGACCGGCGCAGATCAATAAAAAAATGCGCACCTAAAAGGTCCGCATCAACATAAGGGGGGAATACTAGAAAGCCTTAGTTGTTCTTTAGTATTCCCCTTTTATCTCGGTTTTAAACATACAATGATAAAAAAAGTTTTTTTGCTTAATAAAGACTTATATGATATAATTTTTTATTGCGTATAAAAAGAGTTAAATTCATATGATTTAGGAGTTGTTAGTTATGACAGCAAAATTTGAAGTAGGCAGTGTTTACACTGGAAAAGTGACTGGATTACAGGCGTACGGAGCGTTTGTTGCATTAGATGAAGAAACACAGGGACTCGTGCATATTTCTGAAGTAACACACGGTTTCGTTAAAGATATTAATGAGCACTTGGCGATCGGTGATGAGGTGCAAGTGAAGGTTCTTTCTGTAGATGAGGAAAAAGGCAAAATCAGCCTTTCTATCCGCGCTACACAGGCAGCTCCTGAACGAAAAGAAAGCAAGCCTAGAAGACAAAAGGCTGTTCAAGCCGAAGATACAGCTGCTCCACAAGGATTCAACACGTTGAAAGACAAACTTGAAGAGTGGATCGAGCAGTCCAACAGAAAAGATCTTATTAAGAAGTAATTGAAAAACTCCGGCCAAAGCCGGAGTTTTTTTATCGCATTTCCGGCTGCTTGGCGTCTTCGCCAGCAGTCTCTTCAGCCGGTTTAAATAAAAGTCCGAGGTTGATCAGACCTGCGATTCCGACAAGTGCGTAAACGGTCCGGGCTAAAGCGGATCCTTGACCGCCAAAAATGGCTGCAACCAAGTCAAATTGAAAAAATCCTATCAGTCCCCAATTGATTGCTCCAATGATCGTTAATACCAATGCAATACGTTGAAGTGCATTCATTTGTTTTTCCTCCTTTTTGAAGTCCTATATTTCACATTTATAGATTGCGACGGATTTGGAAACATTATACGCCTGAGGAGCAGATCGCTTTACAGAGCGTTCTGCGGTTTTCCATAATAGTAAATAAAGGAGGAGATACAGATGGATAATTTTACATATTGGAATCCCACGAAGCTGATATTCGGCCGGGGAGAAGTTGAAAAGCTGGCAGAAGAGGTGAAACATTACGGCCGCAATGTCCTGCTCGTATACGGCGGAGGCAGCATTAAACGAAACGGTTTATACGATCAAGTCATTTCAATCCTTGAAAAAGCGGGTGCAACCGTCCATGAACTGCCCGGCGTCGAACCGAACCCGCGTGTTGCCACTGTGAATAAGGGAGTCGCGATATGCAAAGAGAACGATATTGACTTTCTATTGGCAGTCGGCGGCGGAAGCGTCATCGATTGTACGAAAGCGATCGCCGCCGGAGCAAAATACGACGGAGATGCGTGGGATATTGTGACAAAAAAACATATTCCGGCTGATGCGCTGCCGTTTGGAACGGTTTTAACGTTGGCAGCGACAGGATCGGAAATGAACTCGGGATCTGTGATCACAAATTGGGAAACCAATGAAAAATACGGCTGGGGAAGCCCGCTCGTCTTCCCTAAATTTTCAATTCTTGATCCTGTCAACACATTTACCGTACCGAAAGACCACACGATTTACGGCATTGTCGACATGATGTCCCACGTGTTTGAGCAATATTTTCACCATACCGAAAATACCCCTTATCAGGACCGGATGTGCGAATCCCTGCTCAAAACGGTGATTGAAACAGCTCCTAAGCTCATTGAAGACCTTGAAAACTATGAGCTGCGCGAAACGATTCTCTATACAGGCACCATTGCGCTGAACGGCATGCTATCAATGGGCGCGCGCGGAGACTGGGCGACGCACAATATCGAGCACGCTGTTTCAGCCGTCTACGATATTCCGCATGCGGGAGGGCTTGCGATCCTGTTCCCGAATTGGATGAAGCACACGCTTTCCGAGAATGTCGGCCGCTTTAAACAGCTTGCCGTCCGCGTTTTTGACATAGATGATACAGGAAAAACCGATCGTGAAGTGGCGCTTATCGGAATCGAGAAGCTGTCTGAATTCTGGACCAGCCTTGGCGCGCCAAATCGTCTAGCCGACTATGACATCACAGATGAGAAGCTGGATCTGATTGCCGACAAAGCGATGGCAAACGGCGAATTCGGCCGCTTTAAAACGTTGAATAAAGACGATGTTCTGTCTATTTTGAAGGCTTCTTTATAAGACTTCTTGACGGCTCAAGGAGGACCGCCATACCTTGAGCCGTTGTTTATTTGTTATCTTTTTGACAAAACTGCGGGTGGCGGCTGAAAAACATGCATTTCTGGCGCACCAGCCCCGATCCTCCTTTTTTTCGTCACTTGATTTAACGAAGGAGTTCATATAAAGTGAAAAGGGAAGAGGCTGTCGCCGAAAATCGACATGTTTTAAAATCCTTTGGCCCGCACTCTCATGAAAATGAAAGCGCTGGCGGATATTTGAAAGAAAACAGCTAGTACTGGAGGTTTAATAATATGACGCATGTCCGTTTTGACTACTCAAGAGCATTGCCATTCTTTAAAGAACATGAACTTACATATTTGCGTGACTTCGTGAAAGTCGCCCACCATACCATTCACGAAAAAACAGGTGCGGGCAGCGACTTTTTAGGATGGGTGGATCTTCCGACTGACTATGACAAAGAAGAATTCGCCCGCATTAAAAAATGCGCTGAAAAAATTCAAAATGATTCCGATGTTTTGCTGGTTGTCGGAATCGGCGGTTCATATCTCGGCGCAAGAGCGGCGATTGAAATGCTGAATCATTCATTTTACAATGTGCTGCCGAAAGAAAAACGGAAAACGCCGCAAGTGATTTTCATCGGCAATAACATCAGCTCTTCTTACATGAGAGACGTGATGGATCTTCTTGAAGATGCTGACTTTTCAATCAATGTGATTTCTAAATCAGGGACAACGACAGAACCGGCGATTGCTTTCCGGATCTTCCGCAAGCTTCTTGAAGAAAAGTATGGAAAAGAAGAAGCGAAACGCCGCATTTATGCAACAACTGATAAAGAGCGGGGCGCATTAAAAACGCTTGCTAATGAGGAAGGCTTTGAATCATTTATCATTCCTGACGATGTCGGGGGCCGCTTTTCTGTGCTCACAGCGGTCGGCTTGCTTCCAATCGCAGTCAGCGGAGCCGATATCGATGAAATGATGAAGGGCGCCCGCGATGCGAGCAAAGACTTCTCCACATCAGAGCTTGAAGACAATCCGGCTTACCAATACGCGGTCGTCAGAAACGTCCTTTATAACAAAGGAAAAACGATTGAAATGCTGATCAACTACGAGCCGGGCCTTCAGTACTTCGCAGAATGGTGGAAGCAGCTCTTTGGTGAAAGTGAAGGAAAAGACGAAAAAGGCATTTATCCTTCTTCAGCCAACTTCTCGACTGATCTTCACTCTCTTGGACAATACGTACAAGAAGGAAGAAGAGATATGTTCGAAACAGTGCTGAACGTTGAAAAGCCAAGACACGAGCTGACAATCGAAGAAGCGGACAATGATCTTGACGGCTTGAACTACCTTGCCGGCAAAACGGTCGACTTCGTCAATAAAAAAGCGTTCCAAGGCACAATGCTCGCGCACACGGACGGTAATGTGCCGAACCTGATCGTGAACGTACCTGAAATGAACGCTTACACGTTCGGCTACCTCGTGTACTTCTTTGAAAAAGCCTGCGCAATGAGCGGATACCTGCTCGGCGTCAACCCGTTTGACCAGCCTGGAGTGGAAGCGTACAAAGTCAATATGTTCGCCCTCCTCGGCAAGCCTGGCTTCGAAGAGAAAAAAGCAGAGCTTGAGAAACGTTTGGATCAATAAACGAAAAAACAGCCTCCGGACTTATTGTCCCGGAGGCTGTTTTAATTCGTATGACGGATGTTGAAGTCCGGTAGACGGATAAAATTCGTCATGTGTGTAGGAGAATCCTAATTTTTCCAATCGTTTTCGTGAAGCTGTATTTTCAGGGTGATGTCCCGCAAACAGCTTTTTTGCCCGGATTTTGTTAAATGCGTATTCAATCATGGCCTCAGCCGCTTCAGATGCATAACCTTTACCCCAAGCCGAACGGACGAGATGAAAACCAAGCTCGTACACCTCATTTTCCGGGTCATAGGGGCGAAGTCCGCAGCATCCGATGAATTCGTTGTTTCCTGTTTTAAATGTCGGGAAGTATTGCACACCGTGTGTTTTGTATTGTTCGATCTCCAGCAGCAAACGGTTTCTTATTTCGCTATCGGTCATGATTCCGTTTGCTGTCAGATATTTGGCCACATCTCGATTTCCCCACAATGTCTTTGCCAAATTCAAATTCTCTTTCGTCCATAAAGAAAAGCCGATGCGTTTTGTTTGAAGAAAGTAGTGTTTCATTCCATTCCGATCCCCCTTCTAAGGCAGCTGTTCACCTTATTTTAACACGGCCATAGCCGGCGGGGCTTTTTAACCTAATGATTCATCCCGTAAATCGTAAACGCGAGATAAGTGGCGAAAAAACTCCACAATACATAAGGGACTAAGAGAAATGCTGCTGTTTTATGAATGCGCCGTGCGATAATGGCGAGCGCAAGGGCGCTCATGGCCACCAAAAAAGAGTCGGCCGCGGCAGCAAGTACGTTTTTTTCCGTGAATTGAAAATAGCTGAATGCCTGGTTAAACATATAGTTAATGATCAGCATGATCCAAAATGGCGCCGCAGCTTTTCTCAGATCATATGCAGCATACACGAGCGCCGCCGCTAATGAAATGAAGGCGAACAGCACGCTCCAGATGGTTCCGATCAAACGGCCTGACGGTGTCCAATCCGGTTTGTTCAATGACTCATACCATTCCCGGTCTACAGGGAATAAAACGCCCGCCAGTGAAAACAGTGCATATGTAGCAATAAATACGATCACAGCCGTTACTAATTTTTTTCTTCTCAATCGAAGTTCCTCCCCGTCATAAGCTCATACCTTTGTCTTTCCCAATTCGATCAAATATACTCATACCGCACAAGCTTCTGATCCATACTAAAAAATAAAACGGTTTGGAGTGACATTATGGCATTTGTATTGGAAACATTGTTTCTCATCTTAACGGCTATTGTTCTGCTGAGAATTTCGGGAAGGAAATCAATTTCGCAGATGACGATAGCCACCACCGTCGTCATGATTTCCATCGGAACGATCATCGTTCAGCCGATCATTGAAGACAGCATTTTTAAAACGGTGGCAGCTGCATCGATCTTTATCATCGTCCTTCTGTTGATCGAGTATTTTAACATGAAGTTTGATTTTTTTGAAAGCCTGATTGTGGGGAAAGCCGTTGTATTGATCGAAAACGGTGAGCTTCAGGAGCAGAACCTAAAAAAGCACCGCATAACCGTCGACCAGCTGGAAATGAGGCTCCGGACACAGGGGATTTCAAAATTATCCGATGTGAAAAATGCAACGCTTGAATCAAACGGCCTGCTCGGCTACGAGTTATCGGATGATGCCAAGCCTTTTACTATGGGAGAGTATAAAAAATTCCTCCGTATGCAAAACAACCTGCAGCAGCCGGAGGACAATCTGTTTAAGGAAATCACTGAAGGCCACCTGCAAGAACCTGATAAACAATTGCGCTAGGGCCCTGAAGTATAAAAAACGAAAAAAAGGAGTTTTGGCCATGATAAGCTTACCTTCTGAACTGGAAAACCGGTCGTTTTCTCTTTATCATCTCGAACAGACGCTCAAGCCTCTCGGCTATGTGATCAGCGGCGGCTGGGAATATGACCGCGGCTTTTTTGACTATAAAATTGATGATGAGGAAGGATACTTGTTTTTGCGGATTCCGTTTGAAGCGGAAGACGGACAGCTTGATTCGCAAAATGCGACGGTCAAGCTCGGCACGCCGTTTTTGCTTCGCCACGTCTATCAGGAAGCGCTGGACGACTACGTCGTTCAGGGGAATTTTCGCGCATCTTTTGACCAGTTTGCCGAACCGAAAGAAAAAGACGCCGATATTCCCGGCGTCTATGAAAAGCTTGGCCAATCGTATGTAAAAGAACTCGAAAAGGCGCTTCTTTCTTAAAGTGACAGCAGCTGGTCTGTCGGCTGAAGCTTGTACGAAAATGAAGGAGACAGTACAGGCCCGTCTTTTTGGTGAATACCGATGATGAAAATGTCTTCCTTCATGAAATGGTGGATCACTTCTTGAAAAGACGCGCCTTCCATCGTCTTCGGAAGCGGAACCTGATGGACTTTGAAATGAATATCAGCTTCCTTAAAAAGCGGATCAGGGAGCTGATTTTTAATGAGAAAATGCTGCAGCATCGCCGTTTTTAAAAGGTCCGCTGTACTGATGATCTGGTTCGCTCCGGCGCGCTCGGCATTTTTTTTCTGCTTTTCCGTCAAGATTTCTACAACGCAATACACCGACGGGTTCAAGCCTTTAACAGCCAGCAATGTTAAGACTGACTGCATGTCTGCAGATATTTCGCTTTTATGCTGATCAGCGGTAATAAAGACGATTTCAGCTTCTTCAATATTCGCTTTTTGCAGTGTGGCATCATCCGCAGCGGGTCCTCTGATAAAATGAATGTTTTCCATCAGGGGGCCTTCCTTTAGTGTTTCATCAATGAGCACGATCGTTTTGTTTGAATCGGCGGCCTGGAGCGTCCTCATCAGCTTGTTGGATTTCTCGTTCCAGCCGATCAGGATCATATGTCCCTTGCCGCTGTAGTTCACCTTGCCTTCGGCGTAACGCTGCTGCTTGCTGAAAGCGGCCGTCGCCATCGTTGCAAAATAGGCCGTGACAAACGCTGCCCCCATTAAAATAAGGAGCATGCCGACGGTTTTGCCGAGCGCGGTTTTAGGGACAAAATCACCGTATCCGACTGTGGAGACGGTGATCAGCGCCCACCATACGCCTTCAAAAACGTTTGAAAACTGCTGCGGCTCGACGAAGGTGATCAGCTGACCGAAAAGGATGATCAATAAAAGGATAATGATTGCGATGCGGACATATATCGGCCACCTCAGCCATGCGATAAATACACGGTTTGATTTCATGCTTCTTCACCGTCTTTCCGCAGGGAAAATGATAAAATCTCTTTGATGATTGCATTTAACTTTTGATTGGTGCTTACTTTCCCGTGCTGTTCAATGGCTTGTCTGATCATTTCTGCCGTTTCTTCTTCAAATTCGATCAGCTGCTCGTCTTTTTCCGATTCGTTATAGAGAAGAATGAACGCATCAAGCCCTTCATTCATTTTATCAATCGCCGTGCTTAACTGTTCTTTTTCCTGATCCGTTACTTTCACCGTGTCACCACCCGAGTTCTCCTTTTTATTCAGTATATCCCTATTTTACAAAAATTTTTCAGGTAAAAATAAACCTTCGTTAACCGACAATAACCGGTAGAGCTGAAGATTTTTACTGCGGCGTCATATCGGTTCCCGTCCTTCCATACACTTTTTATAAACGGATGAGGGATGGGAGCGGAATGTCCTGTTTAATGAGGCTCTTTTTCATACTGGTCGGAGTCCAGCTGATGGCGGCGGCATCCATTCAATTCATTTTTGATTTAAACGCCGTTTATCATTCCTCTGATGAAGTATTCTGGAGGGAGTTTTTCAAGGAGTTGTCCACAAGGCCGCCTTTCTACATCATGATGTCAGGAATGGTACTGATCTTTATCGGGGTTTGTTTACCGCGAAGAAAAAGGTAGTGCACTTTTCTGTACAAAAGGAAATTCCTCGGGATAAAATATATTTACAATTAAAATTTTAAACGACTTATCACAAGAGGGAAGATGATTGCATGAGCATGATTTTTTACTTGTTAACATTTGCTGCATTAGGTTTATCGATTTGGGCACAATTTAAAGTGAAGAGCAACTTTGAAAAATATTCAAAAGTAGAGGCGTCAAGCGGGAGAACTGGAGCCGAAGTGGCCAGACAGATTCTCGACCAAAACGGCCTTTACGATATCCCGGTTGAACCGGTAAGAGGAACCTTGACAGACCATTATGACCCGACAGCACGCGTTGTGCGCCTGTCCGAACCCGTATATTACGGCCGTTCAATTGCAGCGGTTTCCGTTGCTTCCCATGAATGCGGACATGCCCTCCAGCATCAGGAATCATACGGCGCACTTGTTTTGAGGCATAAGATGTTTCCGATTGTGAACTTTTCTTCGGGAGTGGCGCCATTTTTGTTTATCGGCGGAATGCTGCTCGGAAGCCTGAATCTGATCGGGCTCGGCATCATTTTGTTTTCGGCGGCCGTATTCTTCCAGCTTGTGACACTGCCTGTTGAATTTAACGCAAGCTCACGGGCAAAAAGGATCATCGTTTCAGAAGGAATGATCCGCAACACGGAAGAAAGAGGCGTCAGCAAGGTGCTGGATGCCGCTGCTCTGACATATGTTGCAGCAGCGCTTGTTTCGCTGTTTGAGCTGCTGCGCTTCGTCGCAATTTTCCTGTCCGGTCGTAATGACTAACCATTCGTCTTAAGGAGGTGGCCCCTTACCATATTTGGTAAGGGCTTTTTTTGAATATCCTGAATCTCATACTCGTCATACTTTTAATTGCAGCTACGGCTTTTTTCGTTGTCGCCGAATTTGCGATCGTCAAAATCCGCGGCACAAAAATCGATCAGCTTGTTGAAAGCGGGGATAAGCGGGCAATTGCGGCCAAAAGAGTGGTGACAAATCTTGATGAATATTTGTCTGCCTGCCAGCTCGGCATTACCATCACCGCATTAGGGCTCGGCTGGCTCGGAGAATCGACATTCGAACGGATCATCCACCCGCTTTTTGAATTATTTGGCCTGCCTGAATCCGTTTTAAGAGTGGCTTCGATTGTTACTGCATTTATCATCATTACATTTTTGCACGTTGTGGTCGGCGAGCTTGCGCCAAAAACAATTGCGATTCAAAAAGCTGAAGCCGTCAGCTTATGGACGGCAAAGCCGCTCATTTTGTTTTATAAAATCATGTTCCCGTTTATCAAACTGCTGAATGGTTCGGCCCGGCTGTTAACGAAGCTGTTCGGGTTCCATTCGGTTAAAGAGCATGAAGTGGCAATCAGTGAGGAAGAGCTGCGGCTTATGTTGTCTGAAAGCTATAAAAAAGGAGAAATCAATCAGACTGAGTATAAATACGTCAACAAAATTTTTGAATTTGACAACAGGCTGGCCCGGGAAATCATGGTGCCGAGAACGGAAATCGCTACCCTATTGGCTGATCAATCGATAAAAGAAGCGATTGAAACCGTCATTAATGAACGCTATACGAGATATCCGGTCATTAAGGACGATAAAGACCATATTATCGGAATAGTCAACAGCAAGGACTTGTTTAAATCGTATTTTCTCGACCAGACGATTCCTTTAACTGACTTAATGAGACCTGTCATCAGGGTGATTGAGAACATACCGATCCAGGAGCTCTTGATTCGCATGCAGAAGGAACGGATCCATATGGCCATTCTTGTTGATGAGTACGGCGGAACGGCAGGGCTGGTTACAGTTGAAGACATATTGGAGGAAATCGTCGGAGAAATCAGGGATGAGTTTGATCAGGACGAAATGCCGCACATTATAAAAAAAGGCGAACACCATTATATTATGGACGGAAAGGCATTAATCGACGAAGTGAATGACCTCCTTCATATCGCGATTGAAAACGAAGAAGTCGATACGATTGCCGGCTGGCTTTTGACGCAAAAGATGGAGCTGAAAAACGGGGACATCCTCAAAACTGAGGGATGCGAATTTAAAATTCTTGATGCTGAAGATCATCATATCCGTTTCATCGAAGTGAAAAAAACGGATTTTTAAAAAGACAGCTGCGGGCGGACCGCGGCTGTTTTTTAGTTCGATGGCCGTTCTTTATTTCTATAAAATGGATATTTATTCAAAGATAAGAGGATAGATCTATGGAAATTCATGACTTTTTACGAATGTACTCCGTTTCGTTCTTTTTTATAATATGATGTATAAATATGAGGAGGTTTTCAATACGTGAAAAACAACCATTTGCTAAAATCGATCCTGCTATGGGGAGCGGTATGCATCATGCTGCTGGCGGGGCCGCTCTCGGCGCTTGCTGCTTCGTCATCAAACCCGTCGGATAAATTGTATTTTAAAAACAAAAAATACTACATATTCAACAATGTATGGGGAGCCGACCAGGTCAGCGGCTGGTGGCAGACCATTTATCATAACAATGATTCAGATATGGGCTGGGTATGGAATTGGCCGAGCAATACCAGCACGGTCAAAGCTTATCCGTCGATCGTCAGCGGCTGGCATTGGACTGAAGGCTATACTGCGGGCAGCGGATTCCCGACCAGGTTGTCAGATCAAAAAAACATCAACACGAAAGTCAGCTATTCGATCAGCGCGAACGGCACCTACAATGCCGCATATGACATTTGGCTCCACAATACAAACAAGGCGAGCTGGGATTCGGCTCCAACCGATGAGATTATGATCTGGCTCAATAACACAAATGCCGGACCTGCCGGTTCTTATGTCGAAACTGTTTCGATTGGCGGGCACAATTGGAAAGTATATAAAGGCTATATTGATGCTGGAAGCGGCAAAGGGTGGAACGTGTTTTCATTTGTCAGAACGGCAAACACCCAACGTGCGAACCTGAATATTCGGGATTTCACGAATTATCTTGCCGACTCCAAACATTGGCTTTCCAAAACAAAGTATGTCAGCAGTGTGGAATTCGGTACGGAAGTTTTCGGAGGCACAGGACAAATTAATATTTCCAATTGGGACGTAACGGTCCGCTGATGGATTTACACCGCTCTTTTATAAAAAGGGCGGTTTTTTTCTTCGTCTAAAACACCTCATAACTGTCATTAGACATTTATATAATAAATGAAATGAACTCCTAAGGGGTGTTTGAATGACAAGGGCATGGTGGAAAGAGGCTGTCGTCTATCAAGTGTATCCGCGCAGTTTTATGGATTCGAACGGGGATGGCATCGGAGATATCAACGGGATCAGAGAGAAGCTTCCGTATATCAGGGAGCTCGGGGCAGATGCCATATGGATTTGTCCGGTCTTTGATTCTCCCAATGCCGATAACGGTTATGACATCAGGGATTATCAAAGCATCATGCCGGAATTTGGCACGATGGACGACTTTGACGCTCTGCTGACTGAAGCGCATCACCTCGGAATGAAACTGATCATCGATCTCGTCATCAATCATACGAGCGATGAACATCCATGGTTTATCGAATCAAGGGCAGAGCGGAATTCCGGGAAGCGGGAGTGGTATATTTGGCAAGACGGAAAGGACGGGAGCGAACCGAACAACTGGGAAAGCATATTCGGCGGCTCAGCCTGGACTTATGACGAAAAAACAGAGCAGTATTATCTGCACCTGTTTCACGAAAAGCAGCCGGATCTGAATTGGGAAAACAGTGACATGAGAAGCGCTCTTTATGACATGATCAACTGGTGGCTTCAAAAAGGAATCGACGGGTTCAGGGTTGACGCGATTTCACACATTAAGAAAAAAGAAGGACTTCCGGATCTGCCGAATCCGGAAGGGCTCTCTTTTGTGCCTTCATTTGCTTATCATATGAATGTCGACGGGATTATAGCGTTATTGCAGGAACTAAAAGAAAATACGTTCGCCGGGTATCCTCATATCATGACAGTCGGCGAAGCAAACGGTGTCAGCGCTGAAGAAGCGGAGGACTGGGTTGGAGAACCAAACGGGATATTCAGCATGATTTTCCAATTTGAACACCTCGGCCTTTGGGGGATTGAAGGCGGAGAACTCGATATTCCCGAACTCAAGCGGATATTGTCAAACTGGCAATCGGCTCTTGAAGGGAAAGGGTGGAACGCGCTTTTTATCGAAAATCATGATCAGCCCCGGGCCGTTTCAGTCTGGGGAGATGACGGGAAATACAGAATAGACAGCGCAAAGGCCTTAGCTGCAATGTATTTTTTGATGAAAGGCACCCCGTTTATTTATCAAGGGCAGGAAATCGGAATGACAAACGCGATTTTCTTCGATATAGATGATTATGATGACGTTTCAATTAAAAATGATTACCGGATTCAAAAAGAAAAGGGCCGCTCACACGAAGACATCATGAAGGCGGTTTGGAAAAAGAGCAGGGATCACGCGCGCACGCCGATGCAATGGACGGATCAGCCAAATGCCGGCTTTACTAAAGGGGAACCGTGGCTCTGCATGAACGAAAATTACAAGCTGATCAATGTCGTTCATCAGCAGCATGACCCCCGGTCGGTCTATCATTTTTATAAACGGTTGATCGCGATCAGAAAGCGGTATGACGTCTTCATCGACGGATCATATGAACTGCTCTTGCCTGAGGACCGGCAGATTTTTGCATACTTGCGAAAGCTTCGGGAAGAAACGGCCATTGTGATCGTCAACCTTAGCGCGCGCCAGGCGTATTACCATCATCCCGCATACCCTTTATGTACGGACGGACTGCTGCTGTCAAATGCTGATATCAACGCGCACAAGCACCTTACATCTTTTGTGATGAACCCTTATGAGGCGCGCGTTTACATGATCAGACAGGAAATCGGCGATTTGTAACGAATAGAGAAAGGGTGCCAGGAAAGGAGCGGATTCGTATGTTGAAAAAAATACAGATTCAAACAAATCGGCGCGATGAAATGCTTGATATTACAAATGACGTCCAAAGATTCATTTCTGAAAATGACGTTTCCAGCGGCGCTGTTATCGTCTACTGTCCGCATACAACGGCAGGCATTACGATCAATGAAAATGCTGACCCCGATGTCAAACGCGATATGCTGAGACGGTTCGAAGAAGTGTATCCGTGGGAACATGAGCTTGACCGCCATATGGAAGGGAATACCGCGGCGCATTTGAAAGCGAGCACGGTCGGGGCATCGCAGCATATCATTATTGAAGGGGGCAGGCTTGTCCTCGGGACTTGGCAGGGCATATATTTCTGCGAGTTCGACGGCCCGAGGCACCGGACATGCTATTTTAAAATCACAGCCGATTGAAAGGAGAAAATAAAAATGAATCAGTTCATGGAACGTCTCTCTTTATCAAAGCCTGTGATCCAGGCGCCGATGGCGGGCGGACCGACAACACCAAGGCTCGCCGCCGCCGTATCAGACTGCGGCGGCTTAGGCAGCCTTGCATCCGGCTATTTGACGCCGGAAGTTCTTCAACAACAGATTCTGGAAACCAAAAAACTGACATCAGCCGGGTTTCAAGTCAACCTCTTCATTCCGGAAAAACGGGAAAACGTCAGCCGGGAAGAATATGAAGGGTGGCAAGAGAAGATACCTTATGCACGGTCGGCTTCATCCGTGCCAGAAGAGAAACACGATTGGGATGATTTTTACGAGAAAATAGAAATCATACTAAAGGAAGGGATCAGCGCCGTTTCATTTACATTTGGCCCGCCGCCGGCCGATGCCGTCAAAGAACTGAAAGACCGAAACTGCTGTTTAATGGGCACCGCCGTTTCTGTTGAAGAAGCCGTGATGCTTGAAGAATTGGGGATGGATGTCATCGTTGTTCAAGGAAGTGAAGCCGGCGGCCACAGGGGTGCCTTCTTGAAAACGAAGGGAGAGCCCGCTGTCGGCTCGATGGCGTTTATTCCCCAAGCGGCAGATCACGTGTCGGTTCCGGTGGTTGCGGCGGGCGGCATTTTTGACAAAAGAGGTGTTGCGGCAGCTTTTGCCCTCGGCGCACAGGGAGTTCAAATCGGCACCGCTTTTTTGACGTGCGAAGAAAGCGGAACACATCCTGCATACAAACAAAAATTGCTTGAAGCGGTTGAAACAGACACAAGGCTGACCCGTTTGTTCTCAGGGAAGCCGGCAAGAGGCATCGTCAATCAATGGATGGAAGACAGGCGCCCGGACGAAGCTGAAGCGCTGCCTTATCCTCTGCAAAATACGCTGACGCAGCCGATGAGAAAACAGGCGAAGCTTGAAGGGAATCCGGACGGCATGTCATTGTGGTCCGGACAGGGCGTGCGGGCCTCCGTGCGGCTAACGACGGTGAAGGAGCTGATGGATCAGCTTGTGCCTGCCGATGTGCTATCTGATCATTTGTATTAATGCAGGAATATCAACCCGTGTCACTTGAGATAGCAGATAGGCGGACGTCTGTGCATGAGGCTTTCTCAGCCCGTTCAGTTTTTCAATGATCGTTTCGCCGCTTAAGATCCCCAGACCGTGTGCCGCATAGAGATTATTTTCAAGTAAAATAGCGTTTTCTCCGCGCCACTGCGGTCTTTCGGGATCGAATTCAGGGTTCTTGAAATACAGGCAGTCTCCCGGAAGGTAGTCGTTTCCCTTATCCGTATAGATCGGCAGCCGCTCATAATGCCAATCATATAAAATGATTCTTTGATAATTCCGGTCAAATGTCTGATCGTCGATCGTTTTGAGGAGCGCCATATAAAAAATGATGACAATCGCAGTTGCGCATTCAAAAGCATAAAGAGAGCCGCTTTCAAAAATATTTCGAATCGCCTTTGAAGCCGGCGCCCTGTACTTCAACTCCAAAGCCCCCTCAGGCGTCACCCTCCAAAACTCTTCATTCCCGTATGTCTTTGAAAAGGTGGCAAACTTCGCTCCGCTGTTGATCAGCTCTCTGGCCGATTCGACGGTATGCACTCTGAATCTTAGCTCAAATGACAGTTCTGAGATTGAACCGTATCTATATCTGGACGGCATGGCCAGCATCCGGTTGGCAATGTCTCTCTGTGTCTGACTGACATTCAGTTTTTCGATATCCTCTGGACGGAGCCAGTAGCCCGAAACACTTATCATAGGATACACCCTTTTTCCTTTTTTATTAGCGTATGCCTGATGCTTGGGCAGGAAAACGGTCTAATTTTCCGCTTTTTTTACTTAAAAAATAGACCCCGTCTCCGATAAAAGTAGAGAAAGGGGAATCTCACATGAAAAAGCTTTTAAATTGGATGAAACGTCCTTCTATTTCTAAAAAATTAATTTTCTCATTTATATTCATTTTAACAATTCCAATCTTGGTTCTTTCGGCTACTTCATATTTTACGGCCAGCAGCACGCTTGAGGATGAGATTTTGAGAAGTGCGAAAGACAATATCGATGAACTGAACGACATCATTCAGCAAGATATCGGCAGCAAGGAAACTTCTATTGCGTATTTCAGCGAATGGATTGATCGCAAAGCGTACAAAGAGAAAGGGCAGACTGCCATTAAACAGCGGTTTGAGCAGTTTGCAAAACAAAATCCCGACGTCGAACTCGTCTTCACCGGTTCGGAGGATAGCGTTTACTCACAATATCCGAATGCTCCATTGCCTGACGGGTATGACCCGGTAGAACGCGACTGGTATAAACAGGCCGTCCAGGAAAAAGGGAAAACGATTGTAACTGAACCTTATGAGTCTGCATCAACAGGCCATATGGTCGTCACGATCGCCAAGCAGAATAAAGACGGATCAGGCGTAGTCGCCCTTGACTTGAACATTGACAAGCTGATCAAATCGGCAAACAGCATCAGCATCGGAAAAACCGGATATGCATTTATCATCGGCGAAGGGAAAACGTATGTCGCCCATCCGAAAATGAAAGCCGGCACAGAAGCAGAAGCCGATCTGACAGAGCAGATGTTCAGCAAAGAGAGCGGCTTGTTCACATTTAATGAAAAAGGCAAAGAAAAGAAAACGGTCTTTGCGACAAATAAACTAACCGGCTGGAAAATCGGCGGAGAGATGAATACAGCAGAGATTAAAGACGCTGCACAGCCTGTGCTTCACATGGCAGTCATGACATTGGCAGGCGCGATTATTCTGGGCGGCATTCTTGTTTACTTTATCGTCCGCGCGATCAGCAAGCCTTTAAATCAACTCGTCTCTTCTGCAAAAAGCATCAGCGAAGGAGATCTGACACAAAAAATCGATGTCCGCTCCAGGGACGAATTCGGCCAGTTGGGCGCAAGCTTCAACGAAATGGCTGACTCATTGCGTTCGCTGATCAGCACAATTCAGGAATCGGTCGACAATGTGGCATCTTCATCAGAGCAGCTGACGGCAAGTGCGGACCAGACAAGCAAAGCGACGGAGCACATTACATTAGCCATCGAGCGGTTCTCAAGCGGCGCTGAAAGTCAAAGTGAAAAAGTCGAAACAAGCTCACAGCGGCTCAGCCAAATGAATGACAAGCTGAATGAAATCGCAGGCGTATCGGAATCGATTACAGAATCCTCGGGTAAATCGACGGAAATTGCCGAAACAGGCGGAGAGCTTGTCCAACAAACGGTCGGGCAGATGAATTCGATCAACAGGTCCGTCAGACAGGCCGAACAGGTTGTCAAAGGGCTTGAAGCGAAATCGAAAGATATCACCGCGATCCTGCGCGTTATAAACGGAATCGCCGATCAAACGAATTTGCTGGCGCTGAACGCCGCCATCGAGGCAGCGCGGGCCGGCGAATCAGGCAGAGGATTCTCGGTTGTCGCTGAAGAAGTCAGAAAGCTTGCGGCCCAATCAGCAGGATCGGCAAAAGAAATCGAAGCGCTGATTCAGGATATCGTCAAGGAAATCGAACATTCGCTTAACATGTTCAAATCGGTCAACCAAGAAGTACAGTCAGGGCTCGAAATTACGGAAGAAACGGAAACGAGTTTTAAACATATTTACGACATGACAAACGAAATTGCAGGCAAGCTGCAGACGATGAACGCTGCCGTAGAGCATTTATCAACAGGTTCTCACGAAATATCCGACGCGGTCGAAGAGATCGCCGACGTATCGCGTGAAAGCTCTGCCGGCATTCAAGACATCGCTGCTTCAGCGGAAGAACAGCTGGCTTCCATGGAAGAAATCAGCTCATCCGCTGCGACGCTCGAACAAATGGCTGAAGAACTGCGCGACTTAACGAAAAAGTTTACAATTTAATGAAAAGAGGCTGCTGGTCAGCCTCTTTTTTCAGCCTTTTTTTTAGAATCTTCAGAAATGCTTTTTAAAGTTTTTTAATATGCAAAAGTAAATGAAAGCTCCGATATTAGTTTCATAATCTAGAAGCTAAAGGAGTTATATCAAATGAAAAAGGTATTGGACTGGCTTAAACGTCCGTCTATCTCAAAAAGGCTGTTTTTCAGCTTTATATTGGTTTTAACTTTGCCGATTTTGGCCTTATCCTATAGTGCGTACCAAACGGCGGGAAGCTCTCTTGAAACGGAAATCATGAGAAGCGCGCGCGATAATGTCGAACAGCTGAATGAGATCATAGACCAGAATATCGGAAAGAAAGAGCAGGCTGTTTCCTTTTTCAGCGGCTGGGTGAATGAAAAGCTTTATCAAGAAAAAGGGAGCGCATCACTTGTAGAGAGATTCGAGCAGTACGCCAAGCTGAACCAGGATGTGGAAGCGATCTACACAGGTTCAAAAGACGGCAAGTTCATCCGCTATCCCGCGGAAAAAATGGCGAAAGATTATAACCCTGCGGATAGGGACTGGTATAAGCAAGCCGTTGAAAATAAAGGAAAAGCAATTATCACAAACCCTTATAAAACGGCGTCAACCGGAACGATGGTCATCACGATTGCAAAGCAGACGGAGGACGGCTCAGGAGTTGTTGCCGTTAACATGAAAATCGATGAACTTATCAAAGCGACAGAACGCGTTAACATCGGAAAAAGCGGCTTTGCGTTTATCTCAAGCAATGATAAAAAATATGTCGCCCATCCGAAGATCGAAGCCGGAACCGAAGGCAAAGGCGACTGGGTTACACAGATGTACGGCAGTGAAAAAGGTGATTTTCAATATACATTTGAAGGAAAAGAAAAGAGAATGGCCTTCACGACGAACAAGCTGACCGGCTGGAAAATCGGCGGAACGATGTTCACGGATGAGATATCAGAGGCAGCCCAGCCTGTCTTCCACATGGCGATCATCATTTTGGCAGCCGCGATCTTGCTCGGCGGGATTCTCATCTACTTCATTATCCGCGGAATCAGCAAGCCGTTAAGCGAGCTCGTGTCATCCGCAAAGAGCATCAGCGGCGGCGACTTGACACAAAAAATCGCAGTCCGTTCAAAAGACGAATTCGGTCAGCTCGGTACAAGCTTTAATGAAATGGCCGAATCGCTGCGCTCGTTAATCAGCGTCATTCAATCATCAGTTGACAATGTAGCTTCATCATCTGAAGAGCTTCATGCCAGCGCAGAGCAGACAAGCAAAGCGACTGAGCATATTACAATGGCTATTGAACAGTTTTCTGACGGTAATGAAAGCCAGAAAGAAAAAGTCGAAGCAAGCTCGCATCAGCTGAATGAAATGAACGACGGGTTATATGATATGTCGAAAACATCAGCCGCGATTACCGATGCGTCGCTGAAATCGACTGAGATTGCAGGCAAAGGGGAAGAGCTTGTTCAAAAGACGGTCGGTCAAATGAACTCGATCGATCGGTCTGTCAAGCAAGCGGAAGCGGTTGTCAAAGGGCTCGAAGCCAAATCAAAAGACATCACAAGCATTTTGCGCGTGATTAACGGAATCGCCGATCAAACGAATCTGCTCGCGCTCAATGCCGCGATCGAAGCGGCAAGGGCCGGGGAATCGGGCCGCGGCTTCTCGGTAGTGGCTGAAGAAGTCAGGAAGCTCGCCGCACAATCCGCCGGTTCGGCGAAGGAAATTGAACATTTAATTCAGGAAATCGTCAAGGAGATCGACAACTCCCTGAACATGTTCAAATCGGTCAATCATGAAGTACAGTCAGGACTTCGAATCACAGATGAAACAGAGACAAGCTTCAAAACGATTTACGATATGACCAATGATATCGCAGGCAAGCTGCAGACGATGAATGCCGCTGTCGAACAATTGACGCAAGGTTCCCGCCAAGTCGCGGGTGCGGTCGAAGAAATCGCTGATGTATCAAAAGAAAGTTCGGCAAGCATTCAGGACATCGCTGCTTCAGCCGAGGAGCAGCTCGCTTCAATGGAAGAGATCAGCGCTTCCTCCACCACATTGGCGGAGCTGGCTGAAGAACTGCGTGATTTGACACGGAAATTTAAGATTGAATAGCTTTAAAACATCCGGTTTTCCTCCGGATGTTTTTTTAGTTATTTTAGACTATAAAAAGTTATAAAATCCGTATAAAAACTTTTAAAAGAATCCGATATTAGAAATATAACAGAAAAGAGGAGTCAACAAATACATGTCAAATATTGTCAATTGGGTGAAACGTCCCTCCATTGCAAAGAAATTAATTCTTTCATTCTTGCTTATTTTAACCGTTCCAATCATCGTCCTTTCCTATAGCGCGTATCAAACGGCAAGCAGTACGCTTGACGGAGAAATCATGGACAATGCGCGCGAAAACGTTAATCAGCTGAACGAAATCATCAATCAGAATATCAGCCAGAAAACAAACGCCATGTCCTATTTCAGCGGGTTCATTAAAGAAAACTCTTTTAAAGGAAAAGAAAGCGACGCTTTAAAAGTGAAATTCGAACAGTTCGCCAAGCTCCATCCCGATGTTGAAGGGATCTTTACCGGATCAAAGGACGGAAAGTTCATCCGTTACCCGGATCAGGAAATGCCGAGCGGATATAATCCGGTAGAACGGGACTGGTATAAAAAAGCCGCCGAACACAAGGGCGAAGTCATTATTACAGACCCTTACAAAACGGCGTCAACCGGAACGATGGTTATCACCATCGCCAAGATGCATGAAGACGGATCCGGCGTGGTCGCCGTCAATATGAAAATCGAAGAGCTCATTAAAGCGACAGAACGCGTGACCATCGGGAAAAAAGGCTATGCCTTTATCACCAGCGCCGATAAAAAGTTTGTCGCCCACCCGAAACATGATGCGGGCTCAGATATCGAAGGCAGCTGGGTGGAAAAAGTATACGCCAATGACAAAGGAACATTCAAATATACGCTTGACGGCGAAAAGCAGATGGCATTCGCGACCAATAAGCTGACCGGCTGGAAAATCGGCGGAACCATGTATATCACTGAATTAAAAGAAGCGTCACAGCCTGTGTTGAATGCAGCTCTGATTACGTTGGGCGTCAGCATCATCATCGGTGTGCTTCTTATGATTTTCATCATCAGATCGATCACAGGTCCGCTCCGCGAACTCGTTTCCTCTGCGAAAAGCATCAGCGGAGGCGACTTGACGCAAAAAATCACTGTCCGTTCAAAAGATGAAATCGGACAGCTCGGATCAAGCTTCAACGAAATGGCCGAATCGCTGCGCTCTCTAATCAGCGTCATTCAGACATCGGTTGAAAACGTCGCTTCTTCGTCAGAGGAGCTGACTGCGAGCGCGGATCAGACAAGCAAGGCGACAGAACATATTACATCTGCTATCGAACAATTTTCAAACGGAAACGAAAGCCAAAATGAGAAAGTGGAAATCAGCGCGCAGCAGCTGGCAGACATGAACAGCCGATTGCATGAAATGTCCAAAGTCTCAGCATCGATTACAGAATCATCCATTCAATCGACGGACATTGCCGGTACAGGCGGAGAGCTTGTTCAAAAAACGGTCGGACAAATGAATTCCATCGATCATTCCGTTAAACAGGCAGAATCCGTCGTGAAAGGACTTGAAAGCAAATCAAAAGACATTACGGCAATCCTGCGCGTGATCAACGGCATCGCAGACCAGACGAATTTGCTCGCGTTGAACGCTGCAATTGAAGCCGCAAGAGCCGGTGAAGCCGGGAGAGGGTTTTCTGTAGTAGCTGAAGAAGTGCGCAAACTGGCTGAGCAATCCGCCTCATCGGCAAAAGAAATCGAAGCGCTTATTCAGGAAATCGTCAATGAGATCGGAAAGTCGCTGGACATGTTCCAGGACGTCAACCGTGAAGTACAGTCGGGACTTACCATCACAGATGAAACAGATACAAGCTTTAAGCAGATTTATGATATGACAAACGAAATCGCCGGCAAGCTGCAGACGATGAATGCGGCAGTTGAAGAGCTGTCAGGAGGGTCGCAGCAAGTCGCGGGAGCGGTTGAAGAAATTGCAGACGTATCGCGTGAAAGCTCAGGAAGCATTCAAGACATCGCCGCTTCGGCTGAAGAACAGCTCGCTTCAATGGAAGAAATCAGTTCTTCTGCGGCTACGCTTGAACAAATGGCTGAAGAACTGCGCGATTTGACGAAAAAATTTAAGATTGACTAAACATCAGGCTGCCGGCGATCCGGCAGCCTTTTGCGCGGAAAAAGCATTTTTAAAAAGGGACGGGAAAGGGGATAAATAGGTTTAAACAGACTGTCATCTATCGTACACTGGTTGTACAGGAGGGATCAATTATGCGACTGGAAGGCAAGAAAGTGATCGCGCTTGTCAGCGATGACTTCGAAGATTTAGAACTGTGGTATCCAGTTTTAAGGCTGAGGGAAGAAGGAGCGATCGTCCACCTCATTGGTGAAAAAGCGGATCATGAGTATAAGGGAAAATACGGCGTACCGGCTGTCTCTGATTATGAGCTGAAAAGCGTGAACATTGAGGAATACGACGCCGTTCTGGTTCCGGGAGGCTGGGCGCCTGACAAGCTCAGAAGATATCCCGAGGTACTGGAGATGATTCGGTGGTTCAACGAGAGGAAGAAGCCTATCGGGCAAATCTGCCATGCCGGCTGGGTGCTGATTTCCGCAGGAATATTGGAAGGCAGGAAGGTCACAAGCACACCCGGGATCAAAGATGATATGGAAAATGCCGGAGCGGTCTGGGTGAATGAAGCAGCGGTTGTCGACGGCCACATCGTGTCAAGCCGCCGCCCGCCGGACCTGCCGATCTATGTCAAAGCCTTTGCCGATCTTTTGGCGCAATCCTAAAACAGATGAGCCGCCCGTTCATTCGAAACGAGGCGGCTCATTTGTTACTTTTGATCAGCGGGGAAAACGAGACCGATCTGTTTGCGGGCTTCATCCATGACCGCCAAGGTGTCTATAGAGCGTTCAAATGTGTTAAGCGAAGACTCGATCCGCCCTTGTTTAATTAAATGAATGAACTCCTCTGTTTCATAAAACATGGCCGGTTTGTCATCCGGCAGCGTAAGATGTTCAACCCGTCCGTCCCGATAGCGGATGTCGACTTTTTCAGGGCGGTGGATTTTATCGATGACGATAGAGCCTTCCTCCCCTTGTATTTCAGCAGGAGTGAAGGAATTGGAGATTTTCGAGTGCATCAAAACGGCTTCATGCTCCTCGTATTTTAACAGCACCGTTCCTTCACCGTCCGCCCCCGACTCAAGGATCAGCCCGTTCGCTTTGACTTCGAGGGGCTTGCCGAACAGGACGATTGCGGGATGGACGCAATAGACACCGATATCCATCAGGGAACCGTTCGATAAAGCCGGATTAAATGCATTTAAGACGGTTCCGTTTCGATAGGCGTCATAGCGGGAAGAGTATTGACAGTAGCTGGCTGTAAAACGGCGGACTTTGCCGATTTTGTGCAGGTTGCGTCTGATGTTTTTAAAATTCGGAAGAAATGTCGTCTTCATCGCTTCCATAAATGTCACGCGGTGTTCCTGCGCTGTTTTTACCATTTCTTCCGCTTCTTTGGCATGGGACGCAAGCGGTTTTTCGCACAGGACGTGCTTTCCGCTTTTCATGAATGTAACGGCCTGTTCTTTATGTAAAGAGTTGGGACTTGCGATATATACCGCATCAATAACATCGCTCTCAGCCATTTCGCCGATATCGGTAAAAACCGCCTCGGCCCCGTATTTTTGCGCGAATTCACGTCCGCGCTCCCCGCTCCTTGAATATACCGCGGTAAATTGAAAATCGCCGATCAAACGGGCCGCTTCAAGAAACCGGTCGGTGATCCAATTTGTTCCGACTACCCCGAACCGTATCATGCTATTTTCTCCTTTCGCTGTAGGATATGTTTATTATACAGTGTTTTCTTTTGCCGCCGAAAGACAAAAAGCCGGAAACACCGGCGTATATGTATATCATCAATAAACGTTTGCAAGCGGAAAAAAAGACCAATAGCAATGGTTTTATTTTTAGTATGAGGAGTAATAGTGTACAATTTAATGTATAAAACCAACGTTAATGGAGGATCGCCATGGACTCTTTGAATATGTGGGGCGGCAGATTTAAGAAGTTTTTTTTAGACAATAAATTCGTCCTGTTTCTGCTCGTTCTGCTCTTGATCGGATTGAACATCCTTGTATTTACAAAAGCATCGTTTATTTTCACGCCTTTCATCGTTCTTGTGGAAACCATCGCCCTGCCTGTCGTGCTGACAGGTGTCGTATATTATTTGTTAAATCCGATCGTTGATTTTCTAGAGCGGAAAAATGTGAAAAGGATTTATTCGATTCTTCTTCTCTATATTGTGATCATCGGTCTGATCACGATTTCGATCGTCTCCGTTATCCCGCTGTTAAGGGAACAGATCACAAGCCTTGTCGATAACTTCCCAAGGTATGTCCACACTGTGGAAGACCAAATTAAACAGCTGATCGGAAGCCAGTTTTTTAATCAGGTCCAGCAGACGCTGAACATCAATCTGACCGATTTGGCAAGCAAATTATCCGATCAAGCCACCACTATTTTAAACAGCACATTTACCGGAGTGGGAACGTTCATAGGCGCCGTGACAGAAGTTGTGATTTCGATTGTGACCGTGCCGTTTATCCTGTTTTACTTATTGAAAGATGGTAAAAAACTGCCGCTCTTTATTTTAAAGCTCGTACCGGTCCGCTTGCGGGAACAGACGTATGTGATGATGTCTGAGATGAATCACCGTCTTAGTTCGTATATCAGGGGGCAGATCATCGTCAGCTTCTGTATCGGCTGCCTATTGTTTATCGGATATATGATCATCGGTCTTGATTACGCTTCTCTTTTGGCCCTTGTGGCGGCGTGTACGAGCATCGTTCCGTATCTCGGACCGACGATTGCGATCACGCCGGCAATCATTATTGCCCTGGTTACTTCCCCGTTTATGCTTGTGAAGCTGATCATCGTTTGGACTGTGGTGCAGCTGTTTGAAGGAAAATTTATTTCGCCGCAGATTATGGGAAAAAACCTGCACATCCATCCGGTCACGATCATCTTTGTGCTGTTGACGGCAGCCAAGCTGTTCGGCGTGATCGGCGTCATTCTCGCCATCCCCGGATACGCGGTCATCAAAGTGGTTGTCACGCATTTGTTTGAATGGTTTAAACAGCGTTCACACCTTTATGAAAAAAACGAAGAAGTCTGAATCCCGCTTGCATAATCGGCTTTTAAAGGCGATATAAATAGTTTATTAGAGGACAAGTTTTAAAAGGAAGCGAAAGGAATGACATATGAATATTTGGGATATGTTTGTCGCCGTCATACTCGGAATTGTTGAAGGATTAACAGAATATGCCCCTGTTTCGTCAACAGGGCATATGATCATTGTTGACGACGTCTGGCTGAAATCGAAAGAACTGCTTACGCCGGAGGCGGCGAATACCTTTAAAGTCGTGATTCAGCTCGGCTCCATCCTCGCTGTCGCCATCGTATTTAAAGACCGGATTCTCAACCTCTTAGGCGTGAAGAAAAACATGACGGAAGAGCAGAAATCGGGAAACCGCCTTTCCATCGCCCAAATCGCTGTAGGACTTGTTCCCGCCGCTGTGCTCGGCTTTTTATTCGAAGATTATATTGATCAGTACCTGTTTTCCGTACGCACCGTTGCGGTCGGTCTCATCGCCGGCGCGGTGCTGATGCTCGCGGCTGACTGGATCAACCGGCGCACGGAGACGACAGATTCGGTTGACCGGATGACGTATAAGCAGGCGCTCGGGATGGGGCTGTTTCAATGTCTGGCGCTCTGGCCGGGCTTCTCTCGCTCGGGTTCGACGATTTCGGGCGGTGTTATTCTCGGCTTGAACCACAGAGCGGCCGCCGATTTCACCTTCATCATGGCGATTCCGATCATGATGGGAGCCAGCCTTCTCTCTTTAATCAAAAACTGGGCATATTTAAGTGCAGACCTGTTTCCTTTCTTTATTGCAGGGTTTATCAGCGCTTTTATTGTCGCTCTTTTTGTCGTCCGCTTTTTCCTCCGGCTGATCAATAAGATCAAGCTTGTCCCGTTTGCCATCTATCGAATCGTTTTAGGGCTTCTTCTGTTCATTTTGTTTCTGTAAGAGTAAAAATACGAACCGATTTCCAGCTGGAAATCGGTTTTTATTATAGGTAAAAAGAATGGTATTCTATTATTTCCCACTATAAAACTGCCTGCCAACTTACTATACTAGTAAGAGGGAGGAGATATTGAAATGTTTATTATCGCATGTCTATTGATTATCTTAGGCTTCATGCCTTTTATTTATAAAGCGAACCACAATACAAAAGATGTGAAAGTCAACACGATTTCGGTCGAGCGCGTCCAGGCTCCCGCTTTAAAGAAAAAGCTGAACATTCTTCATCTGTCTGATCTTCATTTAGAAAACATTTCGATTTCACCTGAACAGATTCTTGAACTTGCCAATAAAAAACGAGTGGATCTCATTGCTTTAACAGGAGATTTTCTTGATAGGAAAGGAAATATACCAAAGCTTGCAAACTACTTAAAAGCTTTGCAAAAACTAAAGCCGGCTTACGGGATGTACGCTGTATTCGGCAACCATGACTACGTATTGAAAGGCGAACACTTTCGGAAGCTGAAACGTGTGCTGGAAGATAACGGATGTATCACCCTTCGAAATCAGCATGTCTCGATTGAAGTGGAAGGTGAGGCACTCAACATTATCGGGATTGATGATTACAGCACGAAGCGAAGCGATATTGCCGCTTCATATAAAGAGCTGAAGGAAGGGTACAACCTTGTATTGACGCATGATCCGAACGTTGTGCTTGATATGCAGGAATTTCACTTTGACTATCTTCTGTCAGGGCACTTTCACGGCGGTCAGATTCATTGGCCGAAGCCTTATCATCTTCTGAAGATGGGAAAGCTTGTGCGAATGAATATGATTAAAGGTCTTCACTATCATCATGACAAACCGTTTTATATCAGCGAGGGATTGGGCCAGACGGGAGCGAACATCCGCATTGGAAGCCGTCCGGAAATGACATTCCATCACATTTCATAAAAAGAAGAGGCTGTTCCTGTTTTGAGGGATCAGTCTCTTTTTTTGTTATTTCTGCAGATAGGACTTGAACAATTTTTCCTTTGAAATAAACAAGTATTGGGAAGGAGGAATTTTACGAAGAGAAAATTGCTTTGTTGTTAAATATAAAATCGGAATCTGCGTCAGTTTTTTAAAGACTCTGTAAAACTGGTTTGCGGGCTCAACCGCTTCAAAACCGAGCCTTTCAACGCCTTTATGCAGTGTCGTAATACCGATGATGCCTTTGATTTGGTCTGTCCGGTGATGGTTTTTAACATATTCGGCCAGGATCGGCATTGAAAAGTACGCCTTTTGATAAATGAGGATGCCTCTTCTGACAGCGCTCTCAATATTTTGAAGCTCTTTGATCAGCTTAATATTATGCAGATGAATTTTGATCAGAACATCGTTCTTTTTAATAACCGTCCCGTCGTTTAACACCACATCGATCCCTTTGTATCTTGTGAGACGGACGCGAAAAATGCTCGATTTCGTTTGGTCAATGAGTGTCAGTCTTGAAAAAAAATAATAAAACGGGTCAATTACACTCCAAATCGACAAAAAACAGTTTCTCAAGTCGCCACTTTCCTTTCCTGAAAAAATACACTTATATTTTGGCTGGATATTTGAAAAATATAAATGGAAAACATTTTTCTTCTGAAATGGAGGATGGAGATGACAAAGATTCTGATTTTCCCTTTTTTAAGCATTTCCACCGGTCATCATCACGTTGCCGATTCGCTGCAGGCAGAACTGCTTCTCAAATCCCATCAATGCGAAAAAATCGACATTTTTTCACATGCTTATCGGCGGCTTGAAAAAGCCTCCTCTGCTGCGTATTTGTCATGGATTCAGTATTTCCCGAAAGTCTACAGCTCGGTCTATCATCTCCTGGCGTGCGGGCGCCATCAAACGGCGAAGCGCCACCTCTTGTATGAGCTAATCTTTTTGAAAGACATGCAGCAGATCATTGCAGAAAAAAAGCCTGACATCGTGTTCTGTACACATGCATTGCCCTCCTATTTGCTGAACCGCTTAAAAGGCCAATTTCCCGACATGAAAGTGGTCAATGTCTATACCGATTTTTTCGTCAACCGAATTTGGGGAAGAGAAAAGATTGATTATCATTTTGCACCGATCAAAGACATCAAAGAACAGCTGATCGCAGAAGGCGTTGATGAAGCGAAGATTTTTCTGACCGGAATACCTGTGCACCGTTCCTATAAAACGGAGAGAAAGCCTGGGCAGAACGGGGACAAAAAAGCGGTGTGCAACATTCTCATAACCGGCGGAAGCATGGGGGTGGGCGGCATTTTTAAGCTCGTGCAGGAGCTGTCGCCGAATGGGGATGTCACATACCAAATACTATGCGGAAAAAACCGAAAGCTCTACCGGTATGTTCATGATTTAAACAATCCATATATTAAAGCGCTGCCTTATATCGAAAGCAAAGCTGAAATGAACCGCTTATACGGGGAGGCGTCGGGCATCATTACGAAGCCCGGCGGCGTCACGATCAGCGAGTGCATTGAAAAACAGCTCCCTGTTTTCATCTATCACGCGCTGCCCGGACAGGAAGAGATGAATCTCGATATTCTGAAAAAGAAACATCTTGTCATCGAACTGAATCAGCAAAAACAGAAGCCGATTGAACAGCAGCTGCTGTCCTTTTTCCGTTCGGAAGAAGACATCAGACGCTATCAAATGAGCGTTGGTCAATATTTGCGCGAAAAATCGGACCGGGATATCAGCGACATTTTAGAAGGGATCATTCATAACCGGAGCGGTTTAGGGAATGCTCACGTATAAGGAAGGAGGAAGAACGATGTCTGAGAGCCGCAAGAAATCAGTCGTCATGTTGCTGATCGATTCATTAATGGATGAACCGCTTCAAGAAGCCATGAAAACCGGACAGGCTCCTGGTCTGCGATATTTGCTGGAAAACGGGCGCTATGTTCCTGATATGATCAGCCCTTTTCCGACGATGTCCGTCAATGTTGACAGCACACTGCTTACAGGGGCGAGCAGCGACCGCCATAAAGTTCCGGGCCTTGTGTGGTACAACGCGAAGGAAAAACGGATCATCAATTATGGCAGCCATATTCGAGAGCTTCTGAAATTAGGCATCAAACAATCCTCCAGAGACGTCTTTTACAATTTGAATCAGGTTCATTTAAGCCAACAGGTGAAGACGCTTCACGAAGAGCTTGATGAAAAAGGAATTGAAACGTGCTCGATCAATGCGCTTTTGCACAGGGGGAGCCGGGACAACTATTTACAGGTTCCCTTTCTTTTTTCAATGATTTCCGGATTAAACCAATCAGTCAAAATCAACGCACCCCAGCTGTTCTCGTACGGGGGTTTTTCAAAAGTGAATCCGGCAAATCGCTCGCTCTTCAAAAAATTCGGCTTTAATGACCGGTTTTCAGCGAATGAATTGGTTCATCTGATCAAAACAAACAAAGTGCCGCCTCTTGCACTCGTCTATTTTCCCGATCTCGACCAGCACGTACATAAACACGGGAGAAACGACGCAGCGGGGGTGGCGAAAGCAGACCGGCATGTTCGAAAGATTTTAGACAGCTTTCCGTTATGGGAAGCCGCTTTAAAGGATCACATTTGGATCGTGATGGGGGATAACGGACAGGCCTGGATCAGCGGCAATAAAAAAGAAGCATTGATTGATTTGAGAAGCCTTCTGGACGCCTTTCGCATTGTGAAATTAAAGAAAGGCGTGACGGACGATGACGACATCGTTCTTGCCGTTAACGAAAGAATGGCGTTTATCTATTCGCTCGATAAAGCGAAGCTTCCGCTCAGGAGGATCGCGGATATTCTGCAACAGGACGAGAGGATCGACATCATCGGCTGGAAAAATGAAACGGATTCAATTGAGGTCGTTTCAGGGGAGCAGCACGGGAAGCTCACATTTCGGCCGGGAGGCAAATACAAAGATGAATTTGGACAAACGTGGAAGCTGCAAGGGGATGTAAACATTCTCGATTTGACAGTCGAACGGAACAGCATTTCATACGGAAAATTTCCTGATGTGCTGGCGAGACTGTACACTTCGTTTTTTTCACATGAAGGCGATTATTTGATCGCCAATGCAAAGCCTGGATACGAATTTATCGGCGAAGGGTCGCCGACGCACGTCGGAGGAGCCAGCCACGGTGCATTGCACAAGCAGGACTCCCTCGTATCCATGATCATCACCGGAACCGATACAAAGCCGGCATACAATCGTCTTGTCGACGTGAAAGAATGGATTCTCGATTTAGTCAAATCACTGGGAACGGGGCAATAACTAACCCAGCTCCCAGTGATTATGACGGATGTCTGATGCCTTTGACAAATGCTGCAAGGGCCGAAGCGATCATCACGAATAGTGAGACTGTTTTTATGATCGCCTGTAAGAGTGCATGTTCTACGACGATATTGGAGTGCACACATAAAGCCAAAATAAATATGGCAATCAATAATCCGTATTTTTCTATCATAACCGTTTCTCCTTTCGGGCCGTCATCCTCCAAAGAACAGGTCGAGAATGTTTCCGGCGGTTGAAGATTGTTTGTTGTACAGCTCCGAATACCCGCAGTTTTTGCAATAAACGACGAGAAAACGGTTATGCTGCACATCGAACAATTTTGACAGGCCGGTGCCGGTCGTCGCGATTTCTTTTTGCCCCGCATCTGTGCTTCCGCACTTGATACATCCTTTATGTTCACGCATAGCGCTTCTCCTTTCACGATGTAAAAACCAACCAACTTCATTATAATGGAATGTTCTTCAAAAGAAAATATTTCTCAGGAAATGACCGGCCGGAAAAGAGGGGAAAACAGACTGATTCTTTTTGCTTATAAAAATCCTCGAAGACCGGTAATTTTATGTTTCTGTCGAAAAAAACAATCCTTTTAACCTATTCAATCGTCTAGGACCATCCTGTAAGATAAACCTATTACAATATCATCCACTACAGGAAAATAGTTTTTATTGACTAGGATAAATGAAAGGGGAAGCTGCTTTGAGCGAAGGTTTTTGGGATTCAGTAGGCAACTTTTTGCACATATCCTACACGGAAAATGAACGAAAACGCGACGAGTATAAAAATTTATACGACTTTTTATCTGATAAAGAAAGCGATGTCAAGACGAAATTAGCAGAAATTGATGCAAGTTTGAAGGCATACCACAGCAATCTCCCGGACTTGAAAATCCCTTCCCACGAATTTGAGGATACACGCCATGAAAAAGATGCCAAGCTGAAGGAATTGGTCAAGCATTTTAAAGATATGGTCGATGACATTCAAAGCGCCAAGACGAAGGCGAAAAGCAAGTGGGAGTATTATAAAGCAAAAGCTGAAGCTGAAGAGA
Source organism: Bacillus sp. B19-2 (assembly GCF_022832475.1). Lineage (NCBI taxonomy): Bacteria > Bacillati > Bacillota > Bacilli > Caryophanales > Bacillaceae > Bacillus > Bacillus sp. B19-2. The sequence goes on from NZ_JALHKQ010000002.1 coordinate 1,001,068, forward strand.
AAAAGGCGTAGAGGAGGAACAGCCGAGTCATGGACGGATATGGATACTACAACTATCAAGCGGCGAATCCGAAAGTAAGCGGAGAGACTGTGAAAATTTCACACAATGGCACAATAAAAGCGCATTCCCATGCGAAAGCGATCGAAAAACATGTCGGCGACTCGCTGAAAAAAGCAAAGGAATTGAAAGCGTATGTCGAAAGCGGAAAATGGAGCGGAAAAACCCGCGACGCATTTTTAAGCTACCTTGAGCTGATTATCGAATTGAATGCCGATATGAAAGACGCCTTGAAAGATCATACGGCTGCATTAGATGCGCTGCAAATGCACATCGACGATTTTTCAAAACTCAGTGAAGTGCAGGAAATCAAAAACTTATAACAGGGAAGGAGAATGACATGCAGGTGAAAGCAGATACGCTGTCTGCGGCAGAACTTTATGTTTTAGCAGGAGCAGCCGGAGTGTCCTACATATTCGGTCTTCCGGAACGCGAACAGCTGGCCTTGGCCGAGCCGGATTGTGCAGTAAAAGCAAAGGAGAGCCTGATTGAAAAAGGCATTCTTTTAAAGGAAGGCAAGCTGACAAAGACCGCTTTTTTTCTGATTAAGCTGTTGAAGCATTATCAAGAAAGCGAAGAATTCGTGCGCTTCAACAATGTCATGTGCGCCTTTCTGCCGGACGATGAGGAGCGCGTTGTCGCTCTGACTGAAAGAAGCCATGGCAAAGGCTACACATTAGATTATTTGGAAAAGCGCGAAGTTTATTTATCGCTTATTTCCAACGTGTCATTTTTAGTAAGAGAGCCGCGCGATCAAGACCGCGCTTTTTTGACAAAACCGATGAGCGCCGCTGAAAAAGCCGAAGTCAGGGCAATGGATCTTGATGAAAAAGAAGTTCTTGCTGTGGAAACGTTCAAGCTTGCCTCGCAGCAAAAACCGACAGATCCCGGGTTCCAGACGACTACACTTTACTTTACAAAAGGCGAAGATTTCATCTCGGTTGATCCTTTAAATGATCGATATGAATGGATCAGCCTTTATATCATGAACAACCGGATCTATGATGCGCTGCACATTAATTTCAGAGCAGGGAGGGCGATGCTATGAATGCAGAAGGCGGAGCAGGAGGCGGCGGTACAAACATCCATCTCGAGTTTGAAGAAATGATCACCATTTCCAATAAGCTGAAAAGCATCTGCGATATTTATACAGAAGGGGTTCAGAAAGAAATCAAAAACCTTTCAGAATCCGATTTTTATAAAGCCGGACAGGCATCAAAAGCGATTGAAAGCTACGCGGATATTCTCGGGAAGACGATGGAGCTGTTTGATAATTACTGTATAGCTTCACACATTGTCAGTTATGCGATGGAGAAAATGTATGAAACAGATAAAGAGCTTCAAAAACTCTACAAGATTCAGAAATAGAAATGAGGCGATCAACTAAATGGATGTGAAATACGTACCGGAAGAATGGCAGGGCATGAAAGACGGGCTCGATGCGCTGACGGGCGGCCAGTACGGCGGCGGTATGAAAGCCGGCCTTATCAAACTCAATGATCTCTTGGAAGATATCGAATCCAAAATCAAAGACAAGGACAGCGACAGGTCGATCAGCTTTACCCACACCAGTAAAAAAAGCAAGATCGAGGAACTGTTTAAGGATTATCAAAAGCTGGCTGACTTTTGCCTGAAAGCCGGCAGTTTGGTGGAAGATCACATTGACAGCCCTTTTTATAAAAAAATAGACGCGTTCGCCGAAAAAATGCGCGGACTGACCATACATAACTACACCACCGCGAACCGGATCGGCTCCAAGGAAACCACGTATGTCGGATACGGCATGTCCAAACAAGCGGTCGAAACCGACAAAGCGAAAGTGAGCGTAAATGATATATTCAAAGACTCGGAATCGTTTGATCACGTACTGAGCAAAGAATTTGAAGAATTCCAGATCAACCACCCCGACATCGAATTATCGTATGAAGAATACACAAAAGCGATTGCCTCTTCCCGCGGATTTGAATACGAATCCATCGGCGATGTCCAAAAGAATCAGGAATTGTGGCGGGATCTTCTGGCCGGTGCAGGCATTATCGTGCTCACCATCTTTTGCGCACCGGCAGGTCTCACGGTGGCCGTCGCCTACGGAGGAGCCAATATTTCGAGCGCCGCAACCGGAAAAGACTGGATGACACAACGGGAATTAAACACAGGCGAAAGGTTTGAAAGAGGCGTGTTCGGCGCCCTTGACATCATCCCGGGGGCAGCCGCGGCAAAAGGTACATTTAAAAGCGCAGCCACAATCGGCCAAATTTCAAGCAAAACAGAACATGTGGTACAATCTCTTAAAGACAGCAAAAACCTCTGGGCGAACCGCATGAAGGTGAATGGGCTGAAAGCTCAAGACCGGCTCAACGACGCAGGCTTCGCCATTAAAAAACAATTCGCCAAAAGCGCCGACGCTTTGAGCGACATCGCCCGCGGTGCGGAAGCAGGAGCCGGCGGCACCCTCGTCCGAAAAGGATCCAATTACTCCGCCCATGTCAACGACGCCCATAAGGCATCGAAAGCGAAGATGCAGAATTCGATTCAGCGGGTTGAGAAGGAGATTGAGGCTGGGAAGAGTGTTTCTAAGGGTACGGGTAAAGTATATCCAACGAGACAAATAGATTCAGTTGCAGAAGCACATATAATTGATAGAGTGAAAGAGTTGAGAGGCAATTTAACGAGTAGGTATAAAAAGTCAGGTAATTTTGCTATTGCTGAAGTTAATGTGAGTGGGATAAATAAGTCTGAATTTTATGCTCAAAGTAGCATAAATAAGCTTAAAGGAAATCTGGAGGATAAAGTCCCTGATATTTCTTTACAACCTGAAAATCCAATGTTTAAAGCTACCAAAGCTGTCGGTAAAGATGGAGAAAGTTATTTAAGGGATACAGATACAGAATATAAAATATTAAATGATATAGCTTCTAGACTTGGCGATAATACACAAGCTACAGGGAAAATTAAGCTGTTTACAGAATTGGACACTTGCGACAGTTGCAGTAAAGTCATAGCAGAGTTTGCTGCTAAATATAGAAATATTGAATTAGAAGTTATACATAACAATGGTAATAGAATTATTCCTTAAACTTATTTTTAAAGTTTTATTGGAGGAGAGAACCAATGAAAGATTGGGATTATAATGAATTATTTGATGCAATTCAAGAGACATATGAAGAGTTGTTAGACGAAGATAGGGGACATAGGTATGCAATAGCAAAATTAGCAGATGAATTTGACAACTTAGGCAAGATAGAAGATGTTATTGTTGATACTGCTATTGGAGAGATTTTAATAGGTCAGGATAAAGTTTTCGTTGGGCGTATTAATGGTATCACAAATAGGCTAAGCAGGTTTAACCCACAAGAAGCAGAAGGTGAATTAGCATTAGAAGAAATAAAAGATTTATCAAGACGAATAAATAAAGTAATAGAAGGACTAAAAAATGTTGAGGTTGATTATAACCCTTCAGCAGAATAGTTAAAAATAAATGAAGCAGTACGTTAAACAAACTTTTGTCTCGCTTGCCCAAGAGACGGCCGGTGATAACGATGGGGTTGATTCAGACGAATATCCAACACACTTTATTTTTTGTGAAGCAGAAAATGCTAAGAGTGCTGAATGACTCAAATGAGATATAATCAAAAACGCATGGGCTGAAAGCAAAAGGCAAGCTAACGACGTAGGCATCGCCAAAATTTATTAAAATAAGTTAAATGAACATGGTGGACTTTTAGTGAATATTAATCAAGCTCATAAAATTTTGAATAAGCTGGGGAAATCAACTACTCTTGAAGATAGTTGCATTAAAGAGAATGTTGCTCCGTATGAAAATTTTCATAAATTAGAGAAAGACAAGAATAAGTGGGTTTATGGTTTGTTTATGGTTGAAAGACAAAACAACCCTTATTTGGAAGTAACAAAAGAATTTGATACTGAAGTTGAAGGGGCAAAACACTTTTTTTTGGATAGTTTATCTTCTTTTTACTTTTTAGAAAAGTTTCAGCGTTTTGTGATGGAACATGAAGAGTTGGATATAGGTGGCCCTACATTTGATCAAAGTAAACTTTTAAAAGCCATGTCTATTTTAGGGGTCCCTGCTTCTTTATTTGCTTTGGGACAATCACAAGTAAGAAATAGAGCGATTATGCTAGAGAAGGAAGACGAAACAAGTTCGATTGTCTCTTTTGTCAACGATAAAGGTAATGTGATTCAATCTACAGTAGCCATCCGAAATCAAAGAGCATTGTTTATTGCGCTCAAAAAAGTTTATTTGCTTTATAAATTTGAAAATGAAGTGAAAAACTTGTTGGAAACTGAAGGAATAGCAAATAATTTCTCTGAAGGAGACATAAAAACTTTTCTTTCATAGTGAATTTTTAATCGACCATCTATCTATTATAGATGGTCGATTTTAATTGAAACTACATAAGGTTGAGATTTTATGAGAAATGGTGTTTGGGCGTTATACAATGGCAAAGAGTACGAAATTATTCAGCATGATCAAGAAAACTATGAGTTGTTTACCAAAGATTCCGTATCAATGCAATTTGGTTTTGTTTTAGGTGGAGGTGGACAATATTGTAAAAAAGTTCGAAGAGCACATATTTCTTCAGTTTATGATGTAAGATACCAAGCAATTATTAATGGTCTTGAGTTTCCTGTTTTTCGTGAGGAAGACAATAGGCTCTTAATGGAAGTGGTTTACATGGCCCTGACATTATCGAAAAATATGGATTTGTTCAAGTTAATCGATTTGAGTATGAAAAATGGGTAGGAAAAGGTGAAGTTGAAAAAATTGAAGAAGTTAAAGTACCTATTTGGAGATTTCCTGCCCCTTGAGAGTCCTTTAATCGGGTACTGAAAAAAGGTGCATGGAATGCTTCTGTTGAAAGTGTTTAATTGCTGACTCAGGATATCTCAATGACACTCTCCATGTTTTGAAAGTTTTGATGGGTGAGCTCAATATATTAAATCAATAAATAGATAAAGATTATACAAAAGAAGTTTCCATTACAAAAGGTGGTTTTATAGAAATGCATAATTTGTTGAAGGAAAACCTTGGTGAGGATTATGCAGTTATAAGTCAAACTGAAGAAAATAAAATAAGGGTTTATCAAAAGTTTAATAACTGTATTTATCAAGAAACATTTGTTGAACTTCAAGAGAACACGGAAAAAAATATGTATTATTTAATATTAAATAAAAGAGGGAATGAGTTTATTAAAGAGCAATTTAATCAAAAAGAACAGGGAGTTTGTGCGCTTGGAATTTATGCAGCTTCAATTTTAAGTGATCGTATTCAAGATATTGAAACAGTGGATAGCATATTAGAGTTAGAAGATAATGATATAAAATCTTTAAATAATTTAATGAATTTGAAAATTGGTGAGAAATATTTTTCAATTTTTAAGGAAAAAAAAGCTGCTATTAACTTAGAAAAAACAAAAAATGGATTATTTAATATTTTTTATATGACGCCTGACTTCAAAAAAGTTTATTTAATTAAAGATAGAGAAGCTCCAAATGCGTTTCTTGTATTGTATAATTTTTCTGAAAGATTAAAAGAAGTTAGCTCTCTTTTGAATCTATGGAAAAACAAAATAACTATAGGTATGCAATTTGAGGAGAAGATAAAAAGATTGACTTTATAGAAATAAAATTTTATATTTTCGTATTGAAACAAAAAAATCGCTCTCCATGCGTTTTAAAGATGAACTAACAAAGCAGGTGTGCCAGATGAAAAGAAGAACAATATCGTTCCAGTGGAACGATGATAACCATATCTCACAATTTAAAAAAAGGTTGTACTCCGCTATCCTTGGCGGGATTATCGGTGATGCGCTTGGGGTCCCTGTGGAATTTAAAGCTAGAAACTTAAATATTACTGGAATGACAGGGTACGGGACTTATAATCAGCCGCCTGGGACATGGTCAGATGATACATCACTCACTTTGTGTTTAATGGAGAATCTGATCGAAGAAAAAGATGAGACCGAATTGATGAAAAAGTTTGCTGCGTATCGGGAAGGGTACTGGACGCCATACGGCAGCATGTTTGATATTGGCAGGGCCACTGATGATGCAATCGAGCGTTTCAAAAGGGGCATTCCGATTGAAGGATGCGGCGGAGCGTCTGAGTTTGATAATGGAAACGGGGCATTAATGAGAATATCTCCGTTGGCTTTTACACTATGGAACGAATCCGATTTTTCAAAAAGGCAAGCTGAGATCGAAAGGTGGGCCTTTATTACACATCGTCATCCCCGATCTACGCTGGGATGCATCATTTATATAGAATTCTTAATAAACTTATTTGATCATTCTCCTAAAGAGGCATATAAACAAGCTGTCCATTCTTGTGTGGAGAATTTGAGAGGAACCGAGTATGAAAATGAGTTTTCTGCCTATAAGAGGGTACTCAATGATGACATTGCTGGTGTTAAAAGAGAAGATATCATGTCAGACGGCTATGTCGTGCATTCTTTAGAAGCGGCATTGTGGTGTTTCCTCAATTCAGAGCGCTATTCTGATGCAGTATTGAAAGCAGTGAACCTGGGGGAAGACACAGATACAATTGCGTTTATTACAGGTACGATGGCTGGAATGTATGATCAAATGAAAAGCATCCCGGAAGAATGGATCACTGTCTTGGCAAGGAAAGAAGACATTCTGGATTTGTCTGAAAGGTTCACTCAGTTCTGCTTTGAAAAATCAAAGCAATAGCTTGTCTATATGAAAAAGAAAATGCCGGCTGACAGGACATTTTCTTTTTCACATCAAAAACCACTTGCTTTTCTCCAAAAATCCATCTATAATAAATCATGTCTTAAATATACGGGGCATTAGCTCAGCTGGGAGAGCGCTACACTGGCAGTGTAGAGGTCAGCGGTTCGAGCCCGCTATGCTCCATCTCGGAAACCCTTGATATACAAGGGTTTCTTTTTTTATTGTTGTTTATAAAAATCGACTCGAATAATGAGTTGTTGGCAAATTGTTGGTTAACCTTTTTTCAGTGATCGATACCGATGTTTTTAGAAACTGTTGGGTAATCAATTTACTTCTATATATGATAATTCATTAAAAAGGGGTCATTTCTTTATCGTTTCTTTCTGAATTACCCCAAATAATTTTTTAATCTTTCTAAACCTGTCCTGAGCTCATCCAGTGATTTTGTAGAAGAAAGAGCAATACGCAGGTACTTATGAGGTGGTGTCGAACCACTGAGAAAGCGGTCAGAATGAAATACTCGAATTCCGTGTTTCTTCAGGTCTGTTTCCATCTGCAACCCATCATTAAGATTTTTGATGGAAAGCCAACGATAAAAGCTTAAAGGATGTCCATTCAACTCTTTTTCAGGAAAATACTCCGAATAAATATCATTTGCCGACTGGGCAAGCTGTTTTTTTCGAGAAACAATGTCATGCGCCTCTCCTGATAAGATCAGTTCTGTTACTACCTCTGCATCAAAGGAAGATGTTTTCACATTAATGTTAAAAATAGCTTGGAGGATTTTCTCGCGTAATGCATCCCCATAGGCGATATAGGCTACTCTTAATCCTGAACAGATGGACTTTGAAGTGCTGCAAATATAAACGCTTTGCTCTGGAAGCAGGTTGAACATGGGCTCCTGGTAATCAGAGATTATGCCTGCAGTCATAAATGCATGAATATCATCCTCAATCAATAGTAAACGATGCTTGCGGATGACTTCCGCGATTTCTTTCTTTCTAACATCTGACATCATAACAGTAGTCGGGTTACAGCAGGAGGGCATCAGAAAAATGCCATGAATGTTGAGTTGCGTACACTGCTTATCAAGCTCGTTTGGCAGCATTCCATATTCATCTCCAACAATCGGCACTAGTTGGATCTGGTGCATTTTTGCCAGATCAATAAAGTTTGCATACGTATATAAGTCTGTTGCAATTCGATTTCCTGGCTCAAACAATGCGGTCAATGAAACGGCCAGCGCATTTTGGGCACCGGAAACAATTGAGATATGCTCTTGGTCAGTTTGAATGCCGAGCGATTTCATCCAGTTGAGTCCTGCCGTTTTTTGATGCGGAATGCCGGTTGGATCGTTGTAATTGAGTAACTGCTCTAAATAATGTTTATTCGTAACCTGTTGAATCGCCTCAGCTACAATTTCATTGGTTTCTTCAAAAGAGGCAACCAAACCAAGATCGATACAGTTGGTAATTTTATTTCTAGAAATGGTAATAGAACGAGCGGCGCTAGGAGAAACGAAAGTTCCTTTTCCAGTGACCGCATAAATCAGCCCCTTAATCTTACACACTTTATAAGCACGGGTAATTGTAGTGAAGTTTAAGTCAAGAAAGTCAGCCAATTCCCGTTGCGGCTGCAGTTTTGTACCAGGCGCTAAATAGCCGTTTTTTATATCCTCTTCAAGCAAAGTTGCGATTGATTCATAAAACGGGCGCTTCAATGCCTTCCTTTCAGGTTTCCAAGACATTGGGTAATTGTCGAATGAGTTTACTGGCATAATTCACCTCTATTATCTAATTTCTAAACAACATATCTATCATGTGAAGCATCTAGTAAATGTACTTATTTATTATACAAAAGATAATTGTAATCCATACAATTATCCAATTTATTGTTTGGATTTCGTGTGATAAATTATAATAAAATTTTTCATTCGAGGTGTGAATTCTATGACAGAAAGAAATCAAATATGGGCTGCATTTCGTTGGGCCTTCCCATATACGATGCCGATTTTAGCCGGATTTTTATTTTTGGGAATTGCTTATGGAATCTTTATGCATTCTTTAGGGTTTAGCGCAATTTATCCGATCATTATGAGTTTTACGATATTTGCAGGGTCTATGGAGTTTGTTGCTGCAAATTTTTTGCTGAGCGGGTTCCATCCGTTTAATGCTCTTTTATTAACGTTAATGGTGAATGCCCGGCATTTATTTTATGGAATTTCCATGTTGGATAAGTACAGGGGAACTGGAAAGAAAAAGTTTTATCTGATTTATGGAATGTGTGATGAATCTTTTTCTATCAATTATACGGCTGATGTTCCAGCGAATATTGACAAGGGATGGTTTATGTTTTTTGTGACGCTGCTTAATCATCTATATTGGGTCGCAGGAGCAGCAATCGGAGGAATGTTTGGATCTTTTGTAAAGTTTAATACTGAAGGGCTTGATTTTGTAATGACAGCACTCTTTATTGTGATTTTCATAGAACAGTGGATGAAAGAGAAAAAGCACCACAGTGCTCTCACAGGACTTGGGCTTTCAGCAGCCAGTCTGATCATTTTTGGCGGGAACCAATTTATTATTCCTGCTATGCTTGCCATTTTAGGCGTGCTCACTGTTCTGAGAAAACCATTGGAGAAAGCTGAGGTTTCCGTATGACGATGAGCATAACGCAGCAAATAATCACCATTGCTATGGTAGTGCTTGGAACAATGCTGACAAGGTTCCTACCATTTATCATTTTCCCGTCGGGCAAACCGACACCGAAATATGTACAGTATCTTGGCAAAGTGTTGCCACCAGCGGTCATTGGGCTTCTGGTTATTTATTGTTTTAAAGATGTGAGTTTACTTTCTGGAAGTCACGGTATCCCTGAATTGATTGGGGCAGCTGCAGTTGTACTACTTCACTTTTGGAAGAAAAATATGCTCCTCTCTATAGCAGGGGGAACCATTGTCTATATGATGTTTGTGCAAGTCATTTTTTGATCACACCGATTCTGATTTGTGAAAATCAAGGAGGCTGCGAATCGTGCAAAAAAACAGACGAGCATCAACTCTATGAACTAAGCAAGTAGAGAATCATCTGTACGCACAGTCGTTAAGATTTTGAATCCACGCAACGGAATCTGATTTTTATGAAATGAATTTAAAAAGGGAAGCGGCTGAAATAACTGAACTGGATTATTAAAGTTCATTCTTTACTTATGACCATTTCCATATCTTCAATTTGGGACATTTCGGGCACCGGCCTTTTCACTTTGTTCTGGCTGCTTTCTAATTCACGGAGCAGTTCAACATGCTCTGTCAGCATCATAGCAGACCATTTCTGTCATCTATCATATTGTGAATCTCCCTGAGATGATGACGTGTTCTTTTTCCAGCGAGAAAAGGAACCCAACAGTCGAAGTTAGGTTCTTTTTCATTCAAGGATATTGGCGAAAATAATTGACCGTGAAGTGTGTGAATCCACCCTAAGTTCGGGCTTAAACACTTTAATAGAAATGAATCCAACTGAAATCAGCCTTAACATCCTTATCGATAGGACTTCCATGGTAAGGAAGAGGTCAGCGGCTCGAGCCCGCTATGCTCCATCTTTAAAACCCTTGATCATTCAAGGGTTTTTTTGTTGCCTTTTTTACGCGATCCATTTTTGCGGGTGGATAGCCTATCTGTCCGTACGGTATTTGACGACTGGCCATTTTTCTTTTCGCAGAGCGTTCATCAGCTCCGGTCCTACATGCAAATGCTCTTCAATCAGCTCTCTTGGAGTCAGCGCCATCCACTGATTTAATGAAATGTCTGCAAAGCGGCTGCTTTTGAATATTTCTAAAAACCACAGGCTTTCGCTGCCTGTATTTTGAATGTAATGCCCCATGGCAAACGGGACATATCCGACATCCCCCGCCCGGTAATTAAAGGTGCGGGCAGTCCCGTTCGCCGCGAATACTGTCATTCGCCCGGTTCCTGAGATATAGTACTGCCATTCATCGTTGTTCGGGTGCCAGTGCATTTCCCTCATTCCGCCGGGCTTGACTTCGACGAGCGCGGCGGCGATCGTTGTTGAAATTGGAAAGTTTGAAGAATCAACAATTCGTACCGTTCCGCCCGGCGTTACGATAGGCTTTTGTGTAAACAGCCTGTAAGCGAAGCTTTTTGGTACGGTTCCATACGGGTCTGGCACATTTTGCTTTTCAAGCGGTCCCGGCGCTTTTGCTTGGAAGATGTATCGCTGTTTGTCGGGGATGCGGGCGAAGGCGCTTTCGTGTACACCGAAATTCGCGGCCAGAACATCTTTCGGTGTATGTGCGAACCAATCTGTAATCGTGAAGGTATCAAACTCGGAGAAATTTCCGTCATCAAAAACGAGGAGAAATTCGCAGCCATCCTCAAGCCCTTGAATCGAGTGCGGTATTCCGGCGGGAAAGAACCACAAATCCCCGGGGCCGACATCGGCGATAAAGTTTCTGCCGTCCTGATCGACGGCGGTAATGCGCGCATGGCCCAAAATCATGTAAGCCCATTCCGATTGTTTATGCCAATGCAGCTCGCGCACCCCGCCTGGCGTCAGCCGCATATTGACGCCGGCAATCGTTGTTGATACCGGCAGCTCCCGGGCAGTTATTTCACGCGACCAGCCGCCATGATTTAACTGCATATGTGTGTCTGAAAAAGAAAACTTTAAATTTGGGATGGCTCCGGCATCTGTTTTTGGAGGAACGAACATGTCGGGATTCTCTACATCCCGCATCACGTCGCGGGGACCAAAATCTGTCGCGCCCGCACCATCGTGTCTTATTGGATGAGGCACGCGATTGTACCAAGCTGGAGTCCCGGCTGTTCTTTTCATGTGAAAAGCTCCCTTCACAGGTCGTGTATACCGAAATTTATGACACGGACGCTGAAAATATATCGACTCGATAAAAAAACCGGACAGATTTTCGCTTCCTTTAAAATAACGCTGCGCCGTTTTTTCGTAGGGCGGCAGTATAGTCTGCACGGCGCAGCATCCAGTTTATTTCTTTTCTGACGGTCTTCGACCGATCATCCAATGACTACTGACTGAATGATTTCGCCCGAAGTTGAATAAGATAGAAAGCATCCGGGCCATTTTCGAACGGCTACATGAAATGAATACTATGTGACAAGAAAGAAGGGAGCGTTGATGAAAAAGCTTTGCCGGGAAGTTTGGGTAGAGGTAAACCTTGATGCGATTAAAAAAAATTTGCGCGCATTTCGGCGGCATATTCCGAAGAGGAGCAAGATTATGGCTGTCGTAAAAGCGAACGCTTATGGGCACGGCTCGGTGGAAGTGGCACGCCATGCACTTGAACATGGCGCGAGTGAGCTCGCCGTTGCCTCGGTGGAGGAAGCGGTCGTTTTACGAAAAGCGGGGATTGAAGCGCCGACCCTTGTGCTTGGTTTCACCCCGCTTAGCTGTGTGAAAGAAGCGGCAGCTTGGAATATATCGTTATCAGCATTTCAAGTTGACTGGATTAAAGAAGCGAACGAGATATTGGAAACAGAAGCAACCCCTGACCGGCTGTCTGTTCATATCAATGTGGATACCGGCATGGGGCGTTTAGGTGTACGCACAAAAGGAAGGCTTTTAGCCATCGTGGAAGCGCTGACGGCAAGTGAAAACCTCAGATGGGAAGGGATTTTTACGCATTTTTCCACAGCTGACGAACCGGATACTGAGCTAACCATGATTCAACACGAAAAGTTTATCAGCTTTCTCCGCTTTCTGAAAGAACAAGGCTTTAAGCTGCCTGCGGTGCATATGAACAACACGGCCGCGGCGATCGCTTTTCCGGAATTCAGCGCTGATATGATTCGCTTAGGTATCGGAATGTATGGATTATATCCTTCCGATTATATCAGGCAGCTCAATCTCGTTAAGCTTGTGCCTGCACTAAGCTTGAAGGCGCGCATCGCTTATGTGAAAACCATGTTGACAGAACCGCGGACCGTTAGTTATGGCGCTACATATGTTGCAGAGCGCGGGGAAGTGATTGCCACGATTCCGGTCGGCTATGCTGACGGTTATTCCCGTGAACTTTCCAATCGCGGATTTATTCTTCACCGCGGAAGACGGGTGCCGGTGGCGGGAAGAGTAACAATGGACATGATCATGGTCAGTCTGGGAGAGAGCGAAGGTAAACAAGGAGAGGAAGTCGTGATTTACGGCAGGCAAAAGGGAGCTGAAATTTCCGTTGATGAAGTTGCGAAAATGCTTGATACGATCAACTATGAAGTGGTATCTACAATAAGCTGGCGCGTCCCTCGTTTTTATATTAGAGACGGCGAGATTTTTAAAAAGTCGACTCCGCTGTTATACGTGTAGTTTTCCCATACTCACAGGCCGTTTTTTCGATCATTGAACAAAATAGGAAAAGTGAAAATTCTTGACAAAAAAATTTATTTATGCTATAATTTACTAATTGGATATTGGTGTGTATAATAGGATTCTCCTGGCCGGGAGAATCCTATTTTTTTGCGTTTGATGAAGGAGTGTACGACATGAAAAAAGATGAATCGAGTGTAACGTCTCTTATTTCGGCTTTTGGCAGAGCTTATCACAGCCAATATGATGAACCAAAAATTTTTGATGATAATCTAGCCAAAACGCTCATTTCCCAACAAGAATTTGCTGATATCAAAAACAGCTTCATTCAAGGTATACAGTTCTTCAACAAAGATATAGCGGAAAAATACGAGGGAGACGATGAAGAAATATTAAAATGGATCACACAAATTCAGCTTTCTCCGACGCCGCTCGCGCGTGCCGCATATTGCGAAAGCGTGCTGCACCATGAGATTCGGCTTGGAGCAGAACAATACGTGATTCTTGGGGCAGGGCTCGATACTTTTTGTTTTCGGAATCTGGAGTTAAAAGACAAAATTGATATCTTTGAAATTGACCATCCGGCAACACAAAAATGGAAAAAGGAAAGACTCGACAAAGCCGGTTTTCACATCCCGGCCCACCTTCATTTTATTCCTTTGGACTTTGCCAAGGCGTTTTCTTATCAAGAATTGGCTGATAAGGGTTTTCATTTTAACAAAAAAACGTTCTTTAGCTTTTTGGGCGTTTCCTACTACTTAACAAAGGAAGAAACCGAAAAATTGCTGAGACAATTAATGGCTGATCTTCCTTCAGGGAGTTCGATCGTTTTTGATTATGCGGATGAAAACCTGTTCAAAGAGAAAGGTTTCTCCAACAGGGTGGAAAATATGGTGAAAATGGCAGCGGCAGGCGGAGAACCGATGAAATCATGCTATTCGTATCAGGAAATCCAGCATATGCTGGAGCAATCCGGGCTGCTCATTTATGAGCATTTGTCACCGTCAAATATTCAAGAGCGTTATTTTAACAATCGAAAAGATGATCTGTCAGCCTTTGAAACGATTCACTACATTCATGCCGTGAAAAAATAAACACGAATCAAGAAAAACGCCCGGGAGCCGGGCGTTTTTCCTATTTTAAGCCGCGCGATCGTCTTTCTGTTTTTCTTGAGGGAGTACAAGCTGTTTAGGAGGGCATTTGCGCTGCGTCAATTCGGACACAGCGAAGATCGTCATAAATGCTGTAACCGCAGCCAGCGTCCGGAAAGGAAAGAGGACTGTGCCGTCTTCAATCATCGGATACGGCAGAAGCGGCGGGATGCCGAATGCGGGTTCACCGCCGCCCAGCCTCAGAATGACCGCAACTGCAAATCCGGCAATTGACCCGTACAGGTTTGCTCTTTTATAAAAGAGGGCCATTGTTAACTGGGGAAAAAGAATGCAATAAACTAAATCTGAAGCCAAATACCATAAAGTATAAACGCTTTTGACATTCAGCGCGATGATCGCTGCTCCCGCGCCGAATAAAACGATTGAGCGTTTGACGACTTTTTGCAGCTGTTTTTGGGTGGCCTTCGGCTTGATCAGCGGACGGTAAATATTCCATGCGGCCATTGATGATGCCGATAGAATCGATGAGTCCATGCTTGACATGACGGCAGCTGCGATTGCACCCAAGCCGAGTCCTGCTACGATTCCCGGCGTTAAATACGCAAGCGTTTGCGGCAAAATCATCGCCGGGTTATCAGGAGCGCTCGCTCCGAACAGGCTCCAATCGGCACTGTTTCCGGCAGCTCCGATGATCACGCACGGAATAGCGGCAATGATGCAGATCACTCCGGCAATAATCGACTGCCACATGGCGGCGTTTTCCGATTTTGCCGAAAGAACGCGCTGAAAGTACACCTGCCATGCGATACCCCCGAAAATTAAGAGGAGCGCATTATCCCACCAGTTCCAAAACAGGTTTCCCCATTCAGGATTTTTCCAGCCGTCCAACGGCGGAAACAGATTGGCGCTGCTGCCGAAATCGTGCCTGTAATTTGTCCAAACGCTATCGAGTGAACCGACATTTGACAATACAAATGGGACGACTAAAAACAGCCCGAGCAAAATGATGATCATTTGGAAGACATCTGTGAAAGCGACTGCCCACATGCCTCCGGCCACCGTATAAGCGATGGCGATCATCGCCGAAAGAATAATCGACGTTTGGAAATCGATATTCAGAATCATTCCGAAAGTCGTGCCCAATGCCGTTAAGATCGCGGCGCTCCAAAACAATTCTCCTAACAGCGCCGGTATATATAAAACGCCGGCCATCCGCTTACCGAAGCGCTGTTCGAGAGGATCGATAATGGTCATAAATCGATGACGGCGCATTTTTCTGGCGAAGAAAATACCGCCGATAATCAGGCTTAATGCGTAGCCCCAAGGTGCCTGGGCCCAGATGAGGCCGTCGCTGTAAGCCGATTCAGCCGTTCCGTTAATATATCCGCCGCCGACCCATGTTGCGGCCATCGTCACCATTCCGACGAAAAACGGCATGCTCCTTTTTGCCACGATCATATCAGAAAAAGAATTTGATTTCTTTGCTGCGTAAAAAGCGCCTAAATAATAGGTGAAAGCAAAGAATATCATCATGGAGATAAAGCCGCCCCAATGAATGTCTGCATTCGATATGCCGATATACGCGAGTATGCCTCCCGCAAACAGCGCAAAAATACCTAATTTGATCCAGTTTTTTTTCTTCTCAGCATAATTCATGTATGCACATCGCCTCCGATAATAATTTTTCGAATTTTCTTGAAATTAAAATGTGAAAAAAGGTTTTGCGCCACTCTGGGAAGTATGCAAATTGCTGACTTCAGAGCGGATAAAACCTTTTTATTTCTTGTTATCAATCGGTATAAACTCAAAGATCTCTCCGGATTGGACAGATTTCGCGAGTCTCAGCAGCCAGTCATAATACGGTTTTGACTGTTCCAGCTGGTCATAAAGAGCTCTCGCTTCTTCTTTTATACTTTCGTCAAGCCCATCGCTTTCGACGATGTCCTCCAATGCTTTTTGAGCGTCTTGAATAGCCATGAGATTCACTTTGACTTCCCTTTCCCATTTTTGCGGGAAAAAGCTTGTGAAAAATTTGAAGAAATCCTTTTCAGCAACAAAGCTGTGTTTTCTTCTTCCTCTATGGAATGTCTTTTTGACGACGTTTAAGTCTTGGAGCTTTTTTACGCCTGTGCTCATGCTGGGCTTGCTCATTTGCAGTTCTTCCCGCATTTCGTCCAGTGTCATTTCATCCGAAAGGTACATCGTTCCGTACAAAATACCCGCACTCCGGGTAATGCCGTACAGATCCATCGTTTCTGCGATTGAATCAATGACAAGATCTTTTGCCTGTGCGATCGCTTCTTTTGCTGAAAGATCACGGGGATTGTCCATTACTTTCCTCCTTTCACAGGAGCGGAACATCAGCATTGCAGATTCAATGCTCCCCCGAAAAATCGGGGATTAATCTGAAATCCGCGTTAAGTTTGTTAAGTTATTTCTGTATGTTCTTTATCTTAACGAAAGAAATTCAAATGTCAAAATCAAAATTTTTTTTCAAATGGCCTCAGCCCGTATGAGTGCTGCGTTCACATAAAATTCAAAAAAAATAATCAGCCTGATTTCCTTTGACACAAAAAATGGCGCATGATAAATTCAAAGTGTTCAAAACGTTAAATTTTTATTTAACAAACTTTGCGTAATGAGGAGGCTGCTTTTATGAGTCAAACACTTTTCATTGACGGAAAGTGGGTGGGCGCCAAAAAAGGCGAGACCCGCCACATTATCAATCCTTACAATCAAGAGCATATTGAAACCGTCAGTGAAGGAGACAGAGAAGATGCTGTTCGGGCGATTGCCGCAGCGCGCCGCGCCTTTGACGACGGCGAGTGGGCGAATACGCCGGGTCTTGAACGAGGCAACATCGTATTAAAAATCGCCGAACTGATCAGACGCGACCACGAAGAGCTGGCAGAGCTTGAATCGCTTGACACCGGCAAGACGCTTGAAGAAAGCAGAGCCGATATGGATGATATTGCAAACGTATTTCAATATTATGCAGGGCTTGCGGATAAAGATGGAGGAGAAGTCATTTCTTCACCGATTCCCGATTCTAAAAGCGAAATTGTCAGGGAGCCGGTCGGTGTCTGCGGGCAGATCACCCCATGGAACTATCCGCTCCTGCAGGCCAGCTGGAAAATCGCTCCGGCTTTGGCGGCGGGCAACACAATCGTTGTCAAACCAAGTGAAATCACACCGCTGACAACCATTAAGATCTTCAAGCTGATGGAAGAAGCCGGTGTGCCTAAAGGGGTTGCCAACCTTGTTCTCGGCCCCGGGGCCACTGTCGGCGATGAACTAGCCAGAAATACAGACGTCGACTTAATTTCTTTCACCGGCGGAATTGAAACCGGAAAGAAAATCATGCAGGCTGCAAGTACGAATGTGAAAAAAATTGCGCTTGAGCTTGGCGGGAAAAATCCGAATATTGTGTTTAAAGACGCAGATTTTGACGTAGCGGTTGACCAGGCGCTGAATGCGGTATTCTTCCACGCAGGACAGGTTTGCTCCGCGGGCGCTCGTCTTCTCGTTGAAGAATCCATTCATGACGAGTTTGTCGCAGAGCTTGTCAAACGTGCGAAAAAAATCAAGCTCGGCAACGGATTCCACGAGGAGACGCAGAGCGGTCCGCTCATTTCAGCTGAACACCGCAGCAAAGTAGAAAAATATGTGGAAATCGGCCTGCAAGAAGGCGCCAAGCTGGAAACAGGCGGAAAGCGTCCGGAGGACCCTGAACTTGCAAATGGATTTTTCTATCTGCCGACGATTTTCTCGGGCTGTACATCAGATATGAGAATCGTTCAGGAAGAAGTATTCGGTCCTGTATTAACAGTTGAATCATTCAAAACAGAAGAAGAAGTTGTCTCACTTGCAAACGATACGATTTACGGCTTAGCCGGCGCCGTTTGGTCAAAAGACATCGAAAAAGCGGAACGCGTCGCTTCCAAACTGCGCATGGGAACCGTCTGGATTAATGATTTCCACCCGTATTTCGCACAAGCGCCTTGGGGAGGTTACAAGCAGTCAGGCATCGGCCGCGAGCTTGGCCGCATGGGCCTTGAAGAATACACAGAAGTGAAGCACGTCTACCGCAATACGAAACCGGCGGCTGTCAATTGGTTTAAAGCATAAGAAGGAGGAAATGATTCATGACTTTAAATATGAAAGTAGAAGCGATGAACAAATTCCATACGTTTGAAATCCCGACCGTTATTAAGCATGGAATCGGAGCCGTTAAACATGTGGGTGAAGAAGTGAAAAAGCTTGGCGTTTCAAAAGCGCTGCTTGTCACAGACCCCGGCATCTACAAGGCAGGTGTCACAAACCCGGTCGTTGAATCCCTTCAGGAAGCAGGCGTTGAAGTTGTCGTCTTTAATAAAGTCGAGCCGAATCCGCCTGTCCGTCTTGTCGCTGAAGGTTCCAAGCTGTATGCTGAAGAAAACTGCGACGGCCTTGTAGCAGTCGGCGGCGGAAGCTCAATGGATACGGCGAAAGCGATCGGAGTCGAAGCCACTCATGAAGGCTCGGTCCTTGACTATGAAGCGGCAGAAGGAAAGAAGCCGCTTGAAAACCGGATTCCTCCGCTCACAACGATCCCGACGACTGCCGGAACAGGCTCAGAAGTTACACAATGGGCGGTTATCACAGATGAAGAGCGCGAATTTAAATTCAATACGGGCGGTCCGCTGATTGCTGCTCACTTGACCGTTATCGATCCTGAATTGCATGTATCAATGCCTCCGCATGTCACAGCGATGACAGGCGTTGACGCTTTAGCTCACGCCATCGAGTGCTATACGATGAAATTTGCCCAGCCGATAACTGACGCGGTGGCCCTTCTTGCGATCGAATACGGCGCACATTACATCCGCAGAGCGTTTGCCGATGGCGAAGATCTTGAAGCGAGATACGGCATGGCGCAGGCGGCTATGCTTGCAGGTCTTTCTTACGGAAGCGAATCTGCAGGCGCTGCTCATGCGATGAGCCAGACGCTAGGAGGAATCATTCCTGTCGCGCACGGCCAATGTGTGGCGGCGATGATGGGGCCTGTAATGGAATACAACTGGAAAGGCTACCCTGAAAAATTCGCCCGCATTGCAAAAGCATTCGGAATTGACACAAGCGGCATGTCTACAGTGGAAGCGGCTAAAGCTGCAGTGAACTGGATGTATCAGCTTGTGGAAGACTTGGAGATTCCTAGTCTTGAAGAGCAAGGTGTATCACCTGACATGATCGACCGCCTTTCAAAAGAAGCGATGAAAGACCCGCAAACGGTGGGAAACCCGAGAGACCTGAACGAAAAAGCGTACAATTGGATTTATAAACGCTGCTTTAATCTAACCCCGAAAACTGTATAAAGAAATGCATGAAGCCCGCTGTGTGAGCGCACAGCGGGCTTTCTTAATTTGAGAAAAAAAGGGAAGCGTTGTAAAATAAATCACATCTTGATAAAAGGGGATGGGTTGCATGTGGAAAAAGCACACGGCTGTCGCAGAGAACGTATACATAGCGGACACACCGTCATTTGTGACAGAGAAACAGGCAAAGATTGTGATCGATTACGGGGGAATACCGGGTGATCTGCATTTTGGACTGACGAAAAAAGCGGGAGCAAGGGAGCCGATGTATAAAAGAGGAACAGAGATTTTCAACAGGAGGCAGATTTCAATTGTCTCGGTCGAAGAATGTCTTGAGATTGCCGGACGGCTGAACATTCCTGCGGTCCTTCCGGAATGGCTCGGGGCCAATATCGCATTAAGCGGACTGCCTGATTTAACCTCATTAAGAGAAGGAAGCAGAATCGTTTTTCCAAGCGGCGCCTCTCTGTTGAGCGAGGGTGAGAATGAGCCGTGCATTCAGCCCGGAGAAGTCATTCAGGAGCAGTTTCCCGACAAACCGAAGCTTGCTTCGCGCTTTGTGCGCCATGCGATGGGAAGAAGGGGAATCGTCTGCGTTGTCGAACGCCCCGGCTTGATCCATCAAGGCGACCAGGCAGAAGTGTGGGCGTATTCGCCTGCTGCCATGAACGACGCCAGGTCGTTTGCCTGAGCGGATGAAAAGCCCCGGTCTCTAAAACCGGGGCTTTCCGCTTATTGCAATAGTTTTTGTTTGATTTCGTTGATCTGTTTAATATGCCTTCTTTCATGGTGGCCGATGAAGTCGAGCCACTGCCTGACCGTAAGCTCTTCGAAAACCGGATGCGGCAGCACCCTTTGAAAATCTTCATCGTGAAAGGCGGCGATGACTGAAGTTAATTGTGTTCTGACATTGTCGAGCTCAGCTTTGAGGGTTAAAGCATCTGCCGTTTTTCTTTCAGGCTCTGCATATGGAGGCGCCTTTCGTTTGGAGCTTCTGTCTTCCGACTGATGCACCGGTTTATCTTCGATTGTTTTGACCGGTGCATGCTTGATTTGTTCCTTCAGGATTTGAAGTGCCATCAGGTCGATTCTTTTCAGGTGGTCGATCACTTCTTGAATGCTCCATTCGTCCTCTGCCGGCCTTTTATTCAGCGTTTCGTCTGACAGGCCTTGGATCTCGCTCCAAAGTTCTTTTCTCGCTTCATTAAAAATGCTCATCATATCCCCTCCTGTTTTTACTGTACCATATCGCAGGCTGGTAAAATAACCAAAAAACACTCGATTTTCGCATCGCCATCGGATATGCTTAAGAAAAATAAATAGAAGGAAGGATTTATTTGAGAACAACATTGTACCCGTATATCGCATTAGTGATCGGGGTGCTGGCTGTGTCTTCCTCCGCCATCTTTGTCAGACTGTCAACGGCTGACGCTGGAATCATCGCTTTTTATCGTCTCTTTTTTTCCGCTTTGCTGATCTTTCCTTTTTTCTGGGGAAAAAGAAAAGAAGTCTTGAGTTTTTCGAAAAAAGACTGGCTGTTTTCAGCGGCAGCGGGGTTCTTTTTGGCATTTCATTTTATTTTATGGTTTCGTTCGCTTGAATACACCTCAGTGGCGAGCTCGGTTGTTCTTGTTACGCTGCAGCCGATTTTTTCTTTTATCGGTACATACTTTTTATTTAAAGAAAGAGTCTCGTTCGCCGGGATCATCAGTGCGCTGCTCGCGATCGGCGGAAGCGCGTACATCAGCTGGGGGGATTTCAAAGTAAGCGGACAGGCCCTCTACGGCGACATTCTTGCGCTGTTGGCATGTGCGCTTGTAACCGCATATCTGCTGTTTGGCCAGCATGTCAGAAAACACCACAGTTTGACCGTTTACACTTTTATTGTGTATGGAATCAGCGCCATCACTTTATGTCTGTACTGTCTGTTTTCGGGCGCCGCCTTTTTTTCTTATCCTTCGTCAGATTGGGGGTACTTCTTCCTGCTTGCCGTCATTCCGACTTTGCTCGGCCACTCGCTGTTTAACTGGGTGCTGAAATGGCTGAGCACAAATATGATTTCTGTGGCGATTTTATTTGAACCTGTCGGAGCGGTTGCGCTGGCGTATTGGATTTTAGACGAATCCGTCATGATGACGCAGGTGATCGGCGGAGCGGTCATTTTTTTAGGTATCATTCTGTTCATGGCCTCGCAAAGCATGAGGAAAAACACCGTCACGGCCGTGAAAGGGAAAACGCATAAGGCGCTTTAAAGTTTGCACCTTATCCGGTCAAAATATCTTCGCTTGAATAGCGGATGTTTTCCTGTTCAGGTCTGGCCAGGGAAAACGCCAATGTGAGCGGTCCGAGTTTTCCGAGAAACATAATGAAAATAATTAGTATCTTTCCAACAGGGGTCAGGTCAGCCGTAATCCCCATTGACAGGCCGACCGTGCCGAAGGCTGATACGACTTCAAACAAAATCGCCAAAAACGGCTTAGGCTCTGTCATATTTAAAATAAAGACAGCCGCTAAAATCAACAGCACACTGATAGTCGAAATAGCGAGCGAACGAATGATCAATTGGTCTTTCAGCGTTTTTTTTGCTATCGAAATATGTTTTTTGCCTTTTAAAAAAGTGATAACCGACAGGAGAATGACAAGAAACGTCGTCAGCTTGATTCCTCCGCCGGTCGATGCGCTCCCCGCTCCGACAAACATAAGAAGAAGCAAAAGTGTGATCGTGCTTTCGTTCAGGCTCCCGATGTCTGTCGTGTTAAACCCGGCTGTTCGCGGGGTCACGGCCTGAAAATAGGCGCCCCAAAGTTTTTCAGCTGGCGGAAGCATGCCGAGCGTTTTTTGATTTTGATACTCAAGCAGAAAAATGAAGATCATGGCTGACAAATTGATGATAAACGTACCGTATATCATCAATTTCGAATGAAGGCTTAACTTTTTAAAGTTCCGCTTATGCCATAGATCAGACAATACGGTAAATCCTATCCCGCCGATGATAAACAAAAAACTGATCACCAGGTTGACGAGCGGATCGCCTTCATACCGCATTAAACTGTCCGGCCAAATGGAAAATCCGGCATTGTTAAAGGCGGAAACCGCGTGGAACAGGCTGTAGTAGACGCCGCGTGCGAAACCGTATTCAGGAACCCATTTGACAGCCAGTATCAGCATGGCCAGCATTTCGATCGCGAAGGAGTAAATAAACAAACTTTTGATGAGCTTAATGATCCCGCCTAAAGAAGTTTGATTGAGCGATTGTTGAATCAACAGCCGTTCTTTCAGGCCGATTTTTTTTCCGAGCATGATAAAAATAAGGACCGCAAATGACATGATGCCGAGCCCCCCGACCTGGATGAGAACGAGGATCATGAGCTGACCGAACATCGTATAATCCGTGCCTGTATCAACGACGGCCAAACCGGTAACAGTCATCGCCGAGGTCGATGTAAAAAGCGTATCAATCCAGCCTATGGGTTTGGACGTCGCTGCCGGCGTCTTCAATAAAAGGGTTCCTAATATGATGAAAAATAAAAACACCAGCACGAGCAGTTGGGACGGGCTTAATTGAATCTGTTTAAACTTCACGGTTAATCGCCCTTTTTTTCAAAGGTCTCAATATCTTTGTTTTGCCCGATCACAATCAAAATATCGTTTTCATATATCATGTCATCAGCGCTCGGTGCGATGATGAAATGCCCGTCTCTTTTTATGCCGACGATGTTGCAGCCGAAGTTGGCGCGTACATCGATATCCCCCAGGCTTCTTTTGTCCAGCTTTTTTGTTGCCACAATTTCGACGATGCTGTAGTTTGGCGACAGCTCAACAAAATCGATCATCTTTTCCGAGGTGATATGGCTGGCTATCCGCTTGGCCATATCTTTTTCGGGATGAATGATACGATGGACGCCGATTTTATGCAGGACCTTTTGGTGATAGTCATTTTGCGCTTTCGTCCATACTTTGGGAACGCCCATTTCAATCAGCAAAAGAGAGGTCAGAATGCTTGCTTCAATGTCATCGCCGAATGATACAAATGCGTGATCGATGTTGCGTATCCCGATTTGTTTCAATGTATTTTCATCAACGGCATTGGCGCAAATGGTGTAGGTTGCATAAGCAGAATATTCGTTTACTTTTTCTTCGGATTTGTCGATGCCGAGGACTTCCGCCCCTTTTGCGTGGAAGGCTTTCACAAGGCTGCCGCCGAACTGGCCGAGCCCGAAAACGGCATAAGATTTCTGCATCCGTGTTCACCCTTTTACCTGTTTTTCTTATAGTGTTTACTTTTTTAAAAGAAAAACACACAGGGATATACAGAATCCGGAAGAGTGCAAAGCCGGAGAGCCGCCTTGAGGCGGCTTCGATGTCAGCTGAGTGAGCCTCCGGTTTCGCGAATGTCTTGTTCGTGAAGGGCGGAGACGACGGCGGCTATCCTCAGTCCTTCGACGATCGTTTCAAGGCTGAGGCTCGGCTCATGCTTATCGACTGTTTGTTCGGGGAGATACGGAATGTGGATGAACCCGCCGCGGATGTTTGCCGAGGTGCGGTCTATACGGTGCATTAACTGGTAAAATAGATGGTTGCATACGAATGTTCCAGCTGAATTAGAGACGGAGGCCGGGATTCCGTTTTTTCTCAACTCTTTCACAATGAGTTTGATCGGAAGCGCGGACCAGTAAGCTGCAGGCCCCTCTGCAGCGATAGGTTCATCGATCGGTTCCCGTTCTTCATTATCCGGAATGCGGGCGTCATCAATGTTGATTGCGATGCGTTCCGGAGTCATGTGAGCCCGGCCGCCTGCTTGTCCTACACAAATGACGATATCGGGCTGGTGCTTTTCGATCGCTTTTTCCAAAACGGCCGCTGAATGATGAAAAACGGTCGGAATCTGCTCCGCTGCGATAGAGACGCCTTCGACTTTTTCTCCGTTCAGCTGTTTTACAGCTTCCCAAGACGGATTGACCGTTTCTCCCCCGAAGGGGTCAAAGCCTGTCAGCAGGACTTTCTTTCCCATATCGATCCCTCCTGAAAATGAATATAAAGTGCAAAATACCCATTCAGAAGATGTCTGAATGGGTATTTTTTAAATATTTTATGCTCCTGATCCCCGGGATGCGAGAAGTACCTGATCTCCTTGAGAAGCCGCTTCCGGTGCATGGTTTACGAATGAAAAGCTGAAAACTGCGCCTAATACAACTGCTGTTAATAATACTTTTTTCATTTTATTCTCCTCCTCTTCCGGCGAGCTTGCTCGCCTTGTCTGTTTTAATGTAAAAGTATATGGCTTCTTCATATAACTTTTCTCGCCTGTAGTAATTCGCTACATCCATCAATAATTCCTCCAAATCTACCCAGGCTTTTTCATTTTCTAACTGGTGAACATAGTCCTTGATTATTTCCAGTTTATTCTGTGTATCAGAATATAATGTATATAAAATTTTGAATTTCAATTCGAAAATTTCGCTGTTCATTTCCCGGGATTTGTTAAAGCCCACTTCGATCCATTTAAATGCTTGTTTGTGTGCGTTGGTTTTGAAAAGAGACCTTGTGTTTTCATAAACGCAAAGAAGGTAAGCATACTTGGCTTTCGTTTCAAAATCTTTGATTGCAAAAGCTTTATTGTAATACTTTAGCGCTTCCTCCTGCTTGTCTTCCTTACTCTTCAAAAAGCCCATATTATAGTAGGTACACGGTAAAAGGTATTGGTCGCCGATTTTTTCGGTTTTTTCAATTGCTTCCTTTAACAATACTTCACTTTCGGAAAACTTAAATTGGTCAATATAATTGAGTCCGATCAGCATTTTGCAGTTGATGACCCGCTTGGCATACCCGTCATACCCTTGGAAGATGCCGGAGGCGATGTTGATGTGATGAATCGACAGCCACGTCGCTTTTAAGTTGTAATACAAAACACCGATTTTATAATGAAATTCGGCTTTTTCAATTTCATTTTGAATGACGCTCAGCCTTTTTTCCGCTATTCTGAAAAAATTGAGCGCTTCTGTATGGTTTTGCTTGTAGTCCTCATAAATCCCTTTGAACAGGTAAAAATAATAATTCAGCTTGTCGTCCGTACTTTTTGGATCTTTGTCCTGAAAACTGATGGCTTCCAATTTTTCGGTGGAAGATTGGGAGATATCTTCAAGAAGGAGCCTTAAGCGAAAATCGAGCATTTGATAATAGAGAAGAACGTCATGATCTTCTTCCATTTTTTCAATTGCTTTATCTATGTCATCTTTCATTTCGATTGAGCCTGAAATGTCTCGTTTTTTCATCAGTATGTACCAGTCGTTGAGCATATTGGCGACTTCTTGTGAAGCCACGGCTTTGGCCATTCTCTTCCCTCCAATCTTTGTGAATTTTTTGTAAATTGAAGTTCTATTAATCATAGCATAAACTGCTGCCGTCTGTGAATAACGCTGAAATGCAAGTTCGCCGGTGAAAAGTTCATTTCTGAAATTAAATCGTCATTTTCCAAAAAAAGTGCGCGAAAAAAGCGAAAACCGCGCCAAGCGGAATACAGGAGATCATTGCGGTTCCGTTGACCAGCCCGTCAGCTCCGCTTATTTTCAGGGCTTCCCGGTAGCCTATTAAAAAGTGGATGATCGATAGGACGTAACATAGGAGCATCATATAGTAAGGATTCATTTGCATACCTCCTCTATTCGCTTTACTATATTACATTCAATAGAGGGGAAGATTATGCCTGTTTAAACAGGAAAAAGAACAAAATATTATAGACGAAAAGAATTTCAATTACAATACATGTTTTTTAAAATATTTCCACTATAATCAAGATGATAGATAAATTTAGGGGGTCATACGAAATGAAAAAAAGGCTGATGTCACTATTGGTCTGCATCCTGGTTTTAGTGCCGGCAGCAGGGGCTTTTGCCGCTCCGAAACAGGCCGAGCTTCAAGAGTATCTTGGAGAAATAGGAATGACAGAAAAAGAATTGGAAGCTTATTTACAGGATACATATGATGAAAGTTTAAAAGATTTTGAGTCGGTGGAAGAGTTGAAAGATTTTTTAGGGCAAAGACTGACTAAACAACTTTTGGCATCCTATTTAAAAGAATACGGATTGAGCGAAAAAGAAGCGGCTGACCTTTTTGTTGAAAATGGGTATATGGAAAGCGGCCAAAACATTCTCGACGTGTTTATGTTTGAATACGAATTGGACGATGCGCTTTTCACTGTGACATATGAAGGAGAAGACGATTTTCAGATCGGGAACATGTTTCAAGAATTAGGTGTGGATGATCAGGAGTGGGAAAGACTCGTGAATCATCTCCGAAAAGTGCGCGATAACAATCCGAACCTTGAAAATGATTTGATGGCTCTTGGAGAACGTCTTGAAGCGGTAGCCGATTTCGAGTCTGTATCAGAGCTGTCAGCTCAAGATATCGCTGAAATGCTGTCCATTTTAAACGATCTTCAGAAGACGCTTGAAGTTAAAACGAAATACTATCTTGTTAAAGACGGAAAGAAAAAAGAAGTGTCTTTGACAACGCTTGTCAGCGCGGAAGATGTGAAGGGAGCAAGCCTTCTGGTGGAAGTATACGATCTGCAAGGCAATTTCATTTTGGATGTATTGCTGACGCCTGACATGATCGGATCTGATTTAATTCATGACACAGGGTCAAAAGTGAAGCAAACCCAAACGGCTGTCAAACATGATGCAAAGCCATCTCATGTGAAAAAGACGGTTAAAGGTGCAAAGCTTCCAAAGACGGCCGGGCATTACGCGGAATGGTCTATCTTAGGCGCCGTTCTGATGTTTGGCGGCTTCTTCATGATCAGAAGGCTTCGCAAAGCGGCTTAACATGTCACTTCCCATTCTAATTATGTAGAGAATGGGAAGTTTTTATAAGGAGTGAAAGGAAATTAAGGCACATCGAAAAAAGATCATCTGGCTCGCAGCTATTGCGATGGTTGTGTGCGGCGGTTATTTTACAACAACGAATGTGTTCAAGTTAATGCACGGCTACGCTCTTTTTTCATTTCAGCAGATGAAAGAAGAAGAAAAGCCTGAAAAACCTCCGATGCAGACGGCGAAAAAAGAAAAAACGGTGATTGATCAAACATTTAAAACCGGGGAGAAAATCGGTGATCTTGTCATTCCGAAAATCAATGCAAGGATTCCTATATATCACGGGACAGATGAAGACGAGCTGCAAAAAGGCGTGGGCCATTTCGCAGGTTCCGTTCTGCCTGGAGAAGATGACAACTCGGTTTTATCTGGGCACCGGGATACGGTTTTCCGAAAACTCGGCCGAGTGGGGAAAGGCGATCAGTTAATTGTTGAAGCTTCCTACGGAACTTTTACATACAAAGTGAAAAAGGTACGGATCGTGGATGCGGATGACCGGACGGTGATTGTACCAAAGCCGAGAGCGACATTGACGGTTTCCACCTGCTATCCTTTTAACTTTATCGGTTCAGCACCGGAGCGGTATATATTGGTCGCAGATTTGATTAAATCATAAAAAACAGCGGAATCAGGTGAGTCCGCTGTTTTTTGTATTACCTCCTGTTTGATCTGTTTTCCAGGAGTTTTGGCGCGGTTAGCAGCAGTAAACAAAGGACGATTGTGCAGACAACGAAAGACGGTAGCATATATGTTCCGTTATATACTAATGAATAAATCCATACCGGAGTGCCTTCAGGCGCATAGTTTCCAAAAAAGACAGCGCCGCTGATGACATGCGCGAGAAATTTCAGTCCGCTTCCGAGAAAGACGGCCAGCGTAACATAGAAAATGATCTTTCCTTTTTGTTTCTCGATTGAAGCATTTCTGATCGATCCGGCAAAAAAACCGCCGATTCCCGCGGCTGTCGGCGCGATAAAGTAATCAAGAAAAAGCTGCAGAGGATGAACTACGTAATATCCTCCAGTGACAAACTGAAGCAATCCGGCTAAAAACCCGGTTGCCAGCCCTGCCTTCAGCCCCCATCTAAAGGAGATCAGGAAGATCGGAATCATCATGACGGCGATTGAACCGCCTTGAGGCATTTTTAAAAACATTCCGGACACCATATCAAGTATAAGTGCTATTGCTGTCATAATCGCAATTTCAATCAGCTGTACAAGTTGTTTAGATTGATTCATCTTAACCCTCACTTTTGATGAACAAAGGGATACTGGACTTCTTTCCCAATAAAAAAAGCAATGCGGGGAAGGAGTAGGAAAGTTTTCCACGCACTGCTTTGGATGCAATTAGAAATGACTTTGCCACATCCCTACGCCAGCGTTAACTAACAGGTTCAAAGGGTCAGAACGGTCGTTCACTCTCAGCCTCGAGGCTCCCCTTGTGGTCATCAAGTTATTTAGTTATATTCTACTATACTAAAAAAAGAAACGGACGACAAGCTGATTTTTCGAAAAATTTTGCTTAATTTCTCCAATATGTAGCAAGTCAAACATCTTTTCCTTTATAATAGAACTTATTCGTACGTACAAGATCAGTAAAGGGTTGATCTGATGGGTGAACTTACAAAATACAGCATGGTGAAAAATAAAATTAAATCGTGGATATATGAAGGCAAAGTGAAGCCGGGCGAAAAAATTCATTCGGAAAACGAATTGATGAAAATATTTGATGTGAGCAGGCATACGATCCGGCAAGCGATTGGCGACCTTGTTCATGAAGGGCTTTTATACAGAGAGCAGGGCTCAGGGACGTATTGCTCTCACCGTCTTCAGCTTTCTGAAAAAGGAAGGGAAAGAAATAAGATGATCGGGGTCATGACGACTTACCTTTCGGATTACATTTTTCCTTCTATTATAAGAGGAATCGAATCGTCACTGTCCAGTGAAGGATATACCCTTGTCGTCGCGAGCACCAATAATGACAATGAAAAAGAAAAACAATGCCTTGTGAATATGCTTGACAAAAAAATTGCTGGGTTGATCGTGGAGCCGACGAAAACAGGAAGCTTTAACCCGAATTTAAGTTACTATTTGACGCTTGAACAACATCATATTCCGTATTTGATGATCAACCAATTTTATCAGGAGCTAAATCCGCCCCATTTCATTTTGGATGATGAACACGGCGGTTTTATCGCCACGGAGCATTTGATTAAGCTCGGCCATGAAAAAGTGTTCGGTTTCTTTAAACAGGACGATATGCAGGGCGCCAACCGGATGAAAGGATTTATCCGTGCTTTCAGAGAAAACGGCTTGTCGTTTTACCCTGAAATGGTCGTGACGTACACAACAGAGAACAAAAAACAAAAAACGATAGCTGAAGCCAGGAAGCGGCTTTCTTCATCAGACCGTCCGACTGCTATATTCTGCTATAACGACGAGATCGCGCTTATGGTGTTGGATGTCGTGAGGGAATTCGGTTTGAAAGTGCCGGAAGACATATCGATTGTGGGATATGACGACTCACACTTGAGCGAGGCATCTGAAGTGAAGCTGACGTCAGTCACTCATCCGAAAATGCAGATGGGGATTGAGGCGGCAAAATGGATGATTGCCAAAGTTGAGGGACGCAACACGGATCAGCTTGAGCATTCCACCGTCTACAAACCTGAACTGGTTGTCAGACATTCGACCGCCAAGCTGAAAAGGTAGGCTGTATAAGCTTTATCCGCCAACCAGCGTGAATGAAAATATATCCTGTTAAAAAGCTCCGGAATGAGAAGCTTTTTATTCAAGTGAAAGCTGATAGCGGAGAGTTTAATGTCATCCTCGAAGCTTCGGACCATGTGCAGCTTTAGCAAATTGATTTTAAAGACCGCTGTATACTTTTATATAGAAGAAAGCGGTAAGGAGAAATAAATGGCGTCAATTGCCGGCTGGTCGAGATAATCAGGATTCATCTGAGCCAAAATCATTTGATTATTATTTTTTTAAAAAAGCTATTGTGCAAAACGTAAATAGATGTTATATTAGTATCCGCCCCTAAAAAGGAGGCTTTATAAAAACAACTTCGAAAATCTTTTAAAAAAAGTTGTTGACATTCACAATGATAGAATGTTATATTAGTAAAGTCGCTTCTTCGAGAGGCGGAAATGATCTTTGAAAACTAAACAAGACAAAACGTACCTGTTAATTCATTAAATAAATCGCACATTTGTTGTGCGTAGTCATTATCAAACTTCATGGAGAGTTTGATCCTGGCTCAGGACGAACGCTGGCGGCGTGCCTAATACATGCAAGTCGAGCGGACAGATGGGAGCTTGCTCCCTGATGTTAGCGGCGGACGGGTGAGTAACACGTGGGTAACCTGCCTGTAAGACTGGGATAACTCCGGGAAACCGGGGCTAATACCGGATGCTTGATTGAACCGCATGGTTCAATTATAAAAGGTGGCTT